>CAZTOP010000016.1:0-54440 GCA_964615145.1 uncultured Chitinophagaceae bacterium
TATTGGAAAAAAATAAAACAAAACCCAATAGCAATAATTGGGTTTTGTTTTTTATGAAAATTGAAGTACTCATTATTTAATTTTTAACAAATTTAAGCGTAGATGTTGCAGCTTTTGCATCTGTTATTTTAACCAAGTGAATACTTAGAGGATAATGATTTAGATTCACAACCGACACACACACAACACTGTTTAGGCATAGTATGTTTTTTTATTTTTATAACAAATTAAATTATGTTTTGGAGGTTATCGAAGTAGCATTATTTCTTTTTTTCGAATAATAATTTTTGAGTAGTAAAATCGGTGCAGGCATCCATTACTTCTAGTAATTTGTCCCAATTGCTGGCTTGCTCGAATGCATTATTAAAAACTCGTTTAGCACTAATTTTTATTGTAGATCCAACTTGTGTGGCAGTTGAAACAAAGGATGCTGAGGAATTTGTAATGTTTTTATTAAAAGTTTCGATTCCTTTTACTGAATAGCCTTCTGGTATATTGACTGTAATTGAAAATTCAAAAGCTCTTGCACAGGGCATGTATACATCAACTTTTCTTTCCCTTTCTTTTTTATCTAATCGGCTGTATGTTCCAATTAGTTTGCCTGCTTCAAAAATATAATTGTTACCGGCCTTTTTCATCCAACCTTCCATTGTAAATTTTGAGTTGTAAACAAAATATTTGTCCCAATATCTTAAGGCATAGTTTTTAATATCATAACTCAAAACTTCTTTAGGTTCCATATCAAACTGCTCTTTTATTTCTTGTTTAAAATCATCTTTCCAATTTGCTTTAGCTTCAGTAAATATTTTAGTAAATTCATCGGCAGTTTTTCTTGTGCTTTTTGATTCGTTTAATCGGGTTACAATATCATTTACGCCAAGGGTTTTTGCGTTTCTTTTTTCAGTTTCTTCTGGAAGACATAATTGTTTTTGAGTAGATGTTCTGTAGTAACCAGCAACTGAACACGTTCTATCTACTGTAGTAATGTTCATATCGCTTGTATTGAAGTCTAACACTATTTCCTCTTTAGTAATATTGTCATTTACAGTACTGCTTGGAATTTTAATACTTGTTTGTCTGTAGCTATTTGATTTTCCAAAGAAACCTTTTTTTAAATCAACATCCAAAGCTGTTGCATTTTGACCCTGATAACGTGCAGGTATTTCAAAAGGACTACAAAATCTATTGTCCATTGAAAAATAAATGGGTTTATCGCTTTTGGTTCTTAGTAATAAATCGTAATCACCGTAGTCAATAATATCCTTTGAGTTTGGGCTTCCAATGGGAGTAATAACAACTAATTCATTATCGATATTTAACTCTTGCATTAACTTATGTAGTGCTAATAATGTGTAAAAATTATAGAGACTATAATCATTGAGTTCGCAGCCTCCAATAGTAGGTACTGTTGGATAATTATTGCTGATGTCGAAATAATAGCCATAATAATGCTGCCACACATAAAACATTAAAATTGCCAAGGAATCCGGTGAGAGGTTTTTAAGTTTTGTAGGTGCAGATTTTTCCATATAACTTTTAATTTTATACATAGCACCTGAAATTTCATAGGGCGTTTGACTTGCATAAATTATTTGGTTTAGGATGGGTTGTATTTCATCTAAATAGTCTTCTTGTGTTATGTTTTTTGTAATGGCACCTGCTATAAAAGGTTTTTTAAAGCCACCTGTAGTTTTGTATGTTAATACAACATAAGGCATTTGCTTGTATGGCATCTGCCACATTTGTCTTATAATTTTTGGAAGATTTTTTTGATGTAACTCAAACATAAAATCGTCGTTTTCTGTAATAGTTTGCTTGAACTCGGGTGCTCCATTTGCAGAACGACAAGCTATTCCGGCTTTTTTATCAATAATAAATTTTACTGATAAATCAAGCATTGGGTGGTCGCCACCCATTACAAAAAAGTATGGCCCCAATTTTTTTTCGTTATTTTCCTGCACTTCTTCTATTCTAATATAATATTCCATTATATCGCCAATTTGAAGCCCAGATATTGCAATTTTTCCTTCCTTCTTTTTTTTCTCATCTTTTGTTAAAACTTCCTCATCCATGTTTAATTCTAAAATCTTACCATCTGGTTTAGTAATTTTAACACCAATAAATGTAAATGCCTTATCGAGCAATTTACTAAATAAACCAAACGACGTTGTTTTGTCTATTTGTTTTCTATACTCCAAACTTGCATACTCATCCAATGCAGATTGATCGTTAATTTTTACTTTTTCTCTGATAGTAGTGATATAATTATTTCTTGAATTTTTAAAAGATGGACCGAATAATGTAAGTTTTACTCTGTTTTTTTTATCTTGGGAATAGAATACTGAACGAGCAATGATTACGGCACTCTCGTCTTTATATTCATCTGGAATTTTGTTTACATCAAATGCTGTATTAACCTCTCCCCAAATTTCTTTTTTTACTTCTACGGAACGCTCTTTATAAATAATATCATTTTTATCTTGTGCTACAACATTGATAACATTAATAAGTAGGAAAAATGTTATTAGCGTATAAATATTTCTTTTCATTGTATGTGGGTTAATTTTTTAATTGGTTGTAATAACTACTTGTTCGCCATAAAAGTCTTTTAGCTTTTTAAAATCGATATTCCATTGCAGAAATTTGGATTTTTGTAGTTTAGGGTTATTTATAATAATGCTTTTTTTGTATAGTAATTTAGTAGGTTGTTGGGTGTAGGTGATATTAATTTCATAATCTGGATTTTTTATTATCAGATTATCTGGTACCGAAGTAATTTTAGCGTTTGTAGGTAAATTAATTTCAGTTTCTTGCTGTACATTGAACTTAAAATAATGCCAATAGTCTAGTTTTCTTTCTGCGGTATCGAAAATAAAATTTCCAAAATCTTTTCTGTAATCAACTTCTAAATACAGTTCTTTCCCAAAAGATGATAAAGCATTTTTGTGTAATAGGGTATACTTAGCTGTAACTGCTTTGTCGTAGTTATTTAGGTCGGAAGTAACTAAATCGGAAATAATATAATCGTTGTTGTTTTCGGTTAAATATTTCTGAAAAGACTCTTTAACATTTTCTTTTTTAATATTGTTTAATTGAGACAAAAGGTACCCTTTTTCCTCGCCATACCATTCCTGCACCACAGTTCCCTTTAAGTTAGTGCCATCAATTGTTAATATCCTTTTTTCGTAATCTTTATTTTGTAAATAAGTAGTTGTGGGTACATTTTCTAAAACATATTTTTCACCATTTTCAAAAAGCACTTGTCTTCCTTGAATGCGTTCGGCATATTCATTAAATCCAATGTATTTTTCTGTTGCATCTAAAAAATATGTTTTGCCTTGAAATACCAAAGCACATATCATGTGATTATCTACACTGAGTGATGGGGTAGAGTAATCGTGCATTATATGGTTTGTACCAATCCAACATAATCTGGCATCGAAACCTAAGGCTACTAAAAGTTCTTTTGTAAGATGTGCCATACCTTTACAATCGCCATACTTTTTACGTAAAACCTCATGAGCTTTATCTGGTCTAAAGCCGGCCATTCCATCTTCAAAAGCCAGGTATCTAATATTATTTTGAACCCAATAAAAAACTGCTTTTATTTTGTCTAAATCAGTATTAGCATCTTTAGTAATTTCTTGTGCCTTTGCTTTTAAAACAACTAAATCGTTATCTAGATTCTTTACAATTTGTTTGTACCATGCGTACTGGTCTGCAACTGTATTGAAGTAAGTAAATTTTTCGCCAGTAGGTAGGTTTGCAGATTTTGTAAGCACCAATAGATGCGGTAAATAATAAGTTGGCCCAGGACAATGTTTTTCTTTTTTTGAAGAAATAATATTAGACGCTGTATAAGAGTATACATCTGCATCATCCTTCTTATTGTAACTAACATTTTTAACAATGTTGTTGCTATTAAAATTGAAATCTTTTAGCTCAACATTCATCCAACGTGGTACAGTAATTACAATTTCTTTGTTTTGAACATCATAAGATTCATCAAAATACACCTGACAAAAGTATTTTGGATCTATGTAAGTTTTTTCAAATGTAACTTCTGTTGAGCTACCTTTTTTGTATAAATCAACATCGAAGAAACAAATGTGTTGATCTGAAAAAAAAATATCATCCTGGGATAAATATTCATATTTTGGAGTTATCCATTTTGCTTTGTCGCCATCTACCTTTATTGAAACATTATCAATAGTGATATTATCTGTATAGGATTCACCTATAGGAATTTTTGCGGCAGATAATTGTGTTTTATATTTTGTAATTTGTTTTTCCTGAACCTCAACCCGGTTCAATTTTTTATTATAAACAAAAGCAAACTCATCTTTAACAGATTCAATGATAATGTTTTTTTCTTTATCTGATTTTTGAGAATAAATATGTACAAATCCGGTTGCATTTAAAAACAAAAAAATTATAGCTTTTAGTTTCATTTAAAAGTTAGTATTGGTAATAAAGTTCTAAAATTAGTAGAGTGTGATTATATTCTATCCTTTTTTCCAATGTTTTATAAAAAAAATAAAGCACTGCTTTGCAGAGTGCTTTATTTTAATTGGTATTTAATTTTTAATAATTAACTAAACAGATTTTCTAACATATTTGGTAAGTATAACAATTGTATCACCTTCAATTTTTCCTTCAATTTGTTCAGCATTATCAGGCACTAATCTAATCTTTCTTACTGTAGTTCCTTTGGGAGCAATAAAATTAGCTCCTTTTACATTTAAATTTTGTGTAAGAATTACGGTATCTCCAGTTTCTAAAACAACGCCATAACTATCTTTATGTATAATTTTTGCAGCTTCTAATTCATCCTCAGCATTTGCCCATTCTATTAATGTATCTTCTAAAAAAACAGATTCTAAAGTTTCTAAAGCCCAATCCTGATTTTTTAATTTAGATAAAATTTTGTAAGAAAGTGTTTGCACAGATGGTACTTCGCTCCAAATACTACCGGTTAAACAACGCCAATGATTTGAATTGGAATAATCGGATGCAACAATTTGATTATAGCAATTATTGCACAATGCAACTAAATTATTTATTGAATCATCAGACTTTGGAGGAACCGTATATGCTACTAAATTTTCTGTTTCACTGCTGCATAATTCGCAGGTATTATTACACCTGCTTTTGAGTTGTGGGGTTATTGACATAAAGCAAAAATACTTGAACCAAAGTAAATATAAATTTTAATTAGTTTGTGTTATTATTTATTTGCAATTGGTTTCAATTAAATCCATCACTTCTTTGCCATACATTTCAGTAAACCCCATTTTTATTGCTGCATGTAAATCTTCGCAGGCCTTAGTTACTTCTTGCATTGCTAAATATATTAATGCTCTATTTTTATAAGCAAATGAATTGGATGGATAGTACAAAATTGATTTATTTACATCGGATAGAGCACCTTTCAAATCTCCTAATTTATACTTACTAAAGCCTCGGTTATTTAACGCCAATGGTTGATTTTTTTCGATTTGTAATGCTTTATCAAAAAACTCAATGGCTTTATTGTGATTATCCATTCCTTGATATTTAAAACCAATATTGCAATATGAACCAACAAATTTTGGGTTTATATCAACTACTTTATACAAATATTTTAAGGTTTCATTTCCTCTTCCTGTTTCATCGCAAACTACAGCAAGATTATTAAGTGTACCAATGTTTAATGTATCAATTTTATATGCTTTTAAAAAATCATCATAAGCACCTTCGAAATCTCTTGTAGCAGCTTTTGCTGAACCTCTGTTCACTAGTAAAAAAACCTTTGCCGAGTCAGATGCTTTTACTTTAAGAGCATTGTCAAAATCCTGTATGGCAGCATCAAACTCTTTGATAGAGCTTAATAGTAAACCTCTTTGACTTAAAGCACTCACATCTTCCGAGTCTTGTTTGATAATTTTCGTGTATATGTTATAGGCACTTTCAAGCTGATTTAATTCGGCTAAGGCATTTGCTTTTAAAAAAAGATAATCAGTTTTATTAGAATCTACAGCCAAAAGCTTGTTTAACTCTTTTATAGTTTTAGCGTATTCTTTTTTCTCAAAAAATTCTATGGCTTTTTGATAAGTTTTGGTAGAGTCTTGTGATAAAGATAACAAGGTAGCTAGAGAAAAAATAGTAATTAAAATAGTTTGTTTCATTAATGTATAAGTTGTAACAAACATAAAGTTTTATTAAACATTTTATTGTTTTTAGTATTAAATAAAAAAATCGGCTTATTTACTTATACACTAACTATTTTAGCTTCCTAATTTTTATTTTAATGTATGCAATAGTTGATATTGAAACCACTGGTGGCTTTGCTGCACAAAACTGCATTACAGAAATAGCCATTGTTTTATATAATGGTTTTAAAATCGAGGGACAATATCAAACTCTCATAAATCCGGAAAGACCTATTCAAAAATATGTACAATCAATGACAGGTATTACTGATGCTATGGTTGCTACTGCTCCCAAGTTTAAAGACGTGGCAGAATATATATATAATTTATTAAGCAATAGAGTTTTTGTTGCACATAATGTAAACTTTGATTATGCTTTTGTAAAACAACATTTGAAAGTTGCAGGTTTTGATATTGACTTGCCTAAGGTTTGCACCATAAAAATGTCTCGAAAAATATTTCCAGGTTTGCCGAAGTATGGCTTGGGTAGTATTTGTAAACATTTTAATATAGACAATAAAGCAAGGCACAGAGCTTTTGGAGATGCTAATGCTACTACGGAATTATTAAAACTTTTGTTGCAGCAAGATAAGGGTGGAGAAATAATTAAACTTACCAAACGAAGGCAACAAGCTCAATATTTACCACCTAATATTACTACAGACATTTCTGAAAAACTACCATCATTGCCAGGTGTATACTATTTTCATAACAAAAAAGGAAAGGTGATTTATGTAGGCAAAGCAATTAATTTAAAAAAACGTGTCACCTCTCATTTTTCAAACAATAAATCTACCAAACAAAAGCAAGATTTTTTGAAAGATGTATATGATATTACATGGAGAGATTGCAGCAGTGATTTAGCAGCATCAGTATTTGAAAGTATTGAAATTAAAAGGTTGTGGCCTATTTATAATAAAAGTCAAAAGCACTATGAAAGACAATATGGTGTATTTATGTTTGAAGATTTACAAGGTTATTTAAGATTGGGTATTGATAATAAAAAAAAGATTTTGCAGCCTATTGCCAGCTTTCAATTGCTTATAGAAGCAAGACAATCTTTAATAGCATTGTGTAAACAACACATGATTGATCCTTATATGTTTTTTTTGAGTAAAGAACCTATGAGTTCTTTTGATGATATTCAACAACACAACACAAAAGTAAAGTTTGTTATTGACTCATTAAAGGCTAACCGAAAAACTTGCTTGATTCACGATGGGGCTAAACATTATTTTTTAATAGAAAATGGCATTTTTTTTGGCATGGGAAAAATAGAAAAATTAGCTCAAAAAATTAAAGTAGAAAAACTAAAAAAACAATTAACACAATATCATCACAACCTTACTATACAATCTTATTTAAACACCTACATTATTAATTATCCCGAAAAAGTTATTTGGCTTTAGTTTCATTAATATAATTTATTTTTAAATGTTACATATTATTTCAGTTTTATGCATAGGTTGGTTGGTAAGCTTTTTGGGGCAATTACCATTGGGGACAATGAGTCTAACATCTACACAAATTGCAGTAGAAGAAAATTTAAAACAAGCCTGGAAATATGCTTTAGGCGTAACAATTATTGAAGTTGTTTATTTGCGTTTAGTATTAATTGGTACTAATTGGGTTACAACCCATCAATTATTTTATAAAATATTTGGCTGGGCAGCTGTGTTAATGTTTTTGGCTTTTAGTATTTTAAGTTTTATTTCTGCAGTCAAATACAAAGAAGGAGAGAAGCCAATTCTTTTAAAAAATAAAATTGACCGATTCTTTTTAGGGGTGAGTATGAGTGCTGTTAATATTGCACAAATTCCATTTTGGTTTATTTGGAGTACTTACGTTATAGATTTAAATGGGATGGAAAAAACTTTTGTAGACTATAATATTTTTACAATAGGTTGTGGTATTGGAACTTTAGCTGGTTTAGCATTGTATATGTACGGAGGCAAAGCAATTATTATTAAAGTTCGCAATGGAACTAAATTGCTAAATTTTGTAATGGCAGTTGTATTTATAATTGCAGCTGTGGTGCAAGCGTTAAGAATGCTAACTGATAATACACTTAAATTAAACTAATAAATAACCTAGTGTTTATGAAGTAATTTTACTTATTACTTTTTTTAATTGAACTTTTTTGTAAAAATATATTTGGTGTTATTGTTGTTAGTTTGTGTTCAATCACAAGCTCAAATTTCTAATGCTTCAAATCTTAAGCATAAAAAAATAAGTACACATTCGACAGTTATTTTAGATGTTAAAAGTATTGTGCCATTTACATTTCAAATAAAAAATGTAGATACTAGCTATTACATTATTGATCCAATTACTACACAATTGATTTGGAAAAAAGCACTGTTAGCAGATAGTGTTGAGGTAAGTTATAGAACTTTTGAAACAAAATTTAATCAAACCTTGCAAAGGTTTAATTATGACAGTATAAAAAATAATTTTATTGCCTCAAAACCAATTTCAATTAACAATAATTATACATCACAATACGATGCTAATAATTCATTTTTAGACTTTGGAAAAATTAATTACAGCGGTAGTTTTGGTAGAAATTTAAGTTTTGGAAATAATCAGGATGCGGTTTTTAACTCGCAGTTGAATTTGCAGATGAATGGATTTATAGGCGATAGTATTGAAATGATGGCAGCTATAACCGATAATAATATTCCAATACAGCCAGATGGTACAACACAACGCCTGAATGAATTTGATAAAATATTGTTACAATTTAAAAAGCAACATTGGCAATTGAATTTGGGTGATATTGACTTAAGACAAAATCAAAATTATTTTTTAAATTTTTATAAACGGCTGCAAGGAGCATCTTATTTGCAAGAGAGTAAAAATGGTGCTAGACTTCAAAATAAATTTTTAGTTGCAGGGGCAATTGCTAAAGGCAAGTTTAACAGAAATGTTTTTAATGGACAAGAAGGAAATCAGGGCCCATATAGATTGCAAGGAGCAAATAGTGAAATTTATTTTATTGTTTTAGCAGGAACTGAAAGAGTTTTTATTGATGGAGAGTTATTATTCAGAGGCGAAGATCAAGATTATGTAATTAACTACAATACTGCAGAGGTAACGTTTACCCCTAAAAGAATGATTACAAAAGACAGAAGAATTCAAATTGAATTTGAATATGCTGAAAGAAGTTTTTTAAATTCTTTATTTTACGTAAGTAATGAAATGCAGGTAAATAAAAAATTAAAGATAAGTATTGCAGCTTATACAAATTCCGATGCAAAAAATTCTTCTATTAACCAGCAATTAGATGCTAAACAAAAACAATTTTTGGCAAATATTGGTAACAATGCACTTCAGGCATTTTATCCATACGAAAGTATTGATAGCTTTTCTACAACAAAAATTTTGTATGCAAAGCGAGTAAGCCCAATAAATAATAATGATAGTATTTATGTTTATTCTACAAATAAAGACAGTGCAAGGTATAGTTTAATATTTACTGAAGTAGGTGTAAATAAAGGAAACTATGTTGCCCTTTTTAATGGTAACAATGGAAAAGTTTATCAATGGATTGCCCCAATTGCAGGTGTGGCACAAGGCAATTATGAGGCTGCACAGTTTTTAATAACTCCCAAAACACAGCAAATAATAGCAACTAGTATTGCATATAACATATCTAATAAAACTACTATTAATACTGACTTCGCAATTAGCAATTATGACATAAATACTTTTTCAAATTACGACAAAAGCAACAATAAAGGGATAGCTGGTAAAGTATTGATACAGCACACTGACAAATTCAAAAAAACATTGCAATTAAATTCTATACTTAGTTATGAATTAGTAAATAAAAATTTTAAACCACTTGAAAGGATACGTAGTGTTGAATTTTCAAGAGATTGGGGCTTACCTATTATTAACACTTCAGCTACAGAACAATTACCAAAAATTAGTTTTGAATTAACCGATAATAAAAATAATTTATTAAAATATATAGCAGAAGGATACATCAGAAGTGATGCCTTTAATGGGTTTAGACATACCTTACAAAATGTTCAAACTATAGATAAATGGCAATTGAAAACTAATATTAGTTTTGTAAAAAACAATACACCAGAGTTAGTAGGATATTTTTTTAAACCGAATGTTGAAGTTGCAAAAACTTTTAAACAATTTAAAAGTTATTCAATTGGTATGGGTTATTCATTGGAACAAAATGAACAACGTTTTAAACAAAACGACACTATTGTTCCTTCAAGTTTTTCTTTTTCCACCGTTACTGCTTTTATCAAAAGCAATCAAAGTAAAAATAATAAATGGAGTTTTAACTATTTCACCAGATTTGACTACTTGCCTTATAAAAACTCTTTTCAAAAAATTGATAGAAGTAATAACTATAATTTAACAACAGAATTGTTACAAAATAATCATCATCAATTCAAAGTAAATATAACATATAGAACATTGGAGGTAATAAATGCCGCTTTTACTAACTTAAAAGCAGATAACAGTTTGTTGGGGAGAATACAATATAATATTAATGAATGGAATGGATTTGTTAACGGTAATGTTTTGTATGAATTAGGTGCTGGTCAAGAACAACGAAGAGACTTTAGCTATTTAGAAGTCCCTGCAGGGAGAGGTCAATATACCTGGAATGATTATAATGCTGATGGTATAGCACAGTTAAATGAGTTTGAGTTGGCTTTATTTCAAGACCAGGCAAAATATATTAGAATTTATACACCTACTAATCAATTTGTGAAAGCAAACTATAATCAGTTTAATTATAACATCAATATCATGCCTCGTTCAATTGCTGCCTCTATTAATAATAAAAATTTACGAGAAATACTTTCAAAAATTATTATTCAATCATCTCTACAAACAAGTAAAAAAATTATTAGCGACGGGAATTTTCATATCAACCCATTTAAAACAAATTTTAATGATACAGCTTTAATTAACCTCACAAATATTTTTACAAATACAATTTCGATTAATCGGATAAGTGCAGTTTGGGGGATAGATGTTACTAACATAAATAATTATAATAAAGCACTATTAACTTATGGACTTGAAAGCAGAAAACTTAATAATTGGATAATAAAAGCAAGAACAAGTTTTAAGAAATCATATACTTTAGAGGTGATGTATAAGTATGGGAATAATGAGTTAAGCACTCCTCAATTTAATAATAGAAACTATGATATTGCTTCTATACAAACAGAGCCTAAGTTTATTTATACCAACTTAACAAAGTATCGATTGCAATTTTCTTATCAAAATCTTATAAAGCAAAACAGTCAGGCATTTGGTGGAGAGAGGGCAGTTGCGAATTCTTTAAATTTTGAGGGTAAGTACAACAGTGTACAAAGTAATAGTTTGATAGCAAAATTTACATTTACCAATATCGAATATATTGGTCAAAAAAACACAACTACAAGTTATATAATGCTTGACGGGCTGTTGCCAGGAAAAAATTATTTATGGAACATAGAATTCACAAAAAGGCTTAATAATAATTTTGAAATCAGCTTCAACTATGAGGGAAGAAAGCCCGGTGAGTCAAGAGTTATTAATATTGGTAGAGCAAGTATTCGAGCTATTTTGTAAAATCTACAAGTCCTTATCTTATCAGCACAACAGTTCCTTTTTTTGTAATTATTTTACCTAAATAATCTACTCCTTCAACAGTGTAAATAAATGTCCCAGAATTTTGAATTTTTCCGTTTACTCTGCCATCCCAACCTTTATTAATTTCAGAGGTTGTAAACAACATAGCTCCCCATCTGTTATAGATATTAAAATAGTTAAGTTTAGTAATGCCTACTGGAATTGGTTTAATGATATCATTTTTCCCATCTGCATTTGGGGTAAAAGCATCAGGTACAAATAAATCTGGTGCGGTTTTATAAATTGTTATTTTAACTGTATCCTTTGCAAAACAATCTTCCTTTGTATATGCTCTTACAATGTATTTAACACTATCAAACAATGGTGAAAAAGTAGCAATAGGGTTTGCAATGTTGGTATTGTTTAAAAATTGTGTTCCAGTTGTGGGAATACTCGTCCAAGCATAGTTTTTATTGATAGAATTGCTAGCTAATGCTTGTAGTTGCAAAGGCTGTCCAATAACAACCGATGTGTCTCTTCCTGCAAAAACCGAAAACGGTTGTATTACTTCCACTTCAACAGTATCTGTCACAGGCTTTAAACAGCCAGATAAATAGTTGGCTGTTAGTAGGTATTTAGTAGTAAAATCGGGGCTGGCAACAGGATTTAATATTGTACCATCTGATAAGCTATTTGAAGGAGACCAAGTAAACGTATCGCCAGTAAATGTTCCACTAATTTGAACATTTTGCCCTAAACAAATTGAAGTGTCGTTGCTTACTGTAACTGTAGGATAAGGAAAAGTAAATAATGTTACAGAGTCTCTATCTTGACACTTACCCAAATTTGCTTTTACATAATAGGTGGTAGCTTTTTGAGTTGGTGTTGCAAATGGGTATTTTAAAGTAGAATCGTTTAATGTTAGGGCAGGCGTCCAAACATAGCTGAGGGCATAACTATTTGTTTGCATTTTAAAACTATCAGTTAAACAAACATTGCTGTTAGGACCAGCATCAACAGTAATAAAATCAAGCACATTTACTTTTATAGTATCTCTATTGATACAGCCATTATCAGTAACTGTTAAAACATACAATGTTGTATCCTTGGGAAATACAAATGGATTATGAGAGTTTGAATTTAATATGTAGGTATTGGGGCTCCAGTTGTAGCTCTTGCCATTTGATGATGATAGTAATTGCAATGTGTCTATGCTACAAATAAGTGTATCCTTAAATGGCAACGAAATAGAAGGTTTGTCGAATACTGTAACAATTTTACTAATAGTATCTTCACAACCTTTGCTACTGTGTGCATAAAAAGTTACAGTCCTATCGCCGGGGGTTAAGTACTTATAACTTGCATTTTTTAAAGTTGAGGTGTCGTTGTTTAAAGAGGTTTCTCCAAAATCCCAATATACACTATCTACAAAACCATATTGAGCAATAGTAGTGTTGTTAAATAAAAAAGGGTTTTGAAAACAATATCCCGTAACCGAAAAGTTGGGCACAAAACCTGGAAATATTTTTACAATAGAAGTTGCCGAATCTGTACATCCCTGCGATGCTACAACTAATTTTAAATTATACACACCTGTATCTGAGTAAGTGTAAGTTGGTGTGGGATTTGAAGATGTATCTGTAGAAATATTTTTTACTCCAAAGTCCCATTTGTAGCTGGTAATATTTGTGGCAGAAGACTCATTTTGAAAAGTAAGTGTAAATCCATCACAAGTAATATAACTAGGTTTTAAACTGGCGGCAGATAATTCGCAATTTGCAACATTGATATGAATCTCTTTCTTATTACTTCCAATTAAAATCCCATTTCTATATTCCAATGCACAAACTGCCACAACATATTCACCAGTTGTATTAGGAGCAATTCCGCTAATTAAACCTGTTTTGTAATCGATACTTACATTAGGTCCCATTGGACCAGAACCACTGTAGCCAGAAGCATAGTTAACACTTTGATATGGTGGGTTAAAGGGTGGATTAGGTCTTGCTCCATTATTACCAGAACTCCCACCATTCAATCCATTACAAAATGTGTAAACTATCGAATCTTTGTCGGCATCAGTAGCGGAGAAGTCGAATGTAAAAGGAGCATTGTGGCAAACTATTACAGTATCTTTTTGTAAAAAAACAGGGCTACTATTTTTTGCATAGTTTGTTCCAAGAATATTGCCAGGTATTTTATTGTAGTATGTTACGCCTAGTTGGTCAGAATTTATAAGATTAATAATGCCTCCAATTCTACAACATCTTTGCACTGCAAGAATGTATCCTGCATCGCTAAAGGGAAACTCAACAATGGAAATATAATTGTCGATTCTGTAACAAACAGTTCCCGGAGTTGGTTTGGGGTTGATGCAAGGGTCAAATGTTGTAATGCTTGGTCTATCTGTAGAAGAAAGTGGAATTGTTAGAGTTTGAAGCAATGCATTGGAATTGCCATCAAAAATCCCAAGGTAAACATCGGGGTCAATTTGATTGCCTGAAGATGAACAAGATAAATATTGTCTAATTGTAATTCTGTAGGTATTGGTTCTTTTTGAAGAGTCGGTGCTAAGATGTTCATATTGTATCCAACCACCCTTTAAGTGAAATGCAAAAAGAGGTGAACAAGAAAAAACGAGGATGAATAATGCAAAATACTTCTTCATAAAAAATAATTATCCTGTAGAACAACAAAAACGTATGAAATATAAAAATATAAAGTTTTGCTGTTAAATGATGTTTATTTAAGAAATAATGTTGCTTTACATTGTAATAAAATCAAAAATTAACATTTTGTTAAAAAATTATTACAAATTATGTTACGTGTAATTAACTTTACCCGATAAAAAAAAATTATGAAATTTTTATTTTCCTTTTTAATAGCAATATTTTGTTTTGCAAGTTCAAATAGTCAAGTTGTGATTCACCTCAAATCAGGAAATTTTACGAATAATTTTCCAGAAAAAAATCCCTCAAATACCCCAACAGAATTTGCAGATTGTATTTTCAATGGAAGATACTATTTGTGGCTACAGTTTAATGAACTTCCTGCTGAACAAAAAAAATCAGAATTGCTCAATACAGATGTTCTATTGCTTGACTATCTACCAACAAATACTTTTGTTGCATCATTCCCAATTAACTATAATTTTTATAAATTAAGTTCTTACAATGTTTATGCTGTGAGTAAACCATCTCCTGCTCATAAAATTGATGCTTCACTTTATAATCCATCTCAAATTTCCTGGGCAGTTGCATCGAGCAATAATCATTTAAAAGTGAATGTTAGTTATTTACCAACAGTTTCAGCAGATGATTTCTACAATTCCCTTCTGTCTAAGGGAATTGAATGTGTTAAAATTGGAACCGAATCTACTGATATTTTAGTTGTAGAAGCATCTATTGAAAATATTAAAAAAATTGCCACAAATCCTTTGGTGCAATACATAGAACCCTGCACACATCCAGGATTGGTTGAAGATATCCAAGCTGTAACTGACCACAGAACAACTTTTGTTCAAAGTTCAGATAACTGGGTAAATGGAAAAAAACTTGATGGAACTGGTGTAAACATTGCCATAGGAGATGATGGTTATATAGGTCCACATATAGATTTTCAAGGAAGATTAACTAATAATGCAACAAATACAGCTGCTGCAAATACTCACGGCGACCATTGTTCTGGAATAATACTAGGTGCTGGTAATTTTAATCCACTAGTTCGAGGTCAAGCTCCTGGAGCAACTTTAACTTCTTACGATAACTATGCCCCATATAATCTTTTTCCAGGTATTTACAACAACAATTTAATAAGAATTATTTCTCATTCTCTAGGTCAAAGTTGTAATACTGGTTATGATGCAAATGCACGAACAAGTGATCAGTTAATTAGAACATACCCAAGTTTAATGTACGTACACTCAGCAGGTAACTCAGGTAATACTAACTGTGGTGGAATCAGTGGATGGAGAAATATTACAGGAGGTTTTAAGGCTGGAAAAAATGTAATGACAGTTGCCAATTTATCGAAGTCGGATGTTGCTGATGGTACAAGTAGCAGAGGTCCTTTGCCAGATGGTAGAATTAAGCCAGATATCTCTGCAGTTGGCAGTAGCGTAAACTCAACACAGCCTGATAATACTTTTGCTGTATTTTCTGGCACATCAATGGCTTGTCCAGCCATAGCAGGAAATATGGCTGTATTATATCAAGCATATAAAAATAAAAATGGAGGAACAGACCCTGAAAGTAGTTTAATAAAGGCTGTTGCTTTAAATACAGCAGATGATTTAGGCAATCCTGGCCCTGATTTTATTTATGGCTGGGGAAGAATTAATGTTAGAAAAGCTGTTGAATGTATTGAAAACGTAAAATATTTTTCAAGCAGCATTACTACGAATGCTACAAATACGCACACAATCAACATTCCTGCTAATGTGGCTAAAGCAAAAATTATGGTGTATTGGAACGATAGAGAAGCTAATGCCGGGGCTGCCATTAGTTTAATTAACAATATAGATGCTAAAATGATTGAAGATGCTAATTCTAATGAATACTTGCCTTGGGTATTAGATATTGGTGCTGTTCCGGATGGAAGTACATTAAGTAATCCTGCAGTCAATGGTGTAGACTCGATAAATAATATGGAACAAATTCAGTTAGATCATCCAAATTCTGGCAACTATTCTTTAAAAGTAAAAGGCAAATCTATTCCTTATGGCCCACAAAAATATTATGTAATTTTAGATTACACTTTTAATGATGAAATAGTAGTAACATATCCCAATGGTGGGGAGTCGTTTGGTGTGAATGAATCTCAAAGAATTCGTTGGGATGCTGCCGAAACAGTAAATCCATTTAAAGTAGAGTATTCTGTGAATGACGGTGCTACCTGGATTGTTATTAATTCAGCTGTTCCAAATGATAGAAGGTTTTTGGATTGGTCTGTACCAAGTACTGCTACATCAAAAAATGCAAGAATTAGAGTAAGTCAGGGTACTGCCTCAGATGTTTCTGATACATCGTTCATTATCCTTAGAGTTCCTGGTGGAATAACTTTTACAGACATTTGTGCTGGCACTACAAAAATTAGCTGGTCAGCAGTTACAGGTGCTACTGCTTACGATGTATGCAGATTAGGAAGTCAGTATATGGATGTTGTTGCAACAACTACTGCAACAAACGTAACTTTAAATGATGTTGGAGACACACTAAACTGGTTTGCAGTTAGGGCTAAAATGGGAGCAGCACAAGCAAATGGTCGTAGATCTAATGCTGTATCTTATACTAACTCTTCAGTCATTGTTTGCCCTGTACCTGTAAAATTAATTACATTTTCTGCAATGCAAAAGAATGATAATGTATTGTTAAACTGGACTGTTGCAAATGAAGAAAATATGTTAAGTTATATAGTTGAAAAATCAATAACCCCAACTTTTGATAAATACGAAATTGTTGGCAAAATTGAGCCTAACAACAAGGCTTTTTCTCAACAATATAACTTAATGGATAATCATATTGGCGGTGCTTTAGTTTGGTATTATCGTTTAAAAATGGTTGATGCTAACAAGGCTTTATATAGTAATATACAAGCAGTAAGAATTAGTAAAGAGATTATTGGTAGTTTTCTCGTAAATCCTAATCCAGCTAAAAGTTTTGTTAATATTACTTCTAATGAAATCATTAATTTGGGATACATCAAAATCTATAACGAACTTGGAGTAGAACTAATGTCTAAACAAATTTCAAATGTTAAAATTGGTGATAAACTTATTGTTGATGTTAAACATTTTGCAAGTGGAAATTATTTTGTAACCATTTTGGATATACAAAATAAAATCAGCTACAAAAAACAGATCAGTATAATACAATAAATCGATAAAGGATAATGCTTAAGCTAGTTGCACTAAGTTTTATATAAACTTACCTGTGTAACTAGCTTTTGTTTTTTTAATTTCTTTTGGTACACCCGCAAATACTAAATTTCCTCCCAAATCTCCAGCTTCTGGTCCTAAATCAATAAGCCAATCAGCACTCTTTATAACGTCGGTATTGTGTTCAATTACTAACAATGAATGTCCTTGTTCTACTAATGCGTTAAATGATGCCAATAGTTTTTGAATATCGTTAAAATGTAAACCAGTTGTAGGCTCATCGAAAATAAATAAGATATGCCCACTGCCTTTTCCTTTGCCTAAAAAACTGGCAAGTTTTACACGTTGTGCTTCGCCTCCACTTAATGTATTTGACGACTGGCCAAGTTTAATATATCCTAAGCCAACATCTTGTAATGGTTGTAGTGCTGCTCCAACTTTGGTACTTTCTTTAGTAGCATTAAAAAAAGCAATGGCCTCGTCAACACTCATATTCAGAACCTCATCAATATTTTTTGTGTTGTAAGTAACTTCTAAAACCTCATCCTTAAATCTTTTGCCACCACAAGTTTCGCAAGTTAAATGTACATCAGCCAAAAATTGCATTTCCACAATTTGTTCACCCTCACCACTGCAAGTATCACACCGACCACCATCAACATTAAAAGAAAAATGTTTGGGTAAAAAGCCTCTTATTTTAGATAGAGGTTGCTTAGAAAAAAGCTCCCTTATTTCATCATAAGCTTTAATATAGGTAACTGGATTACTACGTGAAGATTTACCAATAGGATTCTGATCAACAATTTCAATGACATCAATAAAATCTACATCCCCTGTAATGGCTTTGTGTAGCCCAACTTTTTCAGCACTCTCGCCTTTTAATTTTTGTAGTGCAGGATATAAAATTTGTTTTATTAAAGTAGTTTTTCCACTACCACTAACGCCACTAACTACACATAAAACACCCAATGGGAAAGTCACATCAATATTTTTTAAATTATTCTGTGAAGCTCCTTCCACAGTAATACTTCTAAAAAATTTTCTTGTATTTTTTGGTGGAGCAATAAATAGCTCTCCTTTCAAATATTTTCCAGTTAAACTGTTGGGATTTGCTATCAATTCATCGTAGTTGCCACAAGCTACAACTTCGCCTCCTAAATGCGAGGCTAGAGGTCCCATATCGATAATATAATCAGCTTCCCGCATCATCATTTCATCGTGCTCAACAACTACCACAGTATTCCCTAATTCTTTTAAAGATTTTAGAACCTTAATTAGTTTTTCAGTATCTCTATTATGTAATCCAATCGAGGGTTCATCAAGTATATATAATGAGTTAGTTAAATTGCTACCTAAGCTTCTTGTTAATTGTATTCTTTGGCTTTCTCCGCCACTTAAACTATTTGCTAGTCTGTTTAATGTAAGATAGCCAAGTCCAACATCTATCAATGTTTGCAAACGTTGATGAATTTCTATTAATAATCTTTTTGATATTTCTTTTTCTGTTACTGATAAATTTAAGTCATCGAACCATTTTTTCAAATCCTTGACAGGGAGATTACATAATTCCCCAATGTGTTTATGATTTATTTTTACGTACAATGCGTCTTTTCTTAGTCTGTAACCATCGCATTCTGTACAAGTTGTTTTACCTCTGTATCTACTTTGTAAAACTCGGTATTGTATCTTATACAAATTTTGTTCAACTTCTTTAAAAAAAGCATTAAGCCCAAGTGCTGAACCTACACCCATCCATAATTGTTTTTCTTGGTCGACACTCAAAGCCATAATGGGTTTATGTATTGGAAATCCTTTTGCACTAGCAATAAATTGGTCTTTCCACCAACCTAATTTTTCTCCTTTCCAAGGAGCAATTGCACCTTCATAAACACTCAAGTTTTTATTTGGAATAACTAGGTCTTTATCAATTCCTAAAATTTGACTGAAGCCTTCGCAAACCGGACAAGCCCCGAATGGATTATTGAATGAGAAAAGATTGGGAACTGGCTCTTCAAACTTTAATCCATCTAATTCGAATTTATTATTAAAATGTTTTAATTTTTCGCTATTAATTGCTAAATAAATATCTCCATTGCTTTCATAAAATGCTGTAGAAATAGAATCGGATAGCCTATGCAAATCGTCTTCATTAAAATCTTTTTTTGCAATTCTATCTATGACTACAAAATTGTTAGGTTGAGAGTATTTATTGCTGGATGATTTGTTATCAAATACTTCATTTATTTTTTTCTCGTCTTCCAATAATTCCTCTATTCTAATGGTAGTATTTTCAGAATTTTCTACACCTTTTGTTGATGTCCATCTGTAATGAACAATTCTTGAAAATCCCTTCTGTACAAGTATGTTCAGTTCTTCTGCTGTATTTCTATTGGCGTGTTGTTTAAATGGAATTAAAATAACAATTTTATCACCATTCTTTAATTGATTAATGCAGTTTATTACATCAGCTACATCATCTTTTTTTACTTCATTACCACTTATAGGACTAATTGTTTTTCCTATTCTAGCATACAATAGCCTTAAGTAATCATATATCTCAGTCATACTTCCGACTGTGCTTCTTGGGGTGCGAGTTATTACTTTTTGTTCTATGGCAATGGCTGGGCATAAACCTTTAATATCATCTACATCGGGTTTAACCATACGAGCCATAAATTGACGTGCATAAGCACTTAGACTTTCAGCATATTTTCTTTGTCCTTCAGCAAATAATGTATCGATGGTTAAAGATGATTTACCACTACCGCTAACACCTGTAACTACAACTAACTTGTTACGTGGAATTGTGACTGAGACATTTTTTAAATTATGAGTTCTTGCATTTTTTATAATAATATCATTGCTTGTAGCGTTATTGGTTTGCTTATCTTTTATGTTCTTATTTTTTGTATTTGTAGCCATTAGTACAAACATAAAATTTAAATAAATAATTGTTCAATTATTTTCGCTTTTCGCTGTGGATAATGCGTTGAATTGTGTTATCTTTTCAACATTGCTCAATAAAATTTTAGTGGTAACGTTAGGTATGTAATTTGGCAGTCGAAATGCGAAAAGCTAATCGATTATCCAACTATCCTATATTTTAAAAAAAACTTATAAAACCTAACTTTATGAGAACACACCAATTTGTGTTGGATAACGATCTTGTTCATTTATTCCAAAATGGAGATGATACTGCACTTGAGGCTTTGATTTCTCGATATAAAGAGAAAATATTTTCAACTATTTTTTATTTGGTAAAAGACAAGCAACTTGCTGAGGATTTATTTCAAGACGTTTTTATCAAAATAATAGACAAGTTGAGAACCAAAAACTACAATGAAGAAGGAAAGTTTTTGCATTGGGCACTAAGAATTTCCCATAATTTGTGTGTTGATTACTTTAGAAAAGAAAAGAGAAATCAAACAACAAGTGGTGATCAAAACAATTTATTCGATTTATTAGAACTAAACGTAGATGCAGCCGACACAAGAATTGTAACAAGTCAAGTTCACGAAAAAGTTAGAGTAATGCTAGATAGTTTGCCAGATGAACAAAGAGAAGTGATTATACTAAGACATTTTGCAGATTTAAGTTTTAAAGAAATTGCAGAAATAACCAATACAAGTATTAATACATCCTTGGGAAGAATGAGATACGGATTAATTAACCTAAGAAAAATGATGGAAGAAAACCAAATGGTCCTATAATATATTAAGTCTCCTTAATTAGAGCCGTTTCAAATTTTTGAAGCGGTTTTTTTTTATTGAGCATAATGAATGCTAGAATCTGATGATCAATATTACAATTGCAAAAAAAAAGCACCTCGAGAAGAGATGCTTTTTTTGTGACCCCAATAGTACAGTTTTCAAACCAATTAGTCGAGAAATTCAAGAAAATATATGAATTAAAGGCAGTTATACCAGTTAAACTACTTGAACCTATTGCCCTGCCTAAACATCTGAAAGTAGCGTAGCTACTGTATTTATACTCCCTTACAGGCTTCTAACCAAGACCTGACCGAATACAGGGGAAGTTTTTCTTTGCTTCTTTCTTTTTGCAAAAAAGAAAGAAGTTAAACCCAAAACCCAAATTAATACAACAACACCTGCCTAACAGAGTGAATGCACAAACCTGTGTATTGGCAAAACTCCTCTATTGTTACAAGCTGGTGGTTCTCCTTAGAGAACTTCTTTTTAATCTGCCTAATAAGGCTGCGACCGTACCTTTCACTTCTTCCGGTAACAACCTGAACATCTTTAGGGTAAATACATAGTCTCTCCATCTTATTTATTGCATTTGATACTTTATCTGTACTTCATCCATACTGTTGGTATAGCGAAGCTGTACAAAAATACTAAAGAATTTAACAGGAATAATATGCAAGGGGCGGCAAAATCGGCACAGATGGCAAGCTGAAAAGGCTGTGTTGATTTATGGCTTTAAAGCTGAGATAGTTTTGATGTATGAAGGCAAAAGTTACCCTTATTTCAATAGTGTTTGCGATGTGTTTTTTAGCACAGAGCAGAGCACAACAAACCGCAAGGGTTGTTAGGGTGAAAGATGGAGATACTTATGTTTTCAAAACTGGTAACAGGTCTTTTACTGTAAGGCTAAATAAGATTGATGCACCTGAACTAAAACAAAACGGTGGATATGGTGCTTATCAGTTTGTAAGTTCTTTAATCATTGGAAAAATGGTAGTGTATGACAGCACAGGAAAAGATTTGTATGGCAGGGTGCTGGTTAGTGCAAAGCTCAATGGCTTGCGACTGGATAGTATTATTATCCGTAATGGTTGGGCTTGGCATTATGTGTACTATGACAGGGAAGCAATGCTTGATACAATGATGCAGCAAGCCATTGGCGACAAATTAGGAATATGGGCTTGCGGAACTATAAAAGTATGCCCTCCGTCGCTCTGGAGAGGCTATAACAGCCGAAACAGAGCTAAGTATTGTAAAGGATGTAATCGTATTTATTAACCCAATAAATTTTATAACAATGGCTAAATTAAATGGCATTTTAAAAATTGAAGGAACATTACAGGATATGACCTTCTACAAAAGTCAGGATGGTTATTTGGTTCGTACCAAAGGCGGTGTAAGTGGTGATAGAATTGCAAATGACCCAGCTTTTGCCAGGACTAAAGAAAATGGTTCTGAATTTGGCTCTGCTGCTACAGCAGGCAAAGTATTAAGGGATGCAATCAGAAACATGGTTTCTTCTGCATCAGACAACCGTGTTACTGCAAGGGTAACACAAATTATGACACAGATTAAAAACCTTGACACTACAAGTGTAAGAGGTGAAAGGTCTGTTGATGTTGGTATTGCTACTCCCGAAGGGCAAGCGTTATTGAAAAATTTCAATTTCAATGACAAAGCAATTTTGGGAGCTGTGCTTTACAAACCTTACACAGTAACAACTGCAACAGGTGTAGTAAGCATTGCAAACCTTGTTCCTATCAATGATATTGCTGCACCATCAGGAACTACCCATTTAACAATAAAAAGTGCTTTTTCAATTATTGACTTTAATTTGGGTACAAGTGAAACACAGTACAGTAATGAAGTAAACCTACCTTATGATGGAACTTCGGGTGCTGTAACCCTTACCCCTGCTGCTGTACCGACAGGTACAGGCACAAAGCTTTACTTCCTTCAAGTAGAGTTTTTCCAAGAGGTAAACTCTGTTCAATACTCATTAAATAATGGTGCATACAATGCCCTTGCAATAATTGAGGTAGCGTAATATTAAAAATGCTTTTGCTCAAAAGCCTTCTCATTATTGGGAAGGCTTTTTTATTAGCTGCAAAGCCCCTAAAAGGGCAATGCAGATAACCAACGGCGACCTGATGGCGAACAATGAAGATACCAGCCAGATGAACCAATACAGAAAACCCGAGAACCACGATAACGATAATAAACTGGACGCCTGCCAAGATGCTTACCGAAAACCCAAGATGGTAAAGAAGGAACTGCACCCAATGAAAGGCTGAAAGGACAAACTGCCAAACGGCGACTGGTGATAATACGAAGCTGCTTTTGCATAATGTGAATTTTTTATAAGCTTCTCACCAGCGAAGGCAGAAAAAAAACCAAAAGGAAACGGAATAAAAGATGGCTTTGTGTGCCGGGTCTGTGTTTATGCCGTAGTCTTTTGGTTTTTTTAGTCAGGTCGGTGCGGTGGGCTGCCGTAGCTATTTTTGCTGTATAAAAAACACATGGGCAAAAGATGTATTGATATTAAAGGGTCGTGCAGTTGAACAAAAAAGCGGACATTGCTGCCCGCCCTTTTTCAATATTCTTTTGGTAGCATAATGCAGCCATCAACAAGCCATAATGTGGCTACATCATAAGGAAAATCGCTAAAGGGTATTTCCTGACCTGTAATCCTGTTCTTGTTTCCATCGGTGCAAAGGATAGTGAAAACATTATCCTTCACCCTCTTTAAATCCCAAACCTGAAAGCGTTCAAGATTAATTTCCTTGTGGCACTGGTGGCTAACAATTAAATCAATCAGCCAATATGCACTGCATGTTTCAGCCAAGTCTTTCACTCCATCTGTGTAAAGAATTAATGAGGGCTTTTGCACATAGAAGTTTTCTGAACCGTTGCTGCTTCCGAAATAATCATTTGCATTTTTCATTGTAAATAAAATTTAATTTTTAAAAGAAAAAAGGAAAAAAAAGAAAGCAGATACAACAGGCGGCGTGGCTAAAAAAACAAGGAGGAACGGAATAAAAGATAGGCTTGAGCGTTGGCATTGTGTTTATGCCGTAGTTCCTTGTTTTTTTTAAAGCGTGGGTTTGTGCCAGCCGACTAACTTGCTGATTTTTTTTGATTGCTTTTAAAAGAAAACTGACGTTAATGGCAGACTAAGAAGCAGAATAAAATCAAGCATTCAACTTGCCCGATTTTTTAAGAATGTATTGCTGATATTTTTTAACTACCCTGCAATTTTTAGAAAGCATTGCTACTTCAACATCCAATACCTGATTATGGGGAAAATATGACCTTGCTTTTTCTTCCATGTAGTTCTGTGCTAAGTCAATATTTGTTTGGTTCAAAAAACGAATGCCTGATACTGGCTTTCTTTTGTTCTTAATCAATATCGTAATCCTGTAATAAGGCAATGCTAATCATTTTAGCAAATGTACTATTGATGAATTGAAACGGAATGTAGATTTTAAAACGTTCTTCTGTGCGTTGGCAAAAAGGTAATACAGCCTTGAGCCAAAAGAAGCATAGCCGTGTGGCACACTTGACCACACTGTAGCGTGGGTGGCGAGCCGCCATAAGGCACTGGAGAGAGGAACGAACGGAAGTGCCTGCGAGCACCCATGAGGGGGCAGCAGTAAAGTAGCAGCCCCTTTTCAGGGCAATGTAAAAGAAGCAGAGCTAAGGGGCTGCTACGATGCTGCCTCCATAGGAAGCCGCCGCAGTAAATTTCCCGGCAGGGTACGGAGGCGGCTGAACTATGCAAGTGAACCTTAGCGATGCTTTGCGAAATGGAGGTACGACATGAGCAATTAGCAGCCGCAAGGTGAACGCAGCCGAAATGGGTACGCAAGGCGAGCCAAATAATGGGCAGCGGGTGGACTGAACGCTACTGAAGTGAATGAATGACGTAGTGAAGCGTAATGAAACCCAGTGAGTATTGTAGGGATGGCTTGCGGAAATGCAGGTGCATACTTTCTTATCAGGCTATGTGGGTTGGAAAGGATGCCCTGCCTTGCAGCAAATGGGCAGGCTACGAACGAGGTGTAATGAAGCGGAACGAAGGAAGTAATGAACGAAGTGGCGTGAAGGACACAGTAGCTGCCGTGACGAATGCCGCATGAGCTGCAAGAAGTGTGACAAACTGCGTAGCGTAGCGAAGCACCCGAAGGGCAATGCAGGTGCAGCAATACCATAAAAGTTTATAAACAGATTTTATTGCTGCTGCTGCATTGGTTTGGCACATCTGCTTGCCGAATAGGCATGAGGAACACCTTATTACCTTGCAGCGTGGGTTGTCGGGCAGGCTCTGTGCGTTGGGGAAATGCTCAATAGAAAACCAACCGTACAAGTGAGTGACACAACAGAAGCTGAATAACGATATGCAGTTTGTCAACCAAAATCAATGACTAAGCGAAAGCATGAAAATCATAAATCCGAAGAAGCAAAAAAATAAAATTATCTGCCACCAATGAAAAATCTTTGTGTGGTTTGAAGAAAAAGCCATTGAAAGCAAGCAAGACAAGCTATATCTTACATTGCGTTCAAATCTTTGTAATAATGTATATTTTTTCCTAAGACCCATTATTTGGTTGAAAAAAACGACAGGATAACCGGTACAATCATTTATCCTTTTTCTTTTGGTCTTTTGGAGTAATAGACCAATAATTCTCACTTTCCTTTATTGAATAATTATCAGTTAAATTAATATTATTTGAAGCCGCTAATCTTTGCTCTATAGGTATAGAAAGATATGGAAAAGAGTTTTCCGCTCTTGATTTTTGCTTTTTATGTATAACCTTGTTTTTCATTCGAGAGAAAGTAGTATATCTTGTACTTCTTTGTTAACGTCTTTCAAGGGGATATTATTTTTACAGCCTGTAGATACTTTAGTCGTGTTACCGCTGGAAAAAACCGTCTTTTGTGTGTCAATGGCAAATATGCTGCCAGCCCACGTTAAAGATACAACAAATCTCCTATCTGCATCCTCTAAAGTCCAGGTGTCATTATTGGCAAGTCTGACAAATTTCCAATCAAGTAATTGGGCTATAGGACTAAGGTCATTTATCAACTCTAAAACTGTTTGATGACGGTCTGTTTGATTGACACTAAGTGCTTTATTTATAACCTTACGTAATGATTTTGGTATATGAGGGAAATACATATTTCTATTAGGAAAAGTTCCACCGCAGATTGCAGCAATATATGCTGGCTGGTCAGGATATTGACCTACTTGTTGATAATAATATTGATTACCATTACACATTCTGTATAATGTTAAACCAGCATTGTATATGTCATATAACATGCTATGATGGGTTTGTGAAAAGGTTTCTGGGGGAATTTGTCTTGGATATACTTTATCAGTTGAAGATAAGCCAAGTGCATTCATATTTTTAGCCAAACCAAAGTCAGAAATTAAGGCTTCATCTGAATTAGATATTAAAATATTATCTGGTTTTACATCAAAGTGAATTAATTTCTTTACATGAATATTATGCAGACCTGAAAGAAATTGAGTAGCATAGCGAAGAATCTCTCGTACAGTTAAAAAACGAGTATCAATCAACGTTTTCAAAGAACCATTTTTATAAAAGGGCATGGCTAAATAAATATGGTCTGAATCTTCACAAGCATATTTAATTTGAACTACGTGCTGGTGTTCTGAATCGTAAAGACGCTTGGCTTCAGTGTAAAACTCTGCTGGATTAGGAATTTTATTCTTTTCAATTTTCTTAATGACAAGTTCTGCATCAAGTTGTTTGTCGTGTGCTAAGTATACAGTTGAATTTCTGCCTTGATGTCCAATTTCTTTTATTGGCTCAAAATCAAGAGTAGCCTTTGTAATTCCAAAACTCATAATTATAGATTTAATGCTGCTAAGCCAACTAAGATTGCTTCTTTTTCGTTTTGATTATACTTTATTTCCGGGTCGAAAATTTCGTGTGTAATCTCTCCAGAAATTATTTTCTTGAAATTATCTCTTTGAATCCCTAATCTTGATGAAATATTAGAAATCTGACCAGTCATATACTTTTCAATTGATGAACTTGATAAAACCTCTTGCAATATAGCTTCATAAGAAATCCTTTCAATGCTAATGCTTTGAGCTACCGATTCGGCGATTCTAATACCTGCTCTATTAACACTAAATTCAAAAATTATATCCTTAAATGTTTTCCTAATGAAATTGAGTTTTTCTGGAAAACTTAATGAAACTGGTATCATCAAGTAAGACAAAGATGTGAGTGAATAAAGATTTTCATCGGTTTTTTGTAATACAGCATAATATATTTCGTTGTTGTTTGCTCTTATTCCTAAAGAAGTCATATTGCTGAATATTTAAAGTTTTATGTACACTATAACAACAAGCCCTTTACGTTTGCCTCTGATACCTTTGCAAGTTCACATATCTCTGTAATAGTTGCACCGTTGTTTTTGTAGCTGTAAAAGTGATTTTCACTTAGTAGTACATACTCCCAAATTCTACCCATTCTATTATCGGGTGAAACCTTATTTATTTTATTACACCATGCTAAGGTTGCCAATTGTTTTTGCTTTACATTCTCATCTTTTATTTTATCCTGACCCTTAGTTTCTATCACATAGACTTTTTCTTTTGTAACTACAATGAAGTCTGGATAATATAATGAAAGCAACCCGTCATTACGAATGTAAGTGATGAAAACAAACTGGTGCTGGTGTTCTAATATTTTTAAAAAACTAACTACTTCGCTGTCACTATCAGCATACAACATAAATTCTTTTTCAAACAAACCTTTATTAGATGGATATGCTAAGTGAGTGTAAATAGTTTTGGTAATATCTAAAGCATATTTCTGCCGCATTTTAATTTCCTGAACGGATGAAAACCAAAGTTTGTTTACCTCTGCATCTGATACGTCAACACTTTGCTGCATCTCATAAATAGCTTTACCAATTTCCTTCACTATATGGTCTGTTACAATGCCATTTTGAGCCAAGAGAATTTTGTAATTGTTATCTTCAAATGGATTGAAGGGCTGGCTAAATAATTTCTCTTTTATAAACTTATCCAATAATTGAATTACCTGCATTTGATTAACCTGCATTACAGGCATTGGTTTTGTTTTTCGTTCACTCACTTTTTCCATTCTGTTGGTAACAGTGTGTAATAACTTTTGCAGGTACTCATTATAGCTTTGTGCAGTGAATAAACTTGCCGAAACTACATAATTGCCAAACCTTGTTTTAACGGTCAATTCTTCTGAATAAAAGGCTTCTCCATCGTTTGCCAGTATCTTTTGTAATTGTTGTAAATCGTAGCCTGTAAAGGGCTTTAAATTAGCAATAGATATATCACCGGGGGTTAGTTGTTCTTCTGCTTCATGAATTATTATGGGCAAGTATATATCGTAATCTTTGTAATTTTCCTTTAGACCAACTGTAATCAAATCACCTAAAACCTGACCTCCTGTCTCTGGCTCATCATCCAATTCACCTGCTAAGCCTTCTGCCAATAAATCATCATAAAAAGCTATGAACGCAGGATGCTCAACAATGGTTAATAAATCAAGGTAAGAGGTAGGTTCTTTCTTTAATTCTAAAAGGTTTCTTCTGCTTTCAGTTTTTATATCTTCATAATCTTTTTCTCTCCACATTAAACGTAGTCCTCTACCAATCGTTTGCTCTAAAAGTATTGGTGCTGTTGTTGCTCTTAATGGTACAATGACACAAATATTGTTTACATCAAAACCCTCTCTAAGCATCAATACTGAAATGATTACTTTTGGTTTTTCATATTTATCAACGTTGAACAGTTTTTGCTTAACTATCTGCCATTCAGCTTTAGGAATTTCACCACTTCTGTTACTATCTACTCTTGTTATATCATCTTCATTTAAACCCTCTGCCAATAGAAAACTTTCAACATAAGGACTTACTGTTGTATCCTCGCAGACCACCAACATTTTAGGGTGCTTTTCTGAAATGCCATCTTTGTTTTTTGTAAATTCTGTAAAATGCTTTTCTAAAATTTTAAGTTTACTTAACCCTGCTCTAAGCATTAAGATTTGACCATCGCTAAGACCTATTACTTTTTTATTAGCATCCCGTATTGCACCAAATTCCAAAGGCAGTTGTGACAGTTCTTTTCTCTTGTCAATTGCAATGGTTTTTACTAAACCTTTACGAATGGCAACTTTTAAATCAAAGTCGGAAATGATGTGGGGAAAATAATGTTTAGTTCTTGTTTGTCCGCTCCCTGTTACATCATAAGGAGTAGCAGAAAAATCAACTTGAATAAATGATGAGCCTTTTGATGCTGCTATTTTATTTAACCCTTTTTGCCATTCAACTTCTTCAACTTCTCCATAAGACTTGTTTTCATGTATGTGGTGTGCTTCATCATTCATTACCATTAAATCGGACAATGCAGCTAAAAAGTCTAACTCTTTGCCACGTAAATATTGATTATCTAATGTACTTAAATCATTGCCGCCACTTGTGCCAGGAGTAACAGGAAAGAGGTCTTTTATTACTGATGTTGGATTGTCTAATGCAGATGCTTCTGTTTCTTCCTCCTCCTCAATGCCCATAAACAAATGCCAGTTTGTTATTGCTATTATTCCTTCACCTGTAATTTTAGAGCCTATTTCTTCTTTCTTTACAACATTGTTTTGAATAAAGCCAAAGACATCATCTTTATATGCTTGTGGAATGAATAAGTCTTGAAATTTATAAAAGTCGCACTGCTCAAATATCCTTTCCTGATTGGTATTTTCTTTGCCCAAATAAGCATCTAAAATTCTTTCATAAACAATAAGACCCGGAGCTACCAACAAAAAGTTTTTGGTGTAGTTGCCTGACTTTGTTTCTTCGTATTTCGCATTTAATAATTGCCAAATAAGTAAGGCGTGCATCACCCATGTTTTACCTGTACCAGTTGCCATTTTAATGGCATACTTTGGTATTTCATATTTAGCTTTTGCTAACTCACCTGCATTCATTTCAGCAAGCAAATCGGGGGCTACTGTTAAGTAAAATTCTTTAACTGATTTTAGCTTTAAAACTTCGTGTAGGTAAATAATGTTTAAAATACTTTGCTGCTGACCTTCGTGAAAATTTACTGGTCGGGTTTCGGTGTAAGGTGGCAAGAACCAAAACTTAATCAGGTCTTTTGTAACTGGTGTAACTGCATCTAATAGACTGCCATCAGCCAATGCTTGTTTCGCCTTAGCCGAAACTGCATTCGCTAATTTTAAAGGAATATCTCTTGTGCCTATATTGGTCGGGTTCATTATTAACGATTAAATCTTTTCTATAACTATACTTTCAAAACCAAATACATCCACCGCTTTTACGCAAACTGTTCTGCTAAGTTTCTTTTGCACTGTTAATGTAGTGCTTGTAATGCAATGGTAAGGGTCTGTATCATTGGCAGTATTTTCTCTATAATCCTGCCACTGACTGCGGAATATTTCGCCATCATAATCGGGGTCTATGCTCCAATACTCAATTAATGCCAATGGGTCTTTTGCAATTATTTGTTTTAGTTTCTCTTTGTCTTTATCGTCTAACGGTATGTTATCAGGGGAAAGAAGGATATAATTATCCAATGAAATAGTAATTGTTTCTTCCTGTTCCTGATTACCCTTTTCTTTTTTAATTGGTTTGATAAGAAGATACTGCAAACTGCTAAACCTTACACTGCCATCTTTTGCCATCTTTTCATATCCTTTCTTACTACCTAATTTATCTAATAGGTCTGGTGGAATAACTAATACCTCCACATCGTTTTTATGTTGTATAATGGCTTCTGATATATCGTAGGCAAAGTTCCAACCAAGTACAGTTACTTTGTTCCAATTACCGCCTAAAAAAGTATTCTTTAACTCTGCTGCTCTTTTTACAGTAGCCTTGCCTGTTAGCTTTCCCGGACTATCTACCAATACCAATACTTTATCGGTTTTAATATAGCCTAAATTTCTGCCGGGTGCTTGTTCTTCAGTAAAAGGTATTGCACCATACAGGCTAAGAATTATTTGGCTTAGGTCGCCAACACGTTTATAAATTTTTGTACTGGCAAATACTTCTTTTTGATAATCACCAATGCTTTGATAAAAGAAAGGCTTTGCATCCATATCAATAAAGCGTTTACGCATTACCATAGTGGCAGGTTTACCAATATCACTTATTAACCACCGCCTTTTCATTTTTTCTGCTACTGCTGCTGTCGTACCACTACCACCAAAAAAATCTGCAACAATTGAATCTTCATTAGAAGAGGCGGCGATTATTCTTTCTAATAACTTTTCCGGCTTTTGCGTGCCATAATCTAACCGTTCATCAGCCATAGGATTTATCGGAGCAATATCATCCCATAAATTTTGAATGATGTACCCCTTCCATTCGTTTAAATATTGCTTCCTCATTATTCTTTTAGACTTATCTTCTGGCATCCATAATCTATTTTCATCATAAAGCTTTTGCATGACATCATAAGAAACAGACCAACCATAATTAGGAGGTGCATAACCCATAAATTCATATTTCATTGTCGGTCTTGGATTTGGGCTTGTTAATGGGGTTAATGAAAAAATTCTACCATCTTTTTCTTTATATCTAAATCTTTCTTTGACATAATCTTCTGTACCCTCTTTGGTATAAAGCATGTTAAAAATGTAGTCATCGGATTTAGTGTACCAAAATATTGTTTCTGTTAATGTTCCAAATTGAATTGTTTGGTTCATTGGGCGTAGTCTTCTTTTCCATACGATTTCATTTCTAAAATTATTTTTACCAAATATTTCGTCCATAATTATTTTAATGTAATGACCTACGTGCCAGTCATTGTGTACGTAGATGCTTCCCTTATCACTTAATAATTCCTTCATTAATACTAAACGAGGGTACAACATCTTTAGGTAGCTAACTGTGCCATCTTTCCAAGTATCTGCGTAAGCAAATTGTTCAATAACTGTAGGCTTTTGTTCAAGGCTTGTACCGGGTAGAGTTACTTTAGTTCTATAATCAGCTTTACTATCAAAAGGTGGGTCAATGTAAATGAGGTCAATCTTACCCCTCATGCTGGGTAAGCCACTGTCTGGGTCACCTGCTAAAAGGTTTTGCATTACCAATAAATTATCGCCATATACAAGCCTATTCACCCATTCTGCTTCTTGATGAACCTGTAATTTACCTTGACGTAAACCAAACATTTGCAACTGCTCAGGGCTTGCATCTATAGTTGTTGTTTTTTCTTTAGGGTTAGGCATTGTGCCCTTAAATAAGCCGCTAACGTCTTTGGCAGGTAATACCAATTCGTTGGTTTGCAGTGCCAGCTTGCTTTGGCTGCTGATACGCTCTAATATACGTTCGGCTTCTTTTTTGCCTTCTTCAACAATTTTGGGTAACTCGAATATTAAACTTGACATGTTAGTTTATACAGGTATTTTAAAAAAGAGTGCCAATATAAGCTAAACAAGTGAGAAATAAGAATAAGGGTATTACTTCATTTTTCCAAGCTTCTTTTAAGTTCTTTTCCACATAATGTTAATAAAGAGTGAATATACATTTTGCTTGGTATATTCACTATATTCAGTATTTTTGCTTTGTCATTCTTTAGTAAAACAAAATAGTTATGGAAAAAGAACAAGAAATAATAGAATATGCCCAACAACAATTGAAGGCTGCACAAGAGCAAGTTGCCAAGTGGCAGCTTTTTTTAGAAGCCAGTAATGTAAAGGCGGGTACTGTGGTTAAAACCCAAACATTGTTTGGCGATACCAAACCAGTAGAGGTTAAGACAGAGAAGAAAGAACGAAAGGTTAGTACTATTAACAATGGTACATTAAAATCACACATAGTTAAGTTTCTTAAAACTAATAACGACTTGTATAGTGGCAGGGATATGTTTGACTATGTTGTGAAAGAAGCACAATATACAGGCAACTATACTTCCTTTGCTGGCAAGCTAAGCGTATTGGTTTCAAAAAAGGTATTGGGAAAGTTTATTGTAGAGGATGTACCTAATGACAGGAAATACTGGTATGGGTTAAAAGAGTGGTGGCTAAATGATAAACTAAAAGATGAATACCAAGAAAAGCTGGATAAGAAGGTTAACGGATAAAAAAATAAACCACCTACAAAAAGTTTGGCGACTCTGGCGTAGATGGTTTGTTTTTAGTGTAAATAATATGGGGCGTTCAGATTAGATTACCGGGACTTGTCATTCTTAGTAAATGGGTTTGATTCCCATACGCTCCATTTATTTATGCTGCAAAGGTAAGGTCAAAATTTTAAATTACATATAAGATGAGTAAGGTTTTCAAAATTGCAGCTACTGAACAAACATTAGATGTGGTACTGGCTTCTTTTGTCAAAGAAATAGATAAATACTTTGAATTAGAGGCAAATACACAAAAACAACTGCATACACCCATACCTGTATTAACTGATAAAAAGGGATTTCATGCCTGTTGTGGTGAGGAGCCAAAGAACAATGAACCTTTGATAATTAGCCCACTGCAAATGGTTTGGTGCAATATTGTAATGTACCTACAGGAAACAGGATTTGGAGAAGAAGAAATAGAGAAAATCAAGATGCTGCTTTGTGTGTTAGATGAACAATATAAAACTACATTGGCACTCCTGGAGTTCTGTTTACATTATTGCCTTCACAATAGACAACCACTTTGCTTAATGGTTACAAAAGCTGGTAGTGGAAAGATAATAGGCTGTGAGAAAATGGAAACTTTTTATAACTGTGATGATGAAGATTTTTATATTAATATCAGGCTACACAAGATTTTAAAGAAAGCTTTACCCCACTTTGATTTAAGCAATGAATTAGGCTATACAATAACAGTAAGTGCTAAGGAAAGAGAATTGCTTGATGCAATACATACAAATAATTATTTAGCAGAGGTAACTATTAAAACCAAAAACGGTAATATACATTCTGCTGAATTTTGTGAACACCTGCCACTTGATGAAAAAAAATATGTGCAGATAATGAATGAAAAAAGTGACCAGACTGTTACCATCAAGAGACAGAAAGGTAAAGATGCTTTTATAAAACGTATGTATCACAAGTTTTTTAACAACAATTAAAATACCGATAGATGAATAATAATTACGGACGGCTGTACTTACTGGAAGAAACAGGAGAAGGCACTTGTGTAAACAATGCTATCACTTGAAGCATGTAAGAAAATTTTACAGGCAAACGGCACGACATACAGCGATGAAGAAATAAAACAGATTAGACACTTGCTTTATAAGTTGGGTGAACTGGATTATCAGCTTTATAAAGCACCAAAAAATAAAAGAGATGCAAACAGCAATCATTTACACAAGGGTTTCAACGGATGAACAAGCCGAAAAAGGGTACAGTTTAAGAGACCAGGAACAAAGGTTAAGGAAACATTGCGAAAGCAAGGGTATTGAAGTAATTAAGCATTTTCAGGATGACCATTCCGCTAAGACCTTTGAACGACCTGAATTTAAAAACCTCTTGGAGTTCATTAAAAAGAACAAAGGCGTTGTAAAGAAATTGCTTATTGTGAAATGGGATAGGTTTTCCCGAAACATGGAAGCATCACTAACCATGATTACACAACTTATGAAGCTGGGTGTAACTGTGGAAGCAATAGAACAGCCCTTAGATGAAAGCGTACCGGAAAACCTTTTGATGAAAGCCTTTTACTTGGCTGCACCACAAGTAGAAAATCAAAGGCGTTCATTGAACACTACCAATGGAATGAGAAAAGCCATGAAGGAAGGCAGGTGGGTAAGCACTGCTCCTTTTGGTTATAAAAACGTAAGGGATGCAGCAAACAAACCCTGTATTGTACATTCCGAACTTGCACCACTTGTAAAGAAGTCGTTTGAATTATTTGCTACTGGTACTTATCAAATTGAAATACTTAGAAAGGAAATCTACAAACTGGGATTGAAAGTTAGCCGCAATCAATTTTGGCTTTTACTACGTAACCCTGTTTATTATGGTATGATTAGAATTAAAGCCTTGAATGATGAACCTGAAGAACTGGTACAAGGGCTTCATGAGCCAATAATAAGTGAGGAACTCTTTTTTGAAGTGCAAAGCGTTTTAAGTGGCAGAAAGAAACTTAAAACAAAACATGCAAGAGTAAATGATGAATACCCTTTACGTGGGTATTTACAATGCCCAAGATGTGGCAAACCATTAACGGGCAGTTCTGCATTAGGAAACGGCGGCAAATACTTTTACTACCATTGTACTAAGGGTTGCAATGAAAGGCATAAAAGCAATACACTGCATTCTGCTTTTGATAAATGGGTTAGTAGCATTTCATTAAAGCCTGAAATTGGCAGCTTGTACATTTCTATTATGGAAGATATTTTTAAGACTAAGGAAGGCGACAGGGATGTAGAAATTAAGAAACTTGAAGCCGAAATAGCAAAGAATAATGAACTGATGGATAAGGCTGCAATTAAGCTTATAAATGATGAATTGGATAAGTATGCTTACAACAGACTGAAAGAAAGAAATGCGAAGGATTGTGCCGCTCTGCGAAGCAGGATAGCGGAACTAAAGCAAGCAGATAGTGGCTTTACAACTTACTGCAAGTTTGGCTTTTCCTTACTCAGCAATATGGGCTACTATTACAGCACTGCTACACTGGAAAACAAGCAGAAAATGCTTGGTTTGATATTTCCCGAAAAACTGGTATTTGCTAACAATACTTTTCAAACCACACAACCTAATGAGGTACTATCGCTGCTTTGCAGTGCTGATAAGGGTTTCAGCGATTGCAAAAAAGAAAAGAGCAGCAAAAATGCTGCTCCTTCCTATATGGTGACCGCGTTAGGATTCAAACCTAAAACCTTCTGATCCGTAGTCAGATGCTCTATTCAGTTGAGCTACGCAGCCATTTTTTATTGGGGTGCAAATATAGGGTTACAGTTTTAAACACCCAAATCATAAATAGAAATGATATTTTACATCGAATAGTTTAAAGTTACTCTTTCAAATCAAAATGTATATTGCACTTCTTTAAATGGTTTGTATTATGTGTGGTATTGCAGGTATTATTTCTTCAAAAAAAAGTGCAATTGATAAACAAAGTTTGCAGAAAATGGCAAATGCTTTAAAGCATCGTGGACCAGATGGAGAAGCTTTTTGGATGAGCGAAAATAATAATATTGGATTTGCACACAGGCGTTTATCAGTAATAGATTTAAGTGATCAAGCTACTCAACCATTTCATTACTTGCATTGTGTTATTACATTTAATGGAGAAATTTACAACTATGTTGAGATAAAAGAATTTCTTTTAAAAAAAGGATTTGTTTTCGAAACTCAATCAGATACAGAAGTTGTTGTTGCCGCTTATGTGTTTTGGGGAAAAGATTGTTTGCATCAATTTGATGGAATGTTTGCTTTTGCGATTTTTGATAATATAAAAAACGAAATTTTTATTGCAAGAGATAGATTTGGGGAAAAGCCATTTTACTACTATTTGACCAGTGTTGACAAAAATAAATTCGTCGATTTTTATTTTGCAAGTGAAATGAAAGCTCTTTGGTCTGTTGGTATTCCCAAAGAAATCAATCATTACATTTTATTAAATTATTTAACTTTAGGTTATACATCAAATCCGATAAATAAATCTGAAACTTTTTATAGTAACATAGCTTCTTTACCAGCTTCTCATTTTATCACTATTAATTTAAGCACATTCGATTTTTCCATTGTAAAATGGTATGAAGTAGTAAAGAAAAATTTCGAAGATTTTAAGGAGATTCGTACAACGACACTTATTTTCAATGACCTATTTAAATCATCTATTCAAAATCGATTAAGAAGTGATGTTACTGTTGGAACCAGTTTGAGTGGTGGTTTAGATAGCTCAAGCATTGTAGCAACCATTCACCAATCAATACAAAATGATCAGTACAAACCACAAACTTTTACAGCATCTTTTCCAGGTTTTGATAAAGACGAAACCCAATACAGTAAACAAGTTGCAAAGTATTTTAATATTGAACAGCATTTAACTTGCCCAAATGAAAATGATTTGATACAAAATTTTGAGAGATTGATGTATCATCAAGAAGAGCCATTACAAAGCAGTAGTGTTTTTATTCAATTTATGGTTTACAAATTGGCTAAAGAAAAAGGTATTACTGTTTTGCTTGATGGACAAGGGGCTGATGAAATTTTAGGAGGATATAAGAAATATGCACACTGGTTTTTGCAGGAATTATTGAGAACTAATCTTTCAAAATTTAAACAAGAAAAAGCATTGCTTATAGCAAATGATTTTTTAGAAACTTGGAATTATAAAAATTATTTTGCTGCATTTTTTCCACAATTTACAGCAAAGCAATTGCAGGTAAAAGCTATACGGCAACAAAACAACAATCAAAATATTTCCAAAGAATATTTGCATCAATTTAAAAATGCAAATTCACTTAAAAAGCCTGTTGTTAAAGAGCTGCAAGATATTTTGAGTTACAATACAAATACTTTTGGCTTAGATGAATTATTGAGATATGCAGATAGAAATTCTATGGCACACAGCAGAGAAGTTAGACTACCATTCTTAAATCATCAATTGGTCGAATTTACAACTTCGCTTTCATCATCACACAAAATAAATAACGGATTTACAAAATGGATTTTGCGTGAATCTGTTAAAAATATTTTGCCTGAAAATATTGTATGGCGAAAAGGAAAAGTAGGGTATGAGCCTCCTCAAAAAAATTGGATGGAAAATAAACAAATGCTTGAAATGATTAATGAAGCTAAGAAAAAACTAGTAGAAAAAAATATACTTAATAAAGCTGTTTTGTATAAAAAAATAATAGCACAAAATGCTCACGATACAAATAACTATGATTGGCGTTTTTTGTGTACTGCCCAAATAATATAAACTTTAAAGAGTTAAATGTTTTGCGAGTTTTTAATTCCTAAATATCAATTCCCCATCTTTGCTACTCAAAATTTGCTTTATGAAATTAGAAACAAAAATCATTCACGCAGGAATGACACCAGATCCAAGTACAGGTGCAGTGATGATTCCAATTTATCAAACGAGTACTTATGTTCAAGATGCACCAGGGGTAAACAAAGGTTTTGAATATGCTAGAAGTCAGAATCCAACTCGTTTTGCACTTGAAGAGGCTTATGCACAAATTGAAAACGGAAAATATGGATTAGCATTTAGTAGTGGTGTTGCAGCTACAGATACTGTAATGAAGCTTTTACAACCAGGAGATGAAGTTATTGCAGCCAATGATATGTACGGTGGCACTTACAGATTGTTTAGCAAAGTGTATGAAAAATTTGGTATTAAGTTTCACTATGTAAATATGCAAGATGCTAATAATATCAAGTCTTTCATCAATACAAATACAAAATTAATTTGGGCAGAAACGCCAACAAATCCATTGATGAATATTGTTGACATTGCAGCTGTTGCTTCAATATCCAAGCAACACAATGTTTTGCTGTGTGTTGATAATACTTTTGCATCACCTTATCTTCAAAACCCATTAAACGATGGTGCAGATATTGTAATGCATAGTGCAACAAAATATCTTGGTGGTCATAGCGATGTTATACAAGGTTGTTTGGTAATGAACGATACAGAGCTAAGAGATAAATTATACTTTATTCAAAAAAGTTGTGGTGCAGTTCCTGGTCCACAAGATTGTTTTTTGGTGTTGAGAGGTATCAAAACTTTGCATTTGCGTATGCAACGACATTGCGAAAACGGCGAAAAAATTGCTCATTGGTTACGCAATCACAATAAAGTTAAAAAAGTTTATTGGCCAGGGTTTGAAGATGCTCCAAATTATAGCATTGCAAAAAAGCAAATGCGTGGTTTTGGTGGAATGATAAGTTTCGAGTTAAAAGATGAAAGCACTGAAGCTTGTAATAAAGTTTTATCCTCAACTCATTTGTTTTCATTAGCAGAAAGTTTAGGTGGTGTAGAAAGTTTAATCAACCATCCTGCAAGTATGACTCATGCATCAATTCCAAGAGAAGAGAGAATTAAAAATGGGCTTAATGATGGGTTAATAAGATTAAGCGTAGGTATAGAAGATGCTGATGATTTAATAAACGATTTGGCAAACGCAATGAAATAATTTTATTTACTGGGGTTACTTTTTTGATTTTCGTGTATTAAGCAATAATTATTAATTTTATAATTAACGAGAGCTTTGCTAATGATTATTTTTCATTAACAAAAAAATTAAAAAAATGATTCAAAAAACTTACTTCAAAACAAAAGATTATTGCAAGGTTAAATTTTCTTACGCACCAGAAACTGCTGAAACTGTTGAAATATTAGGCCTTAATGGCGACTGGGACAATGCAGTAATTATGAGTAAAAAGAAAGACGGAAGTTTTGCAGTTGAAGTTAATCTTCCTAAAGATTCCTCTCATCAGTTTAAGTATTTAGTTAATAAAACGGAATGGTTAAATGACGAAACTTCAGATAGTTTTGAGCCCAACGGATTTGGCAACACAAACGGAATTGTAATTATATAAATCATATTACATAGAGAGTTGGATGAATATCCAACTCTTTTTTATTGTTTCAAAACTTAGCTTAAGCATTGTAATATTGCATTATGCAATTTACCAATCAGCTTATTCACTCTTCTTCTCCATATTTATTACAGCATGCACATAACCCAGTTAATTGGAATACTTGGAACCCGGAAATTCTCAAAAAAGCTAATGAAGAAGATAAACCAATATTAGTAAGTATTGGTTATTCTGCTTGTCATTGGTGTCATGTAATGGAAAAAGAAAGCTTTGAAGACGAAGCTACTGCCGCTATAATGAATGAAAAGTTCATCAACATTAAAATTGATAGAGAAGAACGTCCAGACCTTGACCATATTTATATGGATGCCTTGCAAGCTATGACAGGTAGTGGTGGCTGGCCACTAAATATATTCATTACACCACAATTAAAGCCATTTTTTGGTGGAACTTATTTCCCTCCATCTCCAGCTTATGGAAGAATGAGTTGGAAAGACACCTTGCTAGCAGTTAGCAAAGCATTTATGGAAAGGAGAGATGAGATTGAACAACAATCAAACAATCTTACGCAACACCTTATCCAAAGCAATTCACTTAATAAATTATCAAATTCTGATACCCATTATTATGATTATCAAAAAGCTATGGATGATATTACAGAAAATTTATTTATTCAAGCAGATGAGGTTTGGGGTGGTTTTGGAAATGCTCCAAAATTTCCCCAAACATCTTCCATAGCATTTCTATTGGCACAATATCATTTCACAAAAAATGATAAATGTTTACAACAGGCTTTATTATCCTTAAATAAAATGCTCCAAGGTGGTATTTATGACCATGTAGGTGGTGGCTTTTCAAGATATAGTACAGACGAGAAATGGTTTGCTCCACATTTTGAAAAAATGTTGTACGATAATGCACTTATTGTTGGTGTTTTGTGTGATGCTTATCAAATTACAAAATCCAAAATTTTTGAAAAAATAATACATCAAACACTGGCTTTTGTAGAAAGGGAATTAATGAGTAGTGAATATGCTTTCTTTAGTGCCATTGATGCTGATAGCGAAGGATTAGAAGGAAAATTTTATACTTGGGATAAAAAGGAAATAGAAAATTTATTGGGAGCTGATGCACAAATTTTTTGTGAAATATTTAATGTAAGCAATAAAGGAAACTGGGAACACCGCAATATCCTTTGGTTGACAGATAGTATCGAAAACATTTCTAAAAAATTAAATATTCCATTTGACAGTTTAGATTATAAAATAGAAAGTTGGAAGTCGATTCTATTTTCAGAAAGAGAAAAAAGAATTAGACCACAATTGGATGATAAAATATTAACTTCTTGGAATGCTATGATGAACAATGCTTTTTGTAAAGCATATGCGGCAACTGGAAATGAACATTATAGATTTATCGCAGAAAGAAATATGTATTTTTTGCAAACTAAAATATTGTGCAAAGAAAGATTAATGCATTGTTATAAAAACGGTAAATCATATATCAGTGGATTTTTAGATGATTATGCCTACACAATAAAAGCTTTAATACAAATTCAAGAGATTACTGGCAAGAGTGATTATTTGGTTCAAGCAAGTGCCTTAATGAAAACTGCAATAGAAAAGTTTAACAATATTTCATCACCTTTTTTTTATTTTACAGAGGAAGGACAAGATGATATAGTTGTAAGAAAAGTAGACTTGTATGATGGAGCTACTCCATCAGCAAATTCAGTAATGGCATATTGCTGTAACTATCTTTCTTCAGTGTTTTACGATGAAAAATTACGCAATCGATCTCTCGATATGATACATCATCTACTGCCTGCAATTACTAAGCATCCAACCTCATTTTCGCATTGGGCAATAATGACTCAAAATCTAGTTCATAAGTGTAAGGAAATAGTAGTCATTGGACCTGGCTCTAATGTAGCATTAGCAAGCATTATAGGTTATTTTATGCCAAACAAAATATTAATAGCTTCAACAAAAAGTAACATTGCCTTACCCATATTGATAAACAAAGGAATCGAAGGCGAAACATTATTTTATCTCTGTGAAAATCATAGCTGTAGAGAACCTGTAAAAAGTCTTTCAAAATTTTTGCATTTATATAACATTTAAATATACTATATTGCAGCCGAATTAAAATAAATCAGTTTGCGATAATTGCAAATAATTTCAAAAGGTATATATAGCGTCTAATTTTTTACACAATTTTTTTAAGGTTAATAATTACAAATTTGGTAATATTCCAATTTTGCCATTATTTTTGTCGTCACCATTTAATTGAATCGCAAATGATGAAGAATTTTTTTTATGTCTTGCTTGCAACAACTGTCACGGTAGGGATGGCATCTTGTTCTAAGAAAGGAAAGAACGTAGGTAAAGATACTTACGATTTGGATGGGCAAGTGCGAGGCACAGCACCAACTGCAAAGAAAAGTATGGGTGCACCATTTGGTATGGCGTACATTCCTCCTGGAACTTTTCATATGGGTCCAAGTGATGAGGATGTGAATTACAGTTTAAACCAGCGTAACCGACAAGTTTCTATTCCTGGTTTTTGGATGGATAGAACCGAAATGACAAACAACAAATATCGCTCTTTCGTGCTTTGGGTGAGAGATTCACTGGCTGCTAAAGAATTGGGATTTGTAAAAAATGGTGGACCCGGAGCTTCTGGTGATTCTGTACAAGCTATCAACTGGGACAAGGCAAAAACTATTAAATATGATTCTAAAAATCTTGAAAAACTAGGGGAGAAATTAGTTTTAGCACCCGACAACAGACTATATGGAATGATAGAATTAGATCCTGACAAATTTAAATACAGTTTTCAGGAGTTTGTACTTTCTGAAGCCGCAAGAAAAGAAAATTTTGGAATGGCACGTAAAAATTTCATTTCAAGAGAAAGTGTAAAAATTTATCCAGATACCCTAGTTTGGATGAGAGATTTCTCTTACGCCTACAACGAGCCAATGACAAGAAGATATTTTAGTCATCCTTCATTTGGTAACTATCCAGTTGTTGGTGTAAACTGGAAACAAGCAAGAGCTTTTTGTCATTGGAGAACAGCAATGCAAAATAAAAGTCTTGCCAAAAGAGGATTTGCTGTAGAAAGTAGTTATCGTTTACCAAGTGAGGCAGAATGGGAGTATGCTGCTCGTGGAACCCGTACAAACAGCATGTATCCTTGGGGAAACTATTATCCACGTAATAAAAAAGGATGTTTACTTGCAAACTTTAAACCTGGTCGTGGTAACTACGCTGAGGATGGAGGATTTTACACTGTAAGAGCCGATGCTTATTGGCCAAATGATTATGGCTTGTACAACATGAGTGGTAATGTTGCAGAGTGGACAAGTTCTTACTATAATGAAGGTTCATATAACTTCTTTAGTGAAATGAGTCCAGATTTAAGATATGATGCAAAAGACTCAGATCCACCATATATGAAAAGAAAAACAATTCGCGGTGGAAGTTGGAAAGACGTTGCTTTCTATTTACAAACAAGCACAAGAGCTTTTGAGTATCAAGACACTGCAAAATCGTATATTGGTTTTCGTTGTGTTATTGACTTAGCTCCAACTATCAGATAATTCAATAAAAAAATAACATTTCTATAACAAAAATTTTGATAATTTGCATTCAGTCAAATTATACAGATCTCTAATTAAACCTAAAACTTAAACAAAAAAAACAAAAAAAGATGGCAGCAAAAATTCCCGCTAAAGTTGGTAAAGTTATGGACATCATTGTTTCTGTTGCAGCGGCAGCAGTAATATTTGGTGCGTTACAAAAAATTCTTCACTCCCCAATTGCAGACCTTTGGTTAAAAATCGGATTATATACCGAGGCAGCAGTATTCTTATTATATGGTGTACTATTTATTTACTATCCGGCGATGGATGACCACGAGGTTCATTTGCCAGCAGGGGTTGAAGAAAAAGGTAACCCAGCCTTAAAATCAATGGAAAAAATGTTAGCTGAAGCTGACATTACACCAGCAAATCTTGGAAAATTAAGCACTGGATTTCAAAAATTAGGAAGTACAGTTGACAAAATGGGTGAGATAGGAGAAGTTGTTAAATCTACTGGAGATTTTTCTGCAAAAACTAAAGAAGCTACTGCAGCCTTAAGTGCAGTTGCAGTTTCTGTAAACCAAGCTGCCGGAACTTTCAATTCATTTAATGCAGCTAGTGAAACTACTAAGCAATTCCACGGACAAATACAAGTTTTAACTAAGAATCTTTCTTCTTTAAATACAATATACGAGTTGGAGCTACAGGAAAGTAACAACCATTTGAAAACAATGAATCAGTTTTATGGCAAATTAGCTCAGGCTTCTGCAGCTATGAACAATACTGCTGAAGATGCTGTTAAAGCAAAAGATCAAATTGCTGCATTAGCTGTTAATCTTACTAAACTAAATTCTGTTTACGGAAATATGCTTTCTGCAATGCAAGGAAGATAATCGTTAAAAGGATTAAGAATACTGATTATAAACAAGTTTATTAAACTCAAAATTTTAAATAAAGATGTCTCTACCTAAAGAGCCCAGGCAGAAGATGATTAATTTGATGTACTTGGTACTAACAGCTTTGTTAGCATTGAATGTATCTTCAGAAATATTAAATGCCTTTAAAACCGTAGATAGAAGTTTGCAGACTGCAAACGGGATTATTGATTCAAAAGACAAAGATATTATGTCTTCGTTCAAAGCCCTCAGTCAAAAACCTGAAACCCAAGAAAAAGCACTGTTTTGGATGGCAAAAGCAGAAGCTGTGTTAAAAGAGTCTGATGCTTTGATTTCAGAAATTGAGTTAATGAAAACTGAACTGAAAAAAGAAGCTGGTCTTGGGAAAATGGGAAAAAGTGAAGCAGGGGTAGATTTGTTCAAAGAAGACGATTTAGAAGCAGCAACTCGTTTATTTGGTAAAGCTTCCGACCACGGTACTGGTAAAGGACAAGGAGAAGTTTTGAAAAACAAACTTCAAGCCTTTAAAGATAAACTACTTTCTGATACAACCCTTGGAAGAGAACTTGGTAACAGTTTACCAATTGATTTATCCTTACCTAAAGGGAGTGAAAAGAGCGAATGGTCTGACGTTTATTTTCATATGACACCAACTATCGCCGCTCTAACTATTTTAAGTAAGTTTGAAAATGACGTTAAGAATAGTAGTGCACAAGCTGTTGAAATTTTTCATAAAAAGGTTAGCCAAGTGGAGTTGATTTATGATAAATTCCAAGCTATAGCTAGCCAAAGTTCGCAGTATCTAATGCCAGGACAAGAACTAGTGATTACTGGTGGAGTAGGAGCTTTTAACAGTAAATCCCAGCCAAGTGTTTCTGTTGATGGTTCTAACGTACCAATTAACGCAGATGGGGTTGGAGAATATAAAACTGTTGTTCAAAGTTCTGGAACATTTTCTAAAAAGGTGGTAATATCTTTCAAGAAGCCAGATGGTACAATGGATAAAGTTGAAAAAGAAATTAAATACACTGTAGGTTCACCAACAGGTGTTACTGCAAGTGCCGAAAAAGTAAGTGTTTTATACCTTGGACTTGATAACCCTGTTAGATTATCAGGTGGAACTAAAGGTGCTGAGGCAATATCATCATATAGATCAGATAATGGTGAAGTTGTTAAGGCTGACAACAGTGGTTTATTCACTGTTAAACCATCAACTGCTGGGAAAGCTACCTTAAGTTTCGTTGTTGATAACAAACCTGCTACATTTACTTTCCCTGTAAAAAGAATACCAAATCCAACACCAATGGTTGGTCAATCAGGTGGGGGTAGTTATGGTGTAAATCAATTTAAAGCAAATGTTGGTATTAGAGCAGATATGGGTGATTTCGTTTTTGAAGGAGTTAAATTCACTGTTTCTAGTTACACCATAGTTTGCACAGGTAAGGGATTTGAAAGTACAGGACCCAAATTTGCTGTAGTCAATGGAGCTTATTTCACTCCTGAAGTAAAAAGTTATATAGAAATGTGTCGTGCTGGTTCTTCGGTATTAATTACTGATATCACAGTAGAAGGTCCAGATGGTCGTAGAAAGTTGCCAGCTTCAATGGCATTTAATTTAACAAACTAATTAATATTATGTTTAAAACATCGGTTAAAATTTTGTCGTTTGGTTTTGTACTTTTTATATTAAGTACTACAAATGGATTTTCTCAAAAAAAGAAAGCCCCTGCAAAAAAACCTGCAGCTGCATCTTCTAATCCATTTGGAAATTCGAGTACGCCATCGTCCAACTCTAATCCCTTTGGTGCACCCTCAGGCGGAGCACAGCCACCTAAAAGTGGTGGAGCCGATCCTTTTTCATCTTCATCAAAAACTGGTGGGGGGGCAACAGATCCTTTTGCGACTCAAAAACCTGCTGGTGGGGCTCAGCCACCTAGACCTGCTGGCTCAAAGGTTCCTATTGAGGTGATTCAATCAACTACATCTAATCCATTGTCTGATTCCTCACGTCCATCTTTGAGAAGTGAGAGTGCAATCATTTCTAATATAAAAGACAGAAACCCTCTGCAATATGATGATATAAGAGAAGACGACGCAATATTTCGTCATAAAATTTGGAAAGTAATCGACGCTCGTGAAAAAATCAATTCTCCCTTTGTTTATAATGAAGACGAAGGAAGTCAACTATTCTTTTCAATTTTATTTAAAGCTGTTACTGAAGATTCTGTTATGGCTTTTGAGGATGATAAGTTTCGCAAGCCCTATAAAAATGTGAACACTTTCAAGTCTAAGTTTTCTGGTGGAGTTGATACCTCTGATGTTTATGACATAGATGGACAAACCTTACTTAGAAGAGAGGTTAGAATGAAAGAATTCCCAATTGATTCGGTATATGAATTTCAAGTAATGGAAGATGTAATTTTTGATAAAGAGGCATCTCGTTTAGTTCACAGAATTATAGGTATTGCACCAATGGGACCTACTATTTTACCTTCAGGTAAAGTTATTGAAGGACCTCATTTTCCATATTTCTGGATCTATTATCCTGATTTAAGAAAAACTTTGGCTAAAAAGCCTGTTTATAATCCTAAAAACCTTGGTACTAGAATGACTTGGGAAGATTATTTAGAAAATCATCATTTTAGTTATTATATTGTAAAATCTACCATGGATAATGTTAGAGATCAAAGACTAAAAGATTATATTACAGATCCGATGTTTAGGCTATTTGAGGGAGAAAAAATTAAAGAAAAAATATTTAATTACGAACAAGGACTTTGGGCGTATTAAATTGTTATTTCAAAATTATAAAAAATAGCTTCGATTTCCGAAGCTATTTTTTTTTGCTTCAATCAATCATTTACATTTGCCATCAAATATTTATATTATGAGTTTAATAGTTGTTGGTTCTATGGCTTTTGATGCCATTGAAACTCCTTTCGGAAAAAGTGACAAAATTGTGGGTGGTGCAGCCACTTATATTGCTTGGTGTGCAAGCAACTTTTGTAAGGTAAATCAGATTAGTGTTGTTGGTGGCGATTTCCCTCAATCTGAACTTGATGTATTAACATCTCGTGGTGTTTCTTTTGAAGGGTTACAAGTTAAGAAAGATGAAAAATCTTTTTTTTGGAGTGGTAAATATCATTTAGATATGAATAGTAGAGACACTTTAATAACTGAATTAAACGTACTTGCCAACTTTAAACCAGAAGTTCCAGAGAGTTATCAAGATTGTGAATTTTTGATGCTTGGAAATCTTGATCCTACGGTTCAAAGAAGCGTTATTGAACAGCTTAAAAATAAGCCCAAACTAATTGTTTTAGATACTATGAATTTTTGGATGGACATAATGCTGGATGAGTTAAAAAAGACAATCAGCATGGTGGATGTGCTAATGGTAAATGATAGTGAAGCCAGACAGTTGAGTGGTGATTACTCTCTGGTAAGAGCTGCAAAAAAAATAATGCAAATGGGACCTAAATATTTAATAATAAAAAAAGGAGAGCATGGTGCATTGTTATTTCACGAAAATAGTGTGTTTTATGCACCAGCATTGCCGTTAGAAGATGTCTTTGATCCAACAGGTGCAGGGGATACTTTTGCAGGAGGATTCATAGCCCATTTAGCCAAAACCAAGGATATAAGCTTTGAAAATATGAAAACCGCTATTATCGTTGGTAGTGCAATGGCAAGCTATTGTGTTGAAAAATTTGGAACTGAAAGACTGAGAGAAATTACTCAAGAAGACATCAAAACAAGATTAGATCAGTTTGTTAACCTTTCAAGTTTTGATATTAATTTGGTTTAATGATGTTTTTCTGAGTGACTTTCAATAGATGATGGTGCGTTAGTAGAATGATGAGTTGGTTTTGGATGATAATTTCCGTGACAAGCCGATACGCTGATAAAAAGAAGGAAAATTATTGAAAATGATAGCAAAACTGTAGAAGTGAAATTTTTTATTACTCCAGTTTGGTGATGTTCGTTATGATTTGACATTTATATTTTTTTTTGCAATATTAAAATTATTTAATTATCCAATCAAGAATCTTAAAAAAATTGATTCAAAATTTGTTTTTTAAAAAATTGCAACATTTTTTAAATTCAATCCCCTACTTTTGCAACCGCATTGTTAAAAAGTGCAGGGCCTATAGCTCAGTTGGTTAGAGCACCTGACTCATAATCAGGGGGTCCCAGGATCATGCCCTGGTGGGCCCACAAAAGCTGTTTTAGTTAAACTCTAAGGCAGCTTTTTTAGTTTATGCAGCCTTTATTATCCATATTTTACCATATAATAGAAAATAATTTTAAAGAGATATTTGAAAAAACTTTAGATGGTAGTATATATTAATTGAAACTCATACTGAAATGTATAAGAGTTTTTCTATATTCGCTACCCACAAAAAAATACTGTATGAAATCATTTATTGCATTGCTTATAGCTCTTTTCTTTATCAGCAACTCTGCATCTTCTCAAGTTTTATTCTCTGATAACTTTGTTTATACTGGTACTAATGGAGATTCCTTAACTAATCCTTCAATTGGTGGAGCTGTCTGGAAAGCACATAGTGGTGGTGGTAATTTAGTTAGAAATCTAAAATTTGAAACTGCTGGATTGAGTTTTTCGGGCTATAAAGGTAGCGGACTTGGTGGCTCTGTTAAATTTCAAAATACAGTAGGTACTCAAGATGCAAACGCGAATATTGGGTCCAACATTAATAGTAATTCTGTATATGCTTCATTTCTTTTAAGAATAGATTCGTCAGGTGGAAAGGATACTGCCACAGACTATTTCTTTCATCTTTGTGATTCATCTGGAACTACTGGCGTATCTAATTTCAGAGCAAGATTTTTTGTTGCGGATGGTGCTACAAGCAATACTTTTAAAATTGGCATCAGCAAAGGGACTAGTGCAAAATTAACTGCTGCTCAAATTACAGCAGGTGCAAAAGCTCCAGTATTTACTACAAACGAGTATAACATTGGTCAAACATACCTGATAGTTTTAAAATATACTTTTAATACCGCAAGTACGCGTGATGATAATATAGACCTATTTGTTATTGAGGCAGCAATACCTGCTAGCTTACCAACACCAACACTTAGTATTACCGATACAGCTATATCAGACCTAAAACAAATACAATCAGTAGTTATCCGACAAGGGAATGTTGGCAGAACTTTAGGAGTAATTGATGGTATTTACAGTTACAAATCTTGGGCAGATATTATTTCTACTGGTGCAAGCTTTATTATTAATGCAACCGCAGGAACGAATGGAACAATAACTCCAAGTGGTGCTGTTTCTGTTGCATCTGGTACTAACCAATCATTTTCTATTTCAGCTAATAGTGGATATACTATAAGTGATGTTGTTGTAGATGGTAGTTCATTAGGGGCAATAACCTCTTACACATTTAATAATGTTACAGCAGCCCATACAATAACTGCAAGTTTTCAAGCAGTAATTACCCAACCAACATTAGTGGATGAAGATTTTACTTACACAGGTATTGATGGTGATTCTTTAACCAATCCATCAATTGGTGGTGCACTTTGGAAAGCACATAGCGGTGGAGGCAGTGCTTCAAAAAATATTCAATTTCAAAACTCTTCTCTAAGCTATGTTGGTTATAAAGGTTCTGGTCTTGGAGGTTCTGTAACTTTTCAAAATTCAGTAAGAAGTCAAGATGTTAACGCCTATATAGGAAGTAACAATAAAACTGGTTCTTACTATACATCTTTCCTAATGAAAATAGATTCTAGTGGTGGTAAAGATACTGCTACAGATTATTTTTATCATTTGTGCGATACAAGTGGTATAAATGGTCTTGCTAATTTTCGAGGAAGAGTTTTTGTAGCAGATGGAAATACTGCTAACACATTTAGAATAGGGTTAAGCAAAGGAACTGGTGCCAAATTAACTGCAGCACAAATTACAGCAGGTGCAAAAGCTCCAGTATATACAACAACTGAATATAATATTGGTCAAACGTATTTAGTGGTAATGAAATACACATTTAATGCAGCAACAACAAAAGATGATAATATTGATTTATTTGTAATTAATAGTACAATACCAACTACAGAACCTTCTCCAACATTGAGTATTACAGATACTGCAATCACTGATTTAAGACAATTACAATCAGTAGTTATTAGAGAAGGTAGTACTGGAAGAACAGCTGGTACTTTAGATGGAATTAAATTTTATAGCCAATGGAGTAGCATTATTGCAAGTGGAACAACTTACACTATTACAGCTACAGCAGGAGCAAATGGTAGTATTTCTCCAAATGGTGCAGTTCCTGTTAGTTCTGGTTCAAACCAAAAATTCAATATAACCCCAAATTCTGGGTATATTATTCAGGATGTTTTGGTAGATGGAACCTCTGTAGGTGCAGTATCTTCCTATACATTTAATACTGTTACAGCTAATCATACTATCAGAGCAAGTTTTGCAGTTAATACAGCTACATATACTATTACAACAACAAGTGGTGCTAATGGTTCTATTTCTCCATCAGGTGCAGTAATTGTAAACGCAAACGCTAATCAAACATTTATTATTACACCTAATAGTGGTTATACAATAAAAGATGTAAGTGTAGATGCAGCATCAATTGGTGCAGTTAGTTCTTACACCTTCACTAACGTAACAGCTAATCATACTATCAGTGCAACTTTTCAGTCTGTAAGTACTTCCGGTGTTTTATTTGAAGAAAATTTTGTGTATCAAGGTGTGGATGGAGATTCTTTAAACAATCCATCAATAGGTGGTAATATTTGGAAAGCACATAGTGGTGGCGGTAGTGCTGCAAAGAATATTCAATTTCAAAATACTTCTCTAAACTTTAATAATTATGCAGGTTCTGGCTTAGGTGGCTCCGTAACTTTTCAAAATAATGTTCGCAGCCAAGATGTGAATGCCAAGCTTTCAAATAATATTTCCAGTGGTTCTGTTTACTCTTCTTTTTTAATAAAAATAGATTCAAGTGGAGGAAAAGATACTGCTACAGATTATTTTTATCATTTCTGTGATACCAGTGGTAATAATGGACTTACTAATTTAAGAGCCCGTGTTTTTGTAGCTGATGGCAGCACTGCCAATACTTACAAAATAGGTTTGTCAAAAGGAACAGCAGCAAAACTAACTCCAGCAAATATTAATGCAGGAGCAAAAGCACCTGTATTTACAAATACTGAATTTAATATTGGACAAACTTATTTGGTGGTAATGAAGTATGTGTTTAATACATCCACAAACAGAGATGATAGTATGCATTTATTTATATTAAATGCAAGCATTCCAACTAGTGAACCCATACCAGCAATTAGTTTTGCAGATACTGCAATCTCTGATTTAAAACAAATACAGTCTGTGGTGATGCGTGAAGGAAGTGTTGGAAGAACTTTGGGTACAATTGACGGCATAAAAGTGTTTACAAATTGGAGCGATATGATAGCTGCAAGCTCTGCATTCTCCATTAGTGGTTCTATAAATGCACCTAACAATAAAAAAGTAAATAAAGCTATAATAACTTTAAAGGGTTCTACCACAAATGTTAATCAATCTGACATTACCGGGGCATATAGTTTTAGTAATATTGCAACAGGCGATTATGTTTTAAAACCTACCAAAAACAACGATATCACTAAAGCTAATGGCATCAATACAACTGATGTATTATTTACTCAACGCCATATTTTAAACATCACCAAACTAAACAGTGCGTATAAAATTATTGCTGCCGATGTTAATGGCGATAAAAACATTAATGCAACAGATGTACTTAGAATAAAGCGTTTAATATTGGGAATAGATACCACATTTACAAGTGCCACCAAAGGCAACAGATTATGGGAGTTTGTAGATAGTGCATACATTTTCCCTGATACCACCAATCCTTTTCCTTTTAAAGACAGTATTAGCTTTACTAATTTAACATCTAACAAAATCAACCAAACATTTATTGGTGTTAAGTTGGGTGATGTTAATTACGATTGGAATCCTTTAGTGGCAAGGGGCAGTACAGTTAATAGTTTAGAGTTAATAGTGAATAGTGAAAAGCAAACAACAAACAATTTACAATTAAGTTTTACCTCATCTAACTTCAACAACATTGCAGCATTGCAAACTACAATGCATTTCGATAATACTAAATACGAATTTGTGTCTATTGAAAATGGTAAATTGTTAATAGACTATAACACAAGCAAAGCCAATGAAACTGGCAATATTGCTTTGTTGTGGACGGATAAAGATGCAGAAGCTAAAAGTTTTAATAATGATGAAGTGCTGTTTACGGTTGTGCTAAAACCGTTGATAGTCGACAGTCGAGTGTCGGCAAATTTGCAATTAACCAACGATATCACTGAAACCGAAGCCTGGGATAAAGACTTCAATCAGCATAATGTTGTTTTAACCCATAAGCAAAACAACTACTTACCGCTTGCCATTAACCATTTACTAATCTATCCTAACCCTTCAAAGGGATGGGTTACCATTAATTGTGACAATGCAAAAAAACTGGTTATTGTAGATGCAATGGGTAAAGTGGTGAAACAGTTTGGTAACACAAACTCAAAACAAACCATCAGCACGCAGGGTTTTGCTAAGGGTGTGTATTGGGTGCAAGCCATTATGCAAAATGGTGCTATACAAAAATCTAAACTGGTTATTGAATAAATACATTAGTTGAATACTAAATAAAAATGCCCCGATTATCGGGGCATTTTTATTACAATCACTTAAAAAAAAACTAATCCATTACCACCCTGTATCCTGTTTCTAAATCTCCAATGTTTTTTATGCAGAAAAAGACAAACCCATTGTTTGCATCATACCCTAAATCAGTTGCTTTGGCAACTTTGTAATCAACAGCATTGCTAACAATGGTTACCGATTTTGTATAAGAATTGCCAGCATCGCTATTGCTGAAATATGCCAACAAATCATTGCCCCCAAAGGCTTTCATTTTAAAACTGCTATCTACATTAATTCCTTCAAACGCTCTGCTGATAATTTTCCCCGATAAAATACTACCATTACGTTGCTGGCTATTGCCACCTTCGTCGTAAATAATATACTGACTTGCTTTCAGTGGATTTCTATCCTGATAATACACAATCGCTGTTTCGCACATACTGCTCATTTCATCGTAAAGGGCATTGGCAGCGTTATGCCTGTTTTGAGTTGCCAGCAATTGAGCTCCCTCGGCAGTGCTAAATGCAGTAAGCAAAGGTTTAAGATTATTGGCAAGTGTGGTAATATTGGCAAGCATTGCAGCTGTTAAACCCTTGTCGCCCATCTGTGCCAAAAAGGTAGTACCCTGTGCAACAATAGTTGGAGCAAGCAAAAACAAACCACCAGCATCAAGATCGCTAAGGGTTTGCAAAACAAATGTTTTGTGGGTGGCACTCCCCCTGCCAAAGGTATTAGCAGCAATACCCTGCACTTCCCTAATAGCAACACGCAATGGTTCGGCTGCCGCATCCCTGGCATCTTTTGCAATGCTAATGTTAGCAACCAATGTTGCATCTTGCGGAATGGCTACAAAATTGTTTCGCAGCACAGCAAAAGCAGTAATTCGGGCTGCTGTAATACCTCTTGCTGTAAGGTCTGCAACATCTCTTGTAAACATTGCCTCTTTTTCAAAACTTAGGTTAATAAGTTCGTTGTAGCTGAACCCAAAATGGAGTTCTCTTTGGTTTAACGACATAAAATAAAAGTTATAAATTAATAAGGAATATCCCTTACCTATATAGATGCAAAAAAGATGTAAAACGCTGCAAGTGAAATTGTTAAAATTTTGCTATAAATTTATTGAAACTAATTGTACGTGTAAAAAGAATAACTGAATACCAAAAAGGTTTGACGGTATAATAACCAGCAATTGTTGTATGCTTACAGTAAATCACTGTATACTAAAAAAAGGTTACTGTATGCCCAAAAAAGTTCACTGTATGCTCATTCGGAGGCACTGTATGGACATTCCGATATGTTTTTTGGGTAAAAGGCGGCTTTTTTGAGACAGAATGGCAGCAAT
>CAZTOP010000017.1:0-53278 GCA_964615145.1 uncultured Chitinophagaceae bacterium
TGGTTTGGCAAGTTTAATTGCAGGAAAAGTTGTTATTGCAGATGAAACAAAAAAACTGCATCATTACGATACGCTTGGTTTAATAAGTATGAGTGTAGTTGTAATTGCCATTATAATAGCTTATTTTATTCCAAAACAAGTGGCAGATAAAGTAAAATCTTAATTATTGATATAAAATTCCATACCAGCAGCATTACAATAGCTACTGCCAGCACTATCAGCTCCCAAACTTTTATGGGTTGTAATCAAAGACAAAAGTGGAGAAGCATAATTAACTGAAACACCTCTCCTTTCAGGATTCCCTTTGTAAGGGGAGCATTCTAACCTCAGCACTTTTAACCAGTTACAGCACAAACTGACGTTTTTTATCAGGCAAATCCGAGTGATAGAATTAAAAAAATGCAGCGTTCCTGTAACAAAGCCCACTGGCTTTGAGTCAATGCCTTCAAAAAATTAGCAAACAACAATACCAATTTCAAAAGTTGATTATAAGACGAAATTGTTTTGCTCCTTGCTTTTATAAAAGTGCATTACTTTTTATGCTCTGCTTTTCAACAAAAAGTCATTGCAAAGGTTCATCCCTCAATCAATCTCAAGTACAAAATAAATTGCTGCCTACCACAAAATAATAAAAGCAACACCCTTACAACTTTCCTACTCGGGAAATTGGGAACAATTCGTCCTAATTCAGCATAAGTAGGAACAAATAGGAATAATCAGGAACAACTCAGCACAACTCGTCCTAACTCGGAAACCACCCCTTAGCCCCAACACATTTTTGCATTGTCAACACGGAGGAACAGACCGTCATTTCGAATCCTGAAGTTTCGGGACTTGCCGAGAAATCTGACTATAACCGATGAGATTTCTCCTGTGTCGAAATGACGATAAACCACAAACCTCAAACGATAAACGATAAACAATAAACCCCAAACAATGAAACTACAACTCATCCGCACCTATCATACCCTGGGCACCAATGGCAAACTATTTATCAACGAAGTATTTTGCTGCTACACTATAGAGCTACCCTGGCAAAACAACCAGTCCAATATTTCGTGCATACCCACTGGCAACTATCCACTGGTAAAACGAGTTACTAAAAAGCGAGGTTCACACCTGCTGGTGAAAAATGTGCCCAACCGAACCCTGATACTCATTCATCCTGCCAATAATGCCCTTACAGAACTGCACGGCTGCATTGCACCTGTAACCACCCTAACTGGCGAAGGCACAGGAAACGAAAGCCGAAAAGCCTGCCAACTGTTGTACACACAAGTATTTGCAGCCCTGGAAAAAGGTGAGCAAGTGACTTTAGAAATTGTGAATGATGAATTGTAAATGAAGCTCGTCATTGCGAGGCACGAAGCCTGCCCGATCTTCAGATGGGCAATCTCAAATTCCCCTCCCCAGGAGGGGTGCCTGAAAGGCGGGGTGGTTTAATTCCCCATGAAAGCAATCAAAATCAATAAACTTAAAATAATGAAACAATACATCAACGCAGCCTGGCTAACAGCCTACACCGCCCTGTGGAATGGCACAGTATTTTCCACCACCGAACAAGAACAAGCAAAGCAAGCCATAGAACAATGGATAAAAACACAGCCAGATAAAGAAGCAGCTTATAAAGCCTTTGTGCAAAGAGTATTAATGACAAGGTTCTACTTGCAACAAACAGGCAAAAAGTATATGCCTACACCCACAGAATGGCTAAACCCCAACAATCAAAATGGCTATGCAGGCACAGCCAAATGGATGGAGCAATTGCAGGAAAAAAGAAAAGCAATGCCCTTGCACCGATTGGAGCTAAAAGCCTTTGCCGAAGCTATTGTAGAAATGGAGGAAGAGCCTACAGCCCGCAACTTTCACTACTGGCGTAGCTATTTTATTGAGCGAAACCATCAGCATTTATTGAACCTGTTTTTGAGTTGTATGGGAAATAAAATGCTGAGCTAAAATTCCCCCTCCTTCTTTCAAATTCCCCTCCTCTGGAGGGGTGTAGGGGTGGTTTAAGTCATTGCGAAGCGTTGCAAAGAATGAAGCAAAGCAATCTCTCCAATTCCCCTCACTTGGTGGGCTGTAGGGGTGGTTTTTCTGTCATTACCAGGCACGAAATAATCCCAAAAAACAAAGAACACTTCAAGCATACATAAAGCATAGTTAAAGCATACTTAGAGTATGGAGAGAGTATCAAATAAATCAAACAATAATCACTTGTGGCAATACAAGATTTATTCACAATTAAAACAATAAAATATGCCCCGACAAAGAGGAGTAATAAAAATAGAAGGAACCATAGACGACCTAACATTCTTTAAATCAAAAGATGGTTATATGGTAAAAGGTAAAACAGCAATTTCAAAGGAAAGAATCGCATCAGATAGTGCTTTTCAAAGAACAAGGGAAAACGCATCCGAGTTTGGAAAAGCTGGAAAGGGAGGCAAATTGATACGTAATGCTTTCCGCAATTTAATACAAGATGCTAAAGACCATCGTATAACCAGTCGGCTCACTAAAGAAATGGTAAAAGTAATAAAAGCCGATGCCACCAATACAAGGGGTATGCGTAATGTAATTGATGGTGAAGCAGAGTTGCTTGAAGGGTTCGACTTTAACAGCAATGCCAGTTTGAGCAATACCTTATATGTGCCTTACAACAGCACTATTAACAGGGTTACAGGTGCTTTAACCATTGCTTTAGATGCCTTTATTGCTAGCAGTGATATTGCAGCACCCACTGGTACCACCCACTTTAAACTGGTGAGTGCCGGTGCCGAAATTGACTTTGAAAACGAAACATTCACCACTGATACGAATGCCACAGCAATACTGCCATTGAATGATGATAGTGTTGCTGCTATCACACTGGCCCATACAGTTACGGCCAACAGCACACATCCTTTGTTTCTGGTGCTGGGTATTCAGTTTTACCAGCAGGTAAATGGTGCAGACTATCCACTAAAAAACGGTGCTTTTAATGCCCTTAAAATGGTAAAAGTAGAGGGAGTGTAAACATTTATAGTTTGGGGTTTATGGTTTGTTGTTATTCAAACTCATAAATCCAGAACTTACTGGATATACTGTCTATCCTATTTACCGTCGCAATAACCTTAAACAATTAAACCTTAAACCTTAAACAAAAAAGTATGAGTATAAAACAAAGAGTACAAAGCCCCACACCCAATTTCTTTAAAAAGATAAGAAACATTGGGTTGATACTAGCAGCAATGGGTGGAGCTATTATAACTGCACCTGTGGCATTACCTGCTGTGGTAGTAAATATTGCAGGTTATCTGGCTGTGGCAGGTGGCATAGCATCTGCCATCAGTCAGGCTACAACAGCCAGCGATGATACTGTTAAAGATAATCAGTAGGCAGGTATTGTATTAATGCAAACGAGGCGACATTTGTGTCGCCTCGTTTTATTTTGTGGATTGCGTAGTAATAAAAAACCCCAACATTGCTGTTGAGGCTTTTTAAAGCGTGGTGTGGGCCGACTAAGAACCCATTGAAATATTGATGAATTTTTTAAAAATTGATTCTCTTGAAACACTTATAAATAAAGGGTTTCAGACATTTTTATAAAAAGAAGAACTTTTTCATTGTGGTGCAAAATAGGTTATGTCTCTAAAAGTACACCTGCGTGGTGAATGTATGAAATTTTTGCCAATTTTCCAAATTAATTGTGAGAAATTTTTATTCCTTTTTTTACCCAAAACTAATCACTTGAAATATTGTTCTTTTTATTTAACGACAAGTTGCTTCACATTTTCTCCATCAATTCCATTTACTAATAAAAAATAAAGACCCGACGGTAGCTTTACTCTTTTATTCAAATTTATAGTCAACCTGCTGCTTCCCTGTTCTACTTGAATAGACTCTTGCAATAATTTTTTGCCTTGTAAGTCACTTAATTCAAAAGTTAAAATTCTTTGAGAATGTGTAAATAAATTTATGCCAATCTCCCCATCAGTGGGATTGGGAGAAATAGAAAAATTTTCACAATTATCTTCAAGCTTTCTAAACCTTTTTCTAAGTGTAATTATGTGTTTTATTAGATCTTTATCCCAAGCAGCAATTTCAGTTATTTCGCTATTTATTTCAATTTTCAAATTTGCTGGTTGAAAATTTTTCAGGCGAAGAACCAATGTAAATAACTCACTGCCATTAGGAATAGTCTTTTCAGAAGCAGTATTATCTGTCCATACAAAGCTGATATTACCATTATTGTTTGCGAACTTGTCATTATAGTCAATATAAAGATGATTGTTTTCGATTCGAACAAACTCATAATCTTGATTGTTATAATGCAGGGTAAATTGCATTGCGACAAGATCCTTAAATTGGTTAACTGAAATTGGAATTTTGAGCAATGAGTTTTTAATTAAAGACCCATCGTTCTTGATTGTATACACAAATTCAATTGGGTTTGTCATAACAGGTCTTGCTACTGTCGCATCCCAAGAATAATTGACATCTCCTAGCTTTATGCCGATGAATGTTTGATTTGTTTTGTTATTAGTTAAATTAGTAAAGCTAATACTATCTTTAAATGGAAACGGATTTGTTGTATCGGGGAATATATAGGAACTATCCACAAACTCCCAAAGCCTATCTGTTTTTATCGTACCAACTGTTTTCGTGAATGTTGTATCTGTGCCAAGTATTAATCGTTTTATCCGTAATACATCAGTACTGTTTATTTTGCCATCACCAGTAACATCAGCGGCGATTAATTTATAGGCACTATTTAGCTTAGCAGTATTCAAAATATGCCTTTGCACAAACAAAACATCTGTAGTGTTAATTCCATTAGATTTTATGTAGTCATTATTTTTATACGGTTTTATTGTTTGTTTTATATTAGGATTTACAATAAAGGAATATGATTGATTATTGAGCGATTGAACACCATTTAAGCTAACAGTTACTCGTTTTATCAAACTATCCTTAATACTTTTAAAGTAGCCAGTTATTTTAAAACTAGGATTAATGGTTACTAGTGTTGTTTGAATTTTACTAGTACAATTACCAGTTATAACCTGAACTGTGTACGTACCAGAATCTATTGGTTGTGCTGATGGAATTATTGGATTTAAACTACTTGAACTAAAATTATGGGGTCCAGTCCAGTTAAAAACAGAACCTGATAAATTATTACCAGATAAACTTAATTTTATACTATCCTGAACATTTACAGGACCATTATTACTAGCAATGAGTGATGAGGGTATAGGTGTTAAGCTTCCACCAACAAAATTCCCTAATGAAGAAGGTCGTTTACCAACTGCAATATTATTGACTAAAGTATTGGTAGTTAAATTTATAAAAGAAACTGTATTAGAACCGAAATTAGTTACATACAAGAATTTCCCATCAAAACTTATTGAAGCTGAAAGTGGGTTTTTTCCAACAGAAATAGTATTTGTGATGGAGTTACTGTTAGTGTTAAATACACTAACAGTACTATCACCATTGTTTGTTATGTAAATATTTGAACCTGTTAAATCCGATGCAATACCCTCAGGATTTAGGCCAGCAGGGAAACTATTTACATTGCCATTGCTTGTATTAATTACACTAATGCTATTACTTCCCGTATTGGCTACATAAACTTGACTGCCCGATGGATTACAAATCAATCCGATTGGATATGAACCAACACTAATATTTGTACTTACTGTATTAGTTGCAGTATTGACTACACTTACCGTATTGCTGTAGTAATTAGAAATATACAACTTAGTTCCATCTGGACTAATAGCAGCTGCAACAGGGTAAATACCAACATTAATATTTGTCTCTACTACATTAGTTTGTGTATTAATTACCGCAACTGAATTGGAACTAAAATTAGTAACATATAGTTTAGAACCATTTGGATTGACAACCAAACCATATGGAACAGAACCGACAGCAATAGTTGTAATAACAGTATTTGTAGCAGTATTGATTACACTTATATTATTTGACCCTGAATTTGCGACATAAACCTTACTCATATCGGGACTAACGCAAACACCAAACGGCCTAATACCTACTTTGATCGTAGCGACGATTGAATTTGTAAGCAAGTCTATTACACTGACTGTACTGTCGTCACGATTTGCTATATATGCAAAGCTTTTAACTTTACCCCCAATCCAAAATGTAGCATTGCTGCTGACATTACCATATGTGGTAGTAACTGAAATGTTTCCAGAAATATTACTATCCACAATGGCTTTCAATGTTGTAGAATTCAAAACAGAGAAAGATTTTGCAGCGACCCCACCAATAGAAACAGTCGATACTCCAATAAAGTTTAACCCTGTAATCGTTATTTCTGTTCCATCACAACCTGCGTTTGGTGAGAAATCGCTAATCGATGGTAAGCAGCTTATAGTAACATTAATAACCTTGTAGATACTATCACAGCCACCTGTGCTTTTTATTGTATCATTAACAATTGTAGAGTTTTTATAAGTTACATTATTGTATATAACGCTATCACATCCAACGAGATTTATCTTTTTTGTAACAACTGTAAGTACTGAAAAAACCTGAGCACTTGTATCAACACCATTACTTGTAGTGATTGCAATTTTGCCAGAATTATTTATAGCATTAAAACTGATTGTTGTTGAATCATTTACAATAATAGAAGGTACCTGCACTCCACCAATTGTTATACTATTGACATTTTGGAAATTTATGCCTTTTAATGTGACAAGGGAACCAACGCAACCTGTCGTTGGGGAAAAAGACAGAATCATAGGGGTTGTGTAAATAAATCCAGCCAAACTAACAGAACCTCCTGCTGTAATAACACGAACTTCCCCGGAAAGACCTTTGCCAACAACTGCAATAATTGTAGTATCATTGAGCACGGTAAATGATTTTGCGTTTACTCCCCCAAAACTTACAGAATTAGTACTAGTGAAGTTAGAACCGTAAATAATTACTGTTCCATTTAATCCGTTTGATTTTGGGGTAAAAGAACTAATTGTAGGTTGGCAAGGAATGGGAACTTTTGTGATAAAGTTACCAATTGATATTGGATTGTTGCCTACTGTTATATTTTTTATAATTGAATTGGTGTTCGTATCAATAACACTTACTGAATTGTCATTATAATTGGTGACATAAATCTTACTACCATCAGAGCTGCAACTAATTCCCTCAGGTGTTGATCCACCAGGGATTGTAGCAATAACTTTATTTGAAACTGTATTTATAACACTGATGGTATTTGAAGCTTGATTTGTGACATATGCTTTATTGCCATCAGGGCTAAATGCTGCATAATATGGATTTGTCCCAACTTGTATTGTTGTAATCAGTGTATTATTATTTGTATTTATTGCACTAATACTATTGCCTCCACTGTTTACAACATATATTAAATTTCCATCTGGGCTAATACTAACACTAAATGGTTGTGAGCCAACATTGATAGTTTTTAGTATTGCATTCGTTGTTATATCTACTACCGAAATAGTACTATTATTATAATTGGTTATGTAGGCAACATTATTTTTTGAACTGAAACAAATTCCTGTTGGAGAATTTATTGAAAATGTTTTGACAACTAAATTTTTTACAACATCAATGATGGTGACAGTATTATTATTAGAGTTAGTTACAAATACTTTTTTCCCATCTGGAGTAACAGCCAACCCATCAGCATAAACACCAATCGAAATAGTGGTTTTAACGATATTGTTTGAGGTATTAATAACACTAATTGACTGACCATAGTAATTGCTAATATAAGCAGTAGAGCCGTCCGGACTTATAGCGGTATATTTCGCTCCACTCCCAGCGTTAAATGTAGATATAACACTATCTTTATCAAGATTAATGACACTTACGGTATTATTGCCATAGTTTGCGATATAACCATAATTTCCTTTGTAGTTACTACCTGCCGAGAAAATAACGGGGCTAAACGAAGTTCCATTAGGAGTAATTACTTTTATAAAACCTGATTTGTTTCCATTAAAAATTCCCGTAACGGTTGAATCATTTACAACATTAATGTTCAATAAATCAACAGAATCAATATTAACTGATGTTAGACCTGTGAAATTTCCACCTTTAATAGTTAATTGAGTGCCCTTACAAGCTAGTAATGGGCTAAAACTCTTAATGTAAGGTGATGAACATATAAATCCATTTAAAGTTGCTGTGCCGCCCAATGTTGTGACCATTACATTGCCTGATGCACCGTTACCAACAACAGCCTTTATAGTTGTATCATCAACAACAGTAAATGAATTTGCACTAACCCCACCAAAGCTAACAGAAGTGGCGTTATTTAAACTTGAACCATTGATAGTAATGACCCCACCTGCTGGAGAACTTTGAGGTGTAAAAGAGTAAATAGATGGAGGGCATGGAATTTCAGGAATATTTGCAATTGAATATTTGTATAAATAGTAACTATAAGTAGGTATATACTTGGACACAGTATTATTATTTGCATTAAATACTGCAATTTTATAATCACTTGGTGTTGAGCCGCCTAATGGAATATAGACCTTAGAGCCATCGGTGTTAATCCCTAACCCTCCAGTTAAATTATTCAGAATAATTTGTGCGATAATGTTATTGAAAACTGTATTAATTACATACAAGCTAGAAGTTGCCCCTATGTTTGTAACGTAAACCCTATCCCCATCTGGCGATAACACAAGCGATTGAATTGCGGAGGCAATCGGAATATTTGTTAAAAAATTGCCATTTGCTAGTCCGTAAATACTTACTGCGTTAAGATTCGATGAAATAACATACATTTTTGTACCGTCAGGCGAAATAGCAAATGAAGTAGGGTAAGAATTGCTTAAAAGAGGAATAGTTGATATTAAAACATCTGTGCTTGTATTGATTACTGACATGTCATTGCTATTAGTATTAGTAACATACAATTTATCTCCATCGGGATTCAAGCTTAAATCACTTGGCGATGTACCAACAGTAATGTTGTTTATTATACTATTGGTTTTTGTATCAACAATGCTTAATTGATTTGAATTATAGAAAATTATATATGCTTTTTGGCCATTTTGACTGAAACACATATTTTTTGGTATAGAACTAAAAGCAATACTTGTTATTACAGAATTTGTGGAAGTATTGATAACATCTATAGAGGTATAAGTTAATATGTAAACTTTTGATTTATCTGGGCTTATATTAGTTCCAGATGGGTTTGCTTTTACACGAATCGTTGCGATAATTGCATCTGTTGTTGTATTGACTACACTTACAGAACTACTGCTATAATTTGTAATATAACCAAGACTGTTAAAAGTATTTGTAAACAAAAAAGTTTGATTACTAGAAAAAATTCCTAGAGGGGTTGTGATTTTAATGAAACCATTAGCCCCTTTACCAATAATCGCAGTGATTGTTGATGAATCAACTATTGTGAATGATGATACTGAGCTTCCACCAATGCTAACTGCTGTTGCAAGATATAGATTATTCCCTTTAATAGTAATTACTGTTCCGCTACAGCCTTGCTGAGGATAGAAGCTTGTAATAGATGTTGAAGAGAATTTAAATCCCCCGATAGAAGCAGTACTATTTCCATCAGAAACTATCAGTTGCCCAGTTGAGCCGTTACCTAAAATTGCAGTAATTGTAGAGTCGTTAACTATTGTGAAGGAACTAGCATTTGTACTACCAAAACGTACAAGGTTTACATTGGAGAAGTTTGTTCCCTTGATAGTTAATATAGAGCCCTTTGAAGCAGTTGTAGGGAAAAATGAACTTAAAGTAATTGGGCAACCATTAATCTGTTTAGCAATAAAATTACCTATAGACCCAACCCCACTATTCACTGGTATAGAATTAATAAATTTAAGGGTATTAGCATCAACAACACCAACCCCAGAACCATTGCTATTAATATAAATTTTACTGCCATCACTACTCACACTTATGCCCGATGGATTTAATATCGTAGAAACAGAGCCAATAACAGTGTTTGTAATAGTATTTAATACCAATAGCTCATTATTATTATTAACTGTAGCATATAGTTTATATCCATCTGGGCTTATTGCCATTGCATTAGCTCTTATAAAAGGGATATTATTGATAATTGTATTTGTTGCGGTATTGACAACATTGATAAAGTTGGAGTTGCTTGAAATGTATAATTTACTTCCATCTGGGCTTATTACTATTGCTTCTGGCGATGTATTTAGTGCTAGTGTTGCAATTACAGAATTGGTGAGTGTATTTATTATTGAAAGATTATTACTTGTGCTATTAATAACATAAACTCTGGTTCCATCTGGGCTGACCACTAGACCTTTTGGTTTTGTTCCAACGGCAATTGTTGTTATTACACTATTTGAAATAGCATTAATAACACTTATACTGTTTGAGGCAAAGTTTGCGACATAGACACGGGTTCCATCGGGGTTGCAGCAAAGCGTAATTGGTGCTGTTGAAACAGAAATAGTATTTGTTACATAGTTGTTGTATGTATTAATAACACTCACTGTATTGCTCCCAAAACCTGCAACGTAAGCCTTACTTCCGTCGGGACTGATACTTACGCCCCTTGGATCGTTTCCTACATAAACTTTTGTAATAACACTATCGTTAAGTGTATTAATGACGCTTACAGCTTTATCATTAGTGCTTCCAACATATGCATAGTCTGTTCCTTTATAATTTGTTCCTGTTTGAAAAATATTAGCACTAACATATACACCGCTGGGTTTTATAATTTTTATGACTCCACCCCACCCTTTTCCAACAATAACATTTATAGTAGTGTCATTGAGAACAGAAAATGAGCTAACATCATTGCTGCCAATTTTCACAGAGGTAGTTCCTGTAAAGCCAAAACCATTTATAGTGATCAATGAACCCAAACAAGCAATACTGGGAGAAAATGATTTTATATAAGGGCTAGTATAAACAAACCCAGAAACACTATCAGAGCCAGAAATTGTACTGACTTGCAAGTAACCTGAGGCTCCTGCATTGACTGTGGCTGTTATTGTGTTTGAATTAATTATTTTAAATTGTGCTGGCACTCCGCCGAATGTAACTGATGATGCATCTTTGAAGTTATGACCCTTTATGGTTATAATGTTCCCGCTAGACGTTGTTGATGGAGAATAGCTTGTAATTTTAGGAGGGCACTCGTTAACAACATCTGCGACAAAAAGAGAGCCTACATACGGGTAAGTTCCGCTGCTAATGAGGTTTGTTATTACTAATGTATTTAGATTAAGGACGTCAACTTTGTTATCTCCATATCTAGCAATATATAAGCTTTGTCCGTCTTTGTCTAGACTAATACCAACAGGGTTATTGCCCACAATAATTGTATTAACAATACTATCGTTATCGGTATTAATAAAATTAACATTAGCAGATCCATAATTAGAGCAATATATCAAACTCCCATCAAGGCTTATGGCTAAAGAATTTGGTTGATGGCCAACACAAATTTTCTTAATGATATTATATCCTGAATTACTCAAAACATATATACTGTCTGCATCATAATTTGATACATATATGTTATTATTTTTCGGATTTACAACAATGCTACTTGGGTTTTTACCAATTGGCACTGATGTAATGACATTATTGGTATTTGTATTAATTACACTTAATGTATTAGAAACAGTATTTGCAACAAAAAGTTTAGTACCATCTTTACTCAATGCCATAGCTATTGGGCCATTACCAACACTAATAGTAGTAATAATATTGTTTGAATACGAATCGATTACACTAATACTATTTGAAGCTCCATTCGATACATAAATTCTATTATTATATTCATTAAATAAACAACATAAAGGAGTTGCCTGGACAGTAATTGACCTATAAACATTATTTGCAATCGTATTTAACACAGAAATTGTACTATAACCGGAACCTAACGGTATATATATATTCCTTTGATCCGAACTTGAACACATACCATTTGAGCCTCCAACATAGATTTTTTTTTCAAATGAACCATTTGATAAATTATATATAGACATACTCCCATCACTCATGCCTACATATACACTTTTTTTCGAGAATTTGCCTATCCGCAGAAAACAATTTGTTCTTACAAATCCAGTACTATTTACAACTTCAATAAACCCAGAGTTTATGCCGGTATCTATAATTGCTTTTATTAAAGTATCATTAACAATTGTATAAGATAGTACAGGCTTAATCCCAATGTTAACATTTGAAACTGTTATGAAGTTTGATCCTATTATATCAACGGTTTCGCCCACACATATATTTGAAGGATTGAATGATTTTATAGTAGGTATTTGTGCTGTAGTTGTTTGACTAATTAATACTAAGCAAAAGAGTAGAATATACTTTATTCTCATAAAAAGGTTTGATTACCAAAAATAATAATTTTGTGATTATCAATCAATAAAATATTTTCTCTCTTAAATAGGTGCAATTTCAATTAAATATCTGAAAGAAGATTGAGAAAAGTTAGACGACACTATTAGGTAGGTGAGCAAAAATTTTATACTTGGAATTATTTTTATAAAATTGTATTGTTTTATTTATGCTACTACTGTGCAAATTCTTTTAAAATATAACTCGTACTCCTGCCACCAGAAGGCTCTTTAATTAATATCTCTTTGTTCATTAGGTCTTGAATATCTCTAAGTGCTGTATCCTGCGAACATTTTGTCATTGTTGACCATTTTGAAGAATTTAACTTTCCTTCGAACCCATCCAATAGTTTATGCAGCATTTTTCTTTGACGCTTTATTGTTATCAGTTGTTTAATATAGTCTGTGAAAACGGTGCTGTATGAGGTTTTTGTATTCAGCTTTCATTTCATCACTTAGAAAACTAATATCAATAAATTCAAACCAACTTTTTTGAGCCTTTTCCATTTTCTTAAAAATGTTTTCTTGCTGCTTTTCATCCAGGCCTAGTGTGGTGAATGCCGATATAAAATCATTGCAATTTATTTTTTTCTTTCTACCATTCAATGTTAGAGCGAGGTCTTCATCATCAGCTGGGTTTACTAATGCTGTAGCTACTAAATCGTATGCTGGTGAAAAAACGGGACCTGTTGCTGGTTGATGTATTAAGGAGAAATTTTTAAGATGCATATCTGCATTGCCTGTAAGAAATGAAAATAAAACTAATTCAAAGAAATTAACCACATCCAATCCTGGGTTAGCAGAATATTTTAATATTGCTTTTGCTACTTGTTCGTGCGACCCTTGATATTTGTCTTCAGTTAATCGCTCAGTAAGTTGGCACATATCTTCCATATGCAGCTTTTTCTTCCCTTTTCTATCAATACGTTTGGTTATATAAGCAAGATTGCCTGAGCTTAATCTTATAAGACTATGCGGAACAACTTTAATTTTTGCAATGCTTGCCAAATGCATAGTTAAATCTTCTACTTCGGGCAATGCTGGGTAATGTGGTGAACTTGGCTTTAGAATATATTCACCCCACATTCCTACAATGGTGAATCTTTTTGCCAAGTTGGGCTGCTCTGTCGATGCCAAATGCAAAGATAATTTTGGTTGAACTCCTGTAACAGTAGTTTGTGTTTGAATCACCTGAGTGGCTAACTCCTCCATATTGTTTTCCGAATAAGGTAAAACAGGAGGAATAGTTACACCAAATATTTTTTTACTACAGTTTGAATGAAAATCCGTTTCATTTTCATTCAGGGGCTGGTAACAATATAGACAACGCTTACTCATACTTCATTTTCCTTTAACTGGTGAACACTAATGGCTCCTATACAGTCTTTACAACAAGCAAGCAGTAAACCCATACGGTCTCTTGGATTTAGTTTCCAGTTTTTTTCGGCAATATCTAATAGCCATCCTTCGGGAATTAGACCATCAAAAAAGGGAAATAATACTTTAGCTATAAAGGGATTTGTTTGAAGTGGCAACGTAAGACTAACTGGCATTGGATTTTCGCTACTTAGATAAGAACTATCGTAAATAAATTGATATCCTTCTTCATTTTGAATCAAAATACCAGCGGTGGTATCATTTATTTTTATTGCTGCTTTTCTCATTTTCTTGTCTTTACCCGGTTTTAAAAATTGGTCTTAGATTTAACAGCCCCCACCTCATAACCAAATAATTTAAGCACTTGATTTACTTTATCCAAACGTAATGATTCTTTACCTTGCTCCATTTCGCGAAGGAAGCGAAGACCTACACCAGCCTTCTCTGCCAGTTCCGGCTGCGTAAGATTTGCAGTTTTTCTTTTTTCTTTTACAAATAAATTTAGCTTCATTATTATACCTTTTGGGGTACAAATATATTGAAATTGTTTTATTTATACCTTTTAGGGTATATATATTTATTGTTTTGTTATTTTATACCATAAAGGGTATAAGTAGTAAGATTTAGCCAAAACATAATCTGTTATTAAAATCCGCAAATTATGCGGTGAATGTGTGAATTAAACTCCGCATATGACGATAAATTGTATAAAAATACAATTTGTAATATTTAAACACCGCAAAAAAAATCATACAAAAGTGAACTTTTAATCTTTATAATCTCCATCAAGAAAACTGTTTTTGGTAGATATTGAGCTATTCCTAGGGTTATTATTTAGTCGTAGGTCATTTGCAAATTGGTTTAGAATGAAAGATTCAAATTTCCTTCCTTCTGTCTGCTCCTTCCCGCTTTTATCAATTAGAAGATATTTTTTTGGGTTGATTGGTAACATTTTTCCATTAACAATGTAGAGTTCATATTCTGTAAACATAGCTTTTGTTGCTTCGTTTGTCATAGATACTTCTATTTTTTTATCATAATAAAGTCTGGCATCAGCCTTAGAGGTAAACAAATTTTTATTGTGAAATTCATCTTCGTTTATAGAGACAACAGAGTTGCCTAATATTGTTTTGATAGTTTCTTTTACGATGTAATAAATCTCTGACTTTTCACCTGTATAGTTACCAACATTACTAACTGCTTCCTGTTGAATTTGCAACTCTGCATTTTCAGAATTTGCATCAATATCAATAAAATTATCTTCTATTTCTGCATAATCATTTTCTTCATAATTTAAGACAAATGAATTATCGTTGGATGTTGAATTTTCAGCTAAGTTGCTTTCTGAGTTTTGATTTAGATTACTATTCAAATTCGAATGAACCAACCTTTTTTTCATTTTTAATAGTAGTACCAAAATAGCGATGATGACGAGAATTAAAAGGATAACTAAATAGGTTGTTGGTAAGTTCATTATTAGATTATTTAAGCTTGATTTTGTTGGGTTGAAATTTTGTCATGCTTGCGTTACCGAAACTTCAGTTATATAAATGTATTTACCACATTGCCAAACATTTAAGTCAAAGCAAATAGGCTTGAAGAGATAATTGATATATCAGCAAAATATTAATCCACTGCCATTTGTATTTTAAAAGGATAATAACACTCAAACTGTAGTTGATTCTTTTCTCTGAAAAAAATCATTTTGTCAGGGTTATAGATAATTTCAGCACCTAGCTGATTTAAAGGACTTCTTGGCAATTTTGATGACTCCTCATTTGTTCTCATTAATTGAAGTAACAAATTTCGAAAAGGCATTGAGCTACCAATAATAAAGTGAATACCATAATTGGCTCCATCGGCAAGCAGTTGCTTAAATTGACTAAAATTTTGTTTGGTTAACTTAGGCATCAATTCCCAAATATCATCTATAATAATCAATCTCACCTTTACTGGTAGTTGATGTGTTTTCAACTTAATAAACTCACGAAATATTTTATTAAAAAGCTTGTTCTTTTTTTGTATAAAACCACTTAATGGATTATCGTATATATAAGTTTCTACTTTATAATATTTATCAATATTTATAAGGTTATTGCTTTTGCAAATCAAAAGTCCATAACTCATTTGCGAAAAAGTATTTTCTAGAATCTGGTGGTATAAATGCTTTACTTGTGGAGTTTCAATAAAGGATACAAACAAGTTCTCAAGGCTTAATAAGTCTTTGCTTACTAATTTCCCATTGCTATTACATCCTATTGAAAAAGGTATCATGAAAATAGTTTTACTAATTTTGAAAACAGAAACTCAATTTAGTGAGTTTCCAATAAATCACGAAGAATCTATTACATATTAAATCCTTTTGTGCAAATATTATTTTTTTCTATGCTTGCGTATTTGCTTGGCTCTTTGCAAATGAGGTACGAGGCTTGCAATGTGCCAAACTGTATAGCTGCATTGCATAAAAAAGTATTGCAGTTAAAAATTGACAGCAACACAAAATGACAAACTCTTTTGGCATAAGCCTTTTTTTCTTGAAGTATAGCTGGGTGGGTATAACTCGTGGCATCGCCACACCGATTCTATTTTTCTAAGTTTGCTTAGTGTAATAATTTTCTATAGCATATAGATGATAATTAAAGACCTCATTACTTGTTATTTCTCCGTCTTCATATTGTTTTATTATTGCTTTAAATTCTACTTGTAAATCATTCGGAAGTAGTTGTATTTTTTTATGTGATGCCCAAACTTGCTTAACAAAAATAGTTCTGTCTTGATTTTTTTTGAAATCAAGTTTTGTTAAATCTGCCTTCTCAATAATTTCATATTTATTTTCTAAATCTAGTTTTAATATGTACAAACTAAAACCTGCGTAGTATTCGTCATTATATTGTGAATTAGGAAAATATTTTACTTTGAAAGTTGGAATATCTTTTTCTAAACAATTAAATCGATATTCATCGTCACCTAATTCACAATAAGGGCTTACTTGTAAAACAGTACCTGAATCTAATAATATGCTCTCATATTCAGAATGAGGAGCCTTGTAACCTATATGTAAAGTAGCTTTAATAGGATTGAGAAGTTTGATAATGTCTTTTTGTTCTAACATACACAAGTTGATTTGAATTATATTTAATAATTTCAGCAAAAGTGAGAACTACATTTTCGTTATTATTGATAATTTAATTGTCTATGATATAATTTATTTTCCAAAAATAAACTAACTAAGGAAACCTTCTAAACAAAGAATATCTTAATATCATTTCTAAACAAAGAAACAAAAACCCTATAAGTATAAAGAGTAAATATTTATCCTCAAAATTATTATGTGTAACCATTTCGATATCTGATTTTTCTAATAGGTTTATCTGCGAATAAATCTCTGCAAAAACTTCTTTATCGGTTGCATAAAAATATTTTCCGCCAGTTTCTTTAGCCAGATTTTTTAAAAGAGATTCATTAAATCCAAATATTTTGTTTTGGATACTTTCAAAACGTTTAACACCATCATTCATTGTAGTAACATTAATAGGAACATTATCTGTAGTTCCTACACCTATTGTATAAATTTTAATATTATATTTTCTTGAGAGTTCTGTAATAATTTCCTCTGAAACTATATCGTTTTTTACTACACCATCAGAGATTAGGATGATTATTTTTGATTTAACCTTGCTGCTTTTTAATTTATTAATACAAGATACAATACTTGAATTTACAAGAGAAGCATTCTCAGCTGGGAAAACTCCGATTTTGATAGTATTTAACTGATTTAGGATGGCATTTGTATCAGTGGTTAAGGGACTAAGTGTATAACAAATAGAACTGAATGCTACAACACCTATTCTATCTCCAAATCTGTTTCTCACAAAATTTTGTGCCATTTGTTTTGACACTTCCATTCTGTTTGGTTCAAAATCTAATGCTTCCATACTAATGCTAACATCAAGACATAACATAATATCAATTCCATCACCTTCTATGTATTGTATTGAGGACTTTTTTTGTGGTCTAGCCAATGCTAGAATAATTGATGCTATTGCTAAACAGCGAAATACAAATAATACATTATAGAGTTTTACTTTTAGACTCTTTTTTGAATCAAAATTTCTTGTTGTTGAAATAGTTATCGCTGCACTAATTGTAGTATTATTTCTTATATACCACCAAACCAATAATGGTATGATTGGCAACAAAGCCAATACCCAAGGGTATGCAAATTCTGTATTCTGAAATTGGCTTTGAAACATTTTAGATAGTGCTAATTATTGTGCTTGAAATTATGTAACGACTCTATTATTTGTCTAACAGTATCTATAGCTTTTTTTTCTTCGTTTAGTGATATGTTGTCAGTAAATCTTATATCATCTGCTTGTTTTAAAAAAGATGTTAGTTCATTCTGTAAACTTGGATTAAGACTCAATTTACTTATTACACTCAACCATTCAGTAGTAGTACAATTAATAACAGATGGTTCCTGAAACTCAAAAGAATAATAGTTACGAATGATGTGATATAACGTATTAAAAAAGTCTTTGGCTTTTTCATTTTGCATACTTCTTTCAAGCAATGCTAACTTTTCCATCGCTTCATTCAAATATTGGTTACTGACTTTTTGAGTAACCTTTTTTTTTCGTTTGCCAAACTTTAAATAGAGGAAAGATACTAAAGCAATTATTGAAAATATTACAACTCCAGCAATAGCATAACTAATCAAACTTTCATTATTTGATTCTACAGGAATAATATCTGTAACATCATTATAGGTTTTAAGATGGGAAACATCTACTGGCAAAACAGTTATTTCAATTGGTTCTGTTTGTTTCGTGATAACTGAATCGGCATATATGCTTTTAAACTGAATGGTAAAAACTGGAATATTAAATACGCCACTATCAAAAGATGTAACAATATATGATTGATGATAATGATAAACCCCGTTAAACAATAAAGTGTCAATGTTAGTTTTCTTAATAACTTCAAAATGGTTTGAAGTGTCTTTAAACTCATTAAACCATTGTATAATTTGAGTTTCACTTGTTTTTATATCATTGGCAGAAATTGTAATTTTAAATTGTTCGCCAATTTTAATTGTAGGTTTATCAACAACTGCTTTTGCCGTTTGTGAAAATGCTATTTCACTAAAAGAAAATAAGCAAATACATAAAAATAATATGGCTTGTTTTTTTATTTTCATTTAGTTCTTTGCATAAAAAAGTTGTGTAATGAGTTTATGTAATCTTTCCCTGTTTCTAATGGCAATAATGCAGCACCTGCTTTATTGAAAATGTCTTTTGTTGTAATTTGTTGTTGTAGAAAATTCTCTTTGTATTTTTCTCTTCCTTTTTTATTAGAGGTATCGACAAGTTTTCTTTCGCCTGTTTCAAAATCAATAGTTTGCATTAATCCAATATTTGGCAATTCACCATCCATTTTGTCGGTTATTTGTAAGCCAATAACATCGTGCTTTTGAGCCAAATTACCCAATGCTTTTTCATAATCTGAATTTACGAAATCACTAAGAATAAACACAATGTTTTTGTGTATTGAATTCTTGTTTACATAATTTAACGCTGTACTAATATTTGTATTTCCCTGAGAAAATTGTATAGCTTCTAAAACCTTTGCAATATATTGTGTATGTTCACTTTTTTTTTGTGGCAGGATATGTTTTTCAACTTTACTGCCAAATAAAACTAATCCTACTTTATCTCCATTTTTGATTGCAGAATAGCATAGATTGGCACATATTTGAAACATCATTTCTCTTTTCATTTGTGTTGTACCAAATAATGTACTGCTACTGATATCTAACAAAATATAAACTGCTAATTCTCTCTCTTCTTCAAATACTTTTGTGTAAGTTTTTTGCATTCTTGCCGATACATTCCAATCAATAAATCTCACATCATCTCCTGCTTGATATTCCCTTACTTCTTTAAACTTCATACCTTGCCCTTTAAAAGCACTTTTGTAACCACCAAAAAAAATATGGTTGGCTAGTATATTGCTTTTGATACTAACTTCTTTAATACTTTTTAATATTTCATTAGCCGTTATCAAGGTGTTGGAAGTTTCTCATCAAGTATTTTCTTAATAATGACATTAGTAGTTATTCCATCTGCTTTAGCATCATAGTTTAAGCCAATGCGATGCCTTAAGACATCTATTGCAATGGCTTTAATATCTTCAGGCAAAACACTGTTTCTATTGTTTAAAAATGCGTGAGCCTTAGCGGCTAGTGCAATATTTATGCTTGCTCTAGGCGATGCACCATAAGCAATAAATGGTTTAATGTCTTTTAAATTATATTTATCGGGGTAGCGAGTTGCAAATACTATATCAATAATATATTTTTCTATTTTAGATTCTACAATAACTTGTTTTACTTCATTTTTTGCGGTATTTATTTCTGCTATTGTAGCTACTCTCTTTATGGCTTCTGATTGCTGTGCTTGTATTTGACTTTGCAAAATTTTATGTTCTTCTTCTTCAGTTGGATAACCTACTACTACCTTTAGCATAAACCTATCTAACTGTGCTTCTGGTAAAGTATAAGTACCTTCTTGCTCTAATGGATTTTGAGTAGCTAGCACCAAAAAAGGGGCATCATTTGCTACTAAATCAAATGTTTCTTCACCAATAGTTACTTGCTTTTCTTGCATTGCTTCTAACAACGCACTTTGCACTTTTGCAGGAGCCCTATTAATTTCATCGGCTAAAATAAAGTTACCAAAAATTGGACCTTTACGAACATCAAATTTGTTTTCTATTTGATTATAAATTGTAGAACCTGTAACATCAGCAGGTAATAAATCTGGTGTAAATTGAATACGGCTAAACTTAGCATCTATAGCTTGTGCCAATGATTTTATGGTTAAAGTTTTTGCAAGACCTGGTACACCTTCTAATAAAATATGACCATTACTAAGCAAGCCAATTAACAACCTGTCTATCATATAATGCTGCCCAAAAATTTTTTTACTTAACTCTGTTTTTATATTATTGATGAAAATAGTAGATGACATAAACACTTTGTTTTAGCGTTGTTAATTTGTACAACATTAACAGACTGCGATATTAAGGAAATATTTTTTTTAGTGATTTGCTTTTTTTTGCTATTTTACGCACCAAACTAATTTAAATTTTAGCTTATGCCGTTCCCTTCAACTATTTATTTCAATCCATCTCCAGAATTTAAACAAACTTGGTCACTAGTACCACAAGTTAGGACAATCGCTATAGGAAATCAAAAAACTAAGCCCTTGTACTCTTCATTATCTCCTGCTATTCCAATTTTTTATATCCTATGTTTATTAGCAATAAGTTTTGATATTTATATTGCTGTTACTGTTCTTGCAAAACAAGGCGTAAACATTGCTTACATTATCATAGCTGTAATACTTGATTTATTTTTAGCAGTTTCTCCATTTCTATTAGAATTATATGCTGCTAAGCATTTAAACCATATCAATTTAGATAATCAAATATTTTTGTGCAATCTCAAGTGTCAAACAAAAAAGAAAGAAGAAACAGACGATCAGTTTGATACAAGAAAACAAGGAATTGTTGGAGGTGTACTTAAACAATATTTAGCTAACAAAAAATGGAATAGATTCTGTAGATTTATAATTGCTATTTCTATTTTTTCAATTGCTTTTTGGAAAATATATACTTTCAAAGGAGCTTTACCACCTGGATTTAGCATTTTTTCAATAGTAAAAGGAAAAATTGTAATTGCTTTTTCAATACTATGTGCTACTTTCCACTTGATAGGTTCGGAAAAGGCTTTTGCACACTTTATGTTTTGGGTAAGAAAATCAGAAATCAAACAACACATTAATTTAAATCCTAACCCTCATAGACCTAATCCGACACCAGTTGAAATAGAATATGTAGGAAATTATAAAAACCACTCATATGGAAATACTAGTGTTGTAAATGAAGATAACAAAGTGTATCTTAAATACATTCACGTAATCAGAGATGAGGAAATTCAAGATTTAATTAATGCACAAATAGACGATAATGCCAAAAGAGGTATAGCCATAAAGTGCAAGGAATTACAAATTATATAAATTAACTTAAATGAAAAAAAATATCCCACTTTTTATAGCCTTAGTATTTTTACTTTCTTGTTCAGATGATAGGAAAGAAATTAGTATCACATTAGTATTTAACCAATCTATAAATGGGTCAAAGTACCCACCTTATTTTAAAGACATTACAGCTCCTTTCACTTCAAAATGTAATGTTGATTTTCTTTTGAAACCTATAAGTGTTATGAGGTTAGATATTTCTAACAAAACTGTTGAAACAAATGCCTGGTATTTTAAAGATGTAGCAGAAAATACTGTTGATTTTAGTAAAGGATGGCTTGAACAATATTTTAAAGATAGTACTATCAATAGTTACTTAACCCTGCCTTCAAGTAAAACCAATTCAATAGACGATTGGATTTTGAATAATAAAGATTCTCTATTAATATACTCTGAAGAATCAAATAATAAATCTTATCAGGGACATCCAGTATTTAATAATGCTAAAGAGTTAAATCAAAAAATTCAAGAAATTGCTTGTTTGAATCCATTGGCTAAAATCTTTGTATTAATTAGTACACAAAATGAACCTCCACCACAAGTTACTACTCATAATATCCCACCGCCTAATAACTGCGATATAAAAGGATTGCAAGACGATATCAATGGCATAATTAACACTAAAAGTAGTATGAGTGATAGACAAAAAAAAGCAGAGGATATTTTAAAAAAATATTTTGCAAAACAGTTTGATGTTAAGTTGATTGTGAAAGATAGAAATGGGAATGAAATGGATGCCCCGACCTTTGAAAAACAAGGAAATGTTTGCATTAATGATAGATTCACTACTAGGGATGACATAAAAAGAATAGATGTGGTTGCAAACTCTTTAAACATTGGAACCGATTGTAAAATTGCATCCATTAACTTGATTGAGTACAAAAATTAAATAGCCCTAAATTAGATTTATGAAGAAATTATTTTCGATATTATTTGTTTCAATGCTTTTTATAAATGCTTTTACGCAAAGTAGTACATTAACACCTGCTGATATAAAAAAGTTTGCAAAACAAGCACAAACAAGAATTGAAGAATTTACTGAAACCATATCTGAAATATCACAACCTTATGAAGAGAAAAAAGGCTGCGATGCTGAATGCCATAAAAAATATGTAGCTAGTAAAACTAAAAGTGTTCTACAATACTTTAAAAGGAATGCTAGAGTTGAGGTTGTGAATTTAGATAAAAAAAAGCGTAAATATGAAGTAGATTTCTATCTGAATAATGTAGTTGTAAATTATGGCAAACGATTTAAAGTTGTAGTGGTTGAGTTTTCAAATGTTTTAGTGAACCCAAACTCTTTAAAAGAAGAGAAAAAAAATGACGGTTCTTCCAAATACACTTTAAAAGGAACATACAAACAACTTTTTAAAACAAAATCAAAAAAAGACAATAAGGAAACTAACGAGGATGATGTGAAAGACTGGGATATGATAGAAGTAACTACCAAAGAATTTACATTAGAGGTAGAAAAAATAACTACGCCAAGTGGTACTAAATGGATAGCACTATTGGGTGATATTAGTGCAACAAGTATTGAAAATTTGAAAGATTAAAGTAATGACAAGATTTTTTTTTACTTCTCTTTTAGCAACAATGTTATCTACAACGACTGTTGTAGCTCAGCAACAAATGTTCTTTAATACCAATGTACCAAAAAAACAAATTATTGAACAAATAAAAGCGTTTTGCTCTGCTATAGAATTGTATTCAAATGCTGGAGAAAAACCTTTTGAGCCATATTATTCCGAAATCTATAATTATTATAATTCTAAATCTAACAATCCACATATAGATGATTTAGCTTTCAATGACTTGCTTAATGATGATGCTAATGACAGCTGGAGTGCTTATTTAGGTAAAATAAACAGAGAATACAAGAATAACATTGAAACTGAATTTTCTAAGATTGAGCTATTGGATTGTTATAACATAGTTGATGATCGAACATTTTATTACGCAAAAACACAAAAATCCCTCAAGTACAATGGAAAGAAAATAAGTGTTGAAGAAGCTATTGGTTTTTGGATAGAGCCTGACAATACAGTAAAAATAGGAGAAGTTGTAACAGTAGCTTATTGTGAAAATAAAGGTATTAAATGTACTTTCAGAGCAACTTCAAACACTACAGACGACAAAAAAAATCAAGTTACTGATTTGCTAAATTTAGCCAACAATTATTTTAATCAAAAAAATTATTTATTGGCTAAAAAGAAGTATGAAAAATTGAAGGAGATTGATAAGCAAAATAATTTTTATAATGAGCAAATAACTAAATGTGATAAATTTTTAAATGCTGAACTATATGAAAATTTAGGCGATAGTTTGTATAACGTTGCTAAATATGAAGATGCAATACTTGCATATTATACGATAACCAAATATAATTTGGCATCTAGTTCTGAGCGTGTTCAACAAAAATTAAAAAATTGTGATGACAAGATTAATGAATTGAATTATTCAAATAATATAAATTATGGCGATTACTATTTAAGATTGAGAATGAACAAACAAGCAGCTGATTATTTTAAAGAAGCTTTAAAATACAAAAAAAATGATGCCGTTGCTTTGGCCAAGTTAGAAGAGTGCAAGAGGATTGATCCAAATTATGCCAGATTAGAAATTAAAAAAGCAGAAAGTTTGGCAGCGACAAGCAGAAAAAATTGGGGTTTGGCGTTCAAAACTTTTTTTACCTATGAAAGTAGTGGATTGCTTACTACTGAAAATTATTACAATATGGTAATGATGCTTGATGAACGAAATAGAAAAGTTAGAAAAGAAATGAAATTTAGATTTCGTGATTTCCAAAAGTATCTTAACATCTATATAGTTAAGTTGCGTAAATCGGCTGCAAATGAATCAAACTATATAATGAAGCAAAAAGTTGATGACTTATTGATAAACGTAATTAATAAAAGATACCAATAAAATACTATTATGAAATGGATACAAATAAATTTCTTATGTATATTTTTTTGTGTGGCACTAACCAATAACACCAATGCACAAAAATTAAGTTTCAGACCTAAATTGTTTTCATTTCATAATGCTAAATTTTCAATGGGAATTGGAATAGAAACCAGCCCTGATTTTGCTCATATAAAGGCTTCTGAACCTTCTTCATTAAGAACGAAATATAAAAGCCCTTCTGCTAATGACGATATTCATTGTCCATTTATTTCATCTGGGATTACATTTGATTTCTACTCCCCAAACTCTATTTTAGGACTGACATTTGGTGCAAACTATGCTGCACAACAAACGGCAATTGCAAGCAAGGATGAATCAAAATTTGATTTTATACGAGCAAGAAGGCTCGAACTACCATTATATCTAAGAATTAGACCAGGTGAACGTGATAATGGTAGCCATATTTGGTTGTTATTTGGTGGAGCCTATAATATACCTCTGAGTGGGTCAAGAACACGATATATACAAAATTATGACACTTATGATAATGATTTTGTTGACGAGAATAAAGAACAATTTCAATCTTACATTACTCTTTCTACTCAAATAGGGATTGAGGCTTTTACTGGTAGCGATGGATATAATTCCAGAGCAGTTTTTTATATTTCTGGTGAATATCCTTTGACTAATTTCTTAAATGAAAATTATTCTAATTTTATCTACATACAAGGCGATGGCGTACTGAGTGATTATTGGAGATATGAAATTAAGCAGTATAAAATAGGGATAGGGTTAAAACTTTTTTTTGGTTCTAAAAGAAAAAAATAATACTATGCTTTTTTTATTGTTGTTATTGCAAGGAATTCTATTATGTTTTTTTGTTAATACAATAATTTGGAAAAAGAGAACTATAAGAAAAATAGGCAACCCCAACATAGTAAAAAAATTATTTGTCAATTACTCTAAACTAAGGTTTTTTTTTAAGTTTTTTTTCTGCTTTATTGCATTAGGGCTATTAGCATTTATTTTTTATAATTTTAAGCAACCTTATAATAACTTTATTTCAAACAATACTGATATAATTATTGCAATTGATGCTAGTAAAAGTATGTTGTGCAATGATGTTAAAAATTCAAGGTTAGAACAAGCAAAGAATTTAGCAAATAAAATAGTTGCAGAAAAAGGCAATAGCAGAATTGGCATCATAGCATTTGCAGGAAAAGCATTTTTGCAAATGCCCATTAGTAATGATACAACCGAAGCAAAATCTACCATTGAGTTGATAAATCCAAGTGATATGCCTGTTGGAAGTACAAATATTGGAGATGCATTGCATTTGTGCAATGTATCTTTTAACTCACAAGAAAATAGCACAAAAAAGATAATATTAATTACTGATGGTGAAGACCTAGATACAAGTGCAATAAGCGAAGCAAAAAAACTAGCTGGAAAAAATATTGCCGTTTATACTATTGGTATTGGTACTACAAAAGGAGTGCAAGTTGTTGAAGATAGCACTGCAAACTATAAAAAAGACAATATAGGCAATGTAATTATTTCTAAATTAAATGAGCCGTTATTGAAGAATATTGCAGAAATTACAAAGGGAAAATACATCGGTTTTGATAATAGTGATATTGCATTAGAAGGTCTTGTTTTCAAAAATGATGATAATAAAAAAGGGACTGAGAACACTGATTTTTTTGGTGCTTACAATTACTCTTATTGGCTATTTGTAATTCCTGCTTTCTTATTGATATTAATTGAAATATTTATTTCGGAAGAAAGAAAAATTAAGACTTTATGAAAATTTTATTTATTACTGTTTTTCTTTTTGCAGCAACAACTACTAATGCACAAAGTGTAAATAAATTATTGGTTGAGGCTAACGAACTATATGGAAAAGCTGACTTTAATAAATCTGTTGAATTATATAAACAGGTATTATTAGTTGAACCAAATAATGTAATAGCAAACAATAATCTTGGACTTGCCTATTATAAAATGGAAAATTTTGATGAATCTATTAACTGTTTCAAAAAAATAACGGAACAACTTAACGAAAGTAATTTATTGGCAGATGTTTATTATAATTTAGGAGTTACTTATGCAAAAAAAAGTTTATTCGCCGATGCCTTAGCTACCTTTAAAAATGCTTTAAAGTTGAACCCAAATAATAAAAAATGTAGTGAAAATTTGCAATTGGTAACTAACCAGTTAAACAAGCAGCAGCAAGGGAAAAATGATAAAACAGAAACAAAGGATAACAAGGATAAACAGCCGAATGATTCACAGGATAAACAAGATATAAAGAATAGTCAAGGTGGAAATTCAAGCAATAATGAAGATGAATTATTAAGCAAGCTAGCTGAGGATGAAAAAGAAGGTAAAAAAAATTTGCAGAAAAAACAAAAATCAAAAAGTGGTAATAACGTTACAAAAGATTGGTAGCTCTTTATTTATTGGCAATATTGCCACCCACATAAATCATTTTACCGTATAACTCAGGGCAAGCATCATTACCATCAATCATGAATAAAACAGCATTAGGCTTATTATCAATATATACCGACAATTTTCCTAAAATATCTTCCTTTAAATAACCTTCTTGCTTACCATCTTTTACAAGTTCTAAGGCTTTTTTTATGGCTAATTCTATTGGTTCATTGTTTATAAACATTCTAATATAAATTTTATGGACGAATATGTTTGATAACTTACTTAATTGAGTAAGTTTTTTGATTATAAAAAACGTTAATAGAACACTAATATATTAGCAGGGTATTATACTAATTTAAAGATTATTTCTCTTAGGATAATTAAAAAGCATACTTGTAATTATAGGAATAATGAAAATTCCAACTGTAAGTGCAGAAACAATAATATCTGCTGTGTGACTACCTAAAAATTTGCTTATAGAATCTGTTGGAAAAAAATGCTCATATAATGAAAGTAGTAATTTTATTCCAAGTATTGCAATGACTATGAAAGCTGCAGTTTCCAAGAAACTATATTTTTCCATTAATTTAACAAACCACTGAGCAATAAAACGCATTGCTAATATTCCAATAAAAACACCTACACAAACTAAAATAATGTTAGGAGTAAAAGCTACAGCTGCGAAAATATTATCAATTGAGAATGCCATATCCATCAACTCAACCAAAGCTACTGTTGCCCAGAAAGTTCCTAAAGAACCAACTGTAGCTCGGTATAACCAATTGCCTTTCTTGTCTATAAAATCATCTTCTTTGGTTTCAGTTTGTTTACCTTTGTACCAATCATATACAAGGTATAATAAATATAATCCGCCCAATGGTTTTAAAAACCAAAATCGTATCAAAACACCAGCAAAAATCATTGCTAATCCACGAAATACATAAGCTCCGATAATACCATATTTTAAAGCTTTATCACGTTGCTTCTGTGGCAAATCCATTACCATTGTTGCCAACACAGCTGCGTTATCTACTGATAATAGGCTTTCGATAATAATTAAATTTAGAATGATACCAATTGAAGTACCTGGATGGTTAATTACATCTTGCCAAAGTGTATTAATCTGTTGTAATAAGTCGCTCATATTGATTTGCTTTTTTGATAATATTATTTGTTTGCCATTGTTATTACAACAACTCTTCCACCTTCTTCTTTTGAAAGCAGTAATTGCTTACCGTCTGTTAATTCTACCATTGAGTTAATTGGAATATCTTTATTTTCTGTTTTATCTACTAACGATGTTAATTTTTGGTTTACAAATACCCATTTATTATTGTGTAACGTAAAATAGCCTACCGGTACTTTTTGTTGTGCTGTCAATTTTTCATTTCGTGCCACATTTCTATTAACGTGCCATTGAAATAAATATTGATTATTGTACACCATTAATCTATGATTTTCTGGCTTCCAAACAGAAGGCTTAAATTGATAATACAAATCTAAAACTGGCAGAGTGCCTTGGTGTTTTGTGCCACAAAAAGGGCATTTTGGTGTATTTGTATTATCAAAAACGTACCACTTTTGTTCGCAAGCTGTATTGCTGCACGTTTGAATTAAATCTGTTGTTTTTTGCAGAGCAATTTCCCACTCCTCAGCAGTAGGGCGTTGCATTGGATTATGTAATCCATCAATAAATGCTTTATCAAATAATGGCTTTAAATAAGGACCAGTAATGGTATATGGAACTTTTGCAACATCTGCCCAATATACATCCCATTTAGATATTTGATTTAGCTTTGGTCTATTACTTTTATCAGTTGGATGCTCTATAAATAGTGCTTTTTCACCCATTGAAAGCAGGTCGTCTTTTTCAGTATCTAAATCGTGTACCTTACCACCTTTTAATGGATGACGATGTAGTAGATACATATAAATTAGACAAGCTAAGGCGTGTAAATCAGTTAGTCTATTAGGTAGTTTTCTATTAGGGTCTGTCTTGCTAAGATGCTTTGTTGCTAATACTTCTGGTGCAATAAAATCGGCGGTTCCAATAACTTCTGCTGGAAATAAGCCTGGTACAACTAATCCATCTAAATCAATCATACACGCAGAGCCTGTTTGGGGGTCAACTAATACATTGTTATAAGATAAATCAGAGTGAGATAAACCCATTTGGTGCATTTTTTTAACACCTCTTGATAGATTAATACATACTTGAAAATAGTTAAGCCATTTGCCTAATTCACTATGATCTAAACTCAATGGAAATTGCTTGTTCCTGAATTTGGCACCAGCAAACCATTTTCCATTTTTTTCTTCGCCTTTTATTAAGTCTTGATTTGCGTAGCCTTTTTGGAAAAAGAACTTAGAATTATATATTGGTACAATTATGCCTACTTTACCATTAATTTCAATAACATCTGTTGGCCACCTATAAATTTCATCCAAATAATAACTACCACCTTCATTATTTTTTATTCTATGCAAATAATCTGAAGTAATTTTTTTAAGTCTTTCTTTTTGGTTGAAATCTTGTTTTTCTTTAAATATTGCCACAACATACTTTTTGTCTGGACTAAAATAAACATTTTTTGCAGTACCACTTTTAGGTTCTCCATTATCAACATACTGATATGTTGTACCATTTATTATTGAAGTTACTGTTATTGTAGGCATTCATTATTATTTAAAATATAACTGCTAAAGTTCTATCATCGTGGTTGCCAGCACTCCAAAAATCCATCCAAGTTGAAAGCTGGTTAGCAATTTCATTATTTTCTTTGTCAAATACCACTTTATCCTTATTCTCATTATTTCCCTGTAAATCGCTAATAAATTCTTGCCATTTCTCATTTTTTTCTAAGTTGGCTTCTACTACAAATTTAGGGTCATATATTCCATCTGTCATTAGCATTAAATAAGAAAAGTCATCTATAAGTTTAAAGCCAAATCGAGTAGAAAATTTATCGCTATTAAATATTTCAGGCATTGTAATAAAGCGTGTACCGCCACCAAACTCTCCAACATCAAGCCAATTCATTAATTTAATTTCGGACAAGTCCTTACTTAACAATCCAATAGGGCAATCACCCACACCAAAACTAAGGATAGCATAACCAAATTCGTATTTCTTGATTAAAGCAAATATTAGTGTACTATGAAAATCTTTGATTGGCACTTCTAATTTATTTGCAAAGTCTTGTATTCGTTTGTGGGCAGAAAGTGCAGCTTTCCCTAAATTATTGTATAAAAAAATATTTAAGTTTTTTTGAGTTTCTTCATTATTTGCATCATTATAATTTTTAATCAATTCATCAAATTCCGATAATGATTCTTGATTTAGGTTTTCAGCAAAATAATTTATTACCTCTTCGCAAGCTATTTTAGAACCTTGTCTTGACAACTTGGCACTACCAGCACCATCAGCTACACAAACAACACTCCATCCAGTTTTTTCAAAATGCTTAAATGCAAAATCATCATCTCTAAAAGAACCAACATTACTATGAGAACGACCCCTTTTTGATGCCACTACAATATGCTTGTCCCCCAAAGGTTGAAAGTCTTGTGCATTATCTTCTTTCCAATAATCTGCATCCTTATTACTTGGCAAATCTTTCCAAAGTGATTTTGGGTCTGCATTAATAACTAAAGAAATCGTTTTAATGTGCAAGTCTGTATTTTCATTTTCACCTTGTACTCTAAACTTTAAGTTAATCTTAAAATCACCACTTTTAGTGGGAATGCCCCCAATAATTTCAGTTTCGTTATTGTAGCTTAACCCATACTGTTCAAGGTTTTCAAACTCTGAAAAAATAATATCATCCCAGCCAAATTGTATGAAATCAATTTTAGTTTCATAAAGTTTTCCTACTGTCCCATTAGGAATTTTTATAGGTTGGTCTATAATGTCTTTGATACGTGCAATTAATTTCCAATTGTTCATAATATTATTTTGGAGTGCTTGTATTTGTTTTACAGCATTTACATTCTCTTCTGTTGTGGCAAATGTTTCAAATACTTGATTTTTATTGTTAGCAATAGTAATGTTGTTACCACTAAACAGTTTTTGTATATATAGCTTTGTTTCTGACATTTTATTTTTCTTGTTTTATCCTAATGTTCTATTTACATCAAAGCCACCTTCTCCTGAACCATAAGTACCTTTATTGCCACACCAAGGGCAAGTGCTTATATCTTCATCACCTATACAATGAATTTTACTACAACTGCACATTGCAAATGCAAATTGGTTTCCACAACAAGGGCAAGATGGTGCACCAATTAATTCATCACTATTTACTTTTGTTTGTAATGCGTTTTCGTCTGATAATTCATAATAAGAATTATCAACTTGAAAACCTCCAACTAACCTATATGATAAAGTATCAAACTGTAAACCACCAACATTAGTAGGGTTTACCACTTTTTTATACTTCATTAAATAAGGACGTTTTGTGTTTTGACATTTGGCAGAAAGTACAACAAAGTTGTTGTCTACAAATTGTTTTGGAGCAGTGTTTTTTGTTAAGTCTATTTTTGAAACTGTTTCTCCATCTAATTTAGCAAGTTCAAAACCTGTTGAATTATTTTCTACACTTATACTACTTGTTTTAATAGAATCTGTTACCCATTTAAAGAATTTTCTATAGTCTTCATCTGTAGAGTTTTTAAATAGTAAAACATTTTCAGTAAGTTCACTTAGTTGTTTACTGTCTGCTTTATCTCCAAAAGATACTGCAACCATATTTGCAGTACGTTGCCAGTTTTGTTTCCATTCTGCAATAGCAGTTTTGGTATCATCTGTTGGCACACCATCTGTAAATAAAAAAATGATAGGTTTCCAATCACCTTTCTGTTCAAACGTTGTTTTTACAATATTTTTTCTCAACTCAAACATTAGATGCCCAAGTCCTTTACTCAAAGAAGTACCTCCTCCAATTGGAAATTTGGGAGGGTAAAAACTAACTACTTCTTGCAATGGAACTAATGTCTTTGCTTGACCTGCAAATACAATAATTGAAACCCAAACAGTTTCAATTGCATAGGGGTCAGTTTTAATAGCCTTAATAATAGATGCCATTCCATCTTCTACTTGTTGAATTTGTTCTCCAACCATAGACTCTGAAATATCTATCAAAAAGTAAATAGGTAATCTTCTCATTTTAGCATTGAATTTATTAGTTAAGTAACATCTCTTTAATTTGTTTAGCTGATTTTTTGCTTATTGCGAAAATGCTTGCTGTACCACTATACATACGAATATGAATGTCTGCTCCAAACAAAAAATTGTCAATTGTAATATGCCTCACACTACTAAATTGAAAAGTTTCTTCATCTACATTAATTAAGTACCAATTTCTTTTAAAGATGGTTACTCTTTTTCTATTCATATCAATTTCAGCTTTCCAAGGAGTAAATATGCTCCAAAACATACCTCTTGAAATAAGCCCCAAAAAAGTGGATTGAGTTGTAAATAAAGTACTCATATTTTTTATATGTTTAACATAGCCATCAATATAAGCAACAAAACTATTTGTGTCATATCAACTGCCAAACCTTGGCCTACTTGAAATGGTTTTATATATTTTTTCAAAAAATTTAGAATAGGGGAAAAAATAGTATCAAAAAAACTAAATGTCCTTTTATATTGGTTGTTTAGTTTGTCTTTATAGGGCAGTAGTTTTGAATAAAGGAATAAGCCAACTATTAAAACATATATGAATATTCTGAGTATAAAAAACATTATCTATTTTTTTAAATTACCATTGTTATTTCTGCTGGAGGTGGGGGTAATGCAATGGACTCTCCAGTACCTTGACTTTTGTTACCTTGTTCAATTGTTTCAGAAACCCATTTGAAAAAGTGTTTTAATGTAGAACTATCAGCATTATCTAAATGAACTACATCATTGGTTAATTCTTTAAGCAAGTTCTCATCAGCTAAAGAACCAGCAGCACAACAAACAATGGCACCGAAATTTAATGATTTTATCTTTGGTATCATTTCTCTATATAACTGTAAATCGTTCGGATTCCCATCGGTAAATATAAAAAGCAGTGGACGCCAATCACCTTTTTGAGTTGTACTTCCTTTTATAATATCTTTTTGTACTTTTTGGTAAACTATTTCAAGAGCCTTACCTGTATGAGTAGGACCACTTTGTGGACAAAAAATTTCCTGCATTTGAAATGATGCTAATTCAGTTAATGGCACAATCTCTTTAACATCTCTGTCAAAAGTAATAATGCTTAACCAAAGAGAATCTAATGCTTGTGGGTCTTGCCTCAACATACTTATCATAACCTGCAAGCCATTATTAAGTGCTTGTATCGGTTCACCATACATTGAGCCAGAGGTATCTAATAAAAAGTAAACTGGTAATCTTCTCATACTATTTCTTGCCAAAAATTAGTTTTAATAATGTTGTTCCTATTTTTCTTTCCAAGCTTGCCTTAGAAATGGGAATACCAGTTTGTCTCGCATTTTTTTGTTTTGCGGCAGTAATTCCTAATGCTCTTTTCCAAGAAAATGAAAAACCAAACTTTGACATTTGAATTGATTTTTTAAATTACACTACGATATTTAATTCAGCTGGAGGGGGTGGTAATTCGTTTAACCCTGCAACCTCTTTTCCACTATCTTCAACTTTAGTAGATGATACGCCAATAGATGCAGTAACCCACAAAAAGAATTTACCAATGCTTGCACTGTCAGCCGTATCTAAACTTACTACATTTTCTGTAATTTGTTTTAAGATACTGGTATCAGCACCACTACCTGCTGCACAAGCTACAGTGAAAGCAGTTTTACGCTTCTTAAATTCTGCTAAACCACTCTGCCAATCATCTGTTGGAATGCCATCAGTCATAATAAATACTAAGGGTTTCCAGTCACCTTTTTGTTCAGTAGTTGTTTTAGCTACTTCTGTATCAATTTTATTAGCTACCAACTTTAAAGCATCGCCCAATGCAGTAACGCCTGTAGCTCTAATATCAACCATTTGAAATGAAGCCAAATCAGTTAACGGAATAATTTGTTGTGCTACACTATCAAAGGTAATAACGCTTATAAAAGCTGTTTCAATTGCTTGTGGGTTTTGACGTAATGAACTTATCATTACTTGTACACCATTTTTTACTGCTTCAATTGGTTCACCACTCATAGAGCCTGATGTATCTAATAAAAGATATACTGGTAATCTTCTCATTTTATAAATATTTATTTGTTACAGTTTGAATTGTTTCTTCTAATTTTTTGTCTTTTGTTGGCTCACCAATTGCATTAAATTTCCATTCTCCATTTTTTTTGTAAAACACGCCCATTACCATAGAAACGTGTCCACTAAAATTAGACCCATTAGCAATATCAAAGGTTGCAAAAATTTCATTTACTCTGGTTGGTGTTCCTTCGTATATTCGAATTGATGCAAAAGGAATTGTTCCAAAATCGTGTCCTCTAAAGCTGTTTAGCACAAATGCAACATATTCAACTGAAGGGTTTAATGTAGAAAAATTTACAGTAATTATTTCATTATCCAAGCCATCATCACCTCCCATATCTCCTGTTAAATCATCGCCACTATGCTTAATTGAACCATCTTTTGATTTAAGACTTCCAAAATATACTACATCAAGGAGTTGTTTGTTGCTATCATACAAAGCACAACTTGCATCTAAATCCACAGCTTCTTTTTTAACACCACCAAGCCATCCTTTTTTTTCAATTGCTCCCCAATTTATTCCAACACAAACATTCTGCAGTTTACTGCCATTGCTTTTTTCAAGGTTAATACGTTGACCTTTTTGTAAGTTAATTGCCATATTTTTATTTTAATTGTTAACTATATTTATTTAAAAAATCTTGTAAGCCTCCTTTCATCCCCATACCCACAGCTTCAAATTTCCATTCGTTGTTTCGTTTGTAAATACGTCCAAATTCAACAGCAGTTTCAATAGAGAAATCCTCTTCCAATTCATACTTTAGAATATCAGTATTTGTATTCGCATCAAAAATTCTTACGAAAGAGTTTCTAACCTGTCCAAAATTTTGCTTTCTGTTTTCTGCATCGTGAATAGTAACAACAACACATATTTCAGTTGCACTAGCATCTATTTTAGATAAATCGACTTTAATTTGTTCATCATCGCCATCTCCGTCACCAGTCAAATTATCACCAGTGTGTTCAACAGAACCATCTGGTGTTTTAAGGTTATTGTAAAAAACAAAACTACCATCATTCAACAGTTTTTTATTTTCACCTAATACAAAAACAGAAGCATCTAAATCGAATCCTGTCCCTGTAGAAGAACTGTTTGTATCCCAGCCTAAGCCAATAGTAAATTTGGGTGCATTGATAGATTCCCTTTGCCCTTTTTGAAGATTAATAGCCATAAATGATTATATTTTATTTGATTGAATAATTGCTTTAGTTAACATTGTTTTTTTGTTGTTACTGGACACAACAGGCTTTACATTGTTCCAAAATTTGTACATAGCATCATTATCAATCATAAATTGATGTAAACGCTGCATTGGCGACTTTTTCAGCCACAAACTTAATTGTAAATCAAATACATATTGCGGGGTATCGTTCATATTTAAAATAAATTAAATGTTTTAAGTTTCAATTTTTGCAACCACTTGTTTATATATACCCAATCAAGTGTTTCTATTTTGCTCAAATTTGTGATGTCATTCATTTGAACAGAGGTTTGTACTTCTTGTATCCACTTAATTTTTGATATAAATAAATCTTCGGGAGTGATTAAGAAAAAAGTTCTCCCAAAATATTCCATTTCAGTTCTTCTATTAAATGCTTCAATACCGTAATCATCTTCTTTCATTAAAATAAAGTCTGCTTTGTATTCCGATTGATGGTCGATGATATTAAACATACTATTGTTTTTTATAGCATCGTTTATTGCATCTGTATCACAGTAATATCCTTCTTTAAATTCATCGACAAAAGACATTACTTGTTTTTGATGCATATATATAACAAAATCAAAATCTCTCGTAGCCCTTGGTACAATATATATAGACATAGCCACACTGCCAGAAAGCATATATGGAATATTGTTTTCGTTCAAAACATCTACTATTTTTTGAAAGAATGAAATCATTTTAAAAAAAGTTCTTCGAGTTTGTTTTTGTTTATTAGATTTTCTTTTAATTGTTTTAGATTTTGAGCATACGCATCTATAGTATGGTAGCCATTGCCAATAGCCATATCATACAAACGATTTAGAAAAGTTATTGACTGATTTTGAATAAATATTTGAAATGTAGTTTCGCTCGAATTAAGAATAAATTTTACAATACGAGTATTTATGGTAAACCTTTCAGCATTGATTATTTTGTCCAAATCAAAAATTGACTTAACAGCAAAATAGTTAAGATAATTTTCTATGTTAGGGTTAATATCATAATTAACTAATTCGGCGAAATATAATAAGTAAGTATCATTTCTTAGATTATTATTATGTAGCATTTTAGTAATCATTCTTTCGTGACTACCTGTAATTTTTATATCGTCTAAAAAAATTAAAACTTTACCTATTAGAAAATTACTATCAATATGAAAACTATCATTTCCGATTAATTTCATTCTATCAGCAGCACTCAATTCTCCATAGTCTTCTTTGTACGTTATAGTACGATGTACTTTAGTTTCCTGCACTACAGGCAAATTGTTTTCTGACAACCATCTATTTAGTGTAAACACAAAATAGTTTTTCATTGCAAAAGTGGCTGTAGGGATAAAAGAATATGGACTTGAAATAACAACTATTTGTTTACTGTCATTTCTATTCGCTAAGAAATTTCTAATAAATCCATTTGCTAAAGCATTACCAAATTTCTCTGCAATAATATCATCTCCATATTTAAAGCAACTATACTCAAATGCACTAAAGTCAAATGCTTCGGAATTATCTATTTTATATAGTGAGTAATTTATTTGCATCAATAAAGTAAATTTAATATGGTATTTTCATTTGAGTTTATAAGTAATGTATTTATTCCAACTTTTTTTGCTCCTTCAATATCAGCAGTTACATTATCGCCAATATGTATAAAATCTTGTAAACTTAAATTGGTATCACCTTTCAAATTTATAGCAGCATCAACCATTAATTCAAAAATTAATTTATTAGGTTTTGAAAATCCTGCTTCATCGGAATAAATTTGAAAATCAAAATACCGAGATAAATTAAGATAGACTAAAATCGTTCTTAGAGAACTTCCCTTAATAAAAGCTGTGTTGCTAAGAATGTTAAAAGTTGTATTTGATTTTGCTTTAATCTCTTCTAATATTTTTATTGTATCAGTATTATAAACAGTAGGGAGATAGTTAAATAGTATTTTTTCTATACGATTGTATAAATCTATTAAATCAATAGTAGAGAAATCAAAAGCATAGTCATTTAATGTACCAATAACCATTAAATACATTTCTTCTGCATCAATATTTTTCCCAGTTTTCTCATTGATAGCATTACACATTAAATCAATATTTCGAAATGCAAATTCAACTTCTTCTATTGATTTTTTCTTAAAATTAAATTCCTTATAAATCAATAAAGCCCTTTCTTTTTTAAAGAAAGGGTTAGATCTAATAAGGGTTAACCAAAGGTCAAAAGAATAATGTTTATACTTGTTCATTAATAGAGTAACTTAAAGAAGGACATACACCAGAGAAAGTATTTTGAATAGCTAATTTTATATATTAAATATTATGCTATTAGTCTTTGCTGCCAGTTGTCCATTTAAAGCCAAAACTATAATGAGCATCAGCAGCACTATGACCTGCAAAGTATCGAGCCTCTTTACTAATAGTTAATTCCCCATTTTGATTAGTAATTAATGCAGCTGCACAAAAAGGCTTATTTACGCCAGCATTATCAAGTTGCAGCGTAACTTCTTCACCATTACTAATTTTAAAAAACATACGACCATTAACAGAATTAAAGTCCTTCGCACCTTGATATATTAGACCAAAAAATAAAATACGTTTTATTAATTCAGGTTTAAATACGTGCATATTTTCTCCATCAGATGAACCTCCATCACGGTCATCTTTATCAAGGAAAATGAATGGCATTGTATTTTTTGAACCAAAACTGTTGCCAAGGGGTTGAATAACTCCTTTGCTACCATCTTGCATTTCATACATACAACCAAGGTCAAGGTCTGCATCTTGTTTAGCAGTTAAGAACGAAAGGAAACCACTTTTCTTCTCTTGTGTCCAGTTAAGATTAGCGTGTATCAGTAATGATTGACCAGAACTGCTCGATTTTGAAAGGTTGATAGAATGTTTGTCTCCACCTTTTTGTAAATTGATTGCCATTTTATAAAAGTTTATTTATTTAATGATAGAACCCTTGTAATACTTGGAAACAAAAAAAGCTAAGTCTTCTTTATAGCCTATCCCAGATGCTTCAAATTTCCACTTGCCATCTTTTTTGTATAATCTTCCAAACTCTACAGCAGTCTCTATTGAAAAGTCTTCGCCTAATTCATATTTAGCAACTTCTTGACCATTAGAGTCATCAACTATACGGATATAAGAATTTCTAACTTGACCATAATTTTGTTTTCGCTGTGCAGCTTCGTGAATGGTTACAACAAATAAAATTTCATTAATTTGTTGATTAACTTTTGATAAATCTACTTGTATTGTTTCATCATCACCATCAGCACTATTACCACCAGTCGGGTCATCTCCAGTATGGTGTAGGGCTTTGTCAGGGGAATCTGTGTTACCATAAAAAATGAAAAACTCCTCAGTAGGAATTAGGCGATTCGAATCTATCATAAATGCTGAAGCATCTAAATCAAAATCAAACCCTGTTCCTTCATTTGGATCCCATCCAAGACCAACACTAATTTTTGATAACCCAATATCAATCTTCTGTCCTTTAATTAAATTTATTGCCATAATAAGATAAAATTTGTTTTGAAATACTAATGGATAGTACCTAATTGATAAATAATAAAATAATCGATGCTAAATTAAGAGTAAACAAGTAAATTTCTCATTTTTATACTAAATTGCATAGAATATTGCATACCCAATAGCACCCACAATAGTTTAATGTGGCAAGGATTCGGAAAGATTTAAAAAGTTGCTGGAAGCAACATTGAATGCCTATTAGGCTAAAACCCTAATAGGACAAGTTTAACAGATACTACTTACCAAATAATAACTTTAAAATACTGCTGCCCAATTTCTTTTCTGAGCCAGTTTTTGTAGTAGAAATAACTGTTCTCTTGCAAATTTTGTTATACAGAGGTTAAACTTAGAGTTGTCTTCCAAGAAAATGAGAAACCAAATTTATTTGCCATTATTTTCTTTTTTTAAACCAATGAATCATTTTAATTTTATTGATATCGGACATTCAGAAATAAAGAAAATGAAAAATCAAACTTAAAATAGATACAATCATTTTAAGCTTTGTTTGTTTTTATATTTTGCTCATTAATCGCTTTTGCAACCTCTTCTGTAAAAAGGTTGTCAATGCACATTATCAAACTATGTTCATCAAGTTCAATTAAGCTTTTTGCATTGTCAACAATATCTGCATCGGGATTGAACATTGGTAAAATATCTGCATCATTTCCTTCTTCGTCTTTTACAATTTTACCACCTATAAAATCCAGATTAATGACTACTGGGTTTACGCTATTACTAAAATTCATTTCAACTGAAGCAGCAAATACTGATTGACAATACTTTATAGAACGCAACATAGGGTTGATTTTATTGCCGTATCTATTTATAAACTGCTCTAATATTTCTAGCTTTTCCATCTAATTGTTTTAATTCAATTCTTTGAAAAAATTTTGGTTTTAAGAAACTGTTTTCATTTATGATTAGAGCAAGATTAAAATATACATTTATGCTGCAACCATCCTTTTTATGGTATCTATCATTGCTTGTTTAAAACTATCATCTTGCGATAATAAACGATATAGGTCTAACTCATTTTTACGTTGCTTACCCATCACCTCATCAAATATTTTATTGAATGCAATTTCTCTGTTTTGAGCATCTGCATTCTCTGCATATTTTTCTTTAAAGTCGGGATGTTCTCTCATTCTTTGAGCAAGATTTACAAACTTTACTCTTTGTTCTTCTGGTGTTGCCTCCCAGCCTTGAAACCATCTTTCATTAAAACTCTTGATAATTAAATCTAAAGGGTCTTCTTCTATTTCGCCACCGTGAGCACCTCTTGGATTGGGGTTTTGTGGGTCAACTTCAGTTTCACTTGCATCTAAACCAATAGATGTATTCAATTTCACACGTTCTAAACCATAAGTTGATAAATCAACTGAATTTAGTAATTCGTCCAAAGCGTCTTGGTTGGGGTCGGCAATAATAAGTTTAGGAATTAAAAATTTTAAGAACCAAAATAACTTCTCCCAACTCAGCACTTCATAAGGCATAATAGCTGCCATTTGCCCATATATTTTTACAAACTGCTTTGCTTTAATTTTAAAGTCTGCTTTATCTTTTTCTTCTAGTTCCAAACCATTATTAAACCGTTCTGCTGCAATGTCTACAATAGGGCTTAATTGCTGTGCATTTACACCTTCAAAATACTTGGCTACAAAATCTTCAACTTCTGACCACTCATACACACCAACACCATCTAAGTTGGATTTTAATTCGTGTAACACATTTACATCAGTTGCTTTACTTAAAGTGGTAGAAGTATAAAATGGGTCAAAAGCTTCTTTAATGGCTTCAGTGGTATTGTAAAAATCCAGTATAAACAAATCTTCTGTTTTCTTGCCCAAACTATCTGCCGAGCGATTTAATCTAGATAAAGCCTGTACTGCCAATACTCCTTGCAATTTTTTATCTACATACATTGCACTTAGTTTGGGCTGGTCAAACCCTGTAAGGTATTTATTGGCAACAACTAAAATGCGGTACTCATCTTTATTAAAATACCTTGCAATTTTATCTGTTATATAGCCAGTGTCTGTTGGTTTTTCTGTATCGAGATTAGAAGGAAAATCATTGATATTGTCTTCTGTATATTTAACTCCTTTCATGGGCTTTTCGCCTGAAAAAGCAACTGCTATTCTAAAAGGTTTGCCTCTTTTTTCCAATAATGTATTAATTGCGAAAAAGTACCTGATGGCAGATTCAATACTTTGTGTTGCCACTATTGCTTTGGCTTTTCCTTTCAGCTTTTTCTTGTTTACCAAATGAGAGATAAAATGTTCAAGCATAATCTCGGCTTTTGTAGCAATAGTTTGTTCATCTCGCTCTACATAAGCTTTTAATTTCTTTTGTGCTTTTGCTGTGTCAAATAGTGGGTTTTCTTCAATAGACTTTTCAATTTCGTAGTAGCTTTTGTATGTGGTATAGTTTGCCAGCACATCTAAAATAAAACCTTCCTCAATGGCTTGTTTCATTGAGTATAAATGAAAGGGAACAAACTTGCCATCGGGTTGTTTAATGCCAAATTTTTCTAAAGTATTGGACTTTGGTGTAGCTGTAAACGCAAGGTAAGAAGCATTGCCACGCATTTTACGGCTTCGCATTGCTTCCAGTATTCTGTCTTGTGTTTCATCTTCTTCATCTTCCTCTGCACTGCCACCCATTGCCTCATTCATTTTACCTGCTGCACTGCTTTGGTTGCTGTGTGCTTCATCTATAATCACAGCAAATCTTTTATCACTTAAATCTGCAATACCATCTACAATGAATGGGAATTTTTGAATAGTAGTGATAATAATTTTCTTGCCTGTTTCCAAAGCTGTTTTTAAATCGGCAGATGAATAAGCAGGTGCTACAATGTTTTTTACTTCTGAAAACTCCTTAATATTTTCCCTCAATTGTTTATCCAATAATCTTCTATCAGTAACTACAATTACCGAATCGAACAACGGATTTGCAATGCCTTTGCTGCCTTGTACTGCATCACTTTCTGGATAGGTTTCTATTAGTTGATATGCTGCCCAGGTAATGGAATTTGATTTGCCTGAACCAGCAGAGTGCTGTATTAAATAAGTTTGCCCCGTTCCTTTCTTGCCAGCATCATCAATTATTTTTCTTACTACATCTAACTGATGATAACGAGGGAAATACAAATTCTTTTTACTCAATGGGTCGCCCTCTTTTCCATCAAACCTTACAAAGTGTTGTATGATATTGGCAACACTTTTACGGCTTAAAATATCATCCCATAAGTAACTTGTTTTATGCCCAAAAGCATTGGGTGGGTTGCCCTTGCCAAAATTATTACCCAAGTTAAATGGCAGAAAGAAAGTATTGCTGCCATTGAGTTTGGTGGTCATATACACTTCATCGGTATCTACTGCAAAATGCACTATACACCTCCCAAATTGTAATAATGGTTGCGAAATATCACGTTTGATTTTATACTGATTTTGACCGTGAACTTTTGCTGTTTGCCCTGTCCAGTGGTTTTTTAATTCCATTGTTGCAAATGGCAAACCATTTACAAAAAGCACCATATCTATTTCCTCTAAAGGATTGCTTACAGAATATTTTAGTTGCCTTGTAACACTAAACTGATTGCTATCAAAATTGTCTTTTACTGATTGGCTGCTGCTTGCTAATGGTAGAGGATAGAGCATTGTAAAATGTGCATCATCAACATCTAAACCTTTTCTAAAAATACGAATGATGCCATATTTTTTTATCATCCTGTCAAGCCGTTCCAATATTTTTAGTTTCCAGTCATTTTGCTTTTGCAGCTTGGATAATTCTTCTTTTTGGGTAGCTTGTAAAAATTCAAACAAACGCTCTTCATCTATTGCTAATCCTGCATTAAAATCTTGTGGCAAGCCTATATAATAGCCATTGCCAGCCCTGTACAAAGCTGCCCTTTCTGCCACTGTATTTACGGCAACGCTTTGTTGCTTTAAATCCTCTTGGCAATAGCCTGTTAGGCGTTTTTCTATGGCTGATTCTAAAGCCTGTTCGTTAGTTTGACTTGGCATAGATTATTTTTTTGACCAATTAACTAATAAATTTATACCATTCTTATACTTGCTTAGTTGAATAGTCAACATCTTATACTCGTTTTCTGCAAACGCAAGGTTATAAAGTTGATAGATTGTTTTGTTTTGTTCTGCAGTAAATAAAGATTGGAAACCAGTATATTTAGACCATTTTCCAAAGTTAAAATTATCATTCCAATTCCAAACTGGCATTCCCGTAAAATTATTACTACACAATATGTAGTATATATAAATTTGATTTTTAGAAGATGCTTCATTTAACATTTCTTCTAGGTTATTATAATTAGAAATAAACGCCTTTTGATGATTGATTATAAAGCTTTCAAGTGATTCTTTGGACATAGCTTTATTTTCTACCAAGTTTAAAAAACCACTTTTCTTATACCACTTATTTTCAACTTCAACTCTATCTGCTTTATCGATATAAACATCTGTATTTATTAAATTGCCCCAGATTTTATCTTCATTTTTAAGCAATAATTCATATGCTTTAACAATATTGTTAAAAATTGGGATACTAAATTTATGTGTTTTCGAATCTGTTGCTAATTTAATTAAATGACTCATTTCCCCATCATCATAGGGATTCAAATCTTCTGCGTGCCAAAATAAATCCTCAACAAGAATTAAAGAATCTGTTGCAGCATATACCGAAAGTTTATTTCTAAGCTCTTTATTTAATATAGTTTTAGATATTTCAGCATTGTTGAGAAGTGACGTTGCTTGACCATTTAATTCAACACTTTCCGCAAAAAGAAGAATGTTGGAAATTTGATTTCTAATTGCTTTGCCAATGGTTTCATCTTTACTTAAACCATAGCAAATTCTTATGAATCTATATAAATTATGAACATCAATTTTCTCCTTTGCAGCAAAGTGCCTGTTACAAAAAAGTAATATAGGCAATATTTGGAATAAATCAATTTGCCCCAAAACGCCTTTCTCAGGACTCAGCCATTTTGATTGTATGAGATCGAAATTTTTACAAGTTTTATATTGAACTATAATTTTGTTTTGTACCTCTACCGCAAATTCGGTAAATAGATATTTAAGAGATTTAAAACACAACTCGATATCTTGAAGAGTTAAATAGCTAACATCAAGTTTTGCCCCAGATTCCCATTGTATTACTTTAATGAATTTTTCATTTTGAATTGAATTTTTTTTAAATTCATAGGTACTATACATTTTAAGTATTTGTACCAATCTAAGAAACTCATTAAATCCTTCATCAGCTGTAATATCTTTGTTTTCTTTGTTTCTATGTTTCCAAAAAAAATCTTGCCATAGTTCCCATTTTTCACTCCATTCAAGTGGACTTTCCTTAACCTCATCGCTGTCAAACAATTTTGCACGAATTGTTTCATTATCGGCAAGCTGTTGACCTCTTGAATTCATTGTGATATACAACTCCTCACCCTGAGAAGTTTCCTCAGTTTTAAAATGCCAAAACTTTATTTCTTTGTTTACATAATCGAAGTATTTACTTTCATCTTTAGAGAATATATTGTTTAGGATATTAAATACTCCAGAGGTTTTATTAGCACCTACAATAGATTTAATAGTTACGTCATTTTGATAGTTTAAAAGAAACCACTGCTTATTTCTTATGTCAATTAAATCTTCTAAGTTATTGCTGCTAATAATTAAATCAAATATGAATTGATGGGTAATTGAACGAACACGATAATCAAATGCTATTTTTTCGTTTTTTGCATCAAATTTAAAAAGCCTAATAAAGTCGCTTTTCCTATTTTCTTTTATTGAAAAGTAAAAAAGAACTAAAAATAATGTTGTGAACCTTTGTTGCCCATCAATTAAATATAAATCTTCTTCTCTGTCATTCCCAATATAATAACTTGGCTTATATGAATATAAAAAACCTATGTTGATTGATTTAGATGGTTTGATTAATTTAGCTAAAGCAATGGCTAAAGTATTCTTAGTAATTGCATCTATTAAGGGATTATTTATTGTTTGTTTTAAAGCAATAATGTCTGGTGTTTCTTCCTCAGTTAATTCAAAACCTTCCTTTAAGTCTTTAATAAAAGTTTCAAAAATGCCAAACTCATTGTAGCCCCAAACATACTCACGTTGAATTTCGGGCACAATTAAATTGTAGTTTAGAAGTATATCCTCCACAGATACTTCTTTCATTGGTTTTGTAACACTCATTATATCTTATTGAAAAAATTAATTATTTGCTGATTAATATATGCTGCATTTCTTTTAATATCATCATTAGTCCAATATTCATAATCTTTATTTTCTTGTTTATCATCATTAAAATCTCTTACAAATACTTTAAAGGTATGAGGCTGAATAAAGTTACCCTGATTATGAAATTCTATTATTCTTGAACGTTTAATTGAATAAATTGCATTGCTTATACTTCTGTTGAGTTTATTAAAAAGCAACACCAAATTACCAATTGAATTAATTGCAAACTTGTTTGTCTTTTCTAGTATGTATTTATTTATTGATTGAATATATGCTTCATCGTTTTGCTTTTTTTCAAACTTCGATAAATCAAATTTCACTTCGGTTTCTTTCAAGTAGTACTTGTCTAAAAATTCAATATATCCCTTTTTTTCTTTAAATTCTGCTGGATTTTGTGGAAAAATGTGTTCAATATCATTGCTATGTTTTGTGAAACAGTGGTAAGGAAGTTTATTTTGATTAGCTTTTATTGAATAGATAATATCCATTAAAATCAATGTTCTTATTAAATCGTGTTGTTTGTCTGCATACCAATTAATGTTTAAATCATTATAGTCAAACAAATTGCCATCTACAACAAAATGTTTTTTCATTTCCTTTTTTAGAGAAATAATAAAATCCATCCGAGTTTTTGAGCTTAACCATAAATCCCAAATATTATTAAATGAAGCTTTTACTTTTGTATCTGATATGCTAAATAAAAATCCCAAATAGTGGTAAATCTCCTTGTCTTCAAACCAGTCTTGCAAGGTGTTATTCAGTTTTAATATTTCTTTGTAAAGAGCTATGGCATTATTGCTGTGTTGCTCAATAAGATCTAAAGTTAATTTTGTTTGTTTCCCCTTTTTTTCAGCATAAAGCAAATACAAGTAGTTAATTGGATATTTAATTTCATCAAATAGTTTTCTATCGCTACCTGCCAATTCTGACTTAATGCTTATGAATTTTGAAAAATAATTTTTAACATCTTCTCTTCCCCACCAATTGTTAATTTGGTCTAATTCCCAACCAAGCTTCACTCTTCTCTCATTTACGTAAACTATATTTTTTATATCATTTTCCTTACGCCCTTCCTCACGTGCAACCCTTGTTATCAATATTGCTCTAATTAAATCAGAGCCATCTAATGGCACTCTTTTAGAGTTCAAATTTCCAAATACTTTTTCTTCACCAGTTTTCTCATCAACTTCATTCACAATAATTCTTACATTATGCAAAAGTTTAGTAAGAAAATTTTCTTCAAACCCATCTTTTTGTTGATTTTTATTATTGAACCAACCAGCAATTGCATTGTGTACATTGTAAATATGAGAAATGTCTTGCAAATCATAATCAGGGTTCTTCTGGGCAAATTTTTCCCAAGTAACATTTGGAAACTTTACTAGATTATTTGTAATAGTATTATTTAAAAAGAGGTTTGTAAATTTTCGAATTGAATTTTCTGGAAAACGTACTTTATCTTTTACTAATGACTTGTTACCTAAATAAGAAAGAATTATGGTTAGAGTTGTTAAGCGTTGCTGTCCATCAATCACATTAAAATGTTTGCCATTAGCAATAATGGTTATATTCTGTAAACAGTAAAATTTACCTTCAGCTATTTCAAAATTATTTACATCATCTAATAATTTTTCAACATTAGATGGCTCCCATTTATAGCCACGTTGATAATGCGGTACATTAAAATGAGTTTTATCTTTTTGAAAAAGATAGCCGTCTTCAGAAAATATTTCTGATACAGTGTATAATAACTTGCCCGATTTATCTATAGATTCCATTTGTGTGTTTTATTACTTTATTAACAGGACTACCCAACTAGCATTCTTTTTTTATTTGTTACAATATCAATCAAATTGTTCTAACAAGTGAACCGTTCTCTTTTCTTATCTCGGTTTTGCCTTTAATAGTAGTAATTGCAATTTCACTACCGTGCCATCTGGCATCTGTAGCATCGCCATTACCAATAGTTCGTATTAATGAACCATTTTCTTTGCGAATTTCAACTTTGTTCTTTACTGTTGTTATGACTACCAAAGATTGGTCGTTGTTGAATTGAGCTGCAATAGCATCACCATTGCCAATGGTTCGTACTAATGACCCATTGTCTTTGCGGATTTCAATTTTGCCGTTTTTAATTTGGATGATGTTCATACTGTTTTATTTAAAATTTTAAATGCAATTATGTTACTAGAACACTTTAACCTTACCCGTTACCACCTCATTTATTAAACTTGATTTATACTCTTTTAGCTTGTCTATTTCTTGCTCTTTAAGCGAAATGGCTGTGGCTATTTTTTGTGTTGCATTTTCAATGAATTCCACTATTTTATTTTGTTCTTTAATCGGTGGTAAGCAAGTATGAACATCAAAAAAATCATCTGTATATAAACGAATAAACCCTTCCATAACTCCTGTAACTCTTCTTTTAAACTCACCCAAATAATGTGGCTGTAGAATTAATTGACATAGAAAATCTATATTCAGTATTTTTTCATTTTTAGTTCTATAGACACTATAGTCTGGGCTTGTTATTCCTTTGATTTTAGAAACAGCGATTAAACCATTAACAGCTTGCATTTTATTTATTACCAAATCCTGTGGCAATAATTTTTTATATCCAATTAAAGATTCTGCATGCCCAGCTCGTTCTTCCAAAAAGGATTTAGGAATAACGCCTTTATATTTACTTAATGACAATAATTCCTCATCTCCAGTTACCGACCTAACGTTGTATTCATCCAAAACATACTTCAACCTCTTCACCTCCCATCCTTCCGGTATCTCCCCAATCCACTCCACACCACTATCTTTTAGTTTTACATTAGGGTTTAGTCCACGTGTTACAGCTTTATGAATTAGTATTTGCCTGCGTTCTTTAAGCAGTTCTATTTGTTGTTGTTTAATGCCAATGGCTTTGTCTATTAATGCTGTTTTGGTATCAAGAAATTGGGCAATTTTTTGTTGCTCGTGTAGTGGGGGAAGAAATGATTTGAATGAAAAAAAATTCTCTTTAGAAATTGTATTTCTTAGACCGGTATATAAAGGTTTAAGTCTTTTGTCAGAGTCTAAATTCAAATAGAAGTAATATAAAAAACTTCTATCTAAATTGGCTTTAGGTTGCATCACAGTATAAGCACCTGTAATCATACCATCGTAATCAGAAAGACCTACACATCTTGGTGTTTCTTCTACGTCAAATAAACAAAAAATAAAATCTCCTTTTTTAACTTCCTGATAAGTATTAAATTCAGCAGGAAATTTGCCTTGTGGATTTTCCATATCACGTTTTATTACTCCATTCAGTGTTAAGGATAATAAAACATAGTTACTCGACTTTTTGCCAACCAAATTTTTCTTTAGTTCAAAAATATATTTGTTCGACAATATTTCCCAATGCTCAGGGATTTCACCCAACCATTCTACACTAGAGTTTTTATAAGCAGTATATTTTTGTATTTTAGTGGTCATTGGTTGCGGTTTGGGTTAGTGCTTCTAATTCTTTTTCTAAATCTTCTATGGTGGGTAAGCTGCTTTTTAATTCATCTGGTAAAATTTCGGTAAAGCTAAATTCGCTAATGCCAATGGGTTTATTTATACCTCGCAGGGCAAATTCGGCTTCAATATTATTTTTATCTCGGCATAGCAAAATACCTATGGTGGGTTTATCATCTTCTTGTTTTAAAAGAGTATCTACTGCCGATAAATAAAAATTCATTTTGCCAGTGTATTCAGGTGTAAACTTGGTGTTTTTAAGTTCTACTACCACATAGCATTTTAGTTTTATGTGGTAAAAAAGTAAGTCTAAATAGTAATCATTTTCTGCAATTTCTAAATGGTATTGTTGCCCCACAAATGCAAATCCTTTACCCAACTCAAGCAAAAATTTAGAAATTTGATTTACTAGTTGTTTTTCTACATCTCTTTCTTTCATAGTGGCAGACATAGCCACAAAATCAAAGTTGTAGGGGTCTTTTAAGGTTTGTTGTGCCAAATCGCTCATTGGCTGTGGCAATGTGTTTTTAAAATTAGTAATGGCTTTGCCCTGCCTTTCAAATAATTGAGATTTTATTTGTAAAGCAAGGGTTTCTCTGCCCCAAGCATTTAGTATGGTTTGTTGTATGTAAAACTGGGCAATGGCTATATTTTTTGATTTTGTAAATATTAGTATGTTATGCCCCCAAGGTATTTTGTTTAATTGGGCAACAAGTTGTTGCTCAATTAAATTTGTTTGCTTTTCATTGCTTTGCAATTGGTCAACAGGCTGTTGACCAATTGTATTTTGGTAAAATAAATAGAAACTACGGCAATATTTAAGGTTGCTTGTAGATAAGCCTTTCATTTCTGGAAACTCCGTTTGTAAATCTTTAGATAGTTGCTCTAAAAATTTTGTTCCCCAGGCTGTTTGTTTTTCGGCAATCATTTTTCCTAAATCCCAATAAAACTCAATTACGGCAGCATTTACAGCCAATGCAGCTTTTGCTTGTGAAAAACGTATTTTTGATTTTACTTCTACAATCCAGTTTCTGTAGTCGTTATGTTGTATATCAAGCATTTTAAAATATGATTTGAGTACTAGTTTTTAATAGTTTTGAAAGTATGCTTACTTTATAATTGAGTCGTTATTAACGACCTAATTTATTTTATGAATACCATTTTATTCAAAGTATTATAAATGCAAAATTTCACGTATCAATCCATCGCTCAATTCTTCCAGCTTTACAATATCGGCACTTACAGCTTCAATGCTACGCAAAGGCTTGTGGCGGTAGAAATATTTATTAAAGCTTATTTCGTAACCAATTTTGGTGGCTTCCATATTTATCCAGGCTTCTGCCACGTGTGGTTTTACTTCTTTTAAAAAGTACCAGTAAATGTTTTCTTTTAAAGGTATGTTTTCTGTGTCCCTTAAATCACTTTCTGTTTCGTATTGCAGGTATTCATCTTTTTTGCCTGTTGGGTAATAGCCGTGGTCTGCCAATTGTTCTTGGGTGCAATCCTGAACATCCAACACTTGTTGCAACTTGTCGCCAGTTAGTTTTACAATGCCTTTTACAACTTTTTCTGCATTTGCATCGTACCAGCTTATTGCATTTAGTATGGCATTTTTTTCAGATGCACTCAGCTTTGATTTGCTTTCTTTTAATGCTGCATCTACTTTTTCTCTAAACACATTAAAGTCGTTATATTCATCTGTGCCAATGCTGTTCATTAATTGGGTGGCATTGTTTAGCAAGTCTAATTGCTTGTTCCAAAGTGCTTGGCTTACCAATGCCTTGCTTTGTTTGGCATTTAGGTTTAACTCGTTTTTATCGCACCAATCGTTTATTTCTTTTTCGTGTTTTGCAATATCGGAATATACTTTTTCGCCAAAGGTTTCATAAGCCCATTGCATAGGCTCTTGCAGGGTTTTATCAAAACGCAAACTGGCAATGCGTTCTGTTGTAAACTGTGCTTTCAAACGTTTTGGGCGTTCAATGGTTACTTTATAATAACCAAAATCTTTGTTGTTAAACAACTTGCTTGCAATGCCTTCTTCTTCATTGGTTGCTGCATTAATTATTCTTTCAACAGGCAGCATTTGGTTATATACGCTTACAATTTCACAAATATGTTCGGGTGCAAATTCACAGTTTTTATTGCCCAGATTTTTACGCAATTTTCTAAACAGCAAGCCTGCATCTATTAGTTGCACTTTGCCTTTTCGGTTGGCTGCTTTGTTATTGCTCAATATCCATATATAGGTAGTAATACCAGTATTGTAAAACAGGTTATTAGGCATTTGCACAATGGCTTCCAGCCAATCGTTTTCAATAATGTATCTTCTGATGTTGCTTTCGCCACCACCTGCATCACCAGTAAACAAACTGCTGCCATTGTGTACCGATGCTATTCTTGAACCCAAGGGGCTTTGGCTGGTTGGCTTCATTTTGTTCACCATCTCCATCAAAAAAAGTAATTGCCCATCGCTGCTTCGTGGTGTAGCATCAGCATCTTCAAGGTTGCCCCAATAGTCTTTTAGCCTTATTTGAAAACGAGGGTCAATAATATCCTTGCCATCTTTAATAAATTTTTGTTCGCTTGCCCACGACTTACCATAAGGTGGGTTAGATAGCATAAAATCGAAACTTGTGCCTGCAAATTCATCAGTAGAAAGTGTAGAGCCTACACGTATGTTTTCGGGGTTATTACCCTTAATCATCATATCGCTTTTGCAAATGGCGTAGGTTTCATCGTTTATTTCCTTGCCATATAAATACACATCACCTTTGGCTTTTATTTCTCCTTCTTCATCTTTCACAAAATTCTGGCTTTCTGTAAGCATTCCACCACTGCCACAGGCAGGGTCGTAAATGGTCATAACAGGTGGCAACTTATCTTTTACAGGTTCAAAAATAATATGAGTCATCAGGTCTATTACTTCACGTGGTGTAAAGTGTTCACCTGCTTCCTCATTATTATCTTCATTAAACTTTCTAATCAGTTCTTCAAACACATAACCCATACCCAGGTTGGTTAATGGTGGCAGCTTTCTGCCATCGGGGTCGTTTTTCTCAAAGGGTGTAAGATTGATAAATGGCGATGTAAATTTCTCCAATACATTCAGCAAAACATCCTTGCTTGCCATATGCCTTACCTGGCTTTTTAGCTTAAACTTCTCGATAATTTCTTTTACGTTATGGCTAAATCCATTGAGGTAATCTTCAAAATTGGCTTGCAGTATTTGTTGGTTATTAGTAGCAGTATCATGCAGGCGTTGCAGCGTCCATTGGCTGGTATTGTAAAACACATAACCACTGGCTTGCCTCAATCCATTTTCATCCCATTCGGTAAATTTGGCTTCTTCTTTTTGAAAAGTCAATTCCTCCATTACAGCATCTTTGGTGGGTTCCAGCAAAGCATCCAATCTGCGAAGCACCACCATTGGCAAAATAACATCACGATACTTGCCCCTTACATACACATCTCGTAAGCAATCATCGGCAATAGACCATATAAAGGAAACTAATTTATTATGTACAGCTTGGTTCATTGAGTTTTAATTTTTTAAATATTGCTGAGCAAATCTTTTAAAGGTTCATCTGTGTATTTAGAAAAATCATTAAGAGCAAAATGCCCTGCATAATAATTTTTGCATTCAGGAACTTTGCTAATATAAGATTGTAATTTGGATGCAGCTTTTTCTGGTGCTAGAAATATAAATTTAATGTTAGGTTCATATTCAAACTCAACTAAAGATTTAATTTCTTGAAGTTTGTTATGTATGCCCTTGCTTTTGTTTTTTTCTAAAAAACTTTCTAAGTTTAAATTCTGCTGTTTACCAAGAAGAGCAGGAGCTGTCTCTTTTATATAAAGCAATCCTTTTACAAATTTATTCCAATACTTTTTGTTGCCAATTGACTTATCAAGATAATAAACGATGAGTGACTTCCAGCCCATTTTACAGTTTTCGTAGTAATTTAGAAACTGACTTTCTTTTAAAGATGTTTCATCTGTTTTAAATTCTACCAAATACACAGTATGCAGCTTTGGTGACCATAAAACATAATCTGCATATTCTGATAGTTTATCCAATTTTTCAGACACAATAGTGTCCGTTTGTAGTAATCTTTTTAAAGGAAATTCTGGATAAACAAAAACAAGATTCTCATCATCAATTTCAAATTTTTTATTGACAGCATTTGCCAAATATGGCAGCATAAAAGCATCAATTCTTCTTTCTAATTGATAAGTTGGAAAGTTTTTAAACTCTTTCAAATAGTTGAATATTTTATTTGTTTCCATATTAAATCACTTTATAAATTTTCTCTAATATTTTCACCATTGCCAATGTATCTAATTTGCAATATTCAAGCA
>CAZTOP010000018.1:0-51468 GCA_964615145.1 uncultured Chitinophagaceae bacterium
AATGGTTAGTAAATATGCCACTAAAATAAAGACATTTTTTAAACTACAAAAAAAAGTTTTTTAAGCCTCGGCAGAAATTACAGAAACTGTGCTTTTATCGTTGCTACCTTTTTTAAAGTTTACTATACCATCTGCCAATGCAAAAAGTGTAAAATCTTTACCTACGCCTACATTTTTTCCTGGATGATAAACTGTACCACGTTGGCGAATGATAATATTTCCAGCTATTGCAGGCTGTCCACCAAATATTTTTACACCTAAACGTTTACTGTTACTATCTCTACCATTTTTTACGGAACCTTCACCTTTTTTGTGTGCCATCTTTATTAATTTGTAAAATCTAAAATAATATTAACATTTTTAAAACTTGAAAATTAATATCACTTTTTATTGAAATAAGTAAACTTTAATTTTTCAAATTCTAAATAACTTACGCTATACTTTCAATTTTGATTTTTGTATAGTGTGTACGATGTCCGTGCTTTTTTCTAAAGCCTTTTCTTCTCTTCATTTTAAAAGCAATTACTTTATCACCTTGCACAAGTGCATTAACTATTTCTGCTTTTACAATTGAGTTAATATTTGACAGCACTACATTACCTGCATCTTCTGTCATTAAAACATCTTTGAACTCAACTTTGTCTCCAGTGTTACCTTCAATATGTGGTACATATAAACTGTCACCGGCTTTAACTTTAAACTGCTGTCCAGCAATTTTTACTACAGCTAACATAACTCAAATTTTTTTGGACGGCAAAAGTAGGGTTATGCTATCATATTTTGAAAAGTTTTTTATTAAAAAACAATTTGAAATTATATAATAGATAAAAAAAGTAGTTTTAAACAAGTTTAACTATCCCTTAACCTATTGCCAACCTACTTTTGCGACAGACAAATATGAATGATAATTATGGATTTAAAATCACTGCTTGCCAAGCCTTTTGCCCAATACATATTTAATAGGATAAAAAAAAATATGGTTAATGCTATTGCAGACCAAGATATTATTCTAAAAAATCTAATAAAAAAAGCTCAAAATACACAATTTGGAAAAGAACATAACTTTGATAAGATAAACTCTTATGAAGATTTTAAAAAAAATGTTCCTATCAGAGATTATGAGCAAATTAAATTATACATTGAACAAATAAAGAAAGGTAAAGCCAATATTTTATGGAAAGGAAGACCTATTTATTTTGCAAAATCAAGTGGTACAACTAGTGGCGTAAAATACATTCCCATAACAAAAGAGTCTATACCTAACCATATTAATACTGCCAGAAATGCCTTACTCTGTTATATGGCCGAAACTGGGAATTATGATTTTGCAAAAGGAAAAATGATTTTTTTAAGTGGTTCGCCTGCATTGGAAAGAATTGGAGACATTCCAACGGGTAGATTAAGTGGCATTGTAAATCATCACATTCCTAAATATTTACGAACCAATCAACTTCCTTCGTTTGAAACAAACTGTATAGAAGATTGGGAAACTAAGCTTGATAAAATTGTAGATGAAACTATTGAAAAGAATATGACATTAATTAGCGGCATTCCTCCTTGGATGCAAATGTATTTTGATAGACTAACCGAGAAATCAGGAAAAAAAATAGCAGAAATATTTCCTAATTTCAGCGTAATGGTTCAAGGTGGTGTTAATTTTGAACCTTATAAAACCAAGTTGTTTGAAAGTATTGGAAAAAAAATTGATTCCATAGAATTATTCCCTGCAAGTGAAGGTTTTTTTGCTTTTCAAGATTCTCAGAAAGAACAGGGAATGTTATTGAATACTAACAGTGGAATCTTTTTTGAATTTGTTCCAGCTAATGAAATTTTCAATGTAAATCCAGTAAGATTATCATTGAAAGATGTAAAACTTAACGAAAATTATGCCTTAATTATTAATAGCAATGCAGGTTTATGGGGTTATAATATTGGCGATACTGTAAAATTTCTAAGCCTCAATCCTTATAGAATTATAGTTAGTGGAAGAACCAAACATTTTATCTCGGCTTTTGGTGAGCACGTTATTGGTGAAGAAGTTGAATATGCACTTTTAGAAGCTGCTAAGGAAGAAAAGATTGGTATAGTTGAATTTACCGTAGCTCCATATATTTCTCAACAAAATGGAAAGAGTTATCATGAATGGTTTATCGAGTTTGAGAATATACCACCCAATTTATTGGTGTTATCAAAAAAAATAGATGATAATTTGCGAAAAAAAAATGTTTACTACGATGATTTAATCAGTGGCAATATTCTCGAAACTTTAAAAATAACTGTCGTACAAAAAAATGGATTTATAGATTATATGAAATCTATTGGTAAGCTTGGAGGGCAAAACAAGGTTCCTAGATTAAGCAATGATCGTAAGCTAGCAAATGAACTAAATAAATTTACTATTAACGCCTAAGCTAAGTTTTACTAATATTGCAGCGTATGACAGCAACAAACAACCCATCTACTTTAAAGCGAATTGCTATTTTAGGATCAACAGGTTCTATAGGTACACAAGCTTTGGATGTAATTGCTACACACTCTGACAAATTTTGTGCTGAAATACTAACAGCACAAACCAATCATGAATTACTAATCAAACAAGCTCTTAAATTCAATCCCAATTGTGTTGTAATAGGAGATGAAACAAAATATCTAAAAGTTAAAGAAGCATTAGCTGGTACAGATATTAAAATTTTTGCAGGAGAAAAAGCTTTACAAGAAGTTGCAGCTTTTGACACTTATGACATGATGCTTGCAGCAATAGTAGGTTATGCAGGTTTAAAGCCCACACTTGCAGCTATTGAAAAAGGCAAACCTATAGCACTAGCCAATAAAGAAACATTGGTAGTTGCAGGTGAAATAATAATGCAAAAAGCCATAGAAAAAAGAGTGCCTATTATTCCTGTAGATAGTGAACATTCAGCAATTTTTCAATGTTTGGTGGGTGAGGGTAGAAATAAAATTGAAAAAATTATTTTAACAGCAAGCGGTGGTCCATTTTTTGGAAAAAAACCAAATTTCCTTGTTAATGTAAAAAGAGATCACGCATTGCAACACCCCAACTGGAGTATGGGTGCTAAAATTACAATTGACTCTGCAACTCTTATGAATAAGGGACTTGAGATGATTGAAGCAAAATGGCTCTTTAATTTAAAGCCCGAGCAAATTCAAGTTGTTATACATCCACAAAGTATAATACACAGCATGGTGCAGTTTCAAGATGGTAGTATCAAAGCTCAAATGGGATTGCCCGATATGAAATTACCTATTCAATACGCAATGGCATTTCCACAACGTATAGAAAGCAATTTTCCTAGATACGATTTTAGAAAGCCCAATACCTTAACATTTGAAGAACCAGATTTAAGGACTTTTAGAAACCTTGCCTTATCAATGGATGCCCTTGAAAAGGGTGGTAATTTACCATGTGTTTTAAATGCTGCTAATGAAATTGCAGTATTTGCTTTTTTAAAGAACAGAATTGGTTTTTTAGATATTACAACAGTTGTTGAACGAGCTATGAATCAAATTGGTTTTATTGCCAATCCAACTTTAGAAGAATTATTTGAAAGCGATGCTGAAGCCAGAATTTTTGCTGCAACATTACTTTCACTTTAAAATTTATGAAATTACAATTAATTAACAATAGACTATAGTATAGCAACTATCAACTTTTTTTGACTTTTTATATGACATTATTAGCAATAGACTGGAGTGGAATTTTAGTTAAAGCAGGACAATTTATTTTATCATTTTCGATACTTGTAGTACTGCACGAAATGGGACATTTTTTGCCAGCAAGATGGTTTAAATGCAGAGTAGAGAAATTTTATCTTTTTTTTAATCCTTGGTTTAGTTTATGGAAAACAAAAAAAGGTGAAACTGAATATGGACTTGGCTGGGTTCCATTTGGTGGATACGTAAAAATAAGTGGAATGATTGATGAAAGTATGGATAAGGAACAATTAAAATTACCTCCACAGCCTTATGAATTTCGATCAAAAAAAGCCTGGCAACGACTCATAATTATGTTAGGAGGCGTAATTGTAAATATTGTATTAGCTATCATTATTTTTATAGGAATAATGTGGCATTGGGGAGATACATATGTACCTACAAAAAATTTACATTATGGTGTTTATGCAGACTCGCTAGGCACCAAAATAGGATTAAAAGATGGTGATAAAATTATTGCAGTTGCTGGTAATCCAGTTGAAAGAGTAGGTTCTGTTGGTGCTGAGATTATTATGCAACAAGCAAAAGAAATTACAGTTGACAGAAACGGGCAAACAATTAACCTATCAATTCCGGCAGGTTTCATTGGACAATTAAATAAGAATAAACTGGGTGGATTTAGTTATGTTAGATTTCCAATGATTGTTGATTCTATTCTCCCAAATGCAAAAATAACAAAGGGCACTATTTCTAAAGGTGATACTTTAATTGGAATCAACAATACTGCTGTTAAATACGCTACAGACTTACGCAAATTATCTGAACCTAAAAACCGTTCAGTGTCTTTACAATTAATACATAATGGGAAAGACACAGTAAATGCTGAAGTTTATTATGATGCAAATGGAATAAATGGCTTAGCTTACCAATCAATGGGCAAAGTTTTAGGAGAAAAGCATACTTCCTTCACTTTAATTGAAGCTATTCCTGCGGGTTGGAATAAATGTTGGCAAACATTAGACAAATATATTCAAAACTTAAAATTGCTATTCAAGAAAAACGAAGTTAAAACCAGCGATTCTTTAGGTAGTGTATTTAGTATTGCAAATACATTTGGGGATGTTTGGGATTGGCAAAGCTTTTGGAGTTTAACAGCAATTTTTTCTATAATTCTTGCATTTATGAATGTTCTACCTGTTCCTGGTTTAGACGGTGGACATGCACTATTTACAATTGTTGAAATGATTACTGGTCGAAAACCATCAGATAAGTTTATGGAATATGCTCAAACTGCAGGAATGATACTCTTATTAGGTTTTATGGCGTATGCACTAGGCTTAGATTTTTTAAGAATGTTTAATTAGAATTGCTCAATAAAAATTAACCTACACATAACTATAACAACAAACAAAAGTGCTAATGGTTGTTCTAGATGATAAACTTTGGTTTCCACATCCAAATAATGCAATGGAAGATGGATTGCTTGCAATTGGAGGAGACCTTAGCATAGAAAGACTTTTATTAGCTTATCGAAGTGGAATTTTTCCTTGGTATAATGATGAAACTCCTTTGTGGTGGCACCCCAATCCTCGCTTTGTTTTATTTCCACAAGAATTAATCATCAGCAAAAGTATGAAGCAAGTAATTGCTAAAAAAACTTTTGAATTTAGGTCTAATACAGACTTTTTTCAGGTAATATCCAATTGCAAAAATATTTACAGAAAAGATCAAGATGGGACCTGGATTAATAACGATGTTATTAAAGCATATTCTCAATTACATCAACTAGGATTTGCACATTCGGCTGAAACATGGCAAAATGATAAATTAGTTGGGGGGCTTTATGGGGTAAAATTGGGGAAAATATTTTTTGGAGAAAGCATGTTCTCCTTAACAAGTAATGCAAGTAAGTTTGCTTTTATCAGCTATGTTCAAGAGTTAATAAAAGAAGGGGTTCATTTAATTGATTGCCAAATTTATACCGAACATCTTGAAAGTTTAGGAGCAAGAATGATTGATAGAACTAGTTTTATAAAATTACTAGGCAAGTATATTAACAACAACCACACATAGAAGTTATTCTCAAAACCCTATCATCAAATTAAACCAATTGTGTTTGTTTTGGTCAAGTGTCTTCATCCAAACCAATCAGTGGCTTTGATTTAATTAAATTTAGAAAATTCCCTATTTTTTTTTATCTTGCTGCCCAAATATAAAATGTAACACATACTGTATGAAAAAAAATTACATCAGTGGAATAATGTTTTTGTTGTTCATGGCTTTTTCTATAAGCTCTAATGCACAGAATAATTTTTTCCAAGACAAACCAGAGAGCTCATTTACCTCAACTGACCAAAAAAGAGTCATAGTTCCCCAAAAATTTAGAACTATTGAATTGGATGTTGTTGGAATGAAAAATTTCCTTTCAACATTACCCAAAGCATCAACGTCGTTAGAGGTAAATCAAACTCCGGTAGTTGAGATTCCAATGCCAAATGGTTCAGTTGCCCAATTTCATATTTGGGAAAGACCTGTAATGGAATCTGGATTAGAAACAAAATTTCCAACAATTAAAACATACTTAGGTCAAGGAATTACAGATCAATCTGCCGTTATCACAATGGATATGACGGATGCAGGTTTTAGTGCAATGATTGTATCTTCAAAAACAGGTAATGTTTTTATTGATCCTTACGATTTATCAACCACTACAAATTATATCACATACTACAGAAAAGATTTAGTTAGAGATTTTCCATTAATTGAAGATGGTCAAATTATTAATTTAGATCCTAATCCTTCTGCAACAGGTGGTACTACTACTTCTGGCAAATTTCCAAATGGCAGATGTATTGGAACTGAAATTAGAACTTATAGATTGGCTGTTGGCTGTTCAAACCAATATGCTAAGGCTGCAACTGGTTTAACAAATCCAACTAAGGCACAAGCAATGGCCAAAATTGTTAAGACAGTAAACAGAGTTACCACAGTATATGAACTTGAGGCAAGTATTCATTTTAACCTAGTTGCCAATAATGATCAAATTGTTTTTGTTACAACCACAGGCGATCCATTTAGTTCTTCTAACAGTAATGCTGGTAGTTTAATTACAGCAAGTCAAACACAAATTACAACAATTATAGGGTCTGCTAACTTTGATATCGGACATACTTTTAGTACTGGTGGTGGAGGTTTAGCTGGCTTAGGTGTAATTTGTAATGATGCAAATAAAGCAAGAGGCATTACAGGTAGTCCTCAACCAACTGGCGACGCTTATGACATAGATTACGTTGCTCACGAAATTGGTCATCAATTTGGAGGAAACCACACCTTTAACGCTGCAACAGGAAGCTGTTCTGGCAACGGTTCAAACTCAGCAAATGCTGAACCAGGAAGTGGTACAACAATTATGGCTTATGCCGGAATTTGCACAACTAATAATATAGGAGGCGTTCATCAAAACCCAGGTGCTACAGGTAATGCAGGCTGGAGTGACCCACAATTTCATGCTGGTTCTCTTGCAGAAGTTTATGCATATTCAATTGGTGGTGTTGGAAATTCTTGTGCAGTAATTACTACAACAAGTAATATTATTCCTGTTGTAAGTTTAGAAGGTTCTAACACTTACACTATTCCAATCTCTACACCATTTATATTGAAGGGAAATGGCTCAGATGGAAATGGAGATGCTATAACTTTCAGTTGGGAACAAAATGATGTTGGTGCTCCATTCGCAAATTGGGATGCAACACAAAGTACTAATTCAAAAGCACCATTGTTTAGGTCTTTCCCTCCAGTATCTGAAAGCTATAGAATATTTCCACAAATAGATGATATTGTAACACTTTCAACAACTCCAGGTGAAAGATTGCCAAGCGTCAATAGAAATATGAACTTCAGATTAACTGTAAGAGATAATCACGCAGGTAATGGTGGTACTTGTTTTACTGATATGTTAGTGAAGGTAAACAATTCTGGAGGTGCATTTACCGTTACATATCCAACCAATACCGAGCTTTGGTATGAGGGACAAACTAAAACCGTAACTTGGTCTAAAGGCAATACCGATATTGCTCCCTTTAGTGTTGCTAATGTTGCTATAGAGCTTTCAATTGATGGTGGCTATACATTTCCTATCACTTTAAAAGCTAGTACTCCAAACGATGGCTCAGAGGATATAGTGGTAACTAACGATTTTACATTTGCAGCAAGAATAAGAGTGCGTGCATTAAACAACATCTTCTTCAATATATCTCAAAATGATTTTACTATTTCTCCTAATCCAGTGCCAGTAAAATGGATAGATTTTACAGCAATAAAAGTAAAAAACACATCTGTAAAATTAAACTGGATTGTTAATGAAATCGATAACCATTCTTACATAATTGAAAGAAGTTTAGATGGTATTAGATTTTCTAAAATTGGTGAATTAGAAGCGTCTACTACACAAGGAAATGAGCACAGTTATTCATTTATAGATGCAAACCCTTTTGCAGCAAAAAATTATTATCGCATTAAACAAATAGATAGAACTGGGGGGTATTCTTATTCAAAAATAGTTACTGTAACTATGGAAGAATCGAGTGCTACTTGGGTGGTTTATCCCAACCCTACTACCGACAAGGTTAACTTATTCTGTAATGCCAATTATTCGAACTTGAATATAAGTATTTATGATGCCATTGGCAAATTGGTTTTTGTTCAAAATAGAGAAAAGGCAATCAAAGGTGAGGTGATAAATATTTCATTAAATAATCTTGCTAAAGGTGTTTATTCTATTAAAGTAGAAGCTGCTAATGCTGCTACAACTTCGAAGAAAATTATTGTACAATAATAATATCTGGATTCTTTTTAAAGGTGCAGCATTTTGTTGCACCTTTTTTTGTAATAGTAATAAAAGACCATAATACTACATTTGCAAAAATTATAATATGGTTGTTTGGATTGGTTATTTAGCATCAATTTTTTTAGCGTATTCATTGGTGGTAACAAATGCGGTAAAATTTAGAATTCTTAACATTCTTGGGTGTATTACCTTTATTCTATATGGGATTTTAATACCAGCTTTTCCCGTAATTGTTGCAAATGGATTATTACTTGTTATCAATATCTATCAATTTATTAAACTGCAACAATCCAAAGAACAATTTCAATATGTTTCAGTTGAACAACAAGATAAAATAGTTGAAAAATTTATCTCATTTTACCAAAAAGATATTCAAGATTTTTTTCCAAAATTTCAGTACTTACCAACCTTACAACAACAAATAAGTTTTGTGGTTTTAAGAGATGCAACTATTGCCAATTTATTTATGGCAACTATAGATACAAATGGCTGTGCAACTGTGAGAATAAACTATACCGTACCTCAATATAGAGACTATAAAGTAGGAAAATTTATTTTTGACAAGGAGAAAAATTTTCTTGTTGCAAATAGTATAAAAAAAGTTGTGTATGAGAGTGTGGAAAATAAAAATCACTTAAACTTCATTCGAGTAATGGGTTTTTCTTTAGAGCAAATCAATGATAAGCAATGTTGGACAAAAAGTTTAGTTTAACTAAATTGCAACATTCATTTTTACAACCATATTTACATTTGTTTATGTATAAGTTTTTATTTTTATGTTGTATATTTTTCATTGCTTGTAAAGATGAAAAAAAAACTCCAAATTTCCCTCCAGATCTCCGGGTTACAAAAGTTCAGGAAGAGATTCCAGATAATATTAAACAGCTAATTCTATTGTCCTCTAAAGATACGGCTAATAAAGAATTACAATTTCAAGTGGTTATATCTTTAGATAGTTTTGGACTGCACAATGAGGCATTATACAAACTAGACAAATTGATTGTTAGTGATAGTTTCAATAACTCCTTTTGGCTTAAGCGAGGACAAATTTGCAAAGTAATTGGTGATACAACTGCTGCTATCAAAGCATTTAGATATGCCGCAAAAGTTTATCCTACACCTATTGCATTAATGGAATTAGCAAACTTATATGCTGAGGCAAAGAATCCATTAACACTGAGTATTTGCAGGCAATTGGTTGAAATGAATCCTACTGGTGATTATGATGCTCAGGCTAATTTATTAGTAGGAATTTATTACAATAATATTGGCGACAAGGCTAAAGCATTAGAATTTTATAATAAAAGTATTGCACAAGATTTCCATTTTACGGATGCATATATGGAAAAAGGTTACTTACTTTACACTGAAAAAAAATATGCGGAAGCTTTAAAAAATTTTCAGCAACTTTCTCAATTGAATCAAACATTTGCTTATGGTTATTATTGGCAAGGTAAATGTTACGAAGCATTAACTGATAAAGTAAATGCAACAAAATTTTATGAAAGAAGTATTCAATTAGATACCTCAATAAAAGAAGCAAATACTGCTATAACAAGATTAAAACAATAAACTAATATGAGTTTTTTTACACACTTTGGTGCATTTTTAATAATGTTAAAAGGAATGTTTACCAAACCAGAAAACTGGAAAATTTATTGGAAAGAATTAATGCATCAATGTGTTGAAATTGGCATTGGCTCTTTACCTATTGTTGTAATTATTTCCTTATTCTTAGGTGCTGTAACTACAGTTCAAACAGCTTATCAACTTGTAAGCCCCTTAGTACCACAATCTACAATTGCTCAAATTGTAAGGGATAGTATGATATTAGAACTTTCTCCAACAGTTGTATGTATTGTTCTTGCTGGTGTTGTGGGCAGTAAAATTGCAAGCGAACTTGGCAATATGAGAGTAAGTGAGCAAATAGATGCACAAGAGATAATGGGCATTAATACAAAAAATTATTTAGTACTTCCTAAAATATTGGGCTCATTAATTGTTATTCCTTGCCTTATAGTACTATCAGCAATATTAGGAATTTGGGGAGGAAGACAAGCAGGTGCAATGACTGGCATTATATCTACAGATATTTTTGATGCAGGCTTACGCCAAAACATTAATTTCTTTAACATCAATTTTGCCTTATGCAAGGCATACACATTTGCTTTTATTATTGCTAGTATAGCTGCATATTTTGGTTACAATGTAAAAGGAGGTGCCTTAGAAATTGGCAGAGCTAGTACAAGTGCTGTTGTTGTAAGTTGTATTCTAATATTATTTGCAGATTATGCTTTAGCTGCAGTTATGCTGTAATTTGTTGTTTATAATTTGTTAAATCCCGCATCAATAATTATTAATTAATACACAGTTTCATATATTTGAAACTCATACATAAATAGCCATTTTATTTGATTGTTTTTTACATTTAATTCCTGCTGTTTTTTAAAACTAATTTGTAACAATTAAATATAATACTATGGCATTAGCAACTATTGTTTGGGTAGATGATGAAATTGAAAGTTTACAGTCGCAAAAACTTTTTTTGGAAACTAAAGGTTATGAAATCATAGCTTTTAATAATGGATTCGATGGATTAGATTATGTTTCGCAAAATATTGTTGATGTTGTACTTTTAGACGAGTCTATGCCTGGCATTTCTGGCTTAGAGACCCTAGCCAAAATCAAAGAAATCAATCAACAAATTCCAGTGGTACTTATTACTAAAAATGAGACCGAAACATTGATGGATGAAGCTATTGGTAGCCAAATTAGCGACTATTTATTAAAACCTGTAAACCCTAATCAGGTATGGCTCAGTCTTAAAAAAATAATTGATAATAAAAGATTAGTTGCCGAAAAAACTACCACAGCATATCAACAACAATTCAGAGATTTATTTATGGCTTTAAATGACAATCCAGATTACAATGGCTGGATGGACATTTATAAGAAATTAGTGTATTGGGAACTAGAAATGGAAAAAAGTAATAGCCCCGAAATGCAAGAAATTCTGGCACAACAAAAACAAGAAGCCAATACCGAATTTTTTAAATTCATTAGTAAGAATTATGCAAAATGGATGAATCCAAAGTCTGTTGATGTACCCATAATGAGCCATACCCTATTTCAATTCAAAGTACTACCACATATAGAAAAAGGTATACCCACTTTTTTTATATTAATAGATAATTTACGTTACGATCAATGGAAAACAATTCAACCCATTTTTGCCGATAGTTTTAGAATATTAGAAGAAGAAACATTTTATTCTATATTACCAACTGCCACACAATACAGTCGCAATGCAATTTTCAGCGGAATGCTACCAATTGATATTGATAAAAATTTTCCAAACGAATGGAAAAACGATGATGAAGAAGGCGGTAAAAATATGTTTGAAGAAACCTTTTTTAGAAACCAAATAAAAAGGTTGAAAAAAGATGATGTAAAAGCCAGTTACACTAAAGTTATAAATCACAACGATGGACAGAACTTGGTTAATAATATTCATAATTTATTAAACAACGACTTAAATGTTATAGTGTACAATTTTGTAGATATGCTAAGCCATGCAAGAACTGAAATGGAAGTGTTAAAAGAGTTGGCTGGAGATGAAGCCAGCTACAGAAGTGTTACAAAAAGTTGGTTTGAACATAGTGCCTTGCACCAGGCATTAAAAAAGATTGCCGATAAAAACATTCGCTTGATTGTTGCTACAGACCACGGCACTATACGTGTTAATACACCACATAAAGTAATTGGTGATAAACAAACCACTGCAAATCTTAGATACAAGCACGGAAGAAATTTAAATTACGACCCAAAAACCGTATTAGCATTTAAAGACCCCAAGGAAGCAGGCTTGCCTGTACCCACAATAAACTCATCATTTATTTTTGCTAAAGAAGATGGATTTTTATGTTATCCTAATAATTACAATCATTATGTAAATTACTACAGAAACACCTTTCAACACGGTGGTATTAGTTTAGAAGAAATGATAGTGCCTGTAATTAAGATGACTAACAAGTAATGCTGTTTGCATAAATATTTTTGCCCAAAAGCACTTAATTTGCATTAATGACAAAGAAAAATAAGAAAGAAGAAAAAATTATTTTAGTTACAAATGATGATAGCATTACAGCACCAGGTATAAAAGCCCTAGCAAAAGCTGCTATCCCTTTTGGAAGAGTTGTGGTTGTGGCACCTGATAAACCACAAAGTGGTATGGGACATGCTATAACAATTAATGCTCCATTACGATTAACTAAGGTTGATTTTTTTGATGGGATTGAAGCTTATACTACCAATGGCACGCCTGTAGATTGTGTTAAACTTGCAGTTGATAAAGTGCTACATCGCAAGCCAGATATATGTTTGAGTGGTATTAATCACGGAGCTAATCACAGCATCAATGTTATTTATAGTGGCACAATGAGTGCTGCAATGGAGGCTGCTATTGAAAGTATTCCCTCGGTAGGTTTTTCACTTTTAGATTATAGTTTAGATGCAGATTTTGAGCCTTCAAAAATTGTAGTAGCAAAAGTTATAGAGCAAATATTATCGCATAAAAAAATTGATAAACATCTTTTATTTAATGTAAATATTCCTGCAATTCCTTTCAATAAAATAAAAGGAATTAAAGTTTGTAAGCAAGCTTATGCTAAATACGAGGAAAAGTTTATGGAAAGATTAGACCCTCACGGCAAAAAATATTATTGGTTAACTGGCGAATTTGTGAATTTTGATAAAAGCAAAGACACAGATGTTTGGGCATTGGCAAATAATTATGTAAGCCTTGTTCCTATTCAGTTTGACCTTACTAACTATACCCTTAAAAAAGAAATACAAAACTGGAAATTCTAATGTTAAAAGACAACACTAAATACGGCATTGTACTAGGCTTTTTAGCCCCTTTTATAGGAATGTTTGGCTTCTATTTATGGAAGTTTAAAGTGTATCCTTTAATGGATTTTATAAAGTCATTAGCAGTACAAAAAAGTATTTTAACCAGTATGGTTACTTTTTCATTGCTTGCAAATGCTATAGTATTTACGATTTTCATTAATACAGATAAAGACCACACAGCTAAAGGTGTTTTTATTTCCACATGTGTTTGGGCTGTTGCAGCTATCATTCTAAAATTTGTTTATTAAATGATTGAATGAAGCACTCTTTTATTTAATAATTATAGGTCTGTTATGTTTAAGTGCAAGAAATAAAGATCTAATAGACACTTGGTGGTTATATATTGATGATACACTTGTAAAAGAATGTAACGAGAATTTTGGTTATTGTTCAATAGAATTAAAAAAAATGGACTTGTTTTTAGGTAGTAAAAATGCTACTATAAGATACTTTAGAGACACCCCTTGTGATGATTGTCCAACTTCTATACAAGTCAAAAATATGCAAGATAGTTTGTTGTTTGAGGCTACATCCTATGGAACTACAACACCAATTTCATTTCCACTTCGTTTATTTTGGAAACATAACAAATACAATTCTTTCAAAATTTATTTCAAAGAAGAAAATGATATATATGGTCGTTATCAAACACAAATATTCCAGATTGATATTAAATAACACTAAAGAAAAATAAGTTGAACAAAATAGCACTCATCACAGGAGCAAGTTCTGGCATTGGTTTAGCAACAGCAAAAGCTTTTGCTGATAATAATATTGACCTTATTCTTTGTGGCAGAAATGAAAGCAAATTGCAAGAGTTGCAACAAGAATTATCGAAAAAGGTTAGAGCTACAATTTTATGTTTTGATGTGAGAGATAACCAACAAGTAATATCTGCAATTGCTTCCTTACCACAAGATTGGCAGCAAATAGATATTCTTGTAAACAATGCAGGCAATGCACACGGTTTATCATCTATTCAAGATGGAGATATTACAGATTGGGATTTGATGATTGACTCCAACGTTAAAGGTCTGCTATATGTTTCAAAAGCTTTGATGCCATTGATGGTTAATAGAAAATCTGGTCACATCGTAAATATCAGTTCAGTTGCTGGAAAATATACTTATCAAAACGGTGCAGTTTATTGTGCTACCAAAAGGGCAGTTGAAGCCATTAGCGAAGGAATGAGATTAGACTTGACTCAACACGGCATTCGTGTTACCAATATTGCACCTGGTGCAGTTCAAACTAATTTCTCTTTAGTTCGATTTAAAGGCGATGAAGAAAGAGCCAATAAAGTATATGAAGGCTTTGAGCCCATACAACCCCAAGATGTTGCAGATGCAATTGTGTATGCTATTAATGCACCCAAAAATGTAACTGTAGCTGATATTGTTTTGTATGCTTCTGTTCAATCTGCACCAACAACTATTTACAGAAAAAATAATTAAAACTTGTTCTTCCACATCATACTTTCTACTGGCATATTCGGTTGTCCACTGTACTTGGCATTTTGTTTTTGATTGTACTTCACTTCAATTTCACCATCAACAGGAAAATAAATCAATTGACCAATAGGCATTCCTTTATAAATTCTTACAGGTTGTTTTACAGATATTTCTAAAGTCCAGTTACCACAAAAGCCTACATCGCCTTTACCAGCAGTAGCATGAATGTCAATCCCCAAGCGGCCTGTAGATGATTTGCCTTCTAAAAAAGGAACATGAGCGTGTGTTTCGGTATATTCTAAAGTAACCCCCAAATAAAATTCGTGAGGGTGCAATACATAACCTTCGTCGGGTATTTCAAAAGCCTCAATTTTATTGTGTTTTTTAGCATCAAGCTCTTTATCTACATATTTTGCTAATGTGCTACCTAAATGCACATCATAACTATTACTTCCCAAATCTGCACGATCGTAAGGAACAATTTTAATAGTTCCTTTCTCCATTTCTTCTAAAATTCTTTTATCAGTTAAAATCATTCAATTTAAGATTTATTGATTTTGGTTTTGCAATTTATTTCAACAAAGAAAAAAAATCATTTTATGTGTTGAATTTATGCTGCAAATAAAATTCTTTATTCTTAATTCTAAATTCTGAAATTTGCTTTATGCCTTTGTTTTATCAACAACATATTAACGAAACCACAAGACTAGCTATTTGGAAAATAGAAGAAAATGAAACTTTTTTTTCAAAAACAATTCCTTTGCAACGAGAAATTTCTCATCCTCACAAAAGATTACAACATTTAGCAGGCAGGTATTTGCTTAGATATTTGTTCCCCGATTTTCCATTTAATGAAATTATTATAGCCAGTACACGCAAACCATTTCTGGTAAATGAAAAATTTCATTTTTCTATTTCGCATTGTGGCGACTTTGCAGCAGCGATAGTTAGCAAAAATGAAAGAGTTGGTATTGATATTGAAATTCCAACTGACAAAATATTAAAAATTGCTCATAAGTTTTTAAATCAAGAAGAGGAAATTAAGTTAAGTGAATTGATAAGTAAGAAGTACGAAGTAGTAGAAAATGGTTTGAACAAGATTGAATCACAAATATACCAACAACAACAAACGATAAACCAACAAGAAACGATTAACAATAAACCACAAACTATAAACGAGCAACGAGCAACCCCTTTAACTCTAATTTGGAGTGCAAAAGAAACTATGTTTAAATGGTATAGTGTAGGCAATGTAGATTTTAAAGAAATGCTTATTCTATATTTAGAGTCACTAAATGAAAATGGCAAAATGGAAGCATCAATAATAACAGACGATTCCATTTTACCACTAATAATTCATTACAACTTTTTTAATCATTTAATTCTAACATATACACACACTAATGTGTAGCCTAGTGGCACACATTGCAAGCTTTATAGGTTATCATACTCATACAAATCATCTAACCTACTGCCAGCAGGCATTTCAACAACTGGTTTTATAATTCCATCGTGCAAATCATAAACCCAGCCATGCAAATCGGGTCTATTTTCGGTCTTCCAAGCTTTTTGAATGATAGATGTTTTTGCAAGGTTTGTTACTTGCTCCTGAACATTTAACTCTATTAATCTGTTTAGTTTTTTATCATCATCTTCAATAGCTGCAAATTCATCTTTGTTCAATCTGTAAACATCTTTAATATTTCTTAACCACTTATCAATAATGCCCAAACTATTTTTTGTTAAAGCAGCTTTAACCCCACCACAACCATAATGTCCACATACAATAATATGTTTTACTTTTAAAACCTCAACAGCATATTGTAAAACACTTAGTAAATTAAGGTCGGTATGCACTACCATATTGGCAATATTTCTATGTACAAATATTTCACCAGGTTGTGTACCTGTAATTCTATCTGCTGGCACGCGACTATCGCTACATCCAATCCATAAAAATTCAGGTGTTTGAATATCTACCAACCTTGCAAAATATTCTGGATCTTCTTCAACTTGTTCTTTAGCCCACGCTTTATTTTCTAGTAATAATTTTTCGTATGGTTTCATAAAATTTTATTTGTTTATTAATAGGTGCATAGGTTTACTCTCGCTTCGTTTAATTTCTACTCTGATATTTTTTAAATGTGCGTGTGTTATAAAGGCATTAATTTCATCTATTACATCTTTGTCAATAAAATCAGCTCTTGTTGCATCAATTAGTACATAAGCATTTTCTGGCACTTGTTCTAGTTTAGATTTTACGATAGGCTTATTTAAGAATGATACATCTTTTCGTAGTCTTATTAAGTAGTTATTATTGTCGTTTACAACAAAAACACTACTTCTAAAGTTACTGCGAACCATAAAAAATAACCCAACAATAATCCCTACTCCTATGCCAATTAATAAATCAGTTATTAGTATAGCTATAATGGTGAATACAAATGGTACAAATTGATCCCATCCCTTTTTATAAAATTCTTTAAACAAAGATACTTTAGCTAGTTTATAACCTGTATATATTAAAATGGCAGCCAAAGCACTCAATGGTATTTTGTTTAATACATTTGGAATAAAAACTACTGTTAACACCAGAAACACCCCGTGTAAAATCGCACTAAGTTTTGATGTAGCACCAGCATTTACATTGGCCGAACTTCTTACAATTACTGATGTTAATGGCAACCCTCCTATTAAACCTGAAACAATGTTTCCAATACCTTGAGCTTTTAATTCTTTATTGGTTGGCGTTACCCTTTTTAAAGGATCTAGTTTATCTACAGCTTCAATTCCAAGCAATGTTTCTAAGCTGGCAACTATGGCTAATGTTACAGCCGAAATCCAAACTTGAATATTATTAAGCGATGAAAACATTGGATGCTGAAACGAACTAAAGAGCTCTTGCTTACTAGAAGGTAGATTTACCAAATGTTTATTATCTAAAGTGTGGGCAGGTATTGATACTTTGTACCATTCACTTATTACTGTACCTACAATTACAACTACCAAAGCCCCTGGTATCATTTGAAATAGTTGTTTAGATTTAAAAAAATGTGTTTCCCATATCATCATAATACAAATACCTAATACACCAATTAATGCCACAGCTGGTGTTAGATTTTTAAAAGCATATAACAAAGATGTAAAAGTATTTTTATGATTGAGTTGAGCAAAAGTTTCATCACCCTCAGGGTCAGTATCTTCTCCAATCAAATGCGGAATCTGTTTTAGTATTAATATTAAACCTATTGCCGCTAACATCCCTTTAATAACTGAATTTGGTATATAATCGCCTATAATACCTGCATTGGCAAAGCCCATAATAAGTTGTAAAAAACCAGCTATCACTACACTTAGTAAAAATATTTCATAGGCTTGTGCATTGCCCCCTAACTTAATAATAGCTGCACCCACAATGGCTGTTAAACCTGCAGCAGGACCACTTACGCTTAGTTGTGAGCCACTAAAAAAACCAACAATAATACCACACCCACTACGCCTGCAATAATGCCTCCTAAAAGTGGAACAATATTAGTTTGGCCCTGCGGGTTGCTTGCTTGTGCAATACCTAAACAAAGCGGTAAGGCTACTAAAAAAACTACTATAGATGACGAAAAATCCTTGCTTAAGGACGCTATTTTTTGCTTCATTATTTAACTTTAATAAATGATTGCATAACTATCAAATTATGCTAAATATGTTTATCAATAAAGAAAAATTAGCAATTTGGAGGCGGAACTATAATAAAAAAATATTTTTCTGTAGGTATTGAAATTAAAAAATTATGATAGTGTTTTTCAATAAAAGAATGAAAGGGTTCTTGCAAATTAACAGAAAAAAAATGCTGATTGTAAAAATCGGCTTCAGATTCTTTCTTATCCTTCATTTGAAAATCATCTTCATTACAATCATCATTGTTGCATGAAACATAAAATTCTTTCCCAAATAAAACCTTGATAGTTTTTAATGGAATTATTTGTGAAAAGAAAAAAAATAATGTTACTAAAAGTATCATTTTTTTCATTGGTACGTAACTAAAGTAACTAAATAATAAGAAGCATATAAAAAAGAAGTACTTGTTAAATATTCAACCCACCACATGTACTGATTACTTGCCCTGTAACATAGCTGCTCATTTCGCTGGCTAAAAACAAAGTTACATCAGCCACTTCCTCGGCTTTACCAAACCTATTCAATGGAATTTTTTTCAAAAAGTCAGTAGCTGCATCGCCATCTTTTAAATAGTGCGTCATATCTGTTTCTATAAAACCAGGAGCAATAGCATTGCATCTTATATTCCTACTTCCCAATTCATGAGCTATGGATTTTGTAAAACCAATAACACCTGCTTTGCTTGCAGCATAGCTACTTTGCCCAGCGTTGCCTCTGATACCAATTATAGAACTCATATTAATAATGCTCCCCTTTTTAGCCTTCATCATTGGTTTAATCACTTGTTTTGTCATATAAAAAACACTATTCAAGTTTATACCAATCACATCTTGCCATTGCTCTTCAGTCATTCTCAACAATAAATTATCCTTACTTATTCCTGCATTGTTTATACACACATCAATAGCACCAAAATCAGTCATTACATCATTTACAAATGTTTCGCAAGCTGCAAATTCGCCAGCATTACTTTTATAAGCTTTAGCTTTTACACCTAATGCTATTAATTGAGCTTCTAAATCATTAGCTTTTTGTGCACTACTATCACTCACATAAGTAAAAGCGATATTACTACCGTGTTCGGCAAGTTTAATAGCCACAGCAGCACCAATGCCACGAGCTGCTCCAGTAACGATAGACGTTTTTCCTTCTAACAATTTCATAACAATAAATTTGATTACAAATAAAAGAGAAAATAATGATAATAGTGATGTTTATACCAATAAATGCTGTTTAAATAAAGTTCTAGAATTGTTTGTCAATACTTCAATAAAATTAATTTTGTTACAAGCTTTTTTACAAGTATTAGACTGTAGAAGCGTCGCACACTTCAAGGTTCAGCTATTTATGAGGCTAGGCAAATGATGTTGTACTTCTATTGCCCCTCTCTTATGGCTTTAAATTCTGATCCATTTTTCCATTTAAGAAATGTGGTTTCGTTGGCTATTTTTTTACCTACTAAAAATAACATTTTTATATCCATTATACCACCATCAAAGGTCCAGTTATTATCAAACTCATCGGCTGGTTTGTGGTAATGATTGTTCACATAATCGTCTCTTAATTTTTCACCATATCCTTTTTCCTTTCCAATAAAATCTTGTCCTGCACTGCAATCTAAAGCAGGTACACCAACCTTAGCGAAATTGAAATGGTCTGAACGATAATAATGTCCAGCCTCTAAATGCTCTTCTTTAGAAATATATCTGCCTTGTAATTTTGCAACTTCTGCAACATAATCTTCCACTTCATTTTGTCCTTGTCCCACAACCATTATATCATTCGTTTTACCAAAAGCATTAATACCATCCATATTAAGGTTTGCAGCAGTTTTATTTAATGGATAAATAGGATGATGTGCATAATATGCAGAGCCAAGCAATCCTTGCTCCTCAGCAGTTACAGAAAGAAAAATAATTGTGCGTTCAGGTTTTTGTTTCAGGCTTTTAAATGCTTTGGCAATTTCAAGCAAAGCCGCAGTGCCACTAGCATTATCAATAGCACCATTATAGATGCTATCACCTTTTGCATCTTTTTTTCCAACACCTAAATGATCCCAATGAGCTGTATAAATAATATACTCATCGGGTCTTTTACTACCCGTAATTTTAGCAACAACATTGTGCGACATATTATAAACAGCTTTCACTTTTACATTCAATGATAATTTTAAATCTAACGGCACAGCTTTAAACCCTTTGACATTCGCACTAGCTAATAATGTTGTGTCTTTGCCGGCAGCAGTTAATAATTTTTTTGCAGCATCGCCCGAAACCCAACCCTGTAAAGAAAGTTGTTGTTCTTTGCTACCTCTTTTATCTAAAAATAAATTTGATGTTCCCCAAGAGTTTTGTACCACACTAAAAGGATACGATGCTGCTTTGGTGTTGTGAATAATTAGGCAAGCTTTTGCACCCTGCCTTGCTGCTTCTTCATATTTATAAGTCCAGCGACCATAATAAGTCATGGTGTTGCCTTTGAACAACGTGGAATCATTTGTACCAAAGCCAGGGTCATTAACCATTACCAAAACTACTTTGCCTTTCACATCTAAACCAGCATAATCATTCCAGTTATATTCTGGTGCAACAACACCATAGCCTGCAAAAACTAGTTCATCATTATTTAGTGAAATAATTGAATCAGTTTTCTCTGTCGACACTACAAAATCTTCTGTTTTATATAATTCAAAACTTCCTTTTGAAGAAGTTATTTTCATTGCTGCATCTGCACTTGGAGTAATTTCCACTAAAGGCACATCCTGCAAAAAACTATTGCCATTACCAGGCTCTAAACCCATTTTTTCAAAAGTGTTTTTGATGTATTCTACAGCTTTTGTTTCGCCAATTGAAAAAGGTTTGCGACCCATAAACTCATCTGAAGCCAATACTTTTATATGTTGTTTTAAACTGTCTGTATTGAACGAACCCAAACCATCTGCTTGATAATTGTTTTGCTTGCAGGCAACTAAAGCAATGATGAAAATCAATGCTGTTGAGAATAATATTTTTTTCATAAGTTTTATATTTAAAGATTTAGCAACTTTTACAAAATTGCTGAATATAGAGTTAGCCAAGAACAACAGCCCCCAATGCAGGTAGATGAACATTTATTTTATACCATTTGGATTTCTTATCTACTTTTTTACCAACAATTTCATTGGGATTAAATACATCGCCTGTGCCCCAGTATTCTTTACTATCGCTGTTAAAAATTTCTTTCCATTTGTATTTTACTTGTAAACTTATTTCCCAGTTGTTACGCACAATAGGTGTAGTGTTTAAAATAATCAGCACATCATCTTTAGGTTTTAATCCTTTACGTTTATATACCATTACACCTTCGGCTCTATGGTTTAAATCTATCCATTCAAAACCACCTTGCTCAAATTGTTTTTCATATAATGCAGGATAGCTTCTATATAGCTCGTTTAACTTCTGTACACAATATTTCATTCCTCCGTGGCTCACTAAATCAAGCAGTTCCCATTGCAATTCACTTTTATAATTCCACTCGTTGCCCATAAATAATAGTTTGCCACCAGGGTGTGTAAACATATAAGTGTATAACAAACGCAGGTTAGCAAATTTTTGCCAGCTATCGCCAGGCATTTTATAAAGCATAGGACTTTTGCCGTGTACCACTTCATCGTGACTTAGTGGTAGCATAAAGTTTTCGTCATAGTAATACATCATACTAAACGTAAACTTATCCTGATGAAACTGTCTGAAGATAGGATCCATTTTAAAATAATCTAATGTATCGTGCATCCAGCCCATCATCCATTTCATTCCAAAACCAAGTCCACCAAGGCTTGTAGGTTTGCTAATACCCGGCCAGTCAGTTGCTTCTTCTGCAATAGTTTGAATATCGGGAAAGTCTCTGTATAAAGTTTCGTTTAAATCTTTTATAAAAGCAATGGCTTCAAGATTACCATTACCACCAAATTCATTGGGTTCCCACTGCCCTGCATTTCTGCTGTAATCCAGCTTTAGCATTGAGCTTACTGCATCTACACGAATACCATCAATATGAAAAACATCACACCAAAATCTTGCACTACTAATTAAAAAACTTTTGACCTCGCCACGTTTATAGTTGAATATATAGCTGTTCCAATCGGGATGATAACCTTTACGCATATCGGCATATTCATATGTATGTGCTCCATCAAACATAAATAAACCGTGAGCGTCATATGGAAAGTGAGAAGGTACCCAATCGAGAATAACACCAATATCATTTTGATGAAAAGCATCTACCATTGCAGCAAAATCCTGTGGATTTCCAAACCTTGACGTTGGTGCAAAATAACCCACACCCTGATAGCCCCAACTACCATCAAAAGGATGCTCCATTACAGGCATTAATTCAATATGCGTAAAGCCCATTTGTTTAACATAAGGCACTAGTCGTTCTGTTATTTGAGCATAAGTATTGTATGTTTCTTCATCGTGTTTATTGGGTCTCATCCAACTTGCTAAATGCACTTCATATACGCTGTAAGGAGCATTAAGGGCGTTGTGCTTTTTTCGCTTTTGCATCCATTCTGTATCCTTCCATTCATAGCTTGTTTGCCAAGTAATACTTGCTGTGTACGGCCTTTTCTCCCAATAATGAGAATATGGGTCGCCTTTATCTAATTTCAATCCCTGAAAGCCAACAATATGATATTTATAGGCTTCGCCACAATGCACATTTGGAATAAATCCTTCCCATATTCCACTACCATCTTTTCTTACAATTAATGGATGCGATGTTTTGTTCCATTCATTAAAATATCCTGTAACGCTTACGCTTGTTGCATTGGGTGCCCATACTGAAAAATAGCTACCCCAAGTATCTAATACCTTCAGTTGTTTATTACCTAACAATTTGTACATTGAGTAGTGAGTACCTGCCTGAAAGTTGATGACATCTTCATCGGAGAATAAACTGTAATTCCAAACGGGTTGTGTGGTATCTATGAAAAAGAGTTCTTCGTATTTTTTAGGAGTAAATAACTTTTGCTTAGCCATTATAAATTGCAATTAGATGTTGCAATGTAAAGAAAAAAAAGTTAAAATTTTACGGTACAATTATTACACAACAAAAAGATATACTAACCAAGTGAATCAACTTGCATTTATTACTGTTTTGTTAAAATATTATGAGTGGCTTTGCAGAATGGAGTAAATTGATAAATATTGTAAACATTTAGCAACTAACCGTGTATGAGATATAAATTTATGTGTTCAATTCTCTTTATTTTTTTCTGTGCAAATACAAAATCTCAAACAGCTTCTGTATCTGGAATAATTAAAGACACACTTAATCATAAAAAATTAAATAATGCAGTAGTGATGCTTATAAGGGTCAATGATTCCATTTTAGTTAAGTATGAACGAACTAATATCGATGGTTATTTTAACCTAAACAATATCGTTGCAGGCAAGTATTTATTACAAGTTTCGAATCCAAACTATGCCGACTATTCAGATATTATTGAAATTAATAAAAACGACAATACGCTTGCAGATATTACCTTAATTACTAAAGCTAAACTTTTAGAAGAGGTGGTTGTAAAACAAAAAATTGCGGCTATAAGAATGAGAGGAGATACCACAGAATACAAAGCTGATAGTTTTCGAGTAGATGCAAATGCCAATGTACAAGATTTGCTTAAAAGACTACCGGGTATTACTGTTAATGGGAAAGGAGAAATTACAGCTCAGGGACAAACTGTACAAAAAATATTAGTTGACGGTGAAGAATTTTTTAGTGATGATCCAGCTGTTGTTACTCAAAGTTTACGTGCCGATGCTATTGATAAAGTTCAGGTATTTGACAAAAAAAGTGATCAGGCAGCATTTACAGGAATTGATGATGGTGTAAAAAATAAAACCATTAACCTGCAAATGAAAGAAGATAAAAAGAAAGGTTATTTTGGCAAGTTGGAAGCTGGAACAAACTTTAAAGAGTACAGGAATGGTAAGGCTTTGGTTAATGCTTTTAAAGGAAAGAAAAAAATGGCTGCATATATTACAACAGATAATACGAAATATGAATCTTTAGACTGGAGTGAGAAAAGAAATTATGGTGAAGATTTAAGTAGCACCACACAAGTGAATGATGATGGGGGTGTTAGCATTTGGAGTAATGGTGATGAATTTAGTTGGGGCGAAGGATTCCCAACATCAACAACTGCTGGTGCACATTATGCACAAAAATGGAAAGAAGACAAACACAACATCATTAACACTTATCAATACAACAACCTTGCTGTAAATGGAGAAACAGTTAACAATACAAAAACCCTATTAGAAGACTCATCGTTTGTTACTGGCAACACACAAGAAACATTTGATAATAATAGGAACAGAAATAAAATAAGAACTACCTATGAATGGACAATTGATTCTACAAGTTCATTAAAAGCAATCATTACAGGAAGTATTATTAATTCAAAAAGTAGTAGCAATTATATTGGTAGTAATACCAATTCTAAAAATGAATTATTAAATGAAACTAATAGAAGTATTAATAACACTACCAAAGACGAAAGCCTTATGAGCACTATCTTTTGGAGAAAAAGATTTAAGAAAAAAGGCAGAACAATTTCTTTAAGTACTGATTTAAGTTATAACAGTAAAGACAATTCTGGCTTCTTAAATGCAAGGAATACTTTCTATAATACTGGTCTAACTGTAGTAGAGCTTACCGACCAATTTAAAACAAATGCTGAAAATAAATTTGCTATTGCTAGCAAAGTCGTTTACACAGAACCCCTTTGGAAAAATACTTTTTTAGAGTTGAATTACAAGTTTGAAAATAATAAAAACGATGCTGAAAGAAACACTTTTGAAAAGTCTGGTTTTGGAACAGAATATACAGTTGTCAATGACAACTTAAGTAATCACTTTATTTTTAACAACACAGCACATACAGCAGGTTTTAATTTTAAATATCAAGAGAAGAAGGTAAACTTTTCTATAGGTAGTGGTATTGGAACTATTAGATTTAATTTGAATGATATTGAAGCTGCAACACAACGTAGTATTGACTTTAACAACTTTCTACCCTCTGCAAGCATTGGCTATACTCCAAAAAAACAAACACGTTATAATCTGACTTATAATGGCAAAACCAAGAATCCGACACTTGCACAAATACAGCCATTCATTGACAATACAAATCCTTTAGACATAACCATTGGAAATCCAAATTTGCAACAAGAATTTACCCACAATTTTGGTTTCAACTTCAGCAAATATCAAGTTATAAAAAGCAAGAATATTTATATAAGTGCTAACTACAATTTTACAAATAATGCCATAGTTTATGCAAGTATTTATGATAAAGCAAATGCAAAAAATATAAACCAGGCAATTAATGTTGATGGCAATTATAATTTCAACATGTGGAGCAGTTATGGCTTTGAATTAGCCGAATCTTTTAATTTAAATATCAACTTCAATCCCAATATAAATCGCTACATAAATTTTGTGAATAATATAAAAAACATCAATGATAGCAGGAGTTACAGATTTAGCATAGGCTCTAGTTTTTGGGGTGAAAAAAAAATAAATTATTGGTTTGATTTTGGGCCTGCTCTCAATATATCTAAGTCAACCATTAATCCAGATGAAACAAAGTATTGGAGCTTTAATGGGAATGCGAACATCAATATGAAATTCAAAAAAATTAAAACATATATTGATTTAGAGGCTGAGGCAAATGTTTTTGAAAAAACTGGTGTGTTTGCCAATGCTACTGATGTTTACAATGTTAAAGTGGGTATAAAAAAATCATTGGATAAAGCCGAAAATTGGCAATTACGTTTTTTTGTTAATGACATTTTTAATACCAATGCAAACATTGATAGAAGTATCAATAGCAATTTTATTAGCCAAACAACAAAACAAGCTATCCGCAGATATGCACTACTATCCATCATTTATAATTTTAGCAAAAATGGCAAACCCAGCAATGGATGGTAGTTTAGTGCTAAAAATTTTATCTCAATTATCTAAATCATATTTATGAAGTTCTTATTTTTTGCTCTTTCATTTGTCAGTTTTTTTTACTCCAATGCCCAAACAATTTTTTTAAAAGAAGGAAGGGTTGAGTATGAAAAAAAAACAAATCAACATAAAGCTCTTGAAGATGATGAGGATAGCGATAGCGAATGGGCAAAAGAGTTTAAAAAAACTTTACCAAAATTTGTAACCGATGTTTATGAGCTGCATTTTAAAGAAAACAAATCTGCATTTCATTTAAAAACAGAGAATTCCGATAACAAATATTTATGGGGAACTAAACCTTCAGAAAATGATATTACAGTTCAAGATTTTAGTAATAATAAATTAAGCATTCAAAGAGATATTTATGAACAAACCTATCTAATAACTGATACAGTCAGAAAATTCGAATGGAAGATAACTGGAGAAACCAGAGAAATTGCGGGCTTTGAATGCAAGAAAGCTGTAACAAAAATTTGCGACAGTGTTTATGTTGTTGCTTTTTATACAGATCAAATTATGTTCAGCTCGGGTCCTGAAAGTTTTGGGGGATTACCAGGATTAATTTTAGGCTTAGCTGTGCCACGCCTTTCAACTACTTGGTTTGCTACAAAAGTTGAAACTACGGCTCCAACTGAAAAACAACTAACGCCACTACAAAAGGGTAAAAAAGTGAACTGGTTTCAAATAAATACTGATATGAAAAAAGTCATGAAAGATTGGGGTAAATACGGGGCAAGAAGAATTTGGATGTACAGTTTATAAAGTTATTACACAAAGATTATTTGTTAAAAAAAATTTCTGTAGCTCCATAACCAAATCTTTCGTCATATTGGTTTATAAAATATTTTACTTCTTTTTTTAGCTTTAATTGATAATGTATTTCTTCCTTTAACTTTCCTTTTCCTATGCCGTGTATCACAATAAAACTGGGCATTTTGTTGGCTACAGCCAGGTCGTACCACTTCTCAAAATGTTTCAACTGAATGCTTAATATTTCAATGTTAGATTTACTCTTCCAATCATCTATAAGTTTTTCAATATGTAAATCAACTACACTTCGGGCAGGTTCTAAATGTTCTTTTATTTTTGATAAATCATATATTTTAAAACCTTTGTTTGCAAGCTTACCAGCATCAAAATATTCTTCAAAAACTTTATCTGGATACTCGTTAAAAAGTTGATAAGAAAATGTAGGCTCATTGTTTTGTTTCATTTGTTCAATACGTTGAAAAACTTGTTTGGGTTTAAGTTTTAAAATGCTTTCGAAATGATCATTTTTTAATTTATTTGGTATAGTGAGACTAAAATCTATATGAAAAGTAGGAGTGTCATTTACATTCTCAAATGGTATATCGTGAATGTAAAAATCGTGATAAGGTAATATCTCATTTTGTAACTGGAAGTAGCTTGCAGATTGAAGCTGGTTATCGTAAATAAAATTATAACCCACATCAGTTTTATTTACTAAGTGTACTTTTAAATGTTGCACATACTCATCGTCAAATTCATCAAATGCAAATTTTGGAATAAATACTAACCAAACACCTTCTGGGGTTTTTATTTGATTGGGTTGTGGCTTTTCCTTTGGTATATTATCTATAAATACTTTTGAAGGTTTTTTTTCTTCAACAACTTTATTTTTTGAAAATCTATAAAAATATGGAAAATCAATTTGATCCATATAAGCTGGGAATTTAACTCCTCTTATCTCTATCATCACCATTGATTCATTGATGATATCAACAACTTTTCCTTCCTCATTACTATGTAAAACTATTATATCGTCTCCTATTTGGTATTTCATTAATTTATAAAAAATGAATTTTAATTAGTTTGTATAAGGGTTATCTTCTGCTTTTGGGTTAGATGGTTTGGGCATTAGCACACCTGCTTTTATTGTTTTTTTCTTTTCAATTTTGGGTGGTGTTTTTGCTTTTGCAGGCAGCATCATCTTTGTAACATTAGCTGTTGGAATTTTTACAGTAATAGGTTTAACTACCTTCTTTTTAGGTTCTTTCTTTTTGGTGTAGGCATCTTCAAACTTGCAGTTCATACCACGTCTATTACCACAGCTACCCTTTTCTTTTACAACTATGACATTTTTATCAAAACTAAAATCAATGGCACATGGGTCGCCAGCAAATGTATACGTAGCGTGTGTACTATCAGTTAGGTGCATTTCACCTTTCAACTCTCCAACACAATTGCCATCATTTTTTTCAATATGCAAAAAGAAAAGATATTCTTGTTTTGTTCTCCCATCTCTTAACGAAATAAAATTGCCCTCGTCTTCTATGTAGTTACCACTATATAAATTCTCTCTGGGAAATGTATCAATGGGGTTCAAAATATTAGTTAGTTTACTACTATGTTCATTAGTTTCATTCACAACAGATATAAAAGATTTACCATTAAATGCCCAACCAGTTTTTGTGTATTTTATATCTTTATCGTTCGATAATTTTTCTCTACTTACAAAAAAAGTAGGCTCTCTGTTTATTGAAAAAGAATATTTGTAAGAAGTTTTTTCTATGCCTGAATTTAAAATATCTTTAGCAGTAAGAAATGTATTTTTCTTGTCTTGCAATATTACAGTCACAATTTTTTTTCTGTTTTGAACAGTTAATAATAGCAGATAAATTTCATTATTTTTTTCTATCCTACCTACAGGATGAAAAATTGTTTTTTTATCATCAGCCAATAACCTTCTGTACAAGGTATCTGGAATAAATCTTTCTAAAAGTTTATGGTTAATAATTACTGAATCAGCTTGATCAACAATATTGCTATCCGTAGCTTCAAAATTATTATCTAATAATTTAAATGCACTAACAAACTGATTAGGTTTAATTGGTGCATCGCTGTTTAAATCTGTTTGTTTAGATTTACAAGAAAATAAAACTGTTATAGTAATTAAAATACAAAATATCCTCATCGAAATCTGTTTATGTAAATATATAAGGAATTTTAAAACTACACTTTATAAAGCAAATCTGCGAGGGAATGCCTCGCAGATTTTTGAAAAAAAATTATAACAAAAACCAACTAATCAACAGTTGAAACTTTTATCATATTTGTTGGTAAATGTTGGTGAATAGGTGTACTGCCCGTATTTACAACAACATCTCCTGTATCGATAAATCCTCTTTGTTTTAAAATTTTTATTTGGTCTGTAACAATGTTATCAAGACTTTCTTCCTCGGCATAATAAAATGCTCTTACGCCCCAACTTAAACTTAACTGATTTACTAAAGAGCGTTCTTTTGTAAAAATATACAAAGGTGATTTAGGGCGATAACTACTTAGCATAAATGCAGTATAGCCACTTTGTGTCATTCCAATTAAGGCATTTGAGTTTAAATCTCTCGATATTTTACAAGCGTTATAACAAACTGCATCACTCAAGAATGAAGGTGAATGTGCCAATGGTTTTAAATCATCTTCTCTGTTGTATCTGTATTCTGTATCTTCAACCTGACGAATAATTTTACGCATCGTTTCTACTACTAAAGCAGGATGATTACCAGCAGCAGTTTCGCCACTAAGCATTACTGCATCGGCACCTTCAAGTACTGCATTTGCAACGTCTGTAATTTCACTTCTGTTTGGTTTTGTTCTATCAATCATACTCTCCATCATTTGGGTAGCTACTATTACTGGCTTAGCACGATGAATACATTTTCTTATTAACTCTCTTTGAATTAATGGCACTTGCTCAATGGGTAATTCAACCCCCAAATCTCCACGAGCAATCATGATAGCATCACTTTCAACAATGATGTCTCTTATGTTTACAAGTGCTTCTGGTTTTTCAATTTTTGCAATAATTTTTGTTTTGCTTTTCTTTTCATCAAGCTTGTTTCTTAGTATTACAATGTCTTTGACACTGCGAACAAAACTTAAAGCAACCCAATCAAGCTTTTGCTCAATAATGAATTCCAAGTCAACTAAATCTTTGTCGGTAATAGCAGGTAATGAAATTTTTGTATCTGGCAAATTAATACCTTTTTTTGAAGATAAAACACCACCTAAAGTAACTTCTACTTTAACATCTTTTTCTTTGGTTATATTAACAACCTTCACTTCAATTTTACCATCATCAATCATAATGGTATTGCCAATTTTTACATCGCCAGCTAGGTTTGGATAGCTTACATAAATTTTTTCTTTTGTGCCAACACATTTTTCATTAGTAAAAGTTAAAATATCTCCTACAAATAGATCTAAGTGATTATTCTCAATTTCACCAACTCTCAGTTTTGGACCTTGCAAGTCGCCAAGTATTGCAATATTGTATGGCTCTGTTGAATTGATGTGACGAATATGATCAATAATTTGTTGTTTGTCTTCGTGAGAACCGTGAGAGAAATTTAATCGAAAAACATTTACACCTGCCTTAACAAGGTCTAATAATTTTTCGTAAGTATCACACGCTGGTCCTACTGTAGCAACAATTTTAGTGCGGTGAGATGTATGATTGATTCCTGCACTCTTATCCATATCTTGATGGAGGTATTTATTTAAATTTTGACTCATAATTATAAGTTTTAAGATTTGGTCGTTGGTAATAGTTTTTAATATTTTTTAACTGGCTAATATTTTTACAATTTTCATCCACTCCTGCCCTATTTTTTGTTTTTCCTTTACAGCTTTGTCTAATGGTGTGTAGTGAATTTTATTGTTTACAACTCCAATCATTACATTATGCCTACCAATTAGTAAACTTTCTACAGCATAATAACCCATGTGACTTGCTATTAATCTATCTTCACAACTTGGGGCACCGCCACGTTGAATATGTCCAAGAATACAAACTCTAACATCAGCAGTAGGAATTCTTTGCTTTATAATTTCCCCTAACTTGTTAGCATCACCATACTCACCTCCCTCAGCCACTACAACAAGATTCACTAATTTTTTTCGTTTTTCTTTTTCTGTTAAAGAACAAATTAACTCCTCAATATCAGTTTTACTTTCTGGAATTAATATATTTTCTGCACCTGTAGCTATGCCACTGTGTAAGGCTATGTAACCTGCATCACGCCCCATAACTTCAACAATAAATAGTCTGTCGTGAGCATCCATTGTATCTCTAATTTTATCTATAGCTTCAACAGCAGTATTTACAGCAGTATCGAATCCAATAGTTACATCGGTTCCTGCAATATCTTTATCAATTGTGCCAGGTAATCCTATGCAAGGAATATCATATTCGTTACTAAAAGTTTGAGCTCCTTTAAAGCTGCCATCTCCACCAATAATTACTAAACCGTTTATACCATGTTGAGTTAAGTTATTGTAGGCTGCTTTTCTACCTTCAGGAGTTGTGAAAGCTTTGCTACGTGCAGTTTTCAAAATTGTACCACCGCGTTGAATAATGTTTGCAACAGATCTAGAATCCATTTGATGAATATCATTTTCAATTAGTCCAGAATATCCACGCATAATACCATAAACCTCTAAACCATTATATATTCCTGTTCTAACTACAGCCCTGACTGCAGCATTCATTCCAGGCGAGTCGCCTCCAGAGGTCATTACACCAATCTTGGTTACTTTTTTTTCCATTTAGTTTTAATTAATTAGCAATTGTGTATTATCTACACAACGAAACAAAAATAAGGGAATGTTTCTAAGTGGCTGCAAGTTAGTATTATTGTTCTATGAAATTATTGATAACCGGAATAAATGGATTTTTAGGCAGACATTTAACCAATCATTTATCCAGCAAAGGTTTTAAGGTTATTGCTACAGGTAGAAAAAGTGTAATACATACAGGAACTGATAAGTTTATTTATTTAAAATTAGATTTATTAGACACAGAGCAAATATTTGAATTAACCAAGGAAACAAAGCCAGACATTATTATACATACAGCTGCAATAAGTAAACCAGATGAATGTGAAGCAAATCAAGAATTGTGTATTCGAACAAATTTTGATGCTACAAAAAATTTGGCTACAGCTGCAAAAGAGTTACAAGCAAAACTTATTTTTATTTCAACTGACTTTGTTTTGGGGGAAGGAGAAAATCAAATAGAAACAGCTACTCCTAATCCATTAAATTTTTATGGCCAGTCTAAACTAATGGCTGAAACATATATCCATAAGCACCTTGAAAACTATGCCATTATTAGACCAGTTTTTATTTATGGAAAGCACATTGAGGGAATAAGAAATACTTTTTTAGATTGGATTAAAGAAAGTTTAGAGACGAACACCAAAATTAAAGTTGTTAATGATCAATTTAGAACGCCCACTTATGTTGAAGATATTTGTTTTGGTATCGAACAAATAATAAGGCAGAACAAAATTGGCATTTATCATTTAGCAGGTGAACAGATTTTGACACCCTATTCAATGGCTGTTAAAATTGCCCACTATCTAAATTTTGATGCCAATTTAATAGAACCTGTTAATGAAAATGACTTTATTGAAAAAGTAAAACGTGCAAAAAAGAATATACTTTCCATTGATAAAGCAAAAAAAGAAATCAATTTCAAACCATTGTGTTTTGATGATGGGTTAATTAAATCCTTTTCTCAAAAAAACTTATAACAAATGTTTTGAAAAAATACTCTTATGATATGTGCTTAAAGCAATTACCATAATTTATTGTGTTGAGTTGATTAAACTATAAAACAATTTATTCTCTGCAAAGTTCTCGAATAAGAGCCTCATGTTCTGGAAATTCTTTGCAAAGCTTATCTGCTTTTGCTAATTCAAAATCTTCAAAGTCAAATCCTGGGGCAACTGTACAGCCAACAAAAGAAAAAGAAGATTCCTTCAAGGGGCGACTAGCAAACCAACAATTTGCAGGAACTGCAAAACTGAAATATTGACCTTTAGTAATATCATTACCCAAAGTAAAAGTTATTAATCCGCCATCTTTATCAATAACAAATACATTTAAAGGCTCCCCATAATAAAAATGCCAGCACTCATCACTTTTAATACGATGAAAGGCAGAAAAATTTCCTTGTTCTAATAAAAAATAAACTGTGGTGGAAAAAGCTCTATCCCCCTTAAAACCCTTTGGCAATACACGTTTAGGAATAATTCCTTCTGAACGATAGGATTCTCTATAATATCCTCCTTCTGGATGTGGCAACAGTTTGTACTCTTTGATAAGTTGTTCGGGTGTAAGCATTCGATTAATTTGTGGCGAAAATATTGGAGATGTTAATTGCTTTTACACGAATTTTGTTTTATTCTAAAAATCGAAAATGATTATCTTCAGGCTAGCATCCCAACTTCACCAACATATTTTACAACAAAAAAAATTAAATAAAACTGTTGGCTTTGTACCAACAATGGGTGCATTACATAAAGGACATATTTCTCTTATTAATCAAAGTAAAAACAATTGCAATATAACGGTTTGTAGCATTTTTGTAAACCCCACTCAATTTAATGATGCAAAGGATTTTGAAAAATATCCTGTAACAATTGAGCAGGATATTTATATGCTTGAAATGGCTAAATGCGATGTATTGTTTTTGCCATCTGTAGAAGAAATCTATCCTAACGAAACAGTTAAAAACAAACAATACGATTTAGGTTTCATAGAAACTGTTTTTGAAGGTGCATATCGCCCTGGGCATTTTAATGGAGTGTGTATGGTGGTGGAAAGATTGTTGAATATTGTTATACCTAATCAGTTGCTTTTAGGGCAAAAAGATTATCAGCAATGCATTGTTATAAAAAGATTGATTGAGTTAATGAATGCAAACATTGACGTCATTATTTGTTCTACTTCAAGAGAAGAAAATGGACTGGCCATGAGTAGCAGAAATAAAAGATTAAGTGATGAAATGAAAGATAAAGCCAAAATTATTTATCAGTCTTTTAGCAAAATAAAAAAAGAGATTACAACAAATAATGCTGTAGAATTAATAGCAAATGCTAGACAAAGTTTACTAATAAATGGATTTGACAAGATAGATTATCTAAGCCTTGCTAGTGCTAAAACACTTGAACCCATTGAACTGTGGGACGGTAACACACAATTAGTAATTCTTGTTGCTGCATTTACCGAAGGGGTTAGACTAATTGATAATATGGTGTTGAATTAAAAACAAATTCCCGTTTGAGACTGTTGTATCTGGTTTACTACAATATGTTTGCACTGTATTAATAAATATTTACTTTGAATAATAAAAATATGGAAGCAAAACGTGTATCTGAAAGTTATACAGTGATGAATGAATTGGTTTTACCCAATGATACCAACACTTTTGGGAATTTAATGGGTGGTCGTTTAATGTATTGGATGGATATTGCTGCAGGTATTGTAGCTGTGCGACATAGCAACGCACCTTGTATGACTGCAAGTGTTGATAATATTAGTTTTAAAACCCCAATTAAGTTGGGAAATTTGGTAAGAATAGAAGCAAAAATTACTCGTGCATTTAATACCTCAATGGAAATACATTTAAAGGTTTGGGGAGAGGACAGTTTGCATCAATACAAATATGAAAGCAATGAAGCTTATTTTACATTTGTAGCACTTGATCCTAACAATAAACCAAGACCTGTGGCACCTGCTATTCCAGAAACAGAAGCTGAACAAGCTAATTATGATGCAGCCCTTCGCAGAAGACAATTGAGATTAATTTTAGGAGGTAAGTTAAAGCCCGATGATGCTAGTGAATTAAAAGCATTGTTTACTAAAAATAACTAAAGTTTATTTGGAACACAGATTGAACGGATGATGCTGATGGACGCAGATTTTAATATTATCGTTCTTGTTATGATGAAATGAAGGACTAGTAAAACCAATCTGTGTAAATCAGTTTAATAAGTATCATCAGTGTTCCATACTCTCTAAGTGTGTAGTTCAATTTTGAAAGTGGTGCCTTTGCCAATTTCACTATGTTTAACATAGATGATGCCTTTGTGATATTGCTCAATAATTCTTCTTGTTAATGTTAAACCCAAGCCCCAGCCACGTTTTTTTGTAGTGAAGCCTGGCTTGAAAACCTTGCCAATATTGGCGTTACTGATGCCTTTACCTGTATCTGTTACTTCAATATTAATTTTATCTGCAACTTGATTGATAACAATATTGATTTTGCCCTTGCCTTCCATTGCATCTAATGCATTCTTTAAAAGATTTTCAATAACCCAATCAAACAAAGGAGGCGAGATGTGTGCAATAATATTTTCATTATTTGTGGTCAGGCTAAAATTAACATTTTGCCCAGCACGTTTTTTAATGTAGTCCATCATCGATTGCACTTGAATCACAATATTCTTTTCTTCTAAATTTGGTGTGCTACCAATTTTGCCAAATCTATCACTAATCAATAACAGTCTATTGATATCCTTCTCAATTTCAGGTACAATTTTTTCATTGCCTTTAATATCTCTTAGCATTTCAAGCCAGCCTTCTAAGCTACTAACTGGCGTACCAAGTTGATGAGCAGTTTCTTTTGCAAGTCCAGCCCACACTTGATTTTGGGTGCTTTTATAATTAATTTGTAATAACATAAGGAGAATTACAATAAAAAGAATTACAATCGCTAATTGAACAATGGGGTAGTAACGTGCTTCGTTCAGTAACTTAGATTCGCCATAATAAACTTTGTTGATTTGAGTTGAATCGTAAGGATTTTTCCAAACTATTGGATTGTGTAAATTTTTAAACTCAGTTATCTTTTTCTTGATATAATTCTTGTCTTTTGCCAAAGCCAAGCTATCAAGGTTTCTATAATCTAATATTTCTTCTTTTTCCGTTACAAGTATAATTGGAATGTCTAAACTGTTTTCAATCAATATTCTGCTGGCAAGATTTGTTACTGTAGTATCGGCACTACCATTTGCTTTAATAGCTTCAACCCACTGCTCAATTTTTCTGGTTTCGTCAACAGCAATCTTCTTAGAAATATATTGAGAATAGAAAACTGTTGCAATTACTATAAGTATTGCAATGATGGTCAGTATTGTTTTAAAATTTAAAACCCTTGAAAGCATAAACAAATATTCATTATGATAAATTTTAGTAATTTAAAAATCTGTCAGAACAAGTCCTGTCATCTCTTTAGGGATATTTAGACCCATTAATGATAGCACTGTTGGTGCAATATCTCCAAGCTTTCCAGCTTTTAAAGAGCCTTTATAATCATTGCTAATTAAAAATAAAGGAACTAAATTTAATGAGTGTTGCGTGTTGGGGCTACCATCTTCATTAATCATAAAATCAGCATTCCCGTGGTCGGCTGTAAGCAAAATATCATAGTTCATTTTTAATGCTGCTGTTACCACTTTTTCAACACAAGCATCTACAGTTTCAACTGCTTTTACAACTGCTGAAAAAACGCCTGTATGGCCTACCATATCTGCATTTGCAAAGTTTAAACAAATAAAATCAGCATATCCTTTCTCAATTTCAGGAACCAATGCATCAGCCAATCCATTAGCACTCATTTCTGGCTGCAAATCATAGGTAGCAACTTTTGGTGATGGAACAATCATTCTGGTTTCGCCATCGAATTCATTTTCTCTACCACCACTAAAAAAGAAAGTAACGTGCGGATATTTTTCAGTCTCAGCCATTCTAATTTGTTTCTTTCTTGCTGTTGCTAAAACTTCACCAAGCGTATTATTCAGATTGTCGTTTTCGAACATAACACTTACATTGTTGAATGTAGCATCATATTCAGTCATAGTTGTATAATGCAGATTTAATTTGTGCATTCCAAAGTCTGGAAAGTCTTGCTGTGTAAGCACTTCAGTAATTTCTCTACAACGGTCTGTTCTAAAGTTAAAGCAAATTACGGCATCACCATCTTTAATGTTCGATGTTTGATGTTTGATGTTTGAGTTGATAATTGGCTTGATAAATTCATCAGTAACTCCAGCTTCATAAGACTGCTCAATTGATTTTAAAATATCATCACTACCTTCCCCAACTCCATTAACAATTGCATCATAAGCAAGCTTTACTCTCTCCCAACGTTTATCTCTATCCATTGCATAATACCTTCCAGTAACAGTAGTAATTTGTCCAACACTATTATTTAAATGATTTTGTAAATCTGTTAAAAAACCTAAGCCACTTTTAGGGTCACAATCTCTACCATCTGTGAAAGCGTGAATGTAAACTTCCTTTAGGTCGTTTGATTTACATACATCTATCATAGCTTTTAAATGATTGATGTGCGAATGAACACCACCATTGCTCACCAACCCTAATAAGTGTAGGGGTTTACTATTTTCTTTTGCATATTTTATTGAAGCCAATAGTTGTTCATTTTGTGCAAACTCTCCAGTTCTAATCGCAACATTAATTCTCTGTAATTCTTGATATACAACACGACCAGCACCAAGGTTTAGATGCCCAACTTCGCTATTACCCATTTGCCCATCAGGTAAGCCAACAGCTTCTCCACAAGTTACCAAAGTGCTATTGGGATATTTGCTATACAAAGACTTTACAAAGGGAACATTTGCATTTTGAATGGCATCGGCAGTTTTTGATTTGCCTAATCCCCATCCATCCATAATAATTAAAATAACTTTCTTGCTCATTGTACAAAAGTAGGTTGTGTTTTATGTAGTAAAATTTAATAATTTATTTGTCTCGGTTATTAAATTCATGGAACTTGTAAGGTGCAGCGTTTGAAGACCTGCTTTTACAGCACCATCAACATTCTTAAAAGTATCATCAATAAACAATGTTTCACTTGCTTCTAAATGTTGTTCTTTTAAAATTGCTTGGTAAGATTCTACAGTAGGTTTTCTTAATCCAAGAATCTGAGAGTAGTAATCTTTGATGAAATAACTATGAAAAGGCTTATTTAGATTAAGCTGATTATATGTTTCGAGAAAAGCATTGTAATGAATTTGATTGGTATTGCTAAACAAGTAAACATTGTATTGTTTATTAATTTCATCAAGCCACTCAAGTCTATCTATCCAAAACTCGCCCAGCATTGCATTCCAAGCGTTTTCTAAATCGGTATCTGCAATTTTTGTATTGGTGATGCTTCTGATTCCTTCATAAAATTCTTCTGGCGAAATTTCTCCAACTTCAATTTGTTCAAACGGTTTTGAAACAAAGTCTTGTTTATAGTAATCATCAAAATTTGTGATGCCTAGTTTAACAAATGCATCTTGAGTTTTTTGATAATTGACTTTTAGAAAGATGCCTCCTAAATCGAAAATTATATTTTTTATTGCCACTAAATCTGTTTTATAATGATTTTATTTTTTCCCATAAGTAGATTGCTACTAGTTTATTGCCTTCATCATTTAAATGAACACCATCTGTTGTTAATAAGCCTTCTGAAACATTTTCGTAATTATGTTGTTGCAAATAATTGGTAAAGACATTTCTCAAATCACATAGTTCAATTTTATATAGAGCAGCAAGTTTACGAATTACATCGCTGTACAAATCCAAATCCTGATCTTGCAAATTTGCTTTATCCCGCAACTCCCCTATTAGTGTTGGTGTACATAAAATAATTTTTGAATGAGATGATAATAATTTTACAATAATTGCTTTGTAAAAATTTTCAAAACGCTCAATATCTAATCCTGTTCCATTTTTTATTTTACCCCAAACATCATTGATTCCAATGTAAACGACAGTAATTGTAGGAGATTTTGAAAGCACATCTTTTTCTATTCTTAAGTACAAATCATACACCCTATTACCGCTAATTCCTGCACCAATAGTTTGTATCTTTTTTACTAAATCCTCTGCTTCAATAACTCTGTTTATTAAGCTTATGTAACCATTTAAAGCCATTCCCTGTTCAGTTATTGAGTCTCCAAAAAAAATCACCTTTTTCTTGTTATCTCTTTTAAACGACATAAGCATGATGATAACTATAAAAACAATAAACAATACAATACTAGTAGTCAAATGAAAATTTTAAAGGGTGAATTAATTTAACAAAAGTATATAAACCACGTACGAGTAGTTTGAAAATTTATTAATGAACCAAAATCTGATAAAAATTATTTTTCAATTCAATAAAAACCTATTTTTGTGTTTACAACGCTGCACACAAAATGTGTGCAGCGTTGTATTTTTTATGTTATCTACAAAAAATGTTTTGTTATGAGTGAATATGTAACTAAAGAAACTTTTGAGAAAATGAGGGAAGACCTTCATAGAATGAAGGGAATAGACAGACCTGCAGCCTCTAAAGCTATTGCTGAAGCAAGAGAAAAAGGTGATTTAAAAGAAAATGCCGAATATGATTCTGCAAAAGAAGCACAAGGAATGTTAGAAGCAAAAATTAAACAACTTGAGGGCTTTATTGCTAATGCTAAAATTGTTGACCCTAGCACGATTGATACTAGTAAAGTTTCAATACTCACAAAAGTTACTATCACTAATGTGGCTACAAAAAAAACAGTGACTTACCAAATAGTTGGAGAAAAAGAAGCGGATTTAAAAGCTCAAAAAATATCAGCATCATCTCCAATTGGAAAAGGTTTACTTGGAAAAAAAGCTGGTGAAATTGCTGAAGTTCAAGCTCCAAATGGGATTGTTAAATTTAAGATTGAAAGTATAGCAATATAAAATCATGACCATTTTTTCTAAAATAATTTCCGGTGAAATTCCGAGTTATAAAATTGCAGAGAATGAAAAATTTTACGCATTCCTAGATATTTTTCCAGTACAGAAAGGTCATACACTTATTGTACCTAAAATTGAAACAGACAAAATATTTGATGTTCCTGATACTTACTTGTCTGAAATATTAATTTTTGCAAAGCCTATTGCAAAAGCAATTGAAAAAGCATTTGATTGCAACCGAGTGAATATGATAACAGTTGGATTGGAAGTGCCTCATGCTCACATACATCTTTTACCAACTAATCATATTCAAGATCTAGATTTAAGCAAGCCAAAACTAAAATTTAGTAAAGATGAATTTGAGAATATTCAAAAATCAATCATCAGGTTTTTATAGTAATTTCTTAAAATTGATGATTGTATTACCAAAACACCCTACATTCGCAATACCAATTACAAGTTGTTCCTCATCTCTAGGTGTTTTTTTGTAAATGCATCGGATATCTCGGTTTACATTGTATTGGAATTTTTTAACATTTAATCATTTACAAAATGAACATTTACGTTGGAAATCTTAATTGGAACATGACCAATGACGATTTAAACAATCTTTTCACTCCTTATGGTGAGGTTATTTCTGCAAAGATTGTAACAGACAAATTTAAAAACGATCGTAGCAAAGGCTTCGGTTTTGTTGAAATGAGCGATGAAGATGGCAAAGCAGCTATCGATGCTTTAAACGAAACTGAAATTGATGGTCGTAAAATAGTAGTTAACGAGTCTCAACCACGTCCAGCTGGTGAACGTCGTCCTGGTGGTGGCGGTTTCCGTGGTGGAAATGGCGGCGGTGGCTTCCGTGGTGGAAATGGCGGTGGCGGTTTCCGTGGTGGAAACAGCGGCGGTAGCGGTGGTGGATACAACCGTTCTCGTGGCGAAGGTGGTAACAGTGGTGGTGGATATAATAGATATTAATCTCATTTTTGCTATAAAAAAAATGCTTTCCAAATGGAAAGCATTTTTTGTTTGTAAGAGATATATTTTCTTTTAACTATTCATCACTTTATTTTGATGGTGGATACTTTCAAGATGTACTGCTTCAAAATATTTTTTAATAAACTCATCGCTTAAACCAAGCTCACTATTTTTGGCATAAGCTTTAGTTAAAATTTCATTCCAGCGTTCTGCCTGAAAGATAGTAATGTTGTTTGCTTTTTTATAAGCCCCAATAGTATCAGCAATTTTCATTCTCTTGCTTAAAATTTGAATTAATTCATCGTCTAATTGGTCTATGTGATTTCTTAATTTCTGAAGTTCGATATGCTCGTTAATTTCCGAAGATTTTTTTCTCCAGATAATACTTTTCAAAAGTTCATTCAGAGCTTCTGGAGTAATTTGTTGAGCTGAATCGCTCCAAGCGATTTCTGGCGTAATATGGCTTTCAATCATTAGTCCATCATAACCTAAATCAATGCTTTTTTGAGCTATTGGTAATAAAATATCTCTCCTACCACCAATATGGCTTGGGTCGCAAATAAATAATTTTTCAGGGTTTCTGCTTTTCATTTCAATGGCTAAATGCCACATTGGAGCATTTCGGTATTCTTTATTCCCATAAGATGAAAACCCTCGATGTATAAGTCCAATATTTTTGATTCCAACTTTTTCAATTCGTTCAACTGCACCTTGCCACAATTCTATGTCAGCATTAATTGGATTTTTTATGAGCACTGGAATATCTACACCTCGCAAGGCATTAGCTACCTCCTGAACACTAAATGGATTTACAGTTGTTCTTGCACCAACCCATAATACATCAACATCGAATTTTAAAGCATCTTCTACTTGTTTAGCAGTAGCAATTTCAACTGTTGTAGGTAGTCCTGTTATTTTTTTTGCCTGCAACAACCAGGGCAATGCAATTGCACCAATTCCTTCAAACATCCCCGGTCTTGTTCTTGGTTTCCAAATTCCAGCTCTTAATATGTTTACTTTTCCGATAGCTGCCAAACGTTTAGCTGTTTCAATAACTTGTTGTTCGGTTTCGGCAGAACATGGACCAGAAATTATTATTGGATTACATTCTTGAAGTTTATTGGGTGAAAAAAAAAGTCTAACTTCTTTGTAGGAATTAGACTTTTCTTCTGTTTCAAAATTATCCAACATTGTTATTTGTTAATTATCTGTTATTTCTAGAGTGATTATTATCTTGAGTTGGCGTCGTTCATTCTGATTTTCCTGCCTCTATAGTTTTTACCATCAATAGCACTAATCATTTGCGAAGCAAACTTTTTATCAATCTCAATCCAGCTGTTCATTTCTTTCATATCTATTTTGCCTAAAACTTCCTTCTTTAAGTCGCTCATATCAAGAACAAATTGCAGGAAACTGGCTTTATAAAAACCATCTTTAGTACCAAGATTTACAAAAAGTCTGGTTGAGTTTCCATTGTTACTAGAAGATCTTTGCAAAGGTTCTCTTCCTTCTCTTCCAAAACGGCTGTTTCTATCATTTCCCATATCTCGTTTGTTTCCATCTCTGCCGTCTCTACTATCTCTTCTTTGTTCTCTCAAATTTAAGTCTTCGCTATTTTCATAATATCTCAAAAATCTATCAAACTCAGTTGCTGCTAAACGCATTAAAATTTCTTCTTTAGTTACGTTCGCAAATTTCTCTTCCATCATTGGTAAATAAGTTTGATAATCGCCGTGGCTAATATCAACTTTCAGTAATTTATCCATAAAGTAGTAGAACTGCTTTCTACAAACATCTTTACCAGTAGGAATTTCAAGTTTGTGTATCGGACTTTGTATAAGTCTTTCAATACTTCTAAGTTTAAATGTCTCTCTAGCGTGCACAATGCTCATACAAATTCCTAAACTACCAGCACGACCAGTTCTTCCACTTCTATGTGTATAAACTTCAGTATCATCTGGCAATTCATAGTTGATTACGTGAGTAATTTCTTTTACATCAATTCCTCTTGCAGCGACATCTGTAGCAATTAATAACTGAAGAGATTTGTCTCTAAAAGCATTCATCACTTTATCTCTTTGGGGTTGAGATAAATCACCATGTAAAGCATCAATATCATAACCTTCTCGAGTAAGTTTAGATGCTATATCTTGAGCATCTAACTTAGTTCTGGTAAAGATTATACCATACATGCCTGGGTTAAAATCAATTAATCGTTTTAAAGTTTCATATCTGTGTTGAGCAGATGTAACAAAATACTGATGGTCGATGTTTTTGTTAGCAGTATTCATTTTACCCACAGTAATTTCTACAGGCGTATTCATATACTTTTTGCTAACTTTTCTAATTTCAGGTGGCATTGTAGCACTAAACAACCAGGTACTTTCTTTTTTGGGGGTATTTTGAAGAATAAATTCAATATCTTCCTGAAATCCCATATTCAACATCTCATCGGCTTCGTCTAAAACTACATATTTTATTTCTTCTAAATTAATAGCCTTTCTTTCGATCAAATCAATCAATCTTCCGGGTGTTGCTACAACAATTTGAACGCCTCTTTTAATGTCTCTTATTTGCATACCAATACTGGTACCACCATAAACAGCTACTACGTTCATGCCTGGCATAAACTTTTTGAACAGTTCTATTTCTGTTACTATCTGCATACACAACTCTCTGGTTGGGCAAATAACTAATGCTTGTGCGTTTCTTTGTTTTTCATCTACCAGTTGTAAAAGTGGCAAGCCAAAAGCTGCTGTTTTTCCTGTTCCTGTTTGTGCTAATCCAATCATATCTGTAGTTCCACTCAACAAAACTGGAATAGATTTTTCCTGAATAGCTGTTGGGTTCACAAACCCCAACGCGTCGGTAGCTTTAACTAATTTTTCGTCTAAGCCTAACTCACTAAATGTTATCATTACTTTTATTAAAATTTGCTGCAAAGATAACAGTTTGTAGCTGGAGTGAAGCTTTAAATGAAATTTATGATTTTTAAATCAATTTATTATGGTATTACTGATCAGGCTTTATGGGTTTAGGATATAGTATCAAAATAATATAAACGCTATAACTTCCAATAGTATCTGCAAAAATATCCCAGATATCAAAAGAACGATTAGGTATAAAGTATCTTTGAACAAACTCCATCAATATACCATAAATAGTTGCTAATAATGCAATTAAAAAAAAATATTTATTTGAATTTTTAACTATGTATAAGTACCTGCAATAAAGAGATGAAAGCAATAAAAATATGCCAAAGTGAACTATCTTATCGACTTGATAAAGGTGAAACCAACTTATAGTAGGCAATTTTTTCCCAGGAATACATAACAATACAGTTGTTATTAATAACCACAAGTTTGCAAAAATAAGCGAAGTCTGTTTGTGTTTCATTGTAAAAAAATAAAAAGGAGGGTGTGGAAACATCCTCCTTTCATCTGAAAAAACCCGCTATTTGATTAGCAATTTAACCTCTTACTTAAGTAAACGTAAAATTGAAAGAAAGGGTTGCCTCTGTTTAAAAAATATTTTTTAGTTTGATGGATTATTTACTTTGCGTTTTGATTTTAAATTTTCCAGTATTTGCTTTTGTCTTTCATTTTCAGCTTTTTGATTTACTTGTTCTGAATTATTTTGAGCAATTTCATCTTCTATTTTTTTCTTCTTTTTTTGTAAAGAATTACTATCATCAACTAAATTCTCCATTTTTTTTTCATTTTTCTTTATCACATCTTCCTGAGCATTTATTTGCAATTCCAAATCATAAGCTGCTGCAACTTCTCTTAAACTGTTTATATAAGCCTTGGTTTGATTAATTAAGTCTGCATCTGCTGTGTCACTAGCAAAACTATCAAAGCCTTTCCCTATTAAAAAAGTTACCAGCGAAACATCTTTTTCTTGTCTACTTTTTCTATCAACAAAAACATATATATCGTGTGGAATGTTGTCAAGTTCTTTTAACACAACACCACTATAAACTACAAAGTCTTTTACTTTTCTACCTTTATATCCAAGTTTTTCAAAGTTTTTATCGATAGACTCTCTAACGGTGCTTTCAACAAATGGAATTTCTCCAATTACACCTGGCACATCTTTTTTATTAAACTGTGCTACTGTATATCTGCTTTGTCCTATTGATGCAATGGAATATAAAACTGAAAGTGCTATTAATAATCTATTTTTCATAATTTAATTTTTTGTTGATGAATCTGATTATTAAACGGATTTATGAGGCTTTTATTTTCTTTAAATGTGCTTAATATTGCCCAATTAAAATAATGCAAGAAAAATTATTATCATATTTACGATGCCCTGTAACAAAGCAAATTTTAACGTTACAAATTATTAGTACAACACATAAAACATACAATGAAACCACCACTTCAATTGTAGAAAATGGAGTTTTGTTGGGAGATGATTTTTGTTATCCAATTATCAAAGGTATTCCAAGGTTAATAGTGGAAGCTGTTGTAGATTATGATACTTTTTTAAATAAAAATGTTGCAGATTTTGCAAACAGAAAGCAAAGAATTTTTGAAAAATACGGAGCATTACTAAAATTTGTAATTCAAAAAAATCAACATACAAAAAAAAGCTTTGAACAAGAGTGGCGTTTATTTAATTACGAAAAAGATACAACTTGGAATGCCAGCCCTACTGAACTTTTGAATAGATTTTTGAAAGAAACCGACGAAACCATCGACTCAATAAAAGGGAAATTAATTTTGGATGCAGGCTGTGGCAATGGTCAATTAAATAATTTAATTGCTAATGCAGGAGCAATAGTTTTAGGATTCGATTTTAGCTTAAGTATTGAAAAAGCTTTTGAAAAAAATACGCATTCTAATGCTTGGTTTATACAAGCAGATGTTCAATTTCCACCTTTACAACTCAATACATTTGATATTGTACACTGCAGTGGTGTATTAATACATACTAATAATACCGAATTAAGCTTTTCTTGTTTAACACCCCTTGTAAAAAAGCAAGGGAAATTAAGTGTTTGGCTCTATCATCCAAGAAAAGATTATATACACAACTGCTTTAATTTTTTAAGAAAATACAGTAGCCAACTACCTTTAAAATTGCAGTACTATTTATACTTAATCTTCTTATTCCCTGTTTCATTTATTATTAAAAAAATTAAAGGTAATAGGCAAAATGCCAGAGAAATGATGATTGATATTTTAGATTGGATGACGCCTGAGTTTAGATGGGAACACAGTCACTTTGAAGCTGAGACTTGGTTTATAAAAAGAAATTTTAATCAAATAAAAGTAACTACGAATGAGGTTTTTGGATTTAATATAATTGGGAGAAAATCAGAATAAATAATCTCCCAATTACTAAAATTTTTTATATCACCACATTAATCATTTTACCTTTAACAAAAATGATTTTTTTAGGTTCTTTCCCTTCTAACCATTTTTGAACAATATCGTTGGCTAAAACTTCTTTTTCAATATCTACTTGTGCCGCATCTAAGGCAAAAGTTAAAGTGGTTCTCATTTTACCATTGATGCTAACAGGATATTCCTTACTGCTTTCAATCAAAAGTTGTGGATTAAAAACAGGATAGCTTGCATCTAAAACGCTTCCTTCATTACCCAAAGCATTCCATAATTCTTCTGCAATATGTGGGGCGTAAGGTGTAAGCAAAATCAATACTTGCTCAAGGATTTGTTTTTTGTTGCACTTTAAATCTGCCAGTTCATTTACACAAACCATAAAGGCACTTACCGCTGTGTTGTAGCTAAAACGTTCTGTATCTTCATCAATCTTTTTGATGGTTCTGTGCAGCACTTTTAATTCATCTGCTGTGGGTGTATCGTTTGTCCAAACCTTGCCTTTTATTTCATCAAAAAATAAACGCCACAGTTTTTTAATAAAACGATGCACACCTTCTATGCCTTTTGTATCCCAGGGTTTGCTTTGCTCTACAGGACCTAAAAACATTTCATACATACGGAAAGTATCTGCACCATATTTATCACAAAGTTCATTTGGGTTTACAGTATTGTATTTTGATTTGGACATCTTTTCTGTCTCAACACCACAGATGTATTTGCCATCTTCTAAAATAAATTCTGCATTTGCATATTCCCCATTCTTCCATTTTTTAAATGCTTCAATATCTAATTCAATTCCATCAACGATGTTTACATCAACGTGAAGTTTGTCATAATTTTCTTCATATTTATCTTTAGTCAAGGCATAATCAATATTATTACCAATGATAATTTTTTTTATTATATCCTCCTCATTCTCTAACTGTTCATAATCACTTTTCAATACATTTTCTTTAAACCATTTTATATGAAATCTTTCAAGTTCTGAGAAAGAGACTAATAGGTTTTTTTGATTTTTATACCTATATACAAACCTACTACTACCTTGTATCATTCCCTGATTCAACAGCTTCTTAAATGGTTCATCAAAACTAATATAACCCAAGTCAAACAAGACTTTCGTCCACATACGGCTGTACAATAAATGTCCAACAGCGTGTTCGGTTCCACCAATATATAAGTCAACACTATTCCAATAATCGCTTGCCTGTTTGCTTACAAATTCTTTGTCGTTATTGGGATCCATATAACGTAAAAAATACCAGCTACTGCCAGCATAGCCAGGCATTGTGCTGGTTTCTCTTCTGCCTTCAGGCGTATTCAGCCATTCAGTAATGTTTGCCAATGGTCCTTCACCATCAGGGCCTGGGCCATATTTTTCAACGTGTGGCAATTCCAATGGCAAATCATTTTCGGTTAATGGAGTGGGCACACCTTCTTTCCAAACTATAGGAAAAGGTTCTCCCCAATAACGTTGCCTGCTAAAGCCTGCATCACGCATTCTGTAATTTACTTTTCTTTTGCCAATACCCATTTCTTCAATCTTATCATTGGCAACTTTCATAGCATCACGCATTACCAAACCATTCAAGAAATCGCTGTTTTGCAACACTGCATCTTTTGTAGGATTGGCTTCGGTTCCATTAAAATGTTCGCCAATAATATTGGTAACAGGAATGTTGAAATGCTGGGCAAATTTAAAATCACGCTCATCGCCACAAGGCACAGCCATTATAGCTCCTGTGCCATAGCCAGCCAACACATACTCTGCAATGTAAATAGGAATTTCTTTGCCATTAAAAGGATTGATAGCATAAGCACCAGTAAAGCAACCAGTCACTTGTTTTACTTCAGCCTGGCGTTCTCTATCACTCCTACTTTTTACATAATTGATATACTCTTCAACAGCTTGTTTTTGTTCATCAGAAACAACATCAATAATCCAGTCAAGTTCAGGAGCAACTACCATAAAATCTACTCCAAAAATCGTGTCTGGTCTTGTTGTGTAAACAGTTAACTCCTCAACTTTAGACTTTAAACTTTTAACTTTAAACTTCAATTCTGCTCCCTCACTTCTGCCAATCCAATTCCTTTGCATTTCCTTCATACTATCGCTAAAATCCACTGTTTCTAGGCCTTGTAGCAAACGTTCAGCATAAGAAGTGATACGCAAATACCATTGCCTCATTTTCTTTTTCTCCACAGGATGACCACCACGTTCACTTACACCATTCACTACTTCATCATTTGCTAATACAGTTCCCAAAGCTTCGCACCAATTCACTTCTCCATATTTGCTAAAAGCCAACCTGCGTTGCATTAGCCATTCTTCTTTTTCAGCAACAGAAAAATTATTCCATTGCTCTGCAGTAAAATGTTTACAGCCTTGCTTTTCATACTTAGCAATCAAATCAGCAATAGGTCTAGCTTTTTGTTGAGTATTGCAGAAATAGCTATTGTATAATTCTAAGAAAATCTTTTGTGTCCATTTATAATAATTGGGGTCGCTGGTTTGCACTTCTCTATCCCAATCGTAGCAAAAACCAATTTTATCTAACTGGCTTTTAAATGTTGCAATATTCTTTTTGGTGGTTTCAGCAGGGTGCTGACCAGTTTCAATTGCATATTGTTCTGCGGGTAAACCAAAGCTATCAAAACCCATAGGATGCAACACATTAAAGCCTTTCAGACGTTTGTATCTGCTGTAAATATCACTTGCTATATAACCCAAAGGATGCCCAACGTGCAAACCTGCACCACTTGGGTAAGGAAACATATCCAATACATAATACTTGGGTTTATCACTTGTGTTTGAAACTTTGTAAGCTTTAGTTTCTTTCCAATGTTGTTGCCACTTTTGTTCGATTGCTCTAAAATTATATTCCATTGTTCCTGATTACATTTTACTGATTTAATATGCAGATTTTACAATATTTGATAGTCTTTTATTTGCCGAGTATTGAATTTAAAGTAAAAGTGTGCGACGCAACTACAGATTAATAGTAGCACAAATGCTTGTTTCAAAAAAAATTCTAACAAATATTTAAGAACTTAAATATTAACTTGCCATACTTTAACAGCTATTTTGAACGTTAAAGATGTGCAAATGTAAGCGTTTGCAGTACATTTGTTTTTTTGATAATATTTAAAATTAAGATATGTCAGTTGCAGGAAAAACAGGGTTAAAGAGAGGTCGCCCAAATTATATTTATAGCATTGTGGGAGTTTCGTTGGTGTTGTTAATGATGGGGATAATGGGTTGGTTATTTTTAAATGCCAGAGGTATTGAAAAAGCGTTTAAAGAAGATGTACGAATTAGTTGCTATTTACGTAGTTTGAATAAGGATACTGTTGAACAAATTAAAAGATTTGTGGAGGAACAGCCTTTTGCGAAAAATGTTACTTACATAAATAAAGAAGCGGCTAAAGCTATTTGGAATAATGATAACAATGAGGATTGGGCTAAGATTTTAGAAGCAAATCCACTGCCTGAAAGTATTGATTTTTATGCAAAAGCTGAATATGTAAATAAAGATAGTTTAGAAAAAATTACCAGCACTATTATTGGAGCTTTTGGTAATCAGGTTACCGAAGTTAATTACCCTCCTGTATTAGTTTCAAATATGGATAAAGTAGCTCGTAAATGGGGCATTGTATTTTTAGTTGTTGCAATTGTATTAAGCCTGATTGTTATTTTTATTATTGATAATACCATTAGACTTGCTATGTTTAGTAACAGATTTTTAATTAAAACAATGCAAATGGTTGGTGCTACCAGAAGTTTTATTGCAAAACCAATGAGTTTAACTGCGGTTTTGAATGGATTTATTAGCTCAGTAATTGCAATAGTATTATTGTTTGCTTTAGTTACTTGGGTTGAAAGTTTAATTCCAGAATTAAAGCAAATTCATAACTTGCAATTAAACATTATGATTGTTAGTGGTATGCTTGTTGTTGGTATTGGAATTTCATTGTTTAGTACCTACAGAAGCGTGATCAAGTATTTAAAAATGAAATTGGATGATTTGTATTAATCTTTTTTTATAAAGTGGGGATATAAAACAAGAGCCTCGTTTCATTTGAAACGAGGCTCTTGTTTTATAGAAAGATATTTTTTATTCTTCAATCTTCATTTTTCCTTTGCTCTTTGCTATCACTTCTTCAGCAATATTATTAGGAGCATTGTTATAATGTGAGAACTCCATTGTAGAAGTTGCACGCCCCGAAGACAATGAACGTAATTGAGTAACATATCCAAACATTTCACTCAATGGAACTTTAGCTTTTATAACTTGTAAGTTAGCACGACTATCCATTCCTTCCAACATTCCACGACGACGGTTTAAGTCACCAGTAACATCACCCATATATTGGTCTGGTGTTAATACTTCAACCTTCATTATTGGTTCAAGCAAAGTTGCTTTTGCTTTTCTTCCAGCTTCTCTGAATGCAGATCTAGCACAAAGCTCAAAACTCATTGCATCAGAATCCACATCGTGGTAACTACCATCGAATACACGCACTTTCATATCTCTTACTGGATAACCAGCCAAAACTCCAGTTGTCATTGAAGTTTCGAAACCTTTAATAATTGCTGGTACAAATTCTTTAGGAATAGAGCCTCCAAATAAGTCATTAACAAACTGGAAGTTTTTACCTTCATTAGCTGCTAACCACTCTTCATCAGCTGGTCCAAAGTCAAATTGTATATCAGCAAATTTACCACGACCACCAGATTGTTTTTTCAACACCTCACGATGCGTAACAGTTTGTCCGAATGCTTCTTTGTAAGCAACCTGTGGAGCACCTTGATTTACCTCAACTTTAAATTCACGACGCATACGATCGATGATAATTTCTAAGTGAAGCTCACCCATTCCACGTAAAATTGTTTGACCTGTGTCTTCGTCAGTATTTACACGTAGTGTTGGATCTTCTTCAACCAATTTAGCGATTGCCATACCCATTTTATCAACGTCAGCTTGAGTTTTAGGCTCAACTGCAATTGCAATTACCGGCTCAGGGATGAACATATTTTCTAAAGTGATAGGATG
>CAZTOP010000019.1:0-49305 GCA_964615145.1 uncultured Chitinophagaceae bacterium
CAATAGATAATTTGCAAATTAAAACCCCCTTAAGAGTGTAAGCTTTTAAGGGGGTTTGTTTTGGGTGCAAGCGACCCTGTAGCCAATGCAAAACTATTTATGAAAAATAAATGGAGCTGAGGAAATTCACAGCTTAACAAAAACTTTCAAGAGTGGCTCAAGAAGTTTTGTTGATTATGAGTAGCTGTTAAGTTAGTGGGTAAATTTATAAAATCGTATAATTTTTTTATCTATAGCAAAGCTTACCAATTCTGCCCTGTTTTTAACATTAAATTGTTTAAATAATTTTTGCTGTTTTTTATGAAGTGCTTCTTTTCCCATATTTAGAACAAAAGCTATAGAATCATTAGTTAATGGGGATTGACATAGTTGAATATAAAAATATTCGTTATCAGAAAGACCGAATGGGAAATCAAATTCAACTTTTGTCTTGTCATACTTTTTAATCTGTTTTTTTTCAACATACAAGTTCAAATAATAGTTATCACTTAAAACAGTATCAATAGCATCTTTTAACTGATCTGGATGTGAGGACTTGTCAATAAACCCTTTGCAACCTGTTGCTAAAAATTCTTTGATCCAATCTGGTTCTGCATCAGCCGAGATGCCTATTTTTTTTATATCCGAGTAATCTCTTTGTAAAATATAACTCAACTGCCCACCAGTCAAATAGGGCATACGGTAATCAATTAACACTAAATCTGGGGGAACACAATTTTTAGTTTTTAAATTCAGTAAAAAATCTTGTCCAGTATTCCAAATTTTTCCGAGGGTAAAATTTTTGCTAATAACTTTTAAGGTGTTTGCTAATGAAATAGCAAACATTTGACTGTCGTCAACAATGTCAACTTTATACATAGGTGGATTTTGTTTTGCGAAGATATATAGCTGGATTAATAGTTGACGAAATGATTTTTTTATTTGTTGAATTTTACATTTTTTAACAGTAATTTAATTAATATGTAGTTTCATAGCATTATCAAAAAACAGAGCTTAAAAAATTGATTTAGTTTTTTTTATTTATTTTTTTGGATAAAAACAATACCAATATTGGTACTATTACTATGTTAATTAAGGCCTCAATTTTGACTGGTAATTGAAAAACTAAATTCGGACCAATGACATCTTTGAATCAGTTTCAAATTCATATTAATATTATGATTGTTGGTTGTACAATAAATAGCAAAATAGTATTAAAATACCATGACCCTATTGTAATGAATATTGCTTTTGCAACAAATTTTGCCTGTAGGGGACAACCAGATTAAAAATAAGTTTTGATACGGCTTTACAATGTACGGTATTAAGTTTTCAATCAAAACTTTCTGTTTTAAAATATCTGCTGAGTAGTATAATACTCATTTTATATATCTACTTAGATTTTAGTGATTGTTCATTCAGAATTTATATCTTATTAAAATCAAAAAAAATATTTTATGAAAAAATTAAATCCAAATCAAATTCTTCATTGCTCATTACTTATAATTCTAATTGTTGTTAAACTATACCCGACAGTCGTTTATGCACAACCAAATAATTTGCTCTATGGTGTAACATTATGTGGGGCTGAGTTTGGGGAAAAAAATATTCCTGGAGTTTTGGGAGTGGACTATACCTATCCCAATAAGAATGAAATAGGATATTTTGCTAATAAAGGAGTTGATTTAATTCAGTTACCATTTAAATGGGAAAGGGTGCAAAAAACTCCAGGTGGTATTTTAGATGAAAAGGAGTTAAAGTTAATTACACAATTTGTTGATGATTGTGCAAAAAATAAAATAATGGTAAATCTGGTACTTCAAAATTTTGGCAGGTATCAATTAGATGAAATTTCTTACGTAGTTGGTGGGCCAATTATTACTGCTTGGCATCTTACTGATTTTTGGAAAAGAATGGCAAGGGCTATGTTTGATAAGCCAAATGTTTATGCGTTTTCAATAATGACCGAGCCACATGAGATGAGTCCTTACAATTGGTCAAATACAGTACAGCAAGTAATTAATGGAATAAGGGAAATAGATCGATATACCATAATATTAGTAGATGGGGACAATTATTCTAACCCTGTTACATGGAAGCTTTATAATGATGATTTAAAAAATTTGAGTGATCCGGCTAATAAATTGATGTTTAATGCACATTGTTATTTTGATAATGATTACTCTGGAAGGTATGTTAATTCTTATGATAACGATGGTGCTTATGAATGGATAGGAGTAGAGAGAATGCGACCATTTGTTGAATGGCTAACTCAAAATAATCTAAGAGGGTATGTAGGAGAATTTGGTATTCCTAAAAATGATGGTAAGTGGCTAACTGTTATGTATCATTTTCTGGAATACTTACAAATGCACAATATTGGTGCATCATATTGGGCAGCCGGATCTTGGTGGAAAGATTATGAATTATCAATTCACCCACTAAATAACGTTGACCAGCCACAATTAAACACTTTTGCTAAATTTTTTAATAGGAGTTTGGTAAAAAGGATTAATGAATAGGGTTGGCAAATAAATTTCTTTTTTATCTATCAATTTTCCTATTAAGAGGTTGCATTAAATAACCTTTGATTTCGGAATATAAAGTTGTAAAATCAAAAAAAGAACAACATTTTATTGTAATAAATGATGTGCTGTAAAAGGAACCTGTTTACTAAATATTGATAGCTTTTATGATATTAATTTGATTTGAGTATAATCTATTTTATAGCCACTTCAAAAACTTGTTCATTTCCAAGAAAGCCTGTTAAAATATCACCTACAACACATTCCCCTACTCCGGCAGGAGTACCTGTGAAAATCATATCGCCAATATTTAAAGAGAAATACTCTGAGATATTGGCTATGATTTTTTCGAAGGAAAAAATCATTTGTGTATTATTACCTTTTTGGACCTGAACGTGATTGAGGTTTAAAGAAAAATCTGTGGGAAGTTTAACCTTTTCAATATCTTTCCAAATGCCAACAAAAGCTGAGTTATCCCAAGCTTTTGCTTTTTCCCAGGGCAATCCTTTTTCTTTTAGTTGGTTTTGTATATCGCGTGCTGTAAAATCTATTCCAACAGTAATTTTATTAAAATATTTCGATGCGTGTTTTTCAGGAATATATTTTCCATTTTTGCAAATGTGAAGCACCAATTCTGCCTCGTAATGCAGTTCATTACTAAATTGAGGATAATACAATGGCGTATTGCCTTGAATTAAAGCAGTTTTTGGTTTTATAAAAATAACAGGTTCATCTGGCACTGCATTGCCTAATTCCTTTGCGTGTTCGCTATAATTTCTACCAATGCAGAATATCTTCATTTTATAATAAGTTGTAAGTTTGAAGTGAACATAAAATCATTCACTAACCATAAATTCAACTATTAATAACTTTAAAATGTGATATTTTATTGTTTAAAAGATAGGTTATTTACTAAATTCATTGTTTTTTCTATGCCAATAGCTGCAAAATTTTCAATTATTTCAATGGATTTATCTACTTTATGCTTAACAGTGGCTATTTCATTTGGTAGCCATTTGCTTAAAACAAAATCGGCTTGCATACCTTTTGGAAAATTATTCCCTATACCAAATCTTAATCTTGGATAATTATTTGAACCTAACATAAGCTCTATGTCTCTTAAACCATTATGACCAGCGTGGCTTCCATTGGGCCTTAGCCTTAATTTATCAATTGGTAACGATAAATCATCTAATATGGTTAATGAATTTTCTATATCAATTTTTTCTTTATCTATCCAATATTTGAATGCTTTACCACTTAAATTCATATAAGTTGTAGGCAAAATACAAATAAATATTTTTCCTTTCCATTTAACCTCAGAAACATAAGCAAGTCTATCGAGTTTAAATTGACCATTATTTTTTAAAACAAATGCATTTACCACATCAAAACCTATATTATGTCTAGTATTGGCATATTCATTTCCAATATTTCCCAGTCCAACAATCAAAAATTTATTCATTGTGTAAAATTAATTGATAATTTTTTTTCTTAATAAAAAATGGGGTTAACCCTAATTTTGTAAAAAATACCATATGAAGTTTTTTTTAAAACGAGTGCCTTTGTATTTCATTTTTTTGTTTACAATCATTGGAGCTTTATTTTCATTTTTATTATTTTCTTTCACAAATAAAAATGCAGTAGTACTTAATGGCAACGCTAGTTTGCAGCCTGTATATTCTAATTCCTGTGGTTTTGAAATTAAAAGACTGGCAGGTCGAAAATTTATTAAACCATTGCTTTTAGCTGAGAGATCGTGTGAGGATGAATCTTTTAACTCGATAAAAACATCGTTAGCTGGTTTAATAAATAATCTAAAAAGTTCAAATGATATTTCCGATGCTTCTGTTTATATAAGAGTATTTCAAAGAGGATTGTGGGCTAGCTTAAATGATGAAATTAAATACCAGCCCGGGTCGCTTTTTAAAGTTCCTTTATTAATGACTTATCTGAGAATTTCGGAAGAGAAACCTGGTTTTTTAAATACTCGAATAACTTTTAATACCATAACAGATGAAGCAAAAGGTTTAAAACAAGAGTTCTTGAAAAAGACAATTAAAATTGGTGGAACTTATACCTATAAAGAATTATTTACTTATATGATTTGTCACTCAGATAATAATGCAACCATGCTGTTAATGAATTCGATTCCTTTTTCAGAGTTTCAAAAAACCTTTACGGATATGGGCTTGAGTAGTGATTTAACCAAAAATGATGCAGTTATTTCTGCTAAGGATTACTCCTCTTTTTGGATTGCATTATACAATGGTAGTTATCTTAATTTTGATGATTCTGAATACGCACTTTCTTTATTGAGCCAATCAGACTTTACAGAAGGAATGATGAAAGGAATTCCTGACAATGTAAAAGTTTCACACAAATTTGGTGAAAAAGGCGATGCTAATAATCACGCATTTTCTGAAGCAGGTATTGTTTATGCCAATAATACACCTTACCTAATTTCTATAATGACACAAGGTAAAAATCAGGATAAACTGCCTAAAGCAATTCAACAAATATCAGCTTTGGTTTTTAACAATATTCAAAGTTTAACCCAATAGCAAAAATTAGTTTGGTATAAAAGCCTGCTCCTTATTTTTGCTTTAATGGATATGTTAAAATATGAAGCAGTTATAGGTCTTGAGGTTCACGCTCAATTACAAACCAAAACAAAACTTTTTTGTGGGGACGGCATTTTATTTGGTGCTGCACCTAATACCCAAGTTAGCCCAATAACACTAGGGCATCCTGGAACTTTGCCAAAAACCAATACGAAAGCTATAGATTTTGCAGTCATGTTGGGTTTGGCATGTAACTGTGAAATAGTAAGTAAAAATTATTTTGCCCGAAAAAATTATTTTTATCCCGATTTGCCTAAAGGCTATCAGATTTCACAGCATACAACACCTATTTGTAAAGGTGGTTTTGTGCCAATTAAAGTTAATGGAACTGAAAAAAATATTCAACTTAATAGAATTCATATAGAAGAGGATGCTGGAAAAAGTATTCACGATTTGTATGATAATGAAACTTGTGTTGACTTAAATAGAGCAGGAACCCCACTGCTTGAAATAGTTACAGAGCCTTGTTTGCATTCCTCTGAAGAAGCCTTTCAATATGTTACAGAAATTCGAAAATTAGTAAGGTGGTTAGGTGTTTGCGATGGAAATATGGAAGAAGGTAGTTTAAGATGTGATGCTAATGTATCTATAAGATTAAAAGGAACAACTAAGCTTGGTACAAAAGTAGAAGTGAAGAATGTAAACTCTATAAGAAATGTAAAAAGAGCCATTGATGCCGAGATAAAACGAATGATACACTTAGTTGAAAATGGTGGAACTGTTGTTCAACAAACAAGAAGCTACGATGTAAATACAGATACAACTGCTGCAATTAGAGAGAAAGAAGATGCCAACGATTATAGATATTTTGCAGACCCTGATTTAACGCCATTTCATTTAACTAACGAATATATTAATAATATAAAATTGGCATTGCCGGTATTGCCTAATCAACTTATAGCTCAATATCAGCAGGATTTTCAATTAAGCTATTACGATGCAAGTATAATTTGTGATGATAAATCAATGTCTTTATTCTTTAACGAAACGATACAACATACTAATAATTATAAAGCTGTTGCAAATTTTATTATTGGTCCAATAAAACAATTTTTGAATGAAACAAATCAAACCATTGCGGCAACACAATTAACTCCCAAAAAGTTGGCTGATTTAGTATTGTTAATTGATGAAGGTAAGGTGAATTTTTCTGTAGCATCATCAAAAATATTGCCTTTGCTTTTTGCTGAAAATAAAACTCCTTTAGAAATTGCCGAGGGATTAAATTTAGTTCAAACAAGCAATAACAGTGAACTTGACGAGTGGGTGAATGCTGTATTGAAAAATATGCCTGATAAAGTTGATGAATATAAAAAAGGGAAAAAAGGACTAATTGGTTTATTTGTTGGGGAAGTAAAAAAAATGAGTAAAGGAAAAGCTGATCCAAAAAAAGTTACAGACTTGTTAACTCAAAAACTGAATGGTTAATATGAAAAAAACAGTATTTTCCCTATTCATTTTTTTTCTCATTTTAAGCTGTAATCAAGAAAATAATAATATTATTTCCGTTGCTGGTACTATTCAAAATGGAGCATTAAAAAAAATTCAGTTACTGAGTTTTGGAAATGAGAATGCACCAATTATTTTAGATACAACAACGATTGATAAAAATGGAAAATATCAACTAAAGTCATTAGCAAATGGAGAAGAGTTGTATGCCATAATAGTTGATGGTGCTAATGAAATATGGTTTGTGAATGATACCAAAGAAATTAATATTAATGCCGATTATAATGCGTATAAAAAATACGAAGTTCAAGGTTCAATTAGCAGCCAAAAATTGCATCAATTTATTATTATTTACGATTCATTATTAACTATAAAAAAAAATGTATTAGCTAATATTGACACATTAATAAAAAATAAAGCTACTGACAGTACTATAAATATTGCAAAGGCAGAAGAAAAAATTACATCATCTTTAATTAAAGATTACGCTTTAACTAGCATTAATAAAACTCAAAGTCCAGCATTAAAATATTTTTATTTGTTTTATGCCCACAAAACAAAAGCTATAGATGAAAATGAAGGTTATAAGTTAATAACTATTGCTTGTAATGAATTTCCGTTAAATAATCAGCTCAATGGTTTAAAAAGTCAATTATACGAGGTTGTAAAATCTAATCCTAAACTATTTTTGATTAATGAAGCAGCTGCCAATTTTAAATATGTAGATACAAGCAATGTGAATATTAGCCTTGCTACGTTTAAAGGTAAATATTTGTTGATTGATTTTTGGGAAAGTAACTGCACAAACTATAGAAAGCAAACAGCTTTTGAAATTGAAACCTATAAACTTTATAAGGATAAAAAGTTTGAGATACTTGGAATATGCTTTGATACACTAAAAACTACATGGCAAAAATCAATTAAGCAAGATAGTTTATTTTGGACTCAAGTACGCGACACGATTGGACTTAAAAGTGAAATTGCTAAAAAATATTTTGTTGCGTCTGTGCCCTATAATGTACTAATAAACCCACAAGGTAAAATTATTGCTACAGATATTTGGAAAGAAGAATTGAGAGAGAAATTAAAGTCATTATTACAATAAATAGGCTGCCCTTTTGAGACAGCCTATTTAAAAATATATTAAAGCAATGTTTAACTAAATGCTTCTTTTACTCTTTCAAAAAAGCTCTTATCTTTTTTATCAGGTTTAGGTTTAAAATTATCACTGTTATTTAATTTTTCTAGAATAGCTTTTTCATCATTAGTCAAGTGTTGAGGAGTCCAAACATTTACATAAATCATTTGATCACCTTTACCATATCCTTGTACTTCAGGAAATCCTTTACCTTTTAATCTTAATATTTTTCCACTTTGTGTTCCTGAAGGAATTTTAACTTTAACTCTGCCAGTAATAGTTGGCACTTCTACTTCAGTACCAAATGTTGCATCTGGGAATGATATGTATAAATCGTAAGCAACATTCAGCCCATCACGTTGTAGTTCTGGATGTTGTTCTTCTTCTATTTGAATAATTAAATCTCCCGGATAGCCGCCTCTTTCTCCTGCATTTCCTTTACCACTCATACTTAGCTGCATACCATCTTGCACACCTGCTGGAATTTCAATGTTAATCATCTCCTCTCCAAACATTCTGCCCTCGCCTTTACAAGAACCACATTTAGCTGTGATGGTTGATCCTTCGCCGTGGCAAGAAGGGCAAGTTGTTACAGTTTGCATTTGACCAAGAAATGTATTTTGAACTCTACGTACCTGACCACTGCCACCACATGTATTACACTTTTGAAAACTACTTTTATCTTTTGCACCATTACCACCACAAGTAGTACAAGCAACATGTTTTTTTACTTTAACCTGTTTTGTAACGCCTGTGGCAATTTCAGCAAAAGTGAGCTTCATTTTAATTCTTAAGTTGCTGCCTCTTTGTCCACCAGATTGTCTTCCACCACTGCTTCTTTGGCTTTGTCCACCACCAAAAAAATCACCAAAACCACTATTGCCAAAAATATCTCCAAAATGGCTAAAAATATCTTCCATATTGGAGTTATGAAATCCACCACCACCGCTTGCACCTGAAAACGCTTGGTGACCATATCTGTCATATTTTGCTTTTTTATCAGTGTCGCTCAATACTTCATAGGCTTCAGCAGCTTCTTTAAATTTTTCTTCAGCAGCTTTGTCTCCAGGATTTCTATCGGGGTGATATTGCATAGCCGTTTTTCGGTATGCTTTTTTTATTTCATCGGCAGATGAAGATTTAGACACTCCTAATATTTCGTAATAATCTCTTTTCATAAATATGCTTATGTGCTAATATTGATGGTTTATTGGCTAATTTAATGATTAGCACATTAGGGTTTTAATTTCCTACAACAACTTTTGCAAATCTGATAAGTTTATCATTCAAATAGTATCCTTTTTGAACTTCATCTAAAACTTTGCCTTTTAATTTTTCAGATGGAGCTGGTATTTCTGTAATAGCTTCGTGCTTTTCTACATCAAAGTCAGTATTTACACTTTCCATTACTTTAACGCCTTTTGCAAACAAGCTGGATTTTATTTTGTTGAATACAAGTTGAATGCCTTCTTTTTGAACAGCGATATCGTCGGATGTGGTTAATTGTTTTTCGGCTCTGTCAACATCATCTAAAACATCTAGCATTGAAACAATAACATCTTTACCAGCAGTTTGAATTAGTTCAATCCTTTCTTTTGATGTTCTACGCTTGTAATTTTCAAATTCTGCCATTAAACGCAGGTATTTATCTTTTTGTTCAAGTAAATCTGCTTGAAGTTTTTCGACTTCATTTTCTACGACATTTTCGTTAGAAGAAGTCGTTTCTGCTGCATTTTCGTCAGTATTTAAATTTGCTTGGGTGGTTTCTGAGACATTTTCTACAATATCATTCTCTTGCATAGCTTTTATAATTATGTTTACACGGTATAGTCAATTTTGTTGCCAATAGAGTAAAAAGGAAAAAATGGCAGTAAAAAAGAGGTTCCTGAAAAATAAAGCGATGCTAATTTCTCTTTAAAAGCGATAAATAGTCAAGAAAATAAATAATTTTTATAGAAATATTATTGCTTTGAGGTGCATTTAAAGTATTGTGTAGGTTTTTAAAATATTCCGACTCCATTTTATTTTGATAACTGAAATCTTTCCAATTAAAAGTTATAAAACTTCCCAGTGCAAATTGCCAGGTATAAGTCATGTCTACATTAAAAGTATTAAAATTTGCATCGCCACTTTGTGTTGGATTATAGGCTGTTTGTGTGCCATCTTTTTGCAGCCATTGATAATCTTCATAACGTACTTTGCTCCAATAATGCCTTACTCTAAAATTAATACCCATTTTATTGTTAAAGTTGTATTTAACAGATAAGGTGTTCTCGGCTGTAACTCTTTGTCGCAATCCAATCACTGGTGCATTTAAAGTGTTATCAATAAATGCAAAACCAATTCCATTGTTTGTAATATCTAAATAATTTGTTATGCCTAAAGTAAGTTTATTGTTAAACCTGTACTGATTATATAAATTAGTTTCGTAACCAAATCCTTTAATAGTAGGTCTGTGAGCTGTATAAATACTAAAGTTTGTAAAGAATTTTTTTGATTCATTTGTATTAAACCAAAAACCTGCTCCATACTGGTAAGGTCTTTTAAATACATATCCATCTAATCTTGGGTCGTAAAAATCATTGCTATTTGCATTTGCGTATACATTAATTCCTGCATTCCATAAATTTTTAAGTTGACCATTAATATTGGCATTTACATTCCAGCTTTGATAATCCCAAGGCTTTAATCTTATCGAGTAGTTTGTATTAAAATTTAAATTTAGTCTATTATACCACTTTTTAGGTTGTAACCATTTGTAACCCATCCAAAAACCATTGTCGAAATAATTATTATTTGTAAAATAGCCCAAATCGTTTTGTTGGTATTTATCATTTGCCATTTCCTGCCAATAATTAAAATTAAATCTACCACTTGTTTTTCCAAATCCAATGTTATGTGTATACCCCGAAAGTGCTGATTTGTCTGCGTTGTAACCTATTAAATTACTAACTCCAACTTTGCCATTAAAATTCCATTTGTTATTCTTATCATAAAAGTCCCAAAGTGCAGCACTAACGTTAGCATCATAATCTGCACCAGCTCTAATAACACTTGTATTGATAAATGAAATACTCGAGTTGTTTTTTAAGGTTTGATCTAAAACAAAAATGTTATAATTTGTAAGAGGGCTAGTTTCAACTTCTCTGTTGCTACCAGTTAATTTATTATAAATGATAGCTGTTTGCGGTGCTGTAATTGCATTTAATACGCCTATTCCCAAACCTTTAGATGTTCTGCCACTTATTTTAGTTGCATTTACAAGTTTGGTTTCAATTGGATTTTTTATTACCGAGTCGTAAGTTCCCAAATTATCATAAGCTTTTCCAAAGTTTACAGGATAGCCACCTATTCGCCTGCTGTAAAATAGATTTCCTTTGCTAAACAATTCTGTTCCTTCTGTAAAAAAATTTCTATACTCGTTGTACTTTACTTCAAAGGGTCCAAGGTTTAAAATTTGATTATCGCTTTGTACTTGTCCAAAATCTGGCACTAATGTCATATCTAAAGTAAAAGCTTGGTTAATGCCATATTTTACATCCATTCCACCATTAATTGTGGCTTTTAAGTTTTTTTGGTTGGGGTCGTTGTATGGATAATGGTTTGCGTTAATTGATAAATATGGTGAAAAAGATAATCTTATTGGAGGTTTGATATTATTAATTTCTTTAAACAATCCAAACTGGGCTAAAAAACTTCCTCCAATAGCTGGATCCACTGCATTCCAAAAAAGTTGTTGCCCACTTTTATTTCTTTTTCTTGTTATATTCATTCCCCAGGTTTGGTTGGGTTTGGCTACAAACCTAATGGCTGAATAAGGAATTTTCATTTCAAAAACCCATCCACCTTTAATTATTTTAGCACTTGTTTCGTAAACGCTACTCCAGCTACCATCTTCACCATTTGATGAATATTTAGCATCAAATTGTTCACCAAGTGGCGTTACATAATATCCAAAGCCATTAATTTTATCGTTATAAGTATCAAAGATGACTCCTACAAAATCATTTACACCAACAACATCTCTGCCTACCAATTCTTTTGAAATACTATCAACACTTGTTTCGTGGCAAAACCCAGCTACATAAAATGCAGCATCATCGTATAATAAAAAAATTTCTGTTTTGTTTTTTTCGTCTTCAATTTTTCCAAAACTTGGTCGCCATTCAATAAAGTTTGTTGCCAGGGCTGCTGTTTTCCAGGCATCTTCATTAATATCACCATCAATTTTTATTTTGGCATTAGTTCTAACGGCTTTAATCTCTTTTGACAATTGTTTGTTTTGTGCCATTAAAGTGAGCGATGACATTAAAAAAGCGACCAGTAGTTTAACAAATTTCTTCATATAAAAATGCTTTGAAGCCCAAGTAATTTTGAATTGATTTAGGTAAAAATATTATTGTTTATTTACCTTTAAACAAAACAAACATCTTTATTGATGAATGTTTTTTATAAGGGTTAAGTGGTAGTAATGATTGTTCAAAAAATAAGGTACATTGCAACTTTGAAAAATATTTATGGAAAATTCGCAATATAATATACCAGCTCTTAAAGATTTTTTTTTGTCAGGAGCTACACAAACTATTGAGTTTAGAAAACAACAATTAATTGCTTTACAAAAGTCAATTTTTAAATATGAAAACGAATTAAACGAAGCGTTGTTTAATGATTTAAAAAAATCAAAAGAAGAAGTTTGGGTTACAGAAATAGGCTTTGTTTTGTCTGAGTTAAATTTGACTTTAAAAAAAATAGATAAATGGTGCAAGCCACAAAAAGTAAGCACTAATTTGTTAAACTTTCCATCCGCCAGTTATATACAATGCGAGCCATTAGGAACTGTATTGATTATTGCACCTTGGAATTACCCTTTTCAATTATTGTTTACACCACTCATTGGGGCTATTGCTGCAGGTAATTGTATTGTACTTAAACCAAGTGAATTTGCAATTGCTACACAAGGTATAATAAAGAAAATAATTGAAGAAACATTTAAACCCAATTATATACTTTTTACTGAAGGCGAAGGTGCTACAATTGTTCCCCAACTAACCAACAATTTTATTTTTGATCATATATTTTACACTGGCAGCACAGCTGTTGGTAAAATAATTTATCAGCAGGCAGCTAAAAATTTGGTTCCCGTAACGCTGGAATTAGGTGGTAAAAGTCCTTGTGTTGTTGATGTTGAAGCTAATGTAGAAATTGCAGCAAAACGAATTGCAGTAACAAAATTTAGTAATTGTGGGCAAATGTGTGTAGCTCCAGACTATATATTAGTACACAGTAGCATTAAAGCACAATTAGTGGCTTTTCTGATAAAATGTATTAATGACTTTTTTGGAACTAATGCAGAAGACAATAGTAGCTATGGAAAAATTATTAATCACAAACAATTAGAGAGGCTTGTTAGTTACTTAACCGAAGGGAAAATTGTTTATGGAGGAAATTATAACCTTGAAACCTTATATCTGCAGCCAACCATAATTGAAAACATTAACCCTGATAGTAACTTATTAGTTGATGAAATTTTTGGACCCATTTTACCAATTATTACTTACAATAATAATCAAGAGGCGTTGAATTTTATTAGCAAAAACCCAAATCCGCTGGCTTTTTATATTTTCTCCAACAATAAGCACACACAAAATTTTTGGCTGCAAAAAGTGCCAAGTGGTGGAGCTTGTGTTAATAATACCAGCTGGCATTTAACCAATCATAATTTACCATTTGGCGGTAGAGGTAATAGTGGTATAGGAAATTATCACGGCAATTTTTCTTTTAAAACATTTAGCCACTCTAAGGCAGTTTTAAAAACCCCCACTTGGTTTGATCCATCAATAAAATATCCACCTTTCAAAGGGAAATTGGGTTTGTTTAAAAAATTAATTGGGTAAAGTTTCGGTAGTTGATAAATATTAATAACACCAGAAATTATACACCAAATTCTTGTTTTAGCATTGATATATATCTATACTATAAAAAAAAGCATACAATCCATAATAATATTGCAATAGTTGCGTTATCTCTTAAGTAACCTACAATCTCCGTATATGCTTAATCGAGATACCTTATTGAAAGCGTACAAGCTCATGATGTCATCAAAAATCATGAGCGAAACTTACGATTCAAACAGACAAATCTGCAACTATGTTCATTCATCATCTCGTGGACACGAAGCTATTCAAATTGCTGCTGGCTTACAATTGCATCAACATGATTGGGTAAGTCCTTATTATCGTGACGACGCAATGATGCTGGCGATGAATTTTGAGCCCTATCATTTAATGCTTCAATTGTTGGGGAAAAAAGATGATCCATTTTCGGGTGGTCGTTCTTATTACTGTCATGCTAGTAATGCTGGTAATGGGCATCCTGGTATCATACATCAAAGCAGTGCAACTGGTATGCAAGCCATACCTACAACTGGTATTGCACAAGGATTGCGTTATATAGAACTAAATAATCTTACTACTTTAAATAAAGGACACGAGGGAGAAAATTCTATTGTGCTTTGCTCAATGGGCGATGGTGCAGTTACAGAAGGCGAGGTAAGTGAAGCCTGGCAATTTGCAGTATTAAAGCAATTGCCAATTATTTATTTGGTGCAAGATAATCAATGGAGTATTAGTGCAAGTGCCGATGAATTTAGAGCCATGAATGCCTTTGAATATGCAGAGGGTTTCAAGGGAATGAAACGTTTGCAATGCGATGGTAGCGATTTTTTACGTAGTTACGAAACTATGCAAATTGCTATTGAATATGCTAGAACTGAGCGTAAACCAGTTTTGGTTCACGCAAAAGTGCCGTTATTAGGGCATCATACAAGTGGTGTTCGTAAAGAATTTTATAGAACCAGAGAAGATTTATTGCGTCACGGCTTATACGATCCTTTACCTAAATTAAGATTGTTATTAACAGGTTCGGGTTTTAATGAATTTGAAATAAATGAAATAGAAGCACAGGTAGATAAAGAAATTAATGAAGCTTTTGTTAATGCCCAACTAGCTCCCGACCCAGATGTTACTAGCGTTAGCGATCATATTTATGCTCCTACACCTGTAACGCACGAAGTAGGAATTAGAGAACCTTGGAATGGAGAAAAGGTAATGATGGTAGATGCTGCATTACACGCCATTGAAGAAATTATGCGTGAATATCCTGAATGTATTTTTTATGGTCAGGATGTAGGGAAACGCTTAGGTGGTGTTTTTCGTGAAGCAGCTACACTGGCAGAAAAATTTGGAGATAACAGGGTTTTTAATACAGCTATTCAAGAAGCATACATTGTAGGGTCTACAGCAGGATTAAGTGCTGTGGGTGTAAAACCAATAGTAGAAGTTCAGTTTGGAGATTATATTTATCCTGCAATTAATCAGTTGGTCAATGAAATATCAAGGTCAAGTTATTTAACCAACGGTAAATTTCCAATCCAAATGGTGTTGCGTGTTCCTGTGGGTCCTTATGATGGTGGTGGTCCTTACCATAGTGGTAGTATTGAAAGCACTTTATTAAGCATTAAGGGAATTAAAATTGCTTACCCTTCAAATGCCGCAGATATGAAAGGCTTAATGAAAGCAGCATTTTTAGACCCCAATCCTGTAATTATGTTAGAGCATAAAGGTTTATACTGGAGTAAAGTGGAGGGTACAGATGGGGCAAAAACAATAGAACCGGCTAGTGATTATATTTTGCCATTAGGAAAAGCAGCCATTGCATTGCAAGCAGATACCACACTAGTTAAAGAAGGCAATTCTGTTTGTATTGTAACTTATGGAATGGGTGTGCACATTGCCAAAAATGCAGCTAAGTTGTTTAATGGTAATGTAGAAGTAGTGGATTTACGGTCATTATTTCCTTTGGATGAAGAATTAATATTTGAGCAAGTACAAAAACACGGAAAAGTAATTGTGTTAGGAGAAGAGCAACAAAGCAATTCTTTTGCAGAATCTTTATCGCTTAGAATTTCAAATGCTTGTTACCACTTTTTAGATGCAAAAGTTGAGGTTATTGGAGCAATGGATTTGCCAGCAGTGCCTATAAACTTTGTTTTAGAGAAGGCAATGTTGCCAACTGTAGATAAGGTAAAAGCCAGAATTGAAAAACTATTGGCATATTAAATTAGGTTTTTCTAACCAAGCTACTATATTTGCAGCCCGAAATGGCGAGGTAGCTCAGCTGGTTAGAGCATCGGATTCATAACCCGAAGGTCGGCAGTTCAAGTCTGCTCCTCGCTACTATAATTTCAAAAGGGATTTTCTAGTAATAGAAAATCCCTTTTTATTTACCCAAGCCTAGACTTGTGTTTCACAAAACAGCAAATAAAACAGGTTCGTGCGACAAGAATCAAGGCAAGGTTATTTGGGGTCGAAGTATCTTCACATTCTAAATTTTATCTTCTTTTAACTACAAGTTCGTAAAAAAAATTGGTTGATGAATTTCTGATATCATCGAAAACAAATGCTGGAAAATTATTAAAACTATTTACTGTAAATAAATTTTCATTTTAACCATCATTGATTTTAAAAAAAATGTAACGGAAATTTCGACAATAAAAAAACAATCATAATTTCTTTGCTTGAGTTTCCGATAAAGTTTCACTATTCTTTATTTTTAAACTATAGTTAAATATCATCATTTAAAAATAAAAAATACTAGCTATGTATAAAACAAAAGTTCTTATTATCTCTAATTCCAAATAGCTTTAGTTTTCATTGGTGCTTAATGTGGTTTAATGTGTTTTGTTACAAATCTGATTTTGCTTGCTCATTCGTTTAGAACTTAGCTCTACTACTTTATTCATACTTTATTACAATAAGCATTAGTATAGGTTTACAAAAATTTAGATTATGAAAAAGAAGTTATTGATTTTAACATTAATGCTAGGTGCTTTATTTGTAAATACAAATGCACAAACTACTGTAGAATATTTAAAAGGAGATTTTAAAAGTGATGGTGCATTTGATAAATGGACAGAATGGGTAACAGGTAAATATAAATCGGGAACAACATTAGTATATAGGGCAATGTTGTCGGAATCGAAAAAAGGTTGTAAAGTAACCATTGAAACAAAAAATGTTTCTGCTTACGCCATCACCTTAATTGTTTTAAATGGATACGATGTGCCCAATGTTAGTACGCAAATGACCGAATTTAAAAAAATTAAAGTAAAGCCCAACGAAACTGAAAGCACTTCTTTTGTATCAAACTACTGTGGCGGTAAAAACAATGATTACAACAAATGTTATAGTTGTGGACACGAGTATAAAATTTATTCAAAATAGTATTGCAATTAAACCAAAATAAGTTGGTAGAGGTAGCAAACAGTTTGATACTTTTTTAAATAAATACACCTGCTAGGTATAAAACCAAACAGGTGTATTTGTGTTTAATAAAAATGTAGTGAACTACACTTTATTCATATACCAATTCAATACTTTCTCCATTTTTTTATAGAGGAAAATAGAAACTATAATTTTTTGTAATCGCATAAATGCTGTTTCGCTTTTAACAACATAATCAAAAGCTTTGTGGTGCATACAGTTAATAGCAACATCAATTTTATCTTGAGATGATAATATAATTACTGATATATCTGGATTGTGGATTTTAATTTCATCTAAAGTTTGTAAACCATTCATTGCATTTTTATTAATACCGTCTAAATGGTAATCTAAAATAACAACATCGGGTTTATGCTCCAAGTTTTTTAAACACAATTCTCCTGATGAAAAGGTTTCAACTATATAGTCATTGTGTTCACGAAAATCTATTTCTAGAGATTTTAAAAAAAGTTCATCATCATCAACTAAAAATATTTTTCTTTTTTCATTATTCATCTTTTTTATTTTTTATTTGTTGATAGGCTTCGTTTAATTCTTTACAAGCTCTGGTGCATACATCTTCCAGCTTTAAAACCATATCGACTATGCTATCTTCAATTTCTTGCGTACTTGCATATTCTTGAATTTTTTTTGCCAGTGTTTCATAATCGGAACTAATGCCCATTATTGAAAAAGATGGAATTATTTTATGTGCAGCAGCATATAACGATGTCCAATTTTTTTCGTGCAAACTTTGTTTCATTGAAAGAATTAATGGCGGGGTTTGTTCTAAATAAAGTGCAATCATTTCCATCATTAATGACGGATTCGACTTGGTTTTTTTTATCAAATAATTTAAGTCGGTATATTTTTTTTCGTTTGGTTCAATATCTTGGATAGGAACTGTAATATTAGATTTTATTGCTACAGATTTTTTAAACTGTTTAATTATTTTATTATACAAAACCCTTTCATCAACAGGCTTTGCAATGTAATCGTTCATTCCTATTGCTTTGCATTTGGCTACATCCACAGTTGTAACATCTGCAGTTAATGCGATGATTGGAATAGTAGAGTGCAAGGTATTGCGAATATAATCAGTGGCTTCAAATCCATTCATTTCGGGCATTTGCAAATCCATTAAAATAATGTCGTACTGTTTTTCTTGCATTTTTTCAATAGCAATTTTGCCGTTGGCAGCAACGTCTCTTTCAAAACCAAATTCATCTAAAAGTGTTTTCATCAATAGCTGATTCAAAGCAATATCTTCAACAACTAAAATTTTAATATTCTTAATTTCTGTATCAAGTTGAATGGAGTCGTCTTCAAGCATAGTTGTAACTTTTGTTTTTATAAACGGTAAGCTAAAGCTAAAAGCAGAACCCTGCATTACTGTGCTTTGAACTTTTATACTACCATCTTGTGATTCTACCAATTGTTTAACAATAGCTAAGCCCAAACCTGTGCCACCAAACAATCTTGAGGTGTTGCTTGATGCTTGTTGAAAGTTTTCAAAAATGGATTCTAGCTTGTTTTCAGAAATCCCAATTCCAGTATCTGTGATTGAAAACTGCACAATAATTTTTTCTTCATCTTGCGATAATAATTTTACACTAACTGTTATACTTCCTTTGTTGGTGAACTTTACTGCATTACTTAATAAGTTTAACATTATCTGGTGTAGCCTAACAGAATCGCCAATGACCATTTCTGGTATATTGTCATCGTATTCTGTAATTAGTCGAATATTTTTTTCTTGAATTTTTGCTTCAAACAAATGCAGCATAGATGATATGGAAGATCCAATTCTAAAGGGGATTTGTTCAAAAACCATTTTGCCAGCATCTACTTTTGCCAAATCAAGAATATCGTTGATTAATACAATTAATGCATCGCCACTAACTTTGATAGCGGTTAAGTACTCTTTTTGTTTAACAGATAATTCTGTTTTTAAAACCACTTTTGTAAATCCAATAATAGCATTCATTGGAGTTCTTATTTCGTGGCTCATATTGCTTAAAAATTGCTGCTTTGCCTTTACTGCATCCTCTGCAATTTTTCTGGTCACCTCAGCTTTAGTCTGAGCTTCTTCTGCAATAACTGTAGCAAGTTCAGCAAACACTCTAGCTTCTATCAGTTCCTTTTCAATTCGTTTTTGTTCTGTAATATCTCTTGCCACTACCACAACGCCTAAAACTACCCCAGTTTCACTTTTGTACACAGAACCATTAAACAATACTTCTGTTAATTTATGGTCTCTTATTGTTAATGGATAATCCGATACAAAACCTTTTGCAAATACTTGCTGATAGCCTTCTCTGGCTTTTTTTGGTTCAGTAAAATAATCAAAAAAGTCGCTGCCAATTAATGCTGCTCTTGACTTGCCTGTAATATTAACAGAAGCGTTGTTCATGTCCATTATCTTACCTTCTGTATTTATAGTAAAAAGCGGGTCAAGGCTTGCTTCTATAAGATTTCTGGCGTAGCTTGCAATTCCAAGTTCTCTGGTACTTTTTTGTTTTTCTTTTTTATAGTAAACTAACTCGTTATTGGCAAGCTCAATAGCTGCAGTTAATCTATTATTTTCTATTTTTTCAAAAGCAAGCTGTTCTTGAATCAGATTCAACTTTGCCTCATCAATATTTATTTTGTTTACCATTATTATATGCTATATAAATTTATTTGGCGATGTTAAATACCAACATCCTCCAGGGGGTTTCTTCTTTTATCTTTTAATTTTTTAAAGTGCGATGGAGATAATCCTGTAGCTTTTTTAAATTGATTAGATAAGTGTGCAACACTACTATAATTCATTTTCCAGGCAATTTCAGTAATGTTTAATTCGTCGTAAATAATCAGTTCTTTTATTTTTTCTATTTTATGTGCAATGATAAAATGCTCAATTGTGGTGCCTTGTACTTCTGAAAAAAGATTTGCCATATAGGTATAATCATAGTTAAGTTTTTCGCTTAGGTAAAGCGAAAAATTTACCCTCAATTCTGTATCTGAGTGATGCACCATTTCTACCACAGCATTTTTTATTCGCTCTATTAATATCGAACGTTTATCGTCCATTAATTCAAGTCCAATATCTGTAAGTGCTTTTGTTAATATTTTTCGTTGTTCTGCGGAGATGATTTCCATTATTTCTACCTCGCCTAAATCCACAACAATAAAATGAAGTCCTAAATTTCTCAAAATTTCTTTCACCATTATTTTACAGCGAATACTAACCATATATTTTATAAAGAGCTTCAAATTGTATTTTTTATAGACACAACAAAGTTGGTCTAGTTGGTGATTCTGAATTTGCATAATTATAGGTAAGAATTACATAATCCAAATATCAGAATCGGTGTAATGTAGGCTTATTAAATTGGAGAGGGAGATAATGTTTTTTTGAGATGTAATAACAACTGACAAATATTTTCTAAAGTTATTCTCTTTTTAGTTCAAGCTTGTATTAAGCAGCTATTGCCTAAAAAGGTTTAATTATATTAAAATGTGTGAATGATATAACTTAAACACAAAGAAGTGTAATTCTTTAGCAGCAGTAAAAGCAAACCTTTGCAAATAAATATACACAATGAAATTATTATTAAAAACTTTAACCTTAGGCGTATTATTACTAGGTTTTACAGCTTGTTCTAAGAAAGCTATGTTTCAAACGTCAACGGTTGTTCCTGCTGCAAAGGGCTATGTAAAAGTTTCAAAGGATTATAACAAAAACTATACAATTAAAATTGAAATCACAAACCTTGCCGAAGTTTCCAGATTACAACCACCCAATAAAACATACGTTGTATGGTTAGTTACAGATGAAGATGTTACTAGAAATGTTGGTCAAATTAAAAGTTCAACAAGTATGCTATCGTCTAAGTTAAAAGCAAGTTTTGAAACAGTATCAGCCAATAAACCAACTAAAGTATTTATTACTGCAGAAGATGATGGTAACGTTCAGTTTTATAGTAGTCAAATAGTTTTATCAACAGATAAATTTTAAAAAAACACACTTAAAAAAATAATCAAAAACATATATTATGAGTAATCTTCTTTATCTAATCGCAGTCATTTTAATTATCTTCTGGGCAATTGGTTTTTTTGCTTTTAATGTTGGAGCTATTATTCATATTTTACTGATTATAGCTGCAATTTCAATTCTTTTAAGAATTATTCAAGGGAAAAAAATAATCGATTAATTATTATCTAACAATTATAAAAATAAAAAAATGAAATCAACAAATGTAGTATTGGGCGTATTAGCAGGTGCAGCTGTAGGAGCATTATTGGGAGTATTATTTGCTCCAGACAAAGGTTCAAAGACAAGAAAAAAAATATTAAATAAAGGTGAAGATTATACTGACGAATTGAAACAAAAATTTGAAGAAATAGTAGAATCAATTACAAAAAAATATGAAAGCCTTGAACATAGTGCCGAAGAAATGTTAGCAAATGGCAAAGAAAAATTTGAAGGAGCAAAAAAGGAAATTACAAAAGCAATTTCTTAGTTTTTTTTCTACAAAAAATTAAAATGAATAATCCAGAAACGTCGATTGAAACACTATTTGAAAAAGTAGAAAATTATGCAAAAATAACTGCAGAAATTCTTAAGCTACATGCGATAGATAAATCGGCAAACATATTTTCTTCTTTAGCAGTGCAAATGATTTTGTTTGTCTTTTTTGTTCTTTTTTTATTTAGCATCAATATTGGAATTTCATTATGGATAGGTCAATGTTTAGGAAAATTGTATTATGGTTTTTTTGTAGTTGCTGCCCTAAATGCAATTATCATTTCTATAGTTTTTGTATTCAGAATGCAATGGATTAAAGCTCCTATTCGTAATTATATTATCAAGCAAATAATGGTAGAAGATAAATATGAGAAAGTATAATGAAACAGATGCTTTGCTTATTAAAATTGCAATGCTTCAACAGGCAAGGGAAAAGAGTTTAGTAGATCTTAAAAGTCAGTTTGATATAACATTCGAAAGCATAAAGCCAGTTAATTTAATTAAAAATACCTTTCAGGAGGTGTTATCTGCAACTGATATTAAAAGTAATATTTTAAAAAGTATTTTGGGATTGGTAGTTGGTTATGCATCAAAAAGAATATTAATTGGCTCATCGCAGAGTAACATAAAAAAAGTAGCAGGTACTATATTGGAATTTGTTGTAGCAAATTTTATTTCAAATAAATCAAAATCTACTTATAAGTAGAATATAAACAGTAGCACATTAAGATGTGTTATACAAACCAAAACAAAAAAATGAAAAAAATTATTTTTGCAAGTGTACTTTCTGTAATTGCACTAGTTTCTCAAGCTCAAAAAGGAGCTTCTCAATTAAATTTAGGTGTTGGATTTTCAAACTGGGGTGTTCCAGTTTATCTGGGTTTCGACCATCGGGTTAGTAACGATATTTCTCTTGGGTTAGAGTTGTCTTATCGTGGATATAATGAAAAATATAGTGGAAATGATTATAAACATAGCATCACTGGATTTTCAGGAAACTTCAATTATCACTTTAACCGAGTAATGAATATTCCAAGCAATTTCGATTTGTATGCAGGATTAAATTTAGGATTTTATGTGTGGTCATCACCAACTGGTTATTATGGTTCTCATAGTTCAGGTCTTGGTTTAGGAGCTCAAGTTGGTGGAAGATATTTCTTTTCACCTAAGACTGCTTTAAATCTTGAGTTTGGTGGCGGTAATGCTTTTTCAGGTGGAAAATTCGGATTGACCTTTAAACTTTAATTAAGTACATTTTATAACAATCAAGCTTTTCTTTTTAAAATAATTTAAGCAAGTAAACCTACATTTTGAAAATACCATTTTATGCAAAATTTGCTTTAATTTCTATAGGTTTATTTGCTTTTGTTTATACATTGTACATTGGTCAACATATTATTTTGCCAATAGTTTATGCAACAATTTTGGCAATATTGTTAAACCCATTTGTTAATTTTCTGGTAAATAAAAAAGTTAATCGAACATTTGCTATTTCTGTTTCAGTACTCATTGCAATTTGTATTTTAATTTTTCTTATTTATTTTTTGTCTGTACAAATTACGTTGTTTAGCGATACTTATCCTAAGCTAAGTGCTAAGTTTAGTGCTACTACCCAAAGTTTAATACAATGGACTTCTGTACACCTTAATATTGGAATTATTGATATTGAAGATTGGATAAAGAAAGTAGAGAGTGAGGCTGTAAACAATATTGGTGGAGCTATTGGTAATACACTAGCTACAATCAATAGTACTATAATTATCGTTTTTATATTGCCAGTGTATCTGTTTATGATACTTTTTTATAAAGACCTGTTATTAGAATTCATTAGAAGATTATTTAGTACAACATATCATATAGCTATTTTTGAAATTTTAGGCAATTCAAAAAAGATTATTCAAAATTATTTAATAGGCTTGCTGTTAGAGGCAGCTATTATAGCTACTTTGAATTCAATTGGGCTTTTATGTCTTGGAATTGATTATGCGATTATACTTGGAATTACTGGGGCATTGCTAAATGTAATTCCATACATAGGTGGAGTTATTGCAATTGCATTGCCAATGCTTATTGCTTATGTAACCAAAGATTCTTCTACTTATGCTTTGCTTGTTTTATTAATGTATTTGCTTATTCAATTTATCGATAATCATTTTATCATACCACGTATTGTTGCTTCAAAAGTTAAAATTAATGCACTCATATCAATTGTTGTAGTGCTTGTAGGTAGTGCGTTGTGGGGTGTGCCTGGTATGTTTTTGTCTATTCCCTTAACAGCAATTATAAAGGTCGTTTTTGATAATATTGAACCCTTAAAGCCCTGGGGCTTTTTGCTGGGAAATATTGTGCCTACAACTCAACGCATAAAATTTAACTTTATTAAAAATCGAAATAAAGCAAGTTAATTAAATAAACGGACTTCAAAAGATATTGCTTAAAAAAATTTTAGAAAAAATTGTAGAAGCATAATTTAGATTGAATAAGTGATATATAATATTATAAAGCTTTTTTAAAATTTTAATTTGGATAAATATTCCAAATCAAAGTCTGAATTTGTTATTGTTTTCTATAAGTGCTTGATATTAAAAGTGTGAATAATATAACTAATAGTAAAGCTTGTGTAATGCTTTGCAAACCTGAATTTGGAAACTTTGCAATGTGAGAATTCTTTCACGATAAATAATAAAAATGAAAAAAAATTTTTTAACCATTACTGCAATCGTTGTTATTTTTTGTAGTGGAATGGCTCAATCAAAATCAACTGATAATAATTTGAAATTAGGATTGAAGCTTGGTACGAATTATTCAAATGTATTTGACTCAAAGGACAATGAATTTCATGCAAATTCAAAATTTGGATTAGCACTTGGTGGCTTTGTATCTATTCCCATTGCTAGTTATTTTGCTTTTCAACCAGAATTGTTATTCTCTCAGAAAGGCTTTAAAGGAACTGGCAGTATTTTAGGTAGTGCTTATGAATTTACTAGAACGACCAACTTTATAGATGTTCCCTTACTTTTTGCAATTAAGCCCAGTAATTTTATAACAATAGTTGTGGGCCCACAATATTCTTACCTGCTATCACAAAAAGATGTATTCACCAATTCATCTACAAGTATTGCTCAGCAACAAGAATTTAATAATGATAATATTAGAAAAAATATTTTGAGTGTGTTAACTGGTGTAGATTTTACTGTTAAAAAATTAATTATTGGTACTAGAGTGGGTTGGGATGCTCAGAATAACAATGGAGATGGAACTTCATCAACACCACGCTATAAAAATGTTTGGTATCAGGCAACACTTGGATTTGTATTATAAATGTCTTGATTAAAAAAATAAATTTAAAGTAATTAATATGGCAATTAAAATAGGCATTACAGAAAAGGACTTGAATAAAAGTATTGAATTACTCTCAGTTCTTTTATCAGATGAAATGACTTTGTACATTAAAACTAGAAAATTTCATTGGAATGTATCTGGTGAAAGTTTTATGGAACTACACAAATTATTTCAAGCACAATATACCGAACTTGAAGTAACGATAGATGAAGTAGCTGAGCGTATAAACAAACTTGGTGGCAATACAATTGGAACAATGAAAGAGTTTTCAAAACTTTCAAGGCTTAAAGAATCGCCAGATAGATATCCTTCGCAAAAAGAAATGATAAAAGAATTGAATGGCGATTATGAAACTATTATTATACAGTTAAGAAAAGATATTCAAGAAAGTGATATTAAAAATAAAGACGCAGGAACAACAGATTTTTTAACAAAAATAATGGAGCAACACGAAACAACTGTCTGGATTTTGAGAAGGTATTTGAATTAAAATTTTAAATATATAGATGATGCAACTCGACTTAAATATAACAAATAGTATTATTGAAACTACTGCTAAAATTGAAGATAATTATCCAGAGCTGTTAAAATTTATAGATGAAATGCCTTTGACTATTCCTAATGAAGGTTCGCCTGAAATCAATGCAGAGTCGCTACAAAATTATCAAGAATCACTAAGTAGCTTATTAAGTAAATATGAAATCAACCATCAAAATAAAAAAAAATGAGTGCTGAAAATAAAATTAAAAAATTAGGAATATTTATGGATCATTCTGCTGCTCATTTAATAGAATTTCATTCTGATTCAATTCAAACTACTGAAATCAAATCTGAATTTACACATCTAATAAAAAATGATAGTTTGAGCAGAAGTGAATATACGATGCATAACAAAGAGCAACAACAAGAAGCTGTATTCTATAAAAAGTTAGCTGTTGTAATCAAAGACTATAATGATGTACTGTTATTTGGTCCTACTGAAGCTAAGATAGAGCTATACAATATTTTGAAGTTAGATAAAGAATTTGAAAAAATAAATATCACTTTAAAGCAAGCAGATAAAATGACCGATAATCAACAACACGCTTTTGTTAAGGAGTATTTTGAATTGCACAAAAAAAATACCTAAAGTATTACATAAAAATAAAAATTATCACAATGTCATCTACACAAATTGGATTAGTTGCTGTTTGTATTCTAGCTGTAATTTTTTATATCGTTTTATTTCATAAAAATCGATTAACAAATCATCATCAAGATTTAAAGGATGAAGTTATTGAATCTATAATTAATGAACATGATTTTGAAAAAGTAGAAAACGAAGCGTAAACATAAATTTTAAAATATTAATTACATTATCTAATAATTCATTGTATAAAACTCTGGAATATTAAGCAAGCAACATTATAACTTAAAAATTCTTTCACAAATTCTAATGTATAGTTAAATGGATAAAATGGATACGACAAACATCAACGGCAGCTGGAACGAACAAAAGGGAAAGCTTAAACAAAAATTTGCAGTACTTACAGATAATGATTTAATGTTTTTAGAAGGTAAAAAAGATGAGATGTTAGGAAAACTTCAGATTAAGCTAGGTAAAACAAGGGATGAATTAATCAAATTAATTAATGAATTATAATTATTAAATAACAATCAAAAAGGAAAAATGAAAAAAACAGTTTTTACAAGTCTATTGATAATCGCAATAGCAGCAGCCAGTTTAACCAGTTGTACATCTTCTGAACAAAAAGTTGAAAATGCAGAAAACAAAGTGTTAGATGCTAAAGAGAATTTAAAGGAAGTAAAAAAAGACTCTACTGTTGCAGCTCAAAAGCAAGCAACAATTGTTGAGTGGAAAATATTTAAAAATGCTGCTGAAGCTACAATTAAAAATAATAAAATCCGTATTGATCAATTAAAAGAAAAACTGAAAAGTGCAGGATTGGCAACTGCTGCAGTATATTCAAAAAGTATCGATGATATGGAAATGCAAAATCAGAATTTGAAACTAAAAATTGAAAATTACGAAAAAAGCAATACAGATTGGGAGTCATTTAAAGCTTCATTTAATAGCGACGTAAATGCTCTTGGGCAGGCATTAAAAGATTTTACTATAAAATAATACAAAACAGTGTAAGGTTTAGTTTAGGGTTTAAAAGTAAAGCAAGGTGGGGCAACAACCCTGCCTTCTTTATTTACATACAAATCAAAAAAAATGAAAAAAATATACCATCAAATTGAGATGCTTTTTGAAAAAGTAACAGCCATAATAACAATTATTCTTGGCAATTCAATCACGTTTATTATAGTGCTTGCTATTACAATTTATTGGTTTTGTAATAAACAGTTTTATTCTCAGGGCATACACGATAGTATAAGAGATATGATTCACGGAATTACTTTCTTAAGTCTATTTATCATACAAAAATCATTTAATCGGTTTTCTGGTTCATTGCATTTAAAAGTAAATGAATTAATGGCATCACATAAGCCAGCAAATAATGCTTTAATAAACGTAGAGGAGAAAACTGAAAAAGAAATAAGTATATTATCAAAGATATATGCTGATATGTCACAGCGAGCCAATAAAATCAAGTCAAAACCAAGAATCATATAACTATTATCAATAATACTGTAATAGCTACAACATTGTGTTAATGCACTTTTGCATATAACAATTAAAAAATTAAAATGAAAAAATTATTACTTCTATTATGCATAACTTTTGCATTAAATTCTAATTCACAAACGGTCGATAAAAAATGGAATATTGGTTTTCATGCTGGAGTAAGCCAATATAATGGCGATCTTGGCAATGATTTTTATAGTACAAATATGCATGCTTTCGGTGTTGGAGGCATTTCGATTTCTAGATATTTAGGCGAACATTTTGCACTAGATTTTATATCGCACAAAGGACGTATAGGTATTGATAGACCAGCACCAGCCAGCAGCTTTAGAAGCAGTTTTACTTCTTTGCTTATGAATCTTCGATTCAATTTCTTTAATAGCAATGCAACTGTAAATCCTTATTTATTTGTTGGCGGTGGTGGAATTCTATTTGATAAAAATATTGATTTAGGCAAAGATAATATTGCTAAAAAAATGGATTTTGCAGCACCTGCTTTTGGAGCAGGTTTTAACATTAAATTAGGACCAGTTGTAACTTTTAATATACAAGAAACATTCATAAACTCTAACAGTGACTCAAGAGATGGAAATAGTATTAGTAAAGGCAATGATATGTACTTATTTCATACAGCTGGCTTAACTTTTAGTATTGGCAAAAAGAAAGATGCTGATAAAGATGGCGTGTCTGATAGAAATGATAAATGTCCAAATACGCCTGCTGGCTTAATTGTAGATGCTAGAGGTTGCCCACTTGATAAAGATAATGATGGTATCCCTGATTATTTGGATGCTTGCCCAGATGTTGCAGGATTAGCAGCATTTAAAGGTTGCCCAGATAAAGATGGTGATGGTATTGCTGATAAAGACGATCGTTGCCCAGATGTTGCTGGATCAATGGCATTGCAAGGTTGCCCAGATAAAGATGGTGATGGAATAGCAGATATTGATGATAGATGTCCTGATATTGCTGGTTCAAAAGAATTGAAAGGATGTCCCGATACTGACAAGGATGGTGTTGCAGATATTGATGATAAATGTTCTGGTACAAAATATGGTTACAAAGTTGATATTAATGGTTGTCCATTAGATAATGATAATGACGGTGTGGTGAATGAAGAAGACCGTTGCCCAAATGCTGCTGGCCCACAAAGTTTAAAAGGTTGCCCAGATACTGATGGTGATGGTGTTCCAGATATTGATGATCGTTGCCCTAAAGTAAAAGGTACTATAGCAAATAAAGGATGCCCGGAATTTGCAAAAGAAGATGTAATAAAAATTACAAGAATTGCAAGTAAAATTTTCTTTGAAAACAACAGCGATAAATTAAAAGTTGCTTCACTTGTACAATTAGATGAACTAGCTGCGATTCTAAATAAATATGAAGCCTCAAATTTAACAGTTGAGGGGCATACAGACAATGTTGGTGGAAATGACTTTAACTTGACTTTGTCGCAGAAAAGAACAGAATCTGTAAAAAAATATTTAGCAACAAAAGGAATAAATGAGTCTCGTTTAACTGCAACTGGTTTTGGTGAAACCAGACCTATAGCTAACAATAAAACCTCTCTTGGACGTGCAAAAAACAGAAGAGTCGAATTAAAAACTTCTTACTAGTAATAATAGTCGTGGTTAATGATGGTTATTTTTAGTGTGATTGAGCCCCCTTGAAAAAGGTGGCTCTTTTTTAATTAAAACTTCTCGATTAAAATAATAAGTTAGTATCAGAAAAGTTTAAAAACTATTTTAATTGTCATTGCCAAATAAATAATAAAAATGTTTGTATGGATTAATAAGTGTAAGTTCAAGCAATTGTAAAAAGCAATATCGTTAATAAAAAAATAATATGAAAATTTATGTAAAACATATGGCTTGTGAAAGCTGTAAAGTGCTTGTAAGAGAAGCTTTAGTTGAGCTTAATTTAACGCCATTAAAAGTTGAGCTAGGTGAAATAGAAACAAAGGAAGATATGACTGATGAAGACAAAGCTTCTTTGAATCACAAAATAAAAAAAGCAGGTCTTGAACTGTTAGAAAATAAAACAAGCAGGTTATTAGAAAAAATTAAGCAATCAATGGTTGCTTATGTTTATCATTCCGATGAAAAGCCTACCAGTAGTTTTTCTGATTATATTAGTAAACAGCTGAATCATAGTTATGGTTATTTGGCAAATTTTTTTTCAGAAGTAGAGGCTATAACTATTGAACAGTATATTATAGCTATGAAGATTGAACGCGTTAAGGAATTAATTATGCTTGAAGATGCATCTATTAAAGAGATATCTTATCTTCTTCATTATAGCAGTCCTGCACATTTATCCAATCAGTTCAAAAAAGTAACAGGTTTAACACCCAGTCACTTTAAAGAACTTAAAGAAAAAAGGAGGTTGACTATTCAATCCATTTAAAATATCATTGAATTAATTTAATCTTCTGGATCTGTTTTGAAGTTTGTCTAATTTTAAACATGCTGTATTATGTGAATGATACAACTAATTATTGCTGTTTTGTAATAGTTGCAGATAACTTAATGTCAATTTTGTGTTTCAAGATGTATGGAGTAAAGACATTAAATTGACTATAAAAAGTACTTTTAAAAAGGCAAAAAAAATATTCTTGTACATTCTATGTTTTGTGCTGCTACTCTTTACTGCCCTAGTTATATTTCTTAACACTAATTACGGAAAGAAATTTATTGGAAATAAAGTGCAAGCATACTTGCAAGAAAAAATTAAAGCAAAATTCGTTATTGGTTCCATTGATTATAGTTTCCCGAAAAGAGTTGAAATAAAAAACGTGTATTTGGAAGATTTGCAAAAAGACACATTACTCTATGGTGAAAGATTGGCTGTTGATTTGGATATGTTTAAATTGTTGTGGAGCGATATTGATATTCGCAAAATTGAACTCAAAAATATCAAAGCGAATATTTCCAGATCTGCAAATGATTCCAACTACAATTTTCAATTTTTAATTGATGCTTTCGCAAGTAAGAAAGCAAATACTGATCCCACTGCTACAAAAATTACTTTAAAAGGAGTAGTTTTAAATGGATTCACTTTAAATTTTATTGATAAATACGCTGGCAATAATTTTTATACAACAGTAAAAAATTTAGATGTCACAGTTGATAAATTTCAACCTGACAAATTAGTGTTTGCCATTAATAAATTTAAAACAGATGGCATAAATTTTTCAATGCTGTCTTATGTTACAGCACATTCTTCAAAATACACAAATGAGGATTCTTCAAAAAATAATTTGCACCTTACTGTGAGTAAAGTTGAATTAGCTAATGTCAATTTTCAATTTGATGATAACAAATCACCACATCAAAAAGAAGGGTTCGATGCTGCACATATCAATGCAAAAAATATTAAAGCTAATGCTGAAAATGTTTTTTATTCTGCCGATAGTACAACAGGAATCATTAATCAATTTGCATTTACAGAGCAGAGTGATTTTGTACTCGATACTACTCACGCCAAAATTTTATATAGCAATAAAGGAATCACGGCAACTGAATTATTTATTAAAACACCTCAAAGTGTTTTGCAAAATTCTTTGCAATTTCAGTATGATGATATTGCACAAATATTAACCAATCCAAAAAATACAACGCTATCAGCAATACTAAAAAATACAACAATTGCTGTGAATGATATTTATATTTTAATGCCTTCTGTAAAAAAGTATTTGCCAGAAAATAATTTTAAAAATAATCTTATCAATATTAATTCTGTAATAAGTGGAAACTTAGAGCAGATAAATATTCCATCTTTTGAATTGAAAGGTTTGTCAGGAAGTTCAGTAAATACAAAAGCAATTTTATATAATGTTACTGACTCGGTAAAACTGGCGTATGATATTACAGTTTTTAATACGCACATTTTAAAAAATGATTTACTGAAGTTTCTTCCAGATAATAATTATGTTGGCGAACTTCCTGCTGATTTAATTTTAAGTACACACGTTAATGGAAACAAGCAAAACAGCATTATTGATATTAATACAAACAGCAATCTGTTTAAGTTTATTGGAAAAGCAGACATAAAAAATATTGATAAACCGGCAACACTTAAATACAATATTTCAATTGCTGATGCAAGGGTTGAAAAAAGTTTTATCACAAAATTTATTCCCACCAATTCCATCCCACCATCTATAAAATTGCCCAACACCATTTTGTTTAAAGGGTCTTTAAAAGGTGATATGAACAATGTGGCACCAGATCTAGTATTGAATGGAACTTATGGAATGATAAGTGCAAAAGGGTATGTAAATGATTTTCAAAATAAGGATGCAGCTAAATATGATATTTATTTTACAACAAAAGATTTTGCTGTTGGTAAATTATTATCACAAGATAGTTTGTTAGGAAATGTAAATTTATCTGTAACTGCAAAAGGAACTGGATTTGATTATAAAAAAATGCATTCCGTTTTCGATGTCAAAATACAAAAAGCTTTTATAAAAGATTACACCTACAATAATGTTAATGTTAAAGCAGATTTGATAGCAGGAAAACTTTCATCAATTGGTAGTATCAATGATGCGAACGTGCAAATGCAATATACAGCAGCAGCAAACCTTTCAGGTAAATATCCATCAAATGTAGTAGCAACAATTATGATGGATACTTTACAGTTGAAACAACTTCATTTGTATAATGATACATTGAATGCATCTTTCAAGATGTTTGTAAAAGCAGATGATTTGAATCCAAAGAATTTGAATTTTTATACTTTAATTGATTCTTCAAGATTAACAGTAAAAAATAAAAACTATTTGTTGGATTCTATTTCTGTAAGAGCATTGGCTGCCAGTGGAAAAAATGACATCACTTTCAAATCACCATTAGCAGATATTATAGTTGAAGGAAGTTTTGATTATGATAAAATCAGTCAGTCTTTATTGCAATATATTGATAAATATTATGATGTTCTATCTACACCAAATCAAAATTTACCACCTCAGCAAGTTGCAATAAATGGTATAATAAAAAAGCATCAGTTAGTTACCGATTTAATACAAGGCTTAACCTATGAAGCAATAAAATTTGATGGAAAATATAATTCGCAAGGTAGTGATAGTTCCTTAAGTTTTCATAGCTCAATACCTAAACTCTCTTATCAATCTTATTTGGTTGATAGCTGCAAAATCAACATCAATTCATTTAATAATAAAATTGATTATGCACTAGATTTTGCTTCACTTCATTATAACAACAATACTTTCTATGCTTCAACTATAAAAGGCAATTTGGCAAATGATAGCCTGCATATTATTGTATTAACTAAAGACAAAAAAAATAATGACCAGTTTGGAATTAGTGCATCGGTTATTGCAAAAGAAAAAACATATTCCCTCTCATTAAAAAATGATTTGTTATTGAACTATCAAAAATGGAATGTATCACCAAATAACAAAATCAGTTACTCACCACAAGGAATTTTAGTGAAAGATTTCTTTCTAGAAAATGGGAAATCAAAAATTGCAGCTAATAGTAAAACTGATATTGCTAATTGCCCAATTGATATTGACATTGTAAATTTTGATATTAAAGATATTACGTCAATTGCTAATAGCGATACGTTGATGGCTGCTGGAATTATCAATGGAAAAATCAATGTAAGCAGCTTTGAAAAAAAACTACCTGCCTTTGTTGGAAACCTTACTGTTGATAGCTTTCAGTTTCAACAACAACCTATTGGTAACATAAAATTTGCTGCACAAAACCAAACAGAAAATACTATCAATGCTAGTTTAGAATTAAGTGGTAATGGAAATGTAGTTACTACAAAAGGCAATTATTACTTAAACAATGAAGAAAAACAATTTGGTGCAGATGTAAACTTGCAATGTTTTAATATGCAAAGTTTGCAAGCATTTACAGCAGGCAGTATTACAAAATCTTCAGGCAGTATTAATGGTGATATAAAACTCACAGGATACTTCAAAGAGCCAAAATGGAATGGCAATATAAATTTTGATTCAGCAAAATTTACTGTTGCAAAAACTGGAGTTGCATATAAAATTAACAAACAAAAAATTGCATTAAATTATCCAGTTATCAACTTCAATAAATTTACTATAATTGATACCGCAAATAATTCAATGACTATTGATGGTGCTATAAAAGCACAATCTATAAGTGAGTATGATTTTTCATTGGCTATTCATTCAAGAAACTTCACAGTGGTAAACACACCAAAAACTGGAGATAATACAGTCTATGGTTTTGCAGCTGCAAATGCTGATATAAATATCAATGGAGGTACTGCCAATCCTGACATTGATGGCAACATAACATTGAACAATAAAAGTGATGTAACCATTGTTTTGCCAGAGCAAAACATTAATAAAGATGCAGCAAAATCAATTGTAAGATTCATTGATAGAGATTCATTTGAGTTACCAGAGAAAATTGCATTTAGTCCTGCAATTGAGGAAAAACAAGGCCTTGCACAATTTATAAATTATAATTTAAACATCAGCATTAATAAAAGTTCTGCATTAACAGTTATTATTGATCCTGCAAGTGGGGATGGATTAAAAGTGCAAGGAGATGCACAGTTAAATGCAGGTGTAGATCCTGGAGGAAATATTGTTTTGGCAGGAAACTATGCTCTAAAAAATGGTTACTATGTTTTAAATTATCAGTTTCTAAAAAAGAAATTCAATTTGCTGGAAGGTAGCACCATTGCATTTTCTGGCTCACCAATGGATGCACAAGTTGATATAACTGCTGAATATATTGCTAACACTTCTGCAGGTGATTTATTAGAAAATGAAGTGGGACAAATTGATGCTAAAATGTCTAATACTTTTAATCAAAAAATTCCTTTCAGGGTGTTGTTATACTTAAAAGGAAACTTAAAGAAACCTGTTATCAGTTTCGATATTCAACTTCCAGATGAAAGTGCTAATCTTCCAATTAGTAATGAAATGCGAACCACTATTGAAAATAAATTAACACAAATAAGAGCTGATGTTGCTGTAACCAATAAAGAAATTTTTTCGTTGTTATTGCTTGGTCATTTTGTCGGTGAGCAAAGCACAGATTTTTTTAAAGGTAATGGTACAAGCATTGATAATGTTGCAAGAGAGAATGTAAGTAAATTTTTATCATCTGCATTAAATCAAATTGCTTCAGACTTATTTAAAGGTATTGATGTGGATTTGAATTTAAACAGTTATCAGGATTTTAGTAGTGGTCATGCACAACAAAAAACAGATTTGAATGTAGCCATTAGCAAAAGTTTTTTAGACAATCGTTTAACAGTTACGGCGGGTAAAAACTTTGGTATTGAAGGAAAAGACGCTGGTGCAAAAGCTGTTCAACAAAACAGTAGTTCTTTCCCAGACATTACATTAAACTATAAATTATCTCGTGATGGAAAGTATGCTATTCGTGCATATAGAAAAGATCAGTTTGAAGTTACTGTTGATGGCTATGTAGTTGAAACAGGTGTTGCTTTTGTGATAACATTCGATTATGATAAGTTCAAAGAGTTGTTTAAGAAAAAGGAAAAGCGAACAAAAAAAGTTACAGTAGAAAATGAATAAACTCATTTTATATATTTTTTTTATTGTATTCATTGCAAGTAGTTGCAGTGTAAAAAAGTATTTGCCAGCTGGAGAAAAATTATACAGAGGAGCAACGGTTATTGTAAAAAAAGATAAAGATGTAAAAACATCAAAAGGCACGCTAACAAAGCAATTGAAAGCAGCCACACGACCTGCAAACAATAAATTTATTTTAGGTCAACCTTATAAAGTTTGGTGGTGGTATGTAATTGGCGAACCCAAAAGACAAACAGGTTTAAAAGCCTGGTTTAGAAAAAAATTGGGCGAGCCACCCATTTTAAGTAGCAGTGTTACACCCAAAAAAAGTGCAGAAAATATGCAGTCTTGGCTAGAGAATAATGGATATTTTCACAGCACTGTGCAAGGCGATACAGTTAACAAAAAATATTTTACAAAAGCAATCTATACTGCTAATGTTTCGCCTCAGTATAAAATAAAATCTATTACTTGGGTCAGTGATAGTTCTGCTTTATTGAAAATGCTTGAAGCCAGCAAACGCAACAGTGTTTTAAAAGTTGGCAATCCTTATAGCCTTACTGACATTGATGCAGAGAGAAGCAGATTAGACTTAAGATTAAAAACAAAAGGGTATTATTTTTTTAATCCAGATTATATAATGGTTTATGCAGACAGTACTATTGGCAATCGACAAGTAGATTTATTTTTAAATGTAAAAAAAACAACACCAGCCATTGCAAAACATCCTTACACAATAAATAAGATTATTATTTTTCCAAATTATACTTTATTGCTTCCACCACCAGACACCAGCAAAATTGGGATGCTAAGTATTGATGGTTTATTAATTCGTGATACTGTTCACAAATTCAAACCGGAATTATTTAAACAAATGATAACTTACAGACCAGGTAAAATATACAGTAGCAAAGACCAGAACACAACACTGAATAGGTTTATTAATCTTGGCACATTCAAGTTCGTTAAAAATCGTTTCGCTATAGTCAACGATACCACCAAACACTTGTTAAATGCTTACTATTATCTTACACCAACAAAAAACAAATCATTACAAGCAGAGATAGATGGCTTCTCAAAAGAGAACAGTTATATGGGTTCTAAACTAAGTATTAACTGGAAGAATAGAAATACATTCAAAGGTGCAGAACAGCTATCAATAAAGGCTTATGGAAGTTTTGAAGTATCATCTTTAGATTCATTAAAAAACACGAGTAACTATAGAATTGGCACAAATGCATCATTAACTTTTCCAAGATTCATACTGCCATTTTTTAGTATCAGAGAAAATAGTATTTATCCACCTCGAACACAATTTTCAACAGGATATCAGTTATTCATCAAACAAAATTTTTACACAAAAAATATCTTTCAATTACAATATGAATTCGGTTGGAAAGAAAGCATCAATAAAGAACATCGCTTCTCACCCATAGCAATTACTTTTCAAAATGCTTCTAATATTTCAGATAGTTTTTACTCAGCCGCACGAATAAATCCTTCTCTGCTTTTAAATGTTTATTCCGAAATTATTCTTGGTTCATTTTATTCTTACACATTTGCAACAATAAATCCAAGAGCAAAAAATCAACTCTACTTCAAAGCTGGTGTAGACATCGCAGGAAATATTGCAGGACTTGTATCTGGTGCAAAAAATGTTAGAGAAAAAAAAATATTTAATGCACCTTTTGCACAGTATTTAAAGTTTGATGCTCAAGTTATTCATAAGAAAAAAGTGACCGATAAAACAGATTGGGTAAATCAATTTCAGGTAGGTATTGGTTTACCATACAACAACTCATCAATGTTGCCCTTTTCAAAACAATATATTATTGGAGGTTCAAGTTCTATGCGAGGTTTTCCTTTACGCACATTAGGTCCTGGAAGTTACTTACCAAACAGAACAGATTTTAGTTTTCTGCAATCAATTGGCGGCGATTTTAAATTGCTTTTAAATAGCGAATTGCGTTTTCCTTTAGTGGGTAGTTTATTTGGAGCCTTGTTTGTAGATGCTGGAAATGTTTGGACAAGAGATACTATTTTATTTGGCAAAGCAGGACAATTGAAAAAAGATTTTTATAAAGAGATTGCAGTATCTACAGGCTTTGGAATTCGTTTAGATATTAGTGTTTTGTTAATTAGATTGGATTTAGGAATCCCACTTCGTAAACCATATTTACCAGATGGACAGCGTTGGGTTGCCAGTCAAATTGCATTTGGTGATAGTGAATGGAGAAGAAATAATTTGTTACTAAATATTGCTATTGGTTATCCATTTTAAAATTCATTTATGAAACAAAAAATCATTTCAATCTACCAATTTGCTAAACAAGTTATTGCTGAATTTAGCAACGATAATGCTTTAAAATATAGTGCATCACTTTCTTACTACACCATATTCTCTATTGCACCATTACTCATCATTATTATTTCAATTTGCGATGTATTGTTTAATAAAGAAGCAATGCAAGGGAAAATTTATGGCGAGATAAAACACCTTGTTGGTAGCGATGCTGCATTGCAAATTCAAACAACAATTCAAAATGTGCATTTATCAAATGATTCGTGGGTAGCAACTGTTATTGGCATTGTTACGCTAATACTTGGTGCTACAGGGGTTTTTGGAGAAATTCAAGATTCGCTGAATAGAATCTGGGGGCTAAAAGTTAAGGAAACTAGTGGTTGGTTTAAACTAGTGATTAATCGTTTATTATCCTTCTCACTAATTTTGAGTTTGGGATTTGTGTTTATGGTTTCATTGGCATTAAATGCTATTGTTATTGCAATTGGTAGTCGTATTAATAATCTTTTCTCAGGAGCTATTTACAACTTCATTCCAATCATAGAAAACGTGCTTTCTTTCTTAATTACAACTGTAATTTTTGCAGCAATATTTAAAATATTACCCGATGCAAAAATTAAATGGAAGGATGTAATTGTTGGAGCTTTGGTTACTGCATTGCTATTTGTTTTGGGTAAATTTTTAATTGGATATTATTTATCTACAAGTAAGTTAAACACTATGTATGGTGCAGCTGGCTCTATTATCATTATTCTTTCCTGGACATATTACAGTTCTGCAATTTTATATATGGGTGCAGAATTCACAAAAGTTTATGCCCTAACATTTAATAGAAGAATTGCACCTAATAATTATTCAGAATGGATAAAAATTGAAGAAGTGCCAGTAGAGAACGTCATATCCTCTGTAGAAGAGAAATGATATCTAGCTTTTCACAGCAGTTAATTTATTTTATCAAGTCAATCTGTGAAATATACAATCTATTTGGAAAGTTCTGTAACGATCCATCGACCTGTTATTACGATTTTTGCAATCTGATTTCAAATAATATCAGAATAAAAACAAAATGAAAATAACAAAAATTTTACTCGTAACAATGCTGTCTATTAGCATTATTTCTATTAGTTGTAAATCGTGGAATAAATCTCAAAAAGGTGCTGCTATTGGTGTTGCTGGTGGAGGTGCTGTAGGTGCAGTGGTCGGCAAAATTGCAGGCAATACAACGCTGGGTGCTATTATTGGTGCAACTGTGGGAGGCGTTACGGGTGCAGTAATTGGACACAAAATGGATAAGCAAGCAGCAGAAATGCAAGCCAATATTCCTGATGCAAAAGTGGTACGAGTGGGAGAGGGAATTGTAATAGAATTTAATAGTAAAATACTATTCGGGTTTGATCAATCTAGTCTTTCATCAGAAGCAAAAACCAATTTAGATAAATTAGTTGTAATTCTTCAAAAATATCCAGATACTAATATTGAAGAGCAAGGACACACAGATAACACAGGCTCTGCGAGTTATAATAAAACTTTATCTGAACGAAGGGCTGAGGCAGTTGCTAATTACCTATCACATAATGGCATTGCTACTTCTAGGCTTACCAGCGTTGGGTTTGGCGAAGCTGCACCTAAGTACGATAATTCTACCGAAGATGGACAAGCACAAAATAGAAGGGTTGAATTTTTAGTTACAGCTAACGAAAAAATGAAAGCTGAAGCAAATAAAGAAGCAGGAAAATAATTGTTAATTGTTAGTTGTTAATTATAACAACTAATCATAATCATCAACAACTAATAATTAATCATTAACAATCATAAAAATGAATATTAAAAGAATTTTTGGAGCATTACTTACAGCACTGGGTATAGCTGGACTTATTTACACAGCAATTTTATTTGTAAATACATCATCAAATGGAGAGCGAAATATTAAAGCCCTGATTACTTATGGTATACTTGGTTTGTTATTTTTTATTGCCGGAATTAATTTGGTTAGAACAACAAAAGATGAGTCATAAATGATAATAATTTAAACAAGCTATTCTATGGAAAATAAAATAATTGAACCCCAAAATTTACGTTATGAATATAATAGAATAATCGATGCAAGTATTGTAAATATTGATATGCCTTCTTCTATCACTCAAATAAAGGAAGAAAGAAATTGGGTAGAAAGCGACAGAAATGCTATAACAGTTTTTAAAACAAATGGATTAAGTATTGTACTTATAGCATTACATCAAAATGCAGAAATGCCCAAGCATAAAGCTAATGGTTTAATTAGTATTCAAGTTTTGGAAGGAGCTTTACAATTTAGTACTAATGATGAGACTATGCTTTTAAAAGCTGGGCAATTGGTAGCACTGCATAGTGCTATTGAACACAGTATTTTAGCTATTCAGGAAACTGTGTTTTTATTTACCATTACTAGCTCTACCAAACAATTTATAGATTAATAAAAGATCCATTCACTATTTACTAGTTATATTTTGCTTACTTATTTTAAAAATATTTTTACTGATGCTGGTTGCATTTCGCAGTTTACAATCCGCTTCTTTAAAGAGGCGTTTATACCTCCTTATGAAATAAAAGAATTTATAAAGCAATGCTATCAAATTGGATATAAGTCATTGCCCTTAGTTGCTATCACCGGCTTTATCATGGGTTTGGTGCTAACACTGCAATCTCGCCCAACCCTTGCAGAATTTGGAGCCGAAGCTTGGCTGCCAGGAATGGTGGTTCTTTCATTGGTTAAAGAAATTGCACCAGTTGTAACAGCACTCATTTGTGCAGGGAAAATTGCATCTGGTATTGGAGCAGAGCTAGGCTCAATGAAAGTTACAGAGCAAATTGATGCTATGGAAGTATCGGCAATTAATCCCTTTAATTACCTTGTTGTAACACGAATTTTAGCTGCTACATTAATGATTCCATTACTAGTTGTTTTTGCAGATGCTGTAGGTACATTGGGTGGATATATTGGCAGTAATATACATACTGATATTAGCTTGTCTCGATACATTACAAAAGCATTTGAGTCGTTAGAATTTGTTGATATTTTACCTGCAACAATTAAGACTTTTTTCTTTGGTTTTTTCATTGGGCTCATAGGCTGTTATAAAGGATTTAATGCTGCAAATGGAACAGTGAGTGTAGGTAAAGCAGCTAATGCTGCTGTGGTAGCTGCATCATTAACAATTTTTATTATAGATATGTTGGCAGTACAATTGACAGATCTTTTTTTTTAAATATATAATGACACCTCAACAATTAAATAAAGAAAACATAACATCAGACATCGTTGTTGAAATAAAAGATTTGCATAAATCCTTTGGAGATAATGTTGTATTAACAGGAGTAAATATCACAATTAGAAAAGGAGAGAATCTTGTTATATTGGGTAAGTCGGGTTCGGGAAAATCCATTGCCATAAAATGTTTGGTGGGCTTGGTAGATGCTGATAAAGGTTTAATAAGAGTATTTGATAAAGATATTGCTTCGTTTAACAATAATGAACTTAATAAAATTAGAATTCGCATAGGCTTTTTATTTCAAAACTCTGCACTGTATGATTCAATGACAGTAAGGGAAAACTTATTGTTTCCACTTAAACGGCATAAGAAAGAAATGACTACTATAGAGCTGGAAGACGAAGTCTTAAATACCTTAGATAGCGTAGGTTTAAAAGGAGCTATTGATAAAATGCCTTCTGAATTATCTGGTGGTATGCGAAAAAGAATTGGATTAGCACGAACATTGATTCTAAAGCCAGAATTAATGTTATACGATGAACCAACTACAGGCTTAGATACTATTACATCAAGAGAAATTAGTGAACTGATACTAGCTATTCAAAAGAAAAGCAAAACAACCTCTATCATCATTACACACGATATGGCTTGTGCCAAATTAACAAGTGATAGAATTGTTATTTTAAAAGATGGAACTATTAATGCCGAAGGAACTTTTGATGAATTAGAAAAAAGTAAGGACGAATGGGTTCGTTCTTTTTTCAATTAATTACCTTTAAAAAAATGAAATGGAAAAAAAATCTGGCTCAATACTAAGGTTGGGAATGTTCGTTATAATAGGTTTAGTCCTTTTTGTTGTAACTGTCTATTTTGTTGGAAAACAGAAAAATTTATTTGGCTCAACTTTTCAATTAAAATCAAAATTCAAAACTGTTAGTGGATTAAAAGTGGGTAATAATGTTCGCTTTTCCGGTATCAATATAGGTACAGTTGATGAAATAGAATTATTGTCTGATACTTCTGTACTAGTTAATTTAGTGATAAAGGAAGAAGTTCATAAGTTTATAAAATCAGATGCTACTTCAAGCATTGGGTCTGATGGATTAATGGGCGACAAAGTGTTGACTATTTCATCAGGTAGTAGTTCTAATCAAATTATTAAAGACAATGAAACCATTGCCTCTAAAGATGCTATTGAGATGGAGGATTTGATGGAAAGTGTTAAAATTAGTGTAGATAATGTAGCTGTTATTACAGCACAAATGGCAGCGTTTAGTAAAAAACTAAATCAAGGAAATGGTGCTTTATCAAAGCTTATTAGTGATGAAAATTTTTCAAACAGTTTGAAAAATACATTAACAAATCTTGAAAAAAGTTCTTACGAGTTTTCAAAGTTTACTGCAAAAATGAACGATGGAAAAGGTGCATTATCTAAACTAGTAAGCGACGAAAGTTTTGGTAATAAACTAGATTCAACAATGGAAAATTTGCAAAAGGGAAGTAAAGGTTTAAATGAAACCATCGAAGCAGCACAACATAATTTTTTATTGAAAGGTTTTTTTAATAAAAAGAAAAGAGCTGAAGCTAAAAAGAAAAAGGAAGATGCTAAAAAAATAGAACAAGCTAAAAAGCTAGCAGAGCAGCCAAAAAAAATAACAGAAAAGGAATAGCTTGGTATGTAAAATCATAATGCTATCTAATTCAAGCATCAGTACACCTTACAATTTATTAAATGAAAACGGTCAAACAAATTTTAGAAAATAAACCTTCTTATTTTAATGTGGTTACACCAAACACAACTGTTCTAGTGGCTTTGCAGGTAATGCAAAGAGAAAATAAGAGTTATGTAATTGTGATGTTTGAAGAGAAATTTAAAGGTGTAATGAGTGAAAGAGACTATGCACGTAAAGTGATTCTAGAAGGGAAAAACTCAACCAATACACAAGTAAAAGAAATAATGGTAAGCGATATACCTTTTGTTGATATTAATGATACTGCAGATAAATGTCTTGCTACTATGGATTCCTTTAAAGTTAAATATTTACTTGTACTTGACAATAGGAATTTTAGAGGTATTATTACTTTACACGATATAATGAAAATAAATTTGGAAGAGAAAATAAGTTCCAATTCATTGCAATTGTTTAATGATGATTTTTAAACAATTACAATCTTTAAATACTATATAATGTTTGTTGATTAAGTAATTATTCGGAGTTGATTGTGTAAATTAGAGTACACTAAAGATAAAACTTCAAAGCACTAATACTTTTATACACTACGTATTAAACTTAAGTGCCTAATTTATTTTGCTTTTTAATTTGATTAGTAGTATTTAAAAAAATCGATTTCGAAATTTTTTTATTTATAAATATATTATTTCAACGATGCTAAGTCTATTACAAAACGATAGCGAACATCGCTTTTTATCATTCTTTCGTAAGCCTCATTTATATAATCCATATTAATAACTTCAACTTCCGATACTATATTATGTTCGGCACAAAAATCAAGCATTTCTTGCGTTTCGGCAATACCTCCAATTAGTGAACCAATGATGCTTCTTCTTTTCATTATTAGCGGAAATGCGTGTACCGGTGTTGGTGCTGGTGGCACGCCTACAATAATCATTGTACCATTAACACGTAATAAATTCAAATATGTATTGTAATCGTGTTGGGCAGAAACTGTGTTTAAAATATAATCGAAGGAGCTGGATAACTTACTCATTGTTGCTTCGTCGCTAGTTAATGCAAAATGATGAGCTCCCAATTTTAAAGCATCTTCTTTTTTATTTGGAGATGAACTTAACATTGTTACCTCTGCTCCAAATGCTACAGCAAATTTAACAGCCATATGTCCCAAACCTCCTAGCCCTAAAACAGCAACTTTGTCTCCTTTTTTTACTCCAACATATTTTAAAGGGGAATATGTGGTAATACCAGCACATAATAAAGGTGCAACACCCGCAAGTGGTAGTTTGTCTGATACTTTTAAAGTGAATTTTTCATCTACAACAATTTGTGTAGAGTAGCCGCCGTAAGTAATAGCTCCATCTTTGCCTATGCTATTATATGTACCTACCATTCCACTATCACAAAACTGTTCCAAGCCTTGTTCACAGCTTGGGCAAGTTTGACAAGAATCTACTAAGCAGCCCACACCTGCTAAATCTCCAATTTTAAAATTCTTAACATGATCGCCAACAGCTGTGACTTTTCCAACAATTTCGTGACCTGGCACCATTGGATAAATAGAGTTGCCCCATTCGCCACGAACTTGATGAATATCTGAATGGCAAACACCGCAATACAATATTTCTATTTGTACATCGTGTGGACGAACATCTCTTCTTTCAAAACTAAATGGTGCTAAGGGGTCTGTTGACTGATGCACTGCATATCCTTTTGTAGTTGACATAGTATTTATTTTTATTTTACAAAGAAAGTTTCTTTTAAACTCAATCATAAATATATCATATTACAATTGAGTAATTTTACTGGAATAGTAAAAATCTATAAAGTATTCGCTTTTATCTCAACATCAGAGATTCCTTCTATCAATTTGTTTATATTAAAAAAGGCTACCCCTTTGTGAGATAGCCTTTTTTATTCAAAACTTCTTTCTATAAAACAATTAATTTTTCTGTGTAAAGCTTTTGTCCATTCGATTCTATGTATATTAAATAAACACCTGAATGTGTTGGCTTATTTATTTTGTAATCAGTAGCCCCTTGGGTAAGTACAATTTTTTGTAAAGAAATTGTAGCACCATTAATATCATAAATTTGTATTGAGGCGTTAGCTGGAGTAGCATTAGCAATATGGACATAAATATACTTATCTCCAAAAGCGTTTTTAACATTAATGCTAATTTCTTTAATCATATTTACCTGAATGGTGTTAAAATAGCTTTTTCTGCCATCTTTATCTGTTTGTAATAAACGATAATAATTTTTAGCATTAGGTTGAATATCCGTATAAGAATAATAATTATTCAAACTTCCATTCTGGTTTTTTGCGTTAACAGTTGCAATCGCTCTAAAGCTGTTACCATTGCTGCTTTTCTCAATAGTAAAATAACTATTATTAACTTCATTTGTTACCGCCCATTCTAATAAAACATTTTTTTCTACTGGCTTACCAGTAAAATAAATCCAGTCAATTGGTAATGATGCACAGTCGCCACTTGCAATTGCCGCATTAACAGCTGCAGTGCTCAAAGCACCACTTGTTGTTAAAGCTCTGCCATAAAGTGTATCTCCTGTATTCATGTTAATAGCACCATTATTGCAAACAATACTTCCACTAAATACAGAGTAATTATCAATGCTAACCGCCCCTTCTATTTTCCAGAAAACGTTTTTAGATTGAGCACCATTTTTTAAAATAACCTTAGAATAAGTACTTGTAGCAAATGCTCCATTTACTTTAATAATAAAAACAGCATTTGGATTACCTTGTGCATTTAAGTACACTGTACCCGTAAACGATGTTGCTGCATTCAGTAAGTATGTATGTGGTGTTAACTCTAAATTATTGCCAAATTGAATGGGATAAAGCAGTTCAATGTCGGGTGTAACAATGTTTAAATAATTATAAACATTTTGTAAGTCTGCTGCACATAAGGCAGTAGATACATCTGGCATTTTATGTATGGTTCCAGTAACATTTAAAGAATCAAATCCTAATGTTATACCAACGTTCGTTCCTACATCTCCAACTACTTTAGTTACGCCACTATTTGAAACTGCACCATTGCCAGAAAAAATACCATAACAAGCCACTGACCCAAGTGCTGGTGATGGTGGGCCAGTTAAAACTAAAGCACCACAGCCAAGTGGCATAGCACTATTAATATTACTAACTGAAATAGCACCAGTTGTTGAGAAAAGTCTTCCCTCTAAAGTATCATTCGTATTCATATTAATGGCCGCATTATTAGCAATCATTGTTCCTCGCATATAAGTTGCAGTTGCCATATCAATAACACCTTCAACCTTCCAAAACACATTACAAGCCAATGCACCATTTATTAATTTTATTTTTGAATTGGCATTTGTTGATAAAGCTCCCTGTATTTGGAAAATGAATACAGCATTTGGATTCCCTTTTGCATCAAGATATAAATCCAGATTCAAAGTTGCAGTACTAAAAATTTTATAAACACCTGCAATTAAAGTATCTCCATTTCCAAGTAAATTAGATGGAAAAAAGTTTGGAGTGGCAATGTTTAATTGGTTATATGCAATTAGTAAGTCTGCAGCACACTGAGCAGAAGCACCATCGCCAATATGCATTACACCATTAATGTTTCCAAATCCTGTAACTGGACCATTGTTAGTACCAACATTACCTGTTAATTGCGATTGTCCGGTATTAACAACTGCTCCATTCGATGTGAATGCAATAAAGTTAGCTGCTGTCCCCAAACTTGGTGCTTGTGCAAAATTTATTTTAGGAATAGATAGAAAAACAAAGATAGTAGCTACAGCTAGAAGCTTTGTTGCAACTCGAGTGTTTATTGAATGTAGTATAATTTTTTTCATACTGCAAAGGTCATATTCCCTTTATGCTATTTTCTTACATTTACTAAACAAAAACATACATAATTCAGTTGTTTTAACAGTAGGATTAATAATTTGTAAAAAAAGATGGATTTATTTTTGATTTAAATGTTTTTGAAATTGAAAATCATACCAATTTATTGTAATAAAGAATGCTTGAGCATAAGATTTTTGCATAAAAACAAAAACCAGTTACGCAACTCAAACTTTCCTTTGTTTATTTGTAACTTCTTAAAATAATATTGAACAATGAATTTGATTGAGGAATTAAGTTGGCGTGGAATGATACAGGATATTATGCCTGGAACCGAAGAGCAGTTAAATAAGGAACTTACTAGTGCCTATATTGGATTTGACCCAACAGCAGATAGTTTACATATTGGTAGTTTAGTGCCTATTTTATTGCTGAAACATTTACAAATTTGCGGTCACAAGCCTTATGCATTAGTTGGTGGTGCTACAGGAATGGTAGGAGATCCTAGTGGTAAAAGCGAGGAGAGAAATTTGTTGAGTGAAGATGTATTGAACCATAACGTAAGAGGTGTTCAAAAGCAACTGGAAAAATATTTAGACTTTGATACTTCAAAACCTAATGCAGCTGAAATTGTAAACAATTACGATTGGTTTAAAAATTTCAGTTTCCTTAATTTTATAAGAGATGTAGGTAAGCACATTACTGTAAATTATATGATGAGTAAGGATAGTGTAAAGAAAAGATTGGATGGAGATAACGGAATGAGTTTTACAGAGTTTACTTATCAATTAGTTCAGGGTTACGATTTTTACTACCTTAATTTACATAAGAATTGTAAGTTACAAATGGGTGGTAGCGATCAATGGGGCAATATTGTTACAGGTACTGAACTTATTAGAAGAAAGGGAGGAGGCGAAGCTTTTGCATTTACTTGTCCACTAATTACAAAGGCAGATGGGGGCAAATTTGGCAAAACTGAAAAGGGCAATATTTGGCTTGATGCCGATAAAACAACACCTTATCAGTTTTACCAATTTTGGTTAAATAGTAGCGATGAAGATGCAGAAAAATGGATTAAGATATTTACACTTCTGCCAAAAGAGGAGGTATTTTCTATCATAGCTACACATAAAGAAGATGCTGGAAAAAGACTATTGCAAAAAAGACTAGCAGAAGAAGTTACAAAATTTGTTCACGGTGCCACCGAATTAAATAATGCTATTGAAACTACTCAAAAACTTTTTGCAAACCAAACAGCTACTGCTGAAAGCTTAAGTATTGAAGATTTAGAATCTTTGGAAGGAATTATTAAGGCAGAGTTTCTCTTACATAAATTAAAAGCAGGAATTGATATTGTATCTTTTTTAGCTGAAACAAACATATTGCCAAGTAAGGGAGAAGCAAGAAAAATGGTTCAAAATGGAGGCATTCAAGTAAACCGGAGAAAGGTTGATGATTTACAAATGCTTTTAACTGCAGATATGTTATTGCATCATAAGTATCTACTGGTTCAAAAAGGGAAGAAAAATTATTATTTAATAGAGCTTGTATAAGCTAATAGTATGTAAAAGTTGTTTTAACTTTCATGCTACACTCACTCACTTATATTTGCCAAAATTTTATTTGTTTTGAAAAAGCAAACCATTATTATCATTATTGCAGCAATCATTTTGCTGGATCAGTTTTTAAAATTTTATATTAAACTGAATTACTATGCTGGAGAAGAGCATAATGTTATTGGCAGTTGGTTCAGATTTCATTTTGTAGAGAATGAAGGAATGGCCTGGGGCTGGAAATTTGGTGGTGATGTAGGTAAAATAACCCTTACCATTTTTAGATTAATAGCAGTTATTTGGGGAACATTTTTAATAAAAGATTTTATCAATAAAAAAATGCACAAAGGATTTATTATTTGTGCTGCCTTAATTTATGCAGGTGCATTAGGCAATTTGATTGATAGTATGTTTTATGGATTGTTTTTCGACAGCACTTATAATATTCATAATTTTCAAAATGCAGGTGTGGTAGCTCATTGCTTTACAGGCAAAGGTTATGGCACTATCCTACAAGGCAAGGTTGTAGATATGCTTTATTTCCCCTTAATACAATCTAAATTCCCTGCTTGGATGCCTTTTTGGGGTGGCGAAAGGTTTGAATTTTTTAGTCCTGTATTTAATGTGGCAGACGCTTCAATAACATTTGGAGTTTTATTAATATTTATTTTTCAGAATAAATTTTTCAAGAAAAATAAAAAGACTGAAACAAGTCAAGAACCTATTGTTGAAAGTATAGGAGCATCTGCTACAGCTGAATAAAATTGTAAATGTTACAAATACAAATGGGGTGCAATGCACTCCATTTGTATTTATTGAAAGCAACATTCAAATTGTTTTCAAAATACCTCCAACTACATTTACACCCATTAATAATCAATAACTCATAATTCACAACTCATAACTCATAACTCATAACTCATAACTCATAACTCATAAAAATGCTAAACGCTAATATACAAAAACTACAACGTCATTTTGTTCCTAAAGATTATACAGTAACTACTTGGGAAAGTCTTGAACCATATTTTAAAAATCTTTTAGAAAGAGAAATAAATAGTAAAGGAGATTTAGAAAAATGGTTGCTCGATATGAGTGAAATGGAAGCTGTAATTAGTGAAGATGCTTGCTGGCGACAAATTAAAATGACTTGTGATACCACAGATAAAAGCCTTGAAGAGGCGTTCACTTATTTCTGTATGGAAATTCAACCCAAGCTTACACCTTATGCAGATGCTTTAAATAAAAAATTAATTGCATCACCATTTTTAAAGGAGTTGGATCAAGAAAAATTCTTTACATATATAAGAAGTGTTAAGAAAAGTATTGATTTATTCAGAGAAGAAAATATTCCATTGCAAGCAGAGTTAAGTGTGATGCAGCAACAGTTTGGCGTTATTAGTGGAGCAATGACAATTGAAGTTGATGGGCAAGAATATACTATGCAACAAGCTGGTAAATTCTTACATAATCACGATAGAAATTTACGTGAATCGGTTTACAGAAAAATAAATGAAAGAAGAATTGTTGATAAAGATGCTTTGCATAGTTTATATAGTGAGTTAATTGCAAAACG
>CAZTOP010000020.1:0-48794 GCA_964615145.1 uncultured Chitinophagaceae bacterium
TAATAGCATAAATATGTCTCCAACCATCTTTTTCACTTACCCATAAAAATTCTTTGCCACCACTAATCCAATCCCAACCTGTTGGGTCATCAGCATTCCAATATCCTTTACTATCAATCCAAGTTTCTGATGTTTCAGTATGAATAATATTTGTTTTACCAGTAGCAATATTGCTAACTAAAATTTTACTTTCATTTTGTTTACGGCTTAACTGTTCCATAATAATTTCATCATTACTCATCCATTCCATTCTTGGTAAATAACTGTTTCTATTATCGCCAGGAATGTTCATCCAATTTGTTTTTGAAGTTGCAATATCAATCACTCCAATTTTATAGGCAGATGGATTCTCTCCAACTTTTGGATATTCTACTGGAATTGTAAATGGATAAATTGAATCTGTATTATTAATCATTAAAAAGTTTTTGATTTGTGTTGCATCTATTTGCCAAAAAGCAATATGCTTGCTATCGTTGCTCCATCTAAAACCATCTCTACAACTTAATTCCTCTTCATAGACCCAATCAAAAGTTCCATTAATTACTCTATCTGTGCCATCATTTGTAAGTTGAGTAATTGTTGATGTAGCGATATCTTCTAAATAAATATTGTGTTTGCTTACATAAGCTACTTTAGTTCCATCTGGAGAAAATTTAGCAAACATTAACGATGATGATGGAAGTGATGTGCCAAGCTTTTGTAGTTTTTTAGTTACCATATCAAACACCCAATAATCGCCACGAGTTTCATATCTCCAAACCTTTCTGGTATTGGTAAACACTAACAATTTGCTTTCATCATTGCTGAACGAATAGTTTTTAATAGTTAATGCACTTGTTTTTCCTGTAGGAATTAAATCTTCTTTTTTAACAACTGTTTTTTTATCAAGATCAGGCAAAGTGAATTGAACTATACTGCCAAAATCTGTTTGATAATAACTATTGCCATCTTTAGAAAACTTAATGGCTTTTCCTTGAGCAATAACAATGGTGCTTGTGACAATAAAGCAAAATGTGATGATGATATTTTTCATACAAAAAAATGTTAGGCTGTGAAAATAATGGATGATTGAATACGCAATTTACCTTTCATAAAAAACAGCACTTTATGCAATTAACATTTTCTTGCATCATTGATATACTTTGTTTACTATTTTTAATTTTTAATTGACTTTATGAGATATTTCCTTAGCCTTTTAGTTGCATTTCTTCTGCTAACATCAAACTTAAACGCACAAAAAATTGATACCTCTTTCAAGAAAGATTGGATAGCAATTGATTCTATTATCAATAAAAACAATCTTACCAAAACAGCTTTAAATAAGGCAAACAGTGTGTATGCAAGGGCTAAGCAAAGGCAACTTCCATCTCAAGTAATAAAGGCTTTGATTTATAAAATGGAGCTGGAAGACAAAATAAAAGAAGATAACCAGCAGAGAAATATTCAACTATTAAATGATGAAATTGTAACTACAACCAATACTGCTGCGAAATCAATTTTATATATTTTACTTGCTAAACAATATGAAACTTACTACCAAAATAATCGCTGGAACATTAATGAAAGAAAAGAAAGTCTGGAGAAAAAGAAAGATGACTTTACTGTTTGGAGCAAAGATGATTTTACCAGGAAAATTATTAGCTGCTATGAATTGTCATTGAAAGAAAGAACTCTCCTACAACAAACCAAACTATCTGATTTTGATGTGTTAATTGTTTATGGAACTGAACAAAAACTAAGACCAACACTTTTTGATGTGCTTGCGGATGAAGCATTGGATTATTACAAACAACAAGATAATAATTATGGCTGGCGTGGTGGAAATAATGAACAAAGAAATATCTCAAACCCAATAACACTAGCTAATACAGAAGAATTTATTAAAGCAAATTTCTCAAGCAAAGATACCATTGATAAAACTGCAAAAGCATTAGAGCTTTATCAGCATTTAATGATCTTTCATAAAAGAGACAAATCGCCAGATGCATTGATAGATTTGAATTTGAGCAGGATTAGCTGGGTTTACACCAAAGCCAATTTTGATAACAAGGAAGATTTATACATTAAAGCTTTGAGTGAAATAATCAGTAACTATGGCAATAACAACATAGCAACACAAGCATGGTTTAATATCGCAAAATATCATAGCGATAAAGCGGAGAAATACAAGCCATTTACAGATACTGCCAATCGTTATGAATACCAAACAGCCATTAATATTATTGATGCAAGGCTTAACATTAACAAAGATTCTTGTGAAGGAAACAATAATATGAGGGCTTTAAAAAAGTATATTCTTCAAAAGAAATTGTCATCAAAAGTTGAGGCTGTGAATGAGCCCAATCAACCATTTAGAATGTTACTTAACTTTAAAAATGTTGATACATTATTCTACAGAGTAGTAAAACTGAATTATAAAAACACTATCAATGAAGATGATGAAGATTATAGTTCAGATTCCAGATTATGGAAGAAAGTCATCAAACAAAAATCTATTAGAAATGCAGAGCAAATACTGCCTAAGCTATCAGATTATCAAGAACACAGCACAGAAATAAAGATTGATGCATTACCTGTTGGAAACTATGCTATCATTGGTTCTACAGGTAAAAACTTTATAGACTCAGTCGATAATATTTTCTACCAACCATTTAGTGTATCATCAATAAGCTATATAAAAAACAATGCTGATTTTTTTGTAGTTGATAGAGACAATGGCAAACCATTAAGCAATGTAAATATTACAATAATTAATAAAGCTTGGAATAGTGGTAAAAGCAAATACGACTATAATACTGTAGCTAGTATTAAGGGCGATGAAACAAGTCATTTTTCATTAAACAAACTGAATCTGGATAGTTATTACAACTTAAGCTTTGTCTTTTCCAAAGACAATGATACCTTAGTAACCACTAACAATTATTATTATCGCCCAAGCATTAACAATGATTACAGAAGCGAAGAACAAGCACAAAAAGAAAACGCACAGGTTCATTTTTTTACAGATAGAAGCATTTACAGACCTGGGCAAACAGTATTTTTCAAAGGAATTATTACTACCAAAACAAAAGAAAACAAAACATCCTTATTATACTTTCCTAAGCAAAGCATTAAAGTTTATTTAAGAGATGCAAACTATAAAAACGTTGATTCTTTAACTGTTTCAGAAAACGAATTTGGAAGTATTAATGGTCAGTTTAAAATTCCAATGAACGTATTAACAGGTAACTTTAATTTGATAGTAAATAATATTAGTGGCAATGTTAGTTTTAGTGTGGAGGAATATAAAAGACCTAAGTTTTATGTTGAATTTGACAAACAAAAAAACACCTACCGTTTAAATGATAGTATCACTATCACTGGCAATGCAAAAGCATATAGTGGCAATAATATTGATGGTGCAAAAGTTGTTTACACTGTTACCAGAAATGCAAGATTTGAAAACGTATGGATGTTTTGGCGTTCACCACAACCATCATCTGAATCTAAACAAATTACTAATGGAGAGATGAAGACAGATGCCAATGGTAAGTTCTCCATCACTTTTAAAGCTGAGCCAGATGCAGGCATTAACAAAAGTGCTCAACCCATTTTCGATTACAGCATTACAGCTAGTGTTACAGATTTGAATGGAGAAACAAGAGAAGGAAATTCTTCTATTTCCATCGGCTATCAATCCACTATTTTAAGATTAAAAGTTGATGCAAAAATTGCTTTGCAAGATTTTAAAGACATAAACTTAAGTGCAGAAAACCTAGATGGAGAAAAGGTTTCAGCCAAAGTAAATCTATCTGTAACCAGCTTGCAATTGCCAGACAGATTAATCAGAAAAAGATATTGGGACAGACCCGATGTTTTTGTAATGAATAAAGATGAATACATCAATAACTTTCCTTATGATGAATATGATAATGAAACAGACAGGAATGAATGGAAGAATAAAAACAGCAATGATGAATTAAGAATTATGAATTATGAATTGAAAGAAACTGAATCCAAATTCCAAATTCCTAATTCCAAATTTCAGCAAGGCATCTATAAAGTAACTGCCACCACAACAGATAAAGATGGGCAAGAAATAAAAGCCATCAGCTATGTTGAATTGTTCGATAAAGTAAATACAACCTTAACCTATCCACAGTATAATGTTGAGCAAAACATTAAAACATTGTGCAAAGCTGGAGATACTGCCAACATTGCATTTAGCACAGCAGCCAAAGATGTTTATTTAGTTAAAAATGTAGTTACCATTAGCAATAAACAAGGCGAAGCATCTAATCAAAATCACTATACCTACACAACAGTCAATAACCAATTCAATTTAAAGGAGACCATTACCGAAAGCCACAAAGCTGGTATGGGTATGTATTATGCATTTATAAAACACAATCGCTTTTATGATGGTGGCGATAGAATTGATTTTATTGAACCAAGCAAAAAACTAAAGATTAGTTATGGTACTTACAGAAATAAAACATTACCTGGAAGCAAAGAAACTTATAGCCTAAAAGTAAGTGGAGAAAATGGAGAAAAAGTAGCAGCAGAATTATTAACTGCTATGTATGATGCAAGTCTGGATCAGTTTAAAAGACATAATTGGTATAAGCCAAACACATTTGAGGATTACGATAATTCTATTAGCCTTAACAACTTTAGCTCTGGAGATTTTATGGAAAAAAGTTCTTACGAATTATATAACCACAATCAAAATTTTGAATCACAATATATATATAATAAATACTCAAAATTATCGATTGATATTTGGCAATTTCAATCTGTAAATTACTACAATCCAAAAAGAAATTATGCATACAGCTTTACTCCAAATGTTTCAAAAGTCTTAACTGGTAGAGTTTCTGGAATATCATATATGGCTGGTAGTTTAAAATCAGAAGCTAAAGTTAGATTAACAAGTGGAAACTACAGAAAAGGTGTTAAAATTGCTTATGACACAGCAAGTGTAATGGATTTGGATGGTGGCGTTTCAAGTATGGAAGTAAGAGAAAAAGTGGTATTAGGAGATGATGATAGTGAAGTTAATCAACCCCAAACTCCAAACTCCAAACAAACCCAAATTCGCAAAAACTTCAACGAAACAGCTTTCTTCTTCCCAAATCTATATGCAGATACTGCCGGTAATTACAGCTTCAGTTTTACAATGCCCGAAGCATTAACAAAATGGAACTGGTTGAGCTTAGCACACACCAAAGACTTATCCTTTGGTTTATCTACTGCAAGTGTTGTTACTCAAAAAACATTAATGGTGCAACCCAATGCCCCACGCTTTTTAAGAGAGGGTGATGTGATGGAATTTACTGCCAAAATTTCCAACACAAGCAATGAAGAATTAACAGGCACAGCCACTTTAGAACTCATTGATGCCACTACTGGCAATAGTGTTGATGGCTTTTTTAATAATGTATTTCCATTGCAATATTTTACTGTTGCTGCAAATCAAAGTGCAGTTGTCAAATTCCCAATACAAGTACCAATGAATTTTACAAAGCCTTTAACCTACAAGGTTGTAGCTATTACCCAATTCCCCTCCAATGGAGGGGATAAAGGGGTGGTTTATTCTGATGGAGAAGAAAATACAATTCCTGTTTTAACTAATAAGATTTTCTTAACAGAAAGCTTACCCATTTATCTAAAGCCAAATGAATATCAAAAAACAATTGACTTAAAGCCATTGTTCAGCAATGCAAGCAATAGAACTGGTGAATCAATGACTATAGAATATACAGCCAATCCTATCTGGACTGTGGTACAATCACTCCCCTATCTAATGGAATATCCTCACGAATGTGCAGAACAAACTTTCAACAGATTCTTTGCAAATGCAATGGCATCCAGCATTATCAATAAAAATGAGAATATTAGAAAAGTCATCAGCAAATGGAAAGAGAACCCATCAAACATTAAAAGCAAATTACTGGATAATGAAGAATTGAAATCAGTGCTTTTAAACGAAACCCCTTGGGTACTTGATGCTGAAAGTGAAACAGAACAACAGAAACGTTTAGCACTGTTGTTAGACCTTGATAAAATGCAAAGCAATATTAACAGTGCCATCGACAAACTAAAAGCAAAACAATTACCAAGTGGCGGTTTTGGCTGGTTTGACGGTGGCAGAGAAAATGAATATATCACACAATATATTTTAACAGGAATTGGGAAACTGCAATTGATGAATGCTGTTGATGATGAGCAGCAGTTGGAGTTAAACAGTATTGCTTCAAAAGCTTTACAGTATTTAGATAGCAGAATTGATGCTGAATATAAAAGATACTTGTCTAGTTTAAAAACTAAAAACAAGATGGCATTTTTCTATAACAGTATTGATTACAATTACTGGTATATGAGAAGTATGTTCCCCGAGAATAAACTATCCACTACCTTACTAAGTGTTAAAAAATTGTTTACCGAAACTGTTAGAAAGAACTGGATGAAAGAAAGTATTTACAATCAGGGAATGATTGCCATTATACTTGACAGGTTTGATGGTAAAGTAAACAGCACTTCAAAGAAAATTATTAATAGCCTGAAAGAAAACGCTATTGATGATACAGCAAAAGGCACGATGCACTGGAAACAAAATGATTATTGCTATTATTGGTATCAAAACAATTTTGAAACACAAAGTTTATTGATACAAGCATTTGCAGAGACAGGAAATAATGATATTGAGTCCATTGAAAAGATGAAAACCTGGTTAATTTTAAACAAACAAACCAATCACTGGAATTCAACCATAGCAACAAGTGGAGCTTGTTATGCATTGCTAAATTATGGAAGTAACTGGACGTTACAAAACTCTAATGTTTCAATTAAAATTGTAGATAAAACGTTTCAAACAAAAACCGAAAATGGAGATTATATAAAAACCAAATTAGATAATTTAACCACAAACCAAATCTCGACAAGTAATTCACCTGTTTTGAAAATCAGTACAAGTTCTTACACAGATATCAGTGTACCAACTCCAAGTTATGGAGCAGTCTATCTTCAGTACTTTGCAGATGTCAATGATGTAAAATCATCAACATCAAATGCACCTTTGACATTGGTTAAAAAGTTATTTATAGAAAAGAACAATGGCACTAAAAAGGTATTAGAACCAGTGAATGAAAATGATGAATTAAGTGTGGGTGACAAACTGATTGTGAGGATAGAATTAAGAGCCAACAGACCAATGGAATTTTTACACTTAAAAGATATGCGAGCTGCATCAACAGAACCTGTAAATGTATTAAGTGAATACAAATGGCAGGATGGCTTAGGGTATTATGAAAGTACTAAAGATGCATCTACGAACTTTTTTATTGACAATATTCAAAAAGGAACTTATGTGTTCGATTATCCTTTATACATAACACATTCAGGAACTTTCAGCGTTGGTTTAGCAAGCATTCAATGTATGTATGCACCAGAATTTATCAGTCATAGTAATGGAATAAAAATAACAGTAAGATAATCGTATTGCTAATAAAAACGACTGTAATAATTTAGCGTATTGCAAATTAGATACTTATACAAAAAACATTCAACCTGATTTAAAAACTTAAAAAGCCTCCAAACATTTAATTTGGAGGCTTTTTAATAGATTTTCAAGTTGAGCGGAGAGAGAGGGATTCGAACCCCCGGACCTGTAACAGTCAACAGTTTTCAAGACTGCCGCAATCGACCACTCTGCCATCTCTCCGGTTGCAAAATAATAGGTTGGCATCTAATCTGCCAAATAAATATTAAAACTATTTAGATATTTTTTTAAAATGCTGTACTATCAGCAGTTTCAGACTATTTTATATTTAAAAAAATTAATAAGGCATTATTAATAAAATGATTTTATCACAAATCAAAAATCAAACTCTAATTACGCAACTATATATTTACATTTGCAACCTTTGACACTAAAATTTTTAAAACAGATATGGCAAGAATTATTGGCATAGCCAATCAAAAAGGAGGAGTAGGTAAAACTACATCTGCAATTAATGTTGCAGCAAGTTTAGCTGTATTGGAATTTAAAACACTATTGGTTGATGCAGACCCTCAAGCGAATAGTACAACAGGAATTGGATTCGATTTACATAATATTACACATAGTTTATACGATTGTATGGCCAATCAGGCTCCTGCTTCGGATGTTATTCTTAAAAGCGAAGTACCTAATTTAGACCTTATACCATCACATATTGATTTAGTTGGGGCCGAGATAGAAATGATTAACTACCCAAACAGAGAAAATGTGATGAAAAATTGTTTGGATGCTGTTAAAGATCAGTATGATTTCATTATTATCGATTGTTCACCTTCGCTTGGCTTAATAACAGTTAACTCTTTAGTTGCAGCAGACAGTGTTCTAATTCCTGTACAATGCGAATTTTTTGCATTAGAGGGTTTAGGAAAACTACTCAATACTATTAAAATTGTTCAAAGTCGTTTAAACCCTAGTTTACAAATTGAGGGTATTTTGATGACAATGTATGATGGTCGTTTAAGATTATGTAATCAAGTTGTGAGTGAAGTTAGAAAGCATTTTGATGAAATGGTATTTAATACACTTATACATAGAAATACGAGACTTAGTGAGGCTCCAAGCGTAGGGAAACCCGCAATATTATACGATTCAGAGAGCAAAGGAGCTATCAATTATCTTAATTTAGCCAAGGAAATTTTGCAGAAAAACAATTTAACAAAAATGTCCAATCAAGAACGGATACTTGAGTAATTTAATGTTCAGAGTTCAAGGTTTAAAGTTATGCTTTGCCTTGACCCATAAACTTTAAATCACAAACTTTAAACTACAATTAAATGGCTTCTCCAAAAAACAATAATAAAGAACTTTTGGGCAAAGGTATTCGTTCATTGCTACAAAATATTAATGAAGATTTAAAAACAACTGCTGGAAATTTAAAAAGTAATGTTGTAGAGGAAGTAACACACAGTGTTAGAATACCCCTTGAAAATATTGTTATTAATCCTAAACAACCTCGTAGAGACTTTGATGAAACTGCACTTAGTGAATTAGCAAATTCAATACGTATACACGATATCATACAACCATTAACAGTTACAAAACTATCTAATGGCAAGTACCAATTAATTGCTGGCGAACGACGTTTTAGAGCCTCTAAAATTGCAGGTTTAAAAGATGTTCCAGTTTATGTGAGACAAGCTGATGACAAGGAATTATTAGAATTGGCATTGCTCGAGAATTTACAAAGAGAAGACTTAAATGCTATTGAAATTGGACTGAGTTATAAAAGAATGATGGAAGAGCTTGACTACACTCAAGAACAAGTAGCAGAAAGAATGGGTAAAGAGAGAAGCACAGTAACCAATTATATACGTTTATTAAAATTACCACCCGATATTCAATTAGCAGTTAGAAATGGCATAATTACAATGGGACATGCAAGGGCATTAATTACTGTCGACCACGTTGATAAACAATTATATGTTTTTGGACAAATAAAAACAGGCCAGCTAAGTGTTCGTCAAACTGAAGAGCTTGTAAGGAAATTATACAAATCGGATAGTTCTAATGTTTCAAGTACAGCTGCAAAGCCAGCTTTACCGCCTGCCTACAAAAAAATTGAAGATAATTTAGCTTCCCATTTTTCTACAAAAGTTAAACTTGCCCATAATAAAAGCGGTCATGGAAGTATTACAGTAGAATATTATAGTTTGCAAGAATTAAATAAAATTTTAGAACAAATGAATGTTTCAATTGGTTAATTAATTTTAAGCATCATAATAAAACCTGAATATCAGTTGAAAATGTTTATACATATTAAAAAAAATAAGAGCATTATATTCTTATTTGTTTTAGTGTTAATTTTTTCAAAAACCCTTGCTCAAAAACCAGATTCAATACTAACTAAGCCTACTATTCTGGAAAAAAATATAGTAGAAGAAAGACTTCCACACAATCCTAAAAAAGCTACCAAACGTTCATTAATGATTCCGGGATGGGGTCAGGCATACAACAAACAGTACTGGAAAATTCCAATTGTGTATGGTGCTTTATCCATTCCAACAATAACATTCATTTATAATAATAACGTTTATAAAGAGGCAAGGTTTGCTTATGACGCTAGAATAAAAGCTACAGTCAATGGTGGGCAGGATAGCTCAGATTACAAAACTTTGGATTATAAATATCAAAAAGCTGATATTAATTCTATTCAAACTTTACGAAATGCAGCCAGAAGAGATAGAGACTATTCAGTATTATGGTTTTTAGTAGTATGGGGATTAAATGTTGCAGATGCTACCGTTTTTGGACATTTAAAAGATTTTGATGTGAGTAATAACTTATCGATGAACATAAAGCCTAACTTTAATTCTGTAACTAAAGCACCAGGATTAAGTTTTACTTTTAAGTTAAAAGATAAAAAAAGAGTTCAAATTTTTGAAGCCAGATAGTACCAATAATGAGTATTATATTTTTTTTTATACTAATCCTTTTTTTATTTGTTTCCATTCGTTCTGTTATTGTATCGAATGATACTAATGACTTTATAAAAGATGATTTTTATACTGATGAGGATATTATAGATTCATTGGAAGTTAAATCGGAAAAGCAATACTTACCAAGAAATTATTATGTGTATAAAGGCAATCAATTAGATCTTATGCACTATGAAATTGAAACCATCTTGCATAAATATTTTACATACTATAGAAATTTAGACAAACATCTTCAATTTAGGTTTTTTGATAGAATATTGAAGTTTATGTATTCCAAAAACTTTCTTATTTATTCAAATGAACCGTTTAAAGAAATGCCAGTGTTAATTTCTGCTGCTGCTGTACAAATTAGTTTCGGATTAGACGATTTTGAACTACCACATTACAATTATATAAAGGTTCATAAAGAAGAGTATTTTGCTACAAACTCATTAAGGGTTTTAGCAGGAAATGTAGAAGGTAAAAGTATTACACTCGCTTGGAATCATTTATTAAAAGGATACTATGATTATACAGATGGTAATAATGTTGGCTTGCATGAAATGGCTCATGCTTTATATTATCAGGAAATTGTTGTTGATGAAGATTATGAAGAAGGCTTTGTAAATCATTTTAACAATTTAATGAAAGATGGAGAGTATATATTACAATTAAAGATTTGTCCACATCAATTATATTCTAGTTATGCTTTTACAAATTTGCAAGAATTTTGGGCTGTTAGTGTCGAGCTATTTTTTGAAAGAGCATTAGAATTACAAAATGCTTATCCTAATATATTTCTACATTTACAAAATATTTTAAAACAAAATCCTATCATTTCAAACCAACCAATTTAATATTTAGGATTTTTTGTCAGTATTTTAAATTAAATTCGTCAATATAGGTATGTGCAAAAGTCAAATAAGCACAAATCAAATCTTGGAATTACATTTGACAATTCTTTACAAATAAAAACAAATAATATGGCAGCAGAATTTACTGACGCAAATTTTCAAAAAGAAGTTTTGGAAAGCGATAAATTGACAATGGTTGATTTTTGGGCAGAATGGTGTGGTCCCTGTCGTGCAATTGGACCAGTAGTTGAAGAATTAGCAACTCAATATGCAGGAAAAGTTAATGTTGGAAAAGTTAATGTAGATAACAATTCAAATGTTAGTACAAACTTTGGTATCACATCTATCCCAGCAATTTTGTTTTTTAAAAATGGCCAAGTTGTGGATAAGCAAATCGGAGCAGTTCCAAAAAGTGTATTAGAGAAAAAAATTACTTCTTTAATGTAGTTTTTAAAAAGGAAAATCATAAAAAAAGCATCCGTAACAGATGCTTTTTTTATGAAATATTTTATAAAATTATTTCTTTGCAACAGAACTATAAGCAGTAATTAATTTTTTCACTACATCTATGCTTTCTTGAATATATAAATCTGACTTGATAGATTTTAGCCAAGCTTGATAACGCTCACCTTTTTGTTTATCAGTATTATTATAATATTTATCATAATCTTCCTTCAAAACACTCAACTTAAGCTCTTGTTTTAGTTTAACTAAGTTAGAGCTTTGAGTTACTGTAGCTGCAATTTTCTTTTGGTAATCTTTATACTTGTCCAACTGTAAAATTCTAGGCTCATCAGCTCTACTGCTTAACCAACTTGTATTATTTTTTAATAATTGAAAAGTGGTGTTATTACTAATTTCAGCATTCATTTTAGAAATAATTTCGGCATTCACACCAGCAGATTTACAAACCTGATAATTTGCTTTTTTAATTTCGTCCCAACCTAAAGATGCAGGATTGTCTTTTTCTCTAATTTTTAAATAGTCAAGCATATCTGGAACAATAATATCAGGAGTTACACCTTTCAATTGTGTAGAACCACCACTAATTCTATAAAATTTTTGAAAAGTGAGTTTCACAAAACCCATATCCGATTGAGGATTATTAGTAAAATCAAATTGCCTGTTTAAGGGAATGTTTTTTTGAACAGTACCTTTCCCGTAAGTTGAACTTCCAATAATAATACCACGACCATAGTCCTGTATAGCTGCTGCAAAAATTTCACTTGCCGAAGCACTAGCTTCATTTACCATTACTGTTAATGGACCATCAAATAAAACGTTTGTATTTTTATCATCTAAAGGAGTTAAGTTTCCCATTTTGTCTCTTACTTGCACCACAGGACCTTGAGGTATAAATAAGCCAACCATTTGTACCACTTCAAATAAAGAACCACCTCCATTGTATCTTAAATCTAAAACAATACCTTTAACATCTGCAGCTTTAAGCTTTCTTATCTCAGTAGCCACGTCTTCACTACATCTTGCACCATTGGGTCTTTCAAAATCTGCATAAAAATCGGGGAGCCATAAATAACCAATTTTATCACCATTATCATCTGTATAAACTGCACTTCGGGCGTATGCTTCATCTTGTACAATTTCTGCTCTAATTATTGATACAACTTTGGTTCTACCATCCACTTTTTTTATGGTTAATTTTACTTCTGTATCTCTTTTACCACGGATTAATTTTACTGCATCGCTAATATCATATCCTGTAATTTCAACTGGCTCCTCATCGCCTTGAGCTACTTTAACAATAATGTCATTAACATCTAATTCACCACTTCTTTGAGCTGGATATGCCGGCATTAAACTAGCTATTTTAATGTTACCATCCTGTTCTTGTAGTTGGGCTCCAATTCCAAAAAATCTTCCACTCATCATTTCATCAAATGCTCTTTTTTCTACAGGTGGAAAAAAATCTGTATGAGGGTCCATTTGATTGGTAATAATATTTACGTAAGTATTAAATCTTTCTTCATCGTTAAACTTAGCTTTAATTCTTGTGTAAATTTTATCCATTGCTTTTTGTACTCTACCTCTAGCTTCAATTTCAAGTTGGCTATTAGGCTTATTTTTAATACTATCAATTACACTCTTTTCTTTCTGGTCTAGCAAGTCTACGTATCTGTCCAAAGCCATATATTTTAGCTTTTTCCTAAGTCTATCTTTTCTTGCTGCATCATTGGCTGGGTAAGCTATTTTATCAGCATCGGTTATGTAATTTTCATCGACTGTAAAATCAAAAGGCTTGCTCAAAATCTCTTTATACAAAGCAATTATTTCATCCGTCCTTGAATTATAAATAGCGTTTAATGCCGGTAAAAACTGCAGCTCAGCTTTGCCGTGTATTTCATCATCAAGTGTTGTTTCGTATTTTTTTAAGGCAGTAATGTCGGCCTCTGTAAACAAACATTTATCCCCATCTAAATCGCTAATGAATTTTGTAAATATTTTTTTTGAAAAGTTATCATCTATTGTTTGTGGGCTGTAATGTTGTTTTTCAAGAAGATCTGCTACTACGGTTAACAATTTTTGCTTTTGCGATAAAATTTTATCGGCGGAACTATTATTTGTAAATGCAATAAATAAGCCTCCAACAAGCAATACTGATAATAATATCAGTCCTTTTGTACTCTTCATAAACTTTAATGTTTTATTCATATTTAAGAGTTCAAAAATAGCATAATATCTAACTACTAAAACTTTCGTATCAATATTAACAAATCTTTTTGATTCTATTTTTCCGCATTAACCAAATATCAGTCAAATTCCCCGTTTATAATCTTTAAGATATTTCTTTAGACTACTATACTTGTAAATTTGTTATAATGAAATTTAAAATATCTACATATTGGCTTTGTCAAATAGCTGGATGGGCTGCATATTGCGTTGTTTACACTTTTTTTTATTTAACCATAAGAACAAAAGCTTTAGATAATTTTTTTGCTAACTTACTTATAGATGCTTTACTTGGGATTATTGTTACACACGGAATGCGTTATATAATTAAGTCAGCAGGATTTTTAAATCAAGCATTTTTAAAGCAGTTTATTTATTTTCTTTCTACTACTTTTTTATTTGCATTTATCTATGCTTTTTTACAGGTTTATATAGAAGATATCCTTCTTAAAACTCTTGGCGATCAGTTAAAAGATTACAGTTTTATTAATAAAGTTGTTAGAACATCACTGGGCTCTTTTTTGTTCCTTACTATTTGGAATTTGTTATACTACATTTTTCATTTTGTTCAAAAAAATAGAGCTCAACAACTAGATAGAATCAGGCTGGAAAGTTTAGTAAAGGAGCTTGAACTTAAAACAATAAAATCGCACATTAATCCACACTTTATTTTTAACGCATTAAACAGCATTAGAGCTTTAGTAGATGAAAATCCTGAACGTGCAAGAACAGCAATTACTGAACTAAGCAATATATTACGAAGCAGTATGCACGCTGAAAAAGAAGAAACCACGACCCTGGAGAAAGAACTGAATATTGTTAGAGACTATTTGGCTTTGGAACTTATAAGATTTGAAAATAGGTTGAAAATTGAATATGAAATTGATGAAGACACACTAGATCAACCAGTGCCACCAATGATGTTACAAACCTTAGTAGAAAATGCTATTAAACATGGTATAAGCAAGCATATCGATGGAGGAAAAATTATCATTATTTCTGATTTCAAAGATGATGTTCACGAGTTGATTGTTCGTAACTCTGGACAACTAAATGGTTATATTAATGCGGAAGGATTTGGTATTACAAGCACTTACGATAGATTAAATATTTTGTTTGGAGAAAAAGCAAAATTTGAGTTAAAAAATATTGACGAAATGGTTCAGGCTAGAATTATCATTCCTGTTACCGTTTAACTTTTAAATGTAAATTAATTGTTATGACTACCACTTTAATTAAAGCAATCATAATAGATGATGAAAGACTAGCAAGAAATGAGCTAAAAAAACTATTACAGGAACACCCTGAGATTGAAATTATAGAAGAAGCTACAAATGCCACTGAAGGAATTGAAAAAATTGAAAGCCTTAATCCCGACTTAATTTTTTTAGATATACAAATGCCTGGAAAAACAGGATTTGATTTATTATCCGAATTAGAAAGAGCTCCAAAAGTAATTTTTACAACTGCATACGATGAGTATGCATTTAAAGCTTTTGAAGTAAATGCATTAGATTATTTATTAAAACCAATTGAACCCAAAAGACTAAGTGATGCTATACAAAAAGTTCAACAGGAATTAACTAAAGAAAAACTGGGGATTCACGGTATTGCAAATAAAGGCCCATTAACAGATGCGGACCAAGTGTTTGTGAAAGATGGAGAAAGATGCTGGTTTGTAAAACTGGCTGAGGTTCGCTTGTTTGAAAGTGTAGGCAATTACGCCAAAGTGTTTTTTGGTACTAATAAACCTCTTGTTCTAAAATCCCTAAATGCACTTGAAGAAAGATTAGACGAAAGGACTTTTTTCAGAGCCAACAGAAAGCACATCATAAACGTTAAATGGATTGAAAAGATTGAACCCTTTTTTAATGGGGGTTTATTAGTTGAGTTAAAAGGTGGCGAAAAAATTGAAGTAAGTCGCAGGCAAACTGTAAAATTTAAAGAAATGATGAGTTTTTAGTTTCAACCCAAATCTCTGATTATTTATTCTTTTATTTGCACTAAAAACAAATGCACTCAATTAGAGAGGAATGGCTCATACTAATTTCTACTCCTATTTATGTTATTATTATTGGTGTAGAAATTTTGCTTTCGCACCTACAGCATCGTAAAAATTATACCCTTAAAAATACACTTTCTAATGTGTATTTGATGATATTAAATGGTGGCATTGATTTACTTTTCAGAATTATATCGATAACAGTTTTACAATATTTTTTTATACACAAAATTTTTGATTGGCAAGCGGGCTTTTTATATTGGCTATTATTATTGATAGGTCAAGATTTTATGTATTACTGGCTCCACAGATTTGATCATGAGGTTCGTTTTTTTTGGGCAACACATATTACCCATCACAGTTCTCAAATAATGAATTTTACTGTTGGTTTTCGCTCTTCGGTTTTTCAACCTTTATACAGGTTTGTTTATTTTATCCCATTAGCATTTCTGGGGTTTTCTCCCTGGGATATTGGTTTTATATACTCTGCAACACAAATTTGGGGAATTTTTGTACACACTGATTTAATAAAAAAAATGGGGTTTTTAGAACACATATTTGTAACTCCATCACATCACAGAGTGCATCATGGGAGCAATATTAAATACTTAGATAAGAATATGGGAATGTTTTTAATTATTTGGGATAAAATGTTTGGTACATTTCAAAAAGAATTAGAAACAAAAGAGTATGAACCCATAAAATATGGACTTACCAAAAATATCGATAACCCAAACCCTATTTATTTGATATTTCACGAGTGGATAGATATTTGTAAAGATGTGGTACAACCCAAGCTTACCCTTAAACAAAGGTTACTATACATTTTTGGTGCTCCTGGCTACAGTCATGATGGAAGTAGAAAAACAACTAAACAGCTTTTAAATGATAATTAATGCTCACATAATAAAGCACCTGTCTATTTCGTTATACCATGAGGATTTTTTATTCTTTAATAACTTCTAGTTCTATTTTTAGGTTTTTCCCTTAGTTAAGGGTGTAAAAATGGAATATTATAGAGTACTTTTGTTTTTTTCTGAAATTTTTAAGAAAAAAAAATCTCTTTTAGTATGAAAAAAAATAATGTAACTATAATTAATATGAAAAAAATTTCTACTTACATCATCCTTATTACAGCCATTTTTTTTGTTGGTTGTGTATCAAGTAAAAAGGTAGAAACACAGCCCATAAAATTCCAAGCACCGCCTCAACAACAAAGGGTACAAGCACCAACGCCACCACCCGATCAAGATTCAATGATCCCTTTTACAAGAGAATTATATTACAGATTAAAAGCGAACAATCAAGACATCAGAAAATTACAATTTTTTGTTGACCAAACAATTATTTTAAGCAGAGGTTTAAGCCAAGATAAGTTATATATTGACCAAGGAAAAGTTGTAAATCAGTTTGGGGTTAACGAAAATAAAATTGAATTGCCAGCATTAACACCAGGAATCGTAGAAGCAATAGAGCCTGATGGTTTAAGAGTTTCATTCGAAAGTCCGAACAACAACTTAAAATTTATTAATAATAAATACTCTCCTGAATTTTTTGTTTTTTCAGGTACAAATTGGGATAATGGCACTGCTGAGGTAACCTATAAAGGCACTACTTATAAAGCTAGTTGTGGCACTTGTTCCAGCATTGCCGATGCCAGATTGGTAGTTCGTCAAAAAGATATCCAAGCTGGAGAAACCAAAGTAACAACCATTATTGGAAGAACAATAAATTAGCTAAACTAATAATTACTTTACCAATATTATAAATGCTGCTTTGATTACTCAAAACAGCATTTATAATTTAGCTATACAGCATACCTTGCATCTGCCATATCTGGCAATTGAGCAACTTTGTAATTTCCGGCATCTAATTTTTCTTTTGTTTCACTAAAAGCTATTAAGGTTTGTTCAATATCTGCATCACTATGTGCGGCACTTGGAATTAAACGGTATATGATATGTCCTTTTGGAATTACAGGGTAAGTGACAATAGAAGTAAATACACTATAGTTTTCTCTCAAATCCATGCACATTGCAGCTGCTTCTTCAACACCACCTTTCATATATACAGGAGTTACAGGAGAATTGGTTGCACCAATATCAAATCCACGTTGTTTTAATCCATTTTGCAACTTAAGAGCATTACTCCATAATTTTTCTTTTAACTCAGGCATAGTTCGCAACATATCCAAACGCTTTAAATTACCAATAACTATTGGCATAGGCAAACTCTTAGCAAAAATTTGGGAGCGAATATTATATCTAATAAAGTCAATAATAACCTTAGGCCCAGCCATAAAAGCACCAATACTAGCCATAGATTTGGCAAAAGTCGAAAAGTATAAATCAATTGCATCTTGACAATCTTGTTCTTCGCCTGCACCAGCACCAGTTTTTCCTAAAGTTCCAAAACCATGAGCATCATCAACCATTAATCGAAACTCGTATTTATTTTTCAAAGCTCCAATTTCTCTTAATTTGCCTTGGTCACCAGCCATTCCAAAAACGCCTTCAGTAATTACTAAAATTCCACCTGTACCTTGTTTTTCAATTAAAGCAGTTGCACGTTCAAGTTGTTTTGCACAATCATCAACATCATTATGTTTAAAAACATATCTATGTCCTGGATGCAATCTTAACCCATCAATAATACAAGCGTGACTTTCAGCGTCATAAACTACTACATCGTGTCGTCCACAAATAGCATCTATGGCACTCATAATACCTTGATAACCAAAATTCATTAATATCGCATCTTCCTTGCTTTCAAAAGCAGCTAATTCCGATTCTAATTGTTCGTGATACACACTATTACCACTCATCATTCTTGCACCCATTGGCAGGGCTAAGCCATATTTTGCAGATGCGTCAGCATCTACTTTTCTTATATCTGGATGGTTTGCTAAGCCTAAATAATTATTCAAACTCCAAACAATCATTTCCTTTCCTCTAAATATCATTCTACTTCCAATTTCACCTTCTAGTTTTGGAAATACAAAGTATCCGTGAGACCTTTCTCTGTGCTGACCAATAGGTCCATAATTTTTAACTAATTTTTCAAAAATATCAGCCATATGATTTAAGATTTACGATGTGTATTTATTTAGATATTATTATTCACTATACCCTTAAAGTTTGCAAATATAAACGAATGTGTACTTGCTTGCTTAGCTTGTGTTCAATTATAGAAATTTTCTTACCTCTCAAAAAAATTTGAACTTCGGAAATAGACTAATCATTAACTTCCACCAATCCAAATTTTTTCCAGAGTTCTGGCATGGGAATCTCAAAAATTAATATTTTTTCTGTCTTGGGATGGGTAAACTTGATAGCATAAGATTGTAAAAAAATACTTTTATCGGGCGATGAACGTTTATAACCATACTTTAAATCTCCAACAATAGGACAGCCAATACTTGCCATTTGTGCTCTAATTTGGTGAAACCTTCCAGTAAATAATTCAACTTTTAGCAAATGATATTTTAAAGAAGATTGAACAAGTTGATAAGTAAGAATACATTTTTTACTGTGTGCAACTTCATTTGCAAAAATTTTTGCTTTGCTGTTATTAACATCTTTTAAAATCCAATGAGTCAGCTTGTCTTGAAGTTTAGGGGGAGCTACAGCAACCACTGCCTTGTAATATTTATTTATTTTATGATTTCTAAAGTCTTCACTCAACTTGGAAATTGATTCCTTATTTTTAGCAAGTAAAAGCAATCCACTCACTCGTTGATCTAATCTATGAACAGGTGTTAATAAATTGGCTCTACTATCAAACTGTTTTCCATCAACAACAAAATTATTTTGTGATAGCTCTCCAGCTGCTTTATTTATCAGTAAAATATCTTCGTCTTCAAAAACTATTGTGGCCAAATTAATTGCTTGAATAGGTAAATCAATAATGCAAAATTAAACTTATTATATTGTTATGCAACATAACAATATATCTGTATAAATAATCTCAAAGTTTGTATCTCCTTAACAAAAACTAATTCAAGTTTGACCTTATCACCTATTTTTGCAGCCCTAAAACATAATTAAAATGGGAAGGATTTTTGAAGTAAGAAAAGCCTCGATGTTTGCCAGATGGGATAAAATGGCAAAAAATTTTACACGTATTGGTAAAGAAATTAATATAGCAGTAAAAGCTGGGGGCCCCGATGTTGCCACAAATCCTGCATTACGTAGATGTTTTCAAAATGCAAGGAGTGTTGGAATGCCAAAAGATAGAGTTGAGGCAGCTATTAAACGTGCAATGGGCAAAGACACTACAAATTACGAAGAAATTTTATACGAAGGCTATGCACCACATGGTGTTGCTTTAGTTGTTGAATCTGCAACAGATAACCATGTTAGAACAGTAGCTAACATAAAAGCAATTTTCAATAAAGGCAATGGTGCACTTGGCAATAGTGGAAGTGTTAGTTTTCAGTTCAAAAAAATGGGTGTTTTTAAGCTAAAACCAGAAGGATTAAATCTAGATGATTTAGAACTTGAACTAATCGATTTTGGTTTAGATGAGCTAGGCGAAAGTGTGGATGATGATGGTAATGCAATTATTGTATTAAGATGCTTATTGGTTGATTTTGGCAACCTTCAAAAAGCTTTGGAAGAAAGAAATATGACTCCAATAAGTGCTGAATTGGAATGGATTCCAACAAACACCGTTCCCGTTACTGATGCACAAGCCGAAGACGTAAGTAAATTAATTGAGAAACTTGAACAAGATGAAGATGTAAACAAAGTATTCCATAATATGGCATAGTATTTTTCAAAAAATTATTATAAGTGGAACATTAAAAATATAGGTAAAACCAGTTTTTAATGTTCCATTTTATTTTAAAACAAAAAAAATCCATCAGTTCATCTATACTTAATTCTTTACTTTTGAATTATGCAATACAACCATTTAAAATCACAGTTTCATTTACGAAAAGATATTACTTTTCTCAACTTTGGTTCTTTTGGAGCTTGTGCAAAACCTATATTTAAACAATACCAGAATTATCAATTAGAGTTGGAGCAGGAGCCAGTACAATTTATTACTGTTAATGGGCTTAATTATTTGAAACAAGCCAGAGAAGCCTTAGCTAATTATACTCATTGTGATAGCGATGATTTGGTTTTTGTTACTAACCCTTCTTATGCAGTAAATATTATTGCAAAAAGCTTTAATTTAAAAGAAGGGGATGAAATATTAACTACCAATATTGAATATGGTGCCTGCGATAAAACCTGGAATTATTACTGCAACAAGGTGGGGGCAAAATATGTTCGACAAAATATTGAGTTTCCTTTAACCTCACAAGATGATTTTATTGAGCAATTTTTTAAAGGACTAACTAATAAAACAAAATTAGTATTCATCAGCCATATTACTAGTGCTACAGGATTAAGATTGCCAGTAGAAAAAATATGTAAGCTGTCTAAAGAAAAAGGTTTACTTGTTTTTATAGATGGGGCACATGCTCCTGGACAAATTCCTTTAGACCTTATCAAACTTGATGTTGATATATACACAGGTGCTTGTCATAAATGGATGTTGACTCCGAAAGGAAGTTCTTTTTTATATGTTAAAAAAGAATATCAGCATTTGTTCGATCCATTAATTGTAAGTTGGGGATATAATAGTGTAATGCCATCTCATTCTCAGTTTTTAGATTATCATCAAATGCAAGGCACCAGAGATTATTCTGCTTTTTTAACTATTCCAACTGCCATAAAATTTATGGAAGAAAACAATTGGGATGAAGTTGCAGCGTCTTGCAGAAAATTAACTCAGGATAATGCAGCTAGGTTTTGCTCATTACTTAAAGCCACTCCGCTTGTACCAATTAATGATAATTTTATTCTGCAACTTTATAGCACTTTAATTAAAACAAAAGAACCTGAAAGATTACAAAAGTTATTGTTTGAAAAATATCATATTGAAGTACCTATTATGAAGCAAGATGATAAAACACTGATTCGATATTCTATTCAGGCTTTCAACAGCCAAGAAGATTTAGATAAGTTGTATGCTGCTTTGGAGGACATTATTGCTACCACAACATTAATAAGCTTGTAGTATAAGCTAATTTTTAATTAATTCTCCTATATGCTTTCTAAGCAAACTTCCTGTAATTGCAGACATTCCAGCTATTAAAGCACCTATTAGTGCAGTAATAAATAGTAACAACATATATGATTCTTTTTTAAAAAAAATAGATGCAACCTTTTTGGAAAGTAGGTGATCGTTCGCAAAATCTAGCTTGGCTGCAACTGTAAACCACATTAAAAAAATGGAAATAAATGCTGCCCAAAAGCTTTTGCCAATAGTCTGCGGAATGGATGCAAACACAACTAAAGTCGTAATTGAAAAACTCCACCAAGGAAATGAAAACAGCCCCGCTGCAAAAGCCAGCAAAGCTGTTAAAAACATAGATGTAATAAATTTTGCCATTCTGTTATTTATCAATTTCCAAACAAGTTTCCAATTCTGCCATCATATTGGCACTACCTACAAAAAAAGGAGTTCTTTGATGTAGTTCAGTAGGTTTAATATCTAAAATTCTTTGGGTTCCATCAGTTGCTTTACCCCCTGCAACCTCAACAATAAAAGCAAAGGGATTACACTCATATAACAATCGTAATTTGCCTTTGGGTTTATCAATAGTTCCAGGGTATGTAAAAATTCCACCTTTAATTAAATTTCTATGGACATCTGCAACCATGCTGCCAATATAACGCTGGGTGTATGGCCCACCATTTGTTTTATCTTTCTTTTGACAAATATTTATATAGTTTCTTACGCCCTCGCTATATTGAAAAAAGTTACCATGATTTACTGAATAAATTTTGCCTGAAGGAGGACATTTAATATCAGGATGAGATAAACAAAACTCTCCAATTTGGGGATCTAATGTAAAACCATTTACACCTCTGCGGGTGGCATATACCAACATTGTTGATGACCCAAAAATTACATATCCTGCAGCAACTTGTTTATTGCCGGGTTGTAAAAAATCTTCCAAAGTACATGGGCTTCCGAGAGGGCTAACTCTTTTATAAATACTAAAAATAGTTCCAATAGAAACGTTTACATCAATATTGCTACTGCCATCTAATGGATCAAACAAACAAACATATTTGCTTTGATTACTTATTTCATCATCAAAAACCTCAATTTCATCCATTTCTTCGCTGCCGATTCCAGCACAAGAAATACCATGTTTTAATACTCCAATTAATTGATTATTGGCAAATATGTCAAGTTTTTTTACTTCTTCGCCTTGAACATTTGTAGTGCCGTGATCTCCTAAAATATCAACTAAACCAGCTTTGTTTACTTCTACATTTACACGTTTCGAGGCGAGTCCAATGTCTCTTAAAAGTCTGCTCAATTCACCGGTTGCTGTAGGAAAATTTCTTAATTGCTGCAACGTAAATTCATCTAATGTTAGTACCTGACGATTAATTGCCATATTGGTTTTTGTTAGTTTTATATTACAAAAGTAGCGGTTAATATGATTCGCTAGCATTGGGAAAGTCATTGCTTTTAACATCTGCGACATATTTTGTAATTGCAGATTGAATTTGTTCCCCTAAATTCAAGTATTGACGTAAAAATCTTGGTTTAAATTCTGTAGTAATTCCAAGTATGTCATGCATTACAAGCACTTGCCCATCGCAGTCTCCACCAGCACCAATTCCAATGGTTGGAACGCTTACACTTTCTGTAACTTCTTTAGCAAGTGCAGCAGGTATTTTTTCTAACACAACAGCAAAGCACCCAGCTTCTTCAAGCAGTTTAATATCTTTTCTAAGTTTATCTGCTTCTAATTCTTCTTTAGCACGAACAGTGTAAGTACCAAATTTATAAATACTTTGTGGTGTTAAACCTAAATGTCCCATTACAGGAATACCAGCACTAACAATTTTTTTTATGCTGTCAAGAATTTCTTCACCTCCTTCCATTTTAACAGAATGCCCACCCGTTTCTTTCATAATTCTGATAGCTGAAGCAAGTGCAATATCGCTGTTGCTTTGATAAGTTCCAAAAGGCATATCAACAACTACTAAACTTCTGTTTACACCACGCACCACACATTGTGCATGATAAATAATTTGATCTAGTGTTACTGGCAAAGTAGTTTCATATCCTGCAATAACATTACCTGCACTATCACCAACAAGCAATACATCAATACCAGCTGCATCAAAAATTTTGGCAAAAGAAAAATCATAAGCAGTTAGCATAGAAATCTTTTCTCCATTTTCCTTCATCTTATGGAGCGTATTTGTTGTAACCTTCTTTACTTCTTTGTGTATTGACATTTTAATTGTTTAAAGATGAGTTGACAAACCTAAGTTTTAATCCATTATTTAAGTCCACTTTCAAGAATTGTTTTGTGATAATTTGATAAACTATTACTAACCACAAAATAAGACAAGGCAATGCTTTTAAAGAATGTTGCATACTGAACTCTCTGCTATATTTTGTGAGTAAATCAGAATAAGAGAAACTCGTTATAATTAGACAAAATACAAAAAAAGCATTGACAATTTTACTTGGTGGCTGCATAACAAACCATAAACAACAGGCAGGAAAAGCAATGATATATGTTGGCGATTCTGCACCTGTGCTAAAGATGACTACAAACAATAACACAGAGCAAAGAAAGTAAAGCTGGTATCTTAAATCTTTGAAATATTGATAGCGTATCAGTTTTGTTAAAAAAAGTACAGCACCACATGCCAAAACAAAAACATCGTTTTCAAAATCAGGATTTATGTTTCGTCTAATTAATCCTGTTACAGATATATCTTGAAAATAATAATTATTCTCTATGCCATGCATATTCTTCTGACTCTTGTAAATAAGAGCATCTGCCCAATCGTGATAAGATTGAATTAAAAATGAAAAAGATGTAACTAAAACTGGCAAGATAAACAGTACAACAAACCAAACTAAAGACCAAAAAATAAATTTCGGTTTTTTATCGCTGAATAAGAAAAAAGAAAAAGCTACAACGCCATAAATTTTTGTTATGGTTGCAAATGCAATGAATAATAATGCAAGATGTTCTTTGCCTTTTTGTATATATGTAAATCCAAGAATAATGCATGCAGCGATGACAGCATTGTATTGCAACCACGATGAAGCATTCATCATTTCGTGTGATGCTAATATCAGTATTGCATTTTGATAAATTGTTTTAATTGGTAATTGACGAATAGCAAAAAACAAAACACTAACATTAAATAAAACCCAAAGTATTACGCCCAACCAATCTGGCAACATTGCAAATGGAGCAATAAAAGCTGCGAATGTAGGACCATATAAAAACACATCATCGTGTTGAGCAGGATATAATTGATACAAGTTTATTTGCTGATGAATATGGACATAAGAATACTTAAATATTTTATAAATATTAATCCTATGCTCAATATCCAACAAGTTTTGAATGATAGTAATAATTGATAATCCAAACCAAAGAATATTAGCTAGTTTTTTATCAAATAAAAACTTTCCTGAAAGTAAAAATGCTTTAGCTTTTTGCATTATAAAAGATTATTTAAGTTCTTGCATATCTACTAATCTCTTGTAAATACCATTTGCATGCATTAGTGTGTCGTGATTGCCACGTTCGGCAATCTCTCCTTTGTGCAACACAATAATTTCATCTGCGTGTCTTATTGTGCTAAGCCTGTGTGCTATAACTATGGTGGTTCTATTTTGCATCATTTTATTAATTGCATCTTGCACGAGTCTTTCACTTTCAGTATCTAAAGATGAGGTAGCTTCATCTAAAATAAGAATGGGTGAGTTTTTTAACACAGCTCTTGCAATGGTTAAACGTTGTTTTTCGCCACCACTCAATTTAGTGCCTCTATCACCAATATTGGAGTTAAATCCATCATCTTTTTTTACAATAAAATTATATGCATTAGCAATTTTCGAAGCATTTTCTATTTCAATTTCTGTAGCAGATTGAACACCTAGTTTTATATTGTTTGCAATTGAATCATTAAACAAAATTGGCTCTTGTGTAACAATGCTTATCTGCCTTCTAATGCTTTCTAAATTGTAATCTTTTATATTAATCCCATCAATCAATAATTCACCACCAGAGACATCGTGAAATCTTGGAACTAAATCTGCCAGAGTGCTTTTACCTGCACCACTACTACCAACAAGTGCAACTGTTTTTCCTTTTGCGATATTTAGATTGATATTCTTTAAAATGTTTACATCGTTGTAAGCAAAACTTACATTTCTAAATTCAATATTTGATTCAAACTCTTTTAGTTTAATTCCATTTTCATTTTCAGAAATAGTATTATCAGCATTTAAAACTTCCTCAATTCTATGCAATGCTGCAGTTCCTTTTTGCATTGCATAAAAAGCACTACTAAGGCTTTTTGCAGGGTTGATTATTTGTGTGAAAATAGCAATATAAGTGATGAATGCAGAGCCATTTAATCCCAGTCCCTTATTCTCTAAAATTAGGCTTCCTCCAAACCAAAGAATGATGCTTAATGTAATAATTCCAAGCACTTCGCTCAATGGACTAGCAATATCTTTTCTAAAATTTACAGTGTTTCTTGCATTGAATAACTCTGTGTTTGAAGTAAAAAATTTGTTTGAAATAAACTTTTCGGCTGTAAATGATTTTATCACCCTTAGCCCCGATAATGTTTCTTCTGTAATGCTCAATCCTTCTGAATATTTTTGAGCAATAGTGTTGCTATGTTTTTTCAAACTTTTACTAACCCGACCAATAATAAAACCAGAAACAGGAAGTAGAATTAATAATATCAATGACAGTTTAAAACTTATAAAAAATAAAACACCTAAATAAAAAATGATTGTTAAGGGCTCTTTAATAAAACCTTCTAATGTACAACCAACTGCAACTTCAAGTTCAGCCATATCATTGGTTAATCTGCTCATTAAATCACCTTTACGTTGCTCTGTAAAATAACCTATGGGCAAACTCAAAATTTTTGCAAACAGATCTTTTCTCATTTTCATTGAAAAGCCATTTCTAATTGGCGTTAAAACATAATAACTAAAATACAGAAAAAGATTTTTTAATAAAATTGATGAAACTATAAAAACACAAACTGTACCTAAAGCATAAGCTGGGCTGTGTTTAATAACAATTTGGCTAATAAGGTATTTCAAATATTCAAGTACAAATGCTGAGTTTGCCTGAAAGGTGGGTCTTTGTAATACTTCTGCAGGTGGTGTAAAAATAATTTCTAAAAATGGAAAGAGCATTGCAATAGAAACAATACTGAACAAAATAGATGCAACAATAGTTGCAAAGTATAATCCTATATTTTTTCTGTAAGCTTTTAAATATTTTAATAATCCTAAGTATTTCTTCATTATTTGTTTATTAAAGCAAAGTTAGCCGTCAAATTAGTAAGATGTTTTTTTAGATAGAACTATTCAAAATCAAGAAATTTTTGTTTTTGTATTTCTATTAAACAAGGATGTGTTTTATTTAAGTGGTGTCCATTTAAAACTGTTTCGTATTTTTCCAAATAAGCTTTTGTCATTTGCTTAGAAGTAAAATGTTCCATTACATATTCGTAACATTTTATTGCACTGTATGAATCGATATTTTTTAAAGCATCAACAAGTTCAGCACTTTTATTACTTAAAAAACCAACTTCCATATTTACAATTTCTGGTAAAGAACCATAAGGCGTTGCAAAAACAGGGCATCCAAAATATAAACTTTCTGTGATTGCCAATCCAAAGGGCTCATGCCATCTTACAGGAAACAAAAGTCCTTTAGATTTATCTACAATATGATTCTTTTCTTTGCCACCAATCATACCACAAAAGCTGGTATTGAAACCTAGAGTAAGCCTGAACCCTTGACTAATATTTAATCTCTTCCCTCCTATTACTTTTAACTTGATGCCTGCTTTTGAAGCAACATTAATTGCACCCTTTACATTTTTTACTCGCCAAGCTGCATCTCCAAGAAAATGAATATATTTTTTTTTATTCATTAAACTTGGTTTGCCATAATCATCAGGGTCAAGACCATTGTGAACAAAGCAATCACTACCATACCTTGCTGCATGATTTTTTGAAACGAAAATTGTATTTTTATTAAACTTATCTTGATTGTTCAAATTACCATGCATTGTAACTACATAAGGTTTAACAGGTAGCTCGTTAACACCACTGTGCAAATGAACAACATCAACTGCAGCGGGAATTTGTTGATTCAAGGGAATTGAACTATCAAAATAAATAACATCAGCAAAATCACAAGTAGAACCATTAGCAACTAGAAAAGTAACTTTATGACCTTGTTTTACTAGTTCTTTTCCAAGCCAATAAATAACACGCTCTGTGCCACCATATTTTACAGCTGGAATTATTGCATTATGAACAATCAGAATATGCATTGCTTATTCAAGTTATTTAACTTTTTTTCAAACTCAATTTATAATTTGAGGATGGGCAAAGTAAGGTTTTTAAAGTCTAAAATGTATCTTGCACGCCAATAATAAATAAATGTCAACTATTAAAGAATATTCACCTTCATCTTGGGAAAAAGTTAACTGTCCATTTTGCAACTCAGACAAAAGTAAGATTCACGAAAAATTTGGACATAAATTTCAATATACCTACGTTGAATGTTTAAATTGTAGCTTGATTTACTCTTCGCCAAGGCCAACCTACAACAAAGAATTTATAGACGCCGCTTATGCATCATATTATCAATTTGCAAATGACTTAAAGCTAGACTCGTTTACAGAAGTTAATGAATCATCAATACCAATGTTTACCGAAGAGTTAGCCTATATATCATCTTTCGATAAAGCAAAAACTGCAACACTTGATATTGGTAGTGGCATGGGAACTTATTTGTATGCTGCAAAAAAAGTATATCCGTTATGTGTTGGTATTGATGTATCGATTCAAATGGGAAATTTTATTGAACAAAATTTAGGCATAAAAGTCTTTAATGTTCAATTTGAAGATTTTGAGTATCCTACAAAATTTTCTCTAATTCATATGAGCCACGTAATTGAACATGTACCCAACCCAAATGAATGGTTAGAAAAAGCAAAAAAAATATTAGCACCGGAAGGAATTTTAGTTATAAATGTTCCTCACAAACACTCTATAAGCAACAGAGTCCAGTATTTATTTTATAAACTTGGGTTAAAGAAAAGAGTTTCATCAGGATGGAATGATCCAACAAGAACTCCAGATCATATTTTTGAGCCAACTGTAAAAAGCATGAAATATATCTTTCAAAAAAATGGATATAGAATATTAGATTATTATACTTATAGTAGAAGAGATCCTGCATCTAATAAATCAATATTTTCAAAATTGCTTAACAGAACTTTTAAGTTAGGTACCAATCTTTCATTTATTGTTACTCCCGAATAATTAACAATGAAAGTTACAGGTTTTACATTCATAAAAAACGCTATAAAATTTGACTTCCCTATAAAAGAAGCCATACTTTCTATTTTGCCTTTATGCGATGAAATAGTTGTTGCAGTTGGTGATTGCACAGATGGAACAAGAGAATTGGTAACAGCCATTCATCCAACAAAAATAAAAATTATTGATACCGTTTGGGATGCCACAAAAAATACAGGAGGCATTGTTTTAGCAGATGAAACCAATAAAGCATTTAAGGCAATTGCATCAGATAGTGATTGGTGTTTTTATATACAAGGGGATGAAGTTTTTCATGAAGATGGTATTGAAAATGTGAAAGCTGCAATGATAAAATACAAGGATGATAAAAATGTTGATGGTTTGCTGTTCAAATATCATCATTTTTATGGCAATTATGATTATGTTGCAGCATCTAGTAAATGGTACAAAAATGAAATCAGAATCATTAAAAATAATAAAAAAATCTATAGTTATAAAGATGCACAAGGTTTCAGAAAAAGCGAAGATGAAAAGTTAAATGTTAAAGCTGTTGATGCATATATTCATCACTATGGTTGGGTTAAAGAACCTAAAGTAATGATGGATAAAATTTTTAATGCCAGTACTTTGTGGCATGCTGCCGATGTTGAAGAACAGAGAAAAAAACATTATACAAAAATTGATTTTGATTATTCGCAAATTGATGCCTTGAACTTATTTAAAGGCTCGCACCCAGCAGTTATGAAAGATAGAATTCAAACAGCAAATTGGAAGTTTGATTATGACCTTACTTACAATAATTTTACATTAAAAGAAAAAGTAAAAAACTGGATTTATCGACTAACAGGGAAAGAATTATTTGAGTATAAAAACTACATTTTAAAATAGAATTCTACCATTAATAATGAATTATAAGAAAGAACTATTTGATTTTTTTAATAGCTATTTTAACCACATTTATTTGGTTACAATAGAAAGGGCAAAAGACAGACACTCAATTATTGAAAAGGAATTAGAAGGTTTGAATTATGAACTTTTTTTCGGTGCTGATTTCAAAAATTTTTCGATTAAAGAACTAGAGGAGAAAGGCATTTATGATGAAAATTTAGCAAAGCAAAATCACAGATATTCAAAACCAATAAAAGGTGGAATGTTAGGTTGTAGCATAAGCCATAGAATGGTTTATGAAGATGTGATTAAAAAAAACTATGAAAGAGTTTTAATTCTGGAAGATGATGTTATCATTAATCAATTCTCATTTCAAAATTTTATTAATGCAATGAATGAGTTACCCAAGAACTGGGAGCTTTTATATTTTGATTATAACAAAAATGAAACTACACCGCTACTTGGATTTTTTAAAAAAATAACTTACCATATTCAGAAAAAATTCGGTGGAATCAAGTTTACACATAAAGCAATAAATAACCTTTTTGCAAAAAAATACACTACCAATTTGATGGTTGCAGGCTTGCACGATTTTACAGATGCTTATGCTGTTACAATAGGAGGTGCAAAAAAATTGTTTAAACTACAAACGCCAGTTCAATGGTTTCCTGACCATTTACTAGCTTATGCAAGCAGTAATAAATTAATCAATGCTTATTGTTTAAAAGAAAAAATTATTTCTCAAACATCGCAAACAAGCAATCCTGAGTTTAGTTTAATTAATGATAATAGCTATTAATTATTCTTTGTGATTTTGCAAACAATAACAACGTTGTAATCAATTTCACAATCACTATAAAATAAAATATCTGTAGATATGTAATTTATCTCTTTCAATCTTTTCATCATAAATTCAAAACCCATTTCTGTGTGTACATGATGAGGATTAAGTGGCTGCCCTGTATCAATACAATGTTGTTCATAAAGCTTTTGATTAGGAAATACCAGAATCAAATTACCTCCACTTTTAAGAATTCTTATAAACTCTTCTAAAGTTTGCTTTGTATCCGGAAAATCTTCAATTAAATGACTAGAATAAACATAGTCATACTTATCATTTTTAACTGGAATTTTTTCATTAAACAAGTCACAAGCTATATCTACCTTGTCTTCACCGGTATAAGCGTAAGGTTTAGCATAATCTATACCATCACAATTAATTTTTTTTATTTTATCGCCACCAAAACCAATATCACAGCCATATCCAATGCAATAATCAATTACCCAATGTCGAACTTTTGATGTTTCGGAAGAGTATGGTTTGCGTTTGCTTCCAAATAATTTTTTGAAAAAAGTTTTCATATTAAATGTGTTTATGTAGTAATTGCTTGATTGAATAAATAATGCTTTCGGTTGAATGTTTACAACACTTTGGAATTCCCTGATCGCCTACTAGTTTACAAGATTGTCCTGCACTGCTAATAACTTCGTGATAACAACCTGCAAACTCACAAGGTTGTTGTAAAAATAAACCATTAAAAAATTTTGCAAAATGTCGGTAATTAGGATTAACTGCTCCAAAAAAAATAAGCGATTTTACTTTCAAACTTGCAGCAATATGACTTGGTCCAGAGTCCACTCCAATAAAAATTTCAGCATTCTTAATAACCTGAATTAACTCTCTGATTGAGCCTTTAAAAATTTGTGCTCCATATATTGGTTCTGGCTTATTACCAACAACGATTGTCTTCATTCCTAAAGTGTCTAAATTAGCCACAACATCATTCCAATTTACGCCATATACTTTTCTAAAATTCAATTGGGCATTCGGTTCTAGATGTATTACAGCATATTGTTGCTCATTAATCAGTTTGTTGGAATGTTCAATATCTGACAAATAAATATTTGGATATTTTTGTGTATTCACAAGATTAAAATATGTTTGGTAAGCATTTAGGAAATGCATTTTAGGAAATGCTTCGTAACAATATCCATCCAAGCGATGATATTTTTTTTTTGTTGAAAAAAAATTCAACAACTTTAAAAAAATTCTAAAAAATCCGGAAGGAATCTTTTTAACAATAACATTCTTAATTGGATAATTTTCAAACAATTCATAAAAATTTGTATATAAATATACTTTTTTATGTTGTATTGATAATTGTTGCAAAACAGGCTCTAACCAAAGCACATCACCCATTCCTCCAGAACGATATATGTAAATGTTATTGAACATTAATTAGTTTCTTTTATAAGCTCTAATCGAATAACATTTATTTTCGGCTTGGTGCATTTCTATTTCATAATCCTTAGTAATAAGAAATTTAACCAGTGCTTTGGTATTCTTTTTTTCGTTATCAAGTTCGTGAGTTTCTATAGTCATTGCTTTAATACAATTCCATATTTCTTCAGGCGAATCATACAAAATAGGATATTCACTTCCTTCACAATCCAATTTTAGTAAATCAACTTTAGCTAAATTATTTTGCTTAATAATTTGTGTTAGCGAAATTGTATCAATCATTGTTGATTGATTATTGTGCTCGGAAAAATTTTCAAATACTGAAGCAATTACAGAATCATTATTAACATCGTCATAAAACAATTTTATTGAACCTTGTTCTTTTCCTGTAACTGCATTTTTAAAAACTTTTACTTGTTCATTAAGCCCATCATTAAGTTTAACATTATTCTTAAATAAATTTACATTAACCTCCATGGGGTCATAAGCGTAAATTTTAGCATTAGTTTTTTTACTCAGTGCAATGAAACTAAATAATCCTGCATTACAACCAATATCTAAAATAACTGCATCATTAGGGATATGCTTTAAAAGAGATTCAATATGATAAAAATCTTCCATAAATATTTCTTTAAATACAAAAAAGAAAATTGGAGGAACATCAAACTTCAACTCTTTTCCTTTGGTAATATATCTTGTAGTTTGTTTTTTTTCGTGCAGCCTTTTGAAATATGTACGCCAATTTTTTATATGCTTGGAAAGTCTGTAATAATTTATGATGGATGACATTTGATTAATTTATAACTGCTCAAAAATATGGAGAAACTAATTTGCTTGTGAAAGTTTGATTGCTTACTAAATAAGTAAACCTGAACAAAAACTAATTTCAACACATTATGTTTGCCAAAAAATTTTAATGAAACTTCTTTTACAATATTTAAAACCTCATAAATGGCAAATAGCTTTAGCCTTATTATTGGCGGCTATTAACCAAACTTTTTCTTTGCTTGACCCAACAATTTTTGGGAAATTGATAGACTATATAAATACTGCTGGAGTCTTTAATTCATCAACAAAACTTATTACTCAAAAATCGGTAAGCGATCATCAATTTACCACGCACATTATGTATTTGCTTGGCTTATCTATAGCAGTAGCTATGGTATCTCGTATTGCAAAATCTTTTCAAGATTATGTGGTTAATGTAATTGTTCAAAAATTTGGTGCATCTATTTTTACAGATGGTTTACAACATTCAATGAGATTGCCCTATCAAGATTTTGCAGATCAACGAAGTGGAGAAACATTATCAATTTTACAAAAAGTTAGACAAGATTGTTCACAGTTTATTGGATATTTTATCAATATCCTTTTTCCAATAGTTGTTGGTATTGTATTTCTAGTCATCATCACAAGTTCATTGCACTGGAGTTTAATAGTAGTGTATGTTGTAGGCATCATAATTTTATCTTTACTGGTAAGCATTTTAAGTAAAAAAATAAAGAAAATACAAGGATTTATAGTAAAAGAAACTGCATCTCTTGCTGGCAGCACAACTGAAAGTTTAAGGAATATTGAACTTATAAAAAGTTTAGGATTAACACAGCAAGAAGTAGCACGATTAAACAATAATACTTATAAAATTCTTGGTCTTGAATTGTCAAAGGTTAAACGTGTAAGAAGTATTGCTTTTTTGCAGGGTACTACGGTACATTTTTTAAGAATTTGCATTTTATTTATTTTAACCTGGCTTGTATTTGGAAGTAAACTTTCCACTGGAAGCCTTATTGCTATGCAGTTTTACAGCTTTTTTATTTTTGGTCCTTTGCAAGAAATCGGTGGTATTATTCAATCATATCGAGAAGCAGAAACATCCATTAACAATTTCGATGTTTTGATGAAAAAGCCTGCTGAACATCACCCCAATAATCCTGTTTTGATTGGTGATATTAAAAAGCTTGAGTTTAACAATATTTCATTTCAACATCTTACATCTAACTACAAAGCAATTGAAAATATCTCTTTTCAGGCTGTGAAAGGTGAAACTATTGCATTCGTTGGTCCAAGTGGTGCAGGAAAAAGCACATTAGTAAAGTTATTGGTTGGATTATATAGACCACAAGAAGGTAATATTCTTTATAATGATATTAGTGGTAACGAAATTGATTTTGACTTACTGCGTGGCCAAATAGGTTTTGTAACACAAGACACCCAATTGTTTAGTGGTACTATAAAAGAAAATTTATTATTCGTGGCCCCTAATGCTACAGATGAAGAATTAATGGAAGCATTGCACAAAGCAAGTTGTCAAAACATTTTAGCCAAAGCAGATAAAGGACTTGATTCAATGATTGGTGAAGGAGGACTGAAACTAAGTGGTGGGGAAAAACAAAGACTTTCAATTGCACGCTCATTAATTCGAAAGCCTAGATTATTAATTTTTGATGAGGCTACCTCTGCATTAGATAGCATTACAGAAGAAGCTATTACCAATACAATAAGAAGTATATCCGAAGATAGAAATCAAATTACTGTTTTAATTGCACACAGACTTAGCACCATTATGCACGCAGATAGAATATTTGTATTAGAACAAGGAAGTATAGTAGAAACAGGAAGCCATCTGGAATTACTTGAAGAAAAAGGGCTTTACTATGCTATGTGGAGACAACAAATTGGTGAAAGAAAAAAACTATCAATTGTTTAAAAAAATAACAAAAATTAAAGGATAAATATTTAAATAATCTCTTTTATCTTACCTTTAACGTGAATAAAAATATTAATATGTTTAATCCCTCAAAATCGGTTGTTGCTGTAATACTTGGTGGAGGTGCAGGCTCTCGTTTATATCCATTAACATCTAGTCGAAGCAAACCTGCAGTTCCAATTGCTGGAAAATATCGTTTAGTTGATATTCCAATCAGCAATTGCATGAACAGTAATATAAACAGAATGTTTGTACTTACACAGTTTAACTCAGCCTCTTTAAACAAGCACATCAAAAATACTTATCATTTCAGTGCTTTCAGCAAGGGATTTGTTGATATTCTTGCGGCAGAGCAAACACCCGATAATCCAGGTTGGTTTCAAGGAACTGCAGACGCAGTAAGACAATCATTACGACATATTTCAACATTAGAATATGAGCATATATTAATATTAAGTGGTGATCAGTTATACCAAATGGATTTTACTCAAATGTTATCTGAGCATAAAAAAAATAATGCCGATATTTCCATTGCTACAATTCCTGTAAACGATAGAGATGCACCTGAATTTGGTATTATGAAAACTAATGAAGAAAGTATCATTACATCTTTTATAGAAAAGCCTTCAAAAGATTTATTAAAAGAATGGATTAGTGATACAGGCGATATAATGCAAAAAGTTGGCAAAAACTACTTGGCATCAATGGGTATATATATATTTAATAAAAAAGTTTTAAATGAACTTTTGAGAGATAAACACCCGGATGCTACTGATTTTGGTAAAGAAATTATACCAAACTCAATCTTAGATTATAAAGTAAGCAGCTACCAATATAATGGGTATTGGACAGATATTGGTAATATTTATTCTTTTTTTGAAGCTAATTTAGAACTTACTGCCGACCTTCCCTCTTTTAACTTGTTTGATAATACTAATGCAATATTTACTAGACCAAGAATGTTACCACCAGCTAAAATCAGTGGTACAACCTTAGAAAAAACATTAATAGCAGAAGGTTCTATTATACACGCCAGTAGGCTCGAAAATTGTGTCGTGGGTATTCGAGCAAGAATTGGCCATGGCACTACTATTAATAGCAGCTATATAATGGGTAATGATTATTATGAAACTCTTGAACAAATGGCTGAACATAAAAAAAATAATTCTCCTCTAATGGGTATTGGTGAGAGATGTTTTATAAAAGATGCTATCATTGATAAAAACTGTAGAATTGGAAATGATGTTAGAATCAATGGAGGCAAGCACCTTGCAAATATTGATCACGAATTATATACTTCTAAAGAAGGAATTGTTGTAGTAAAAAAAGGAGCTGTTATTCCAAATGGTTTTGTTATATAAAAATTCAAAACAATAAACATAAAAAAAGCTGCATTTGATGCAGCTTTTTTTTATAAGAAATATTAATAATCTATTCTTCTGTATTTGGTGTTTCAGTGGTTGCAGCTTCATCATTCGCTTTTTTACGACCACCAGCTCTTCTTGTTTTCTTCACTGGCTCAACAGTTGTTTCAGCAGTCTCAGTAGCTACAACATGTTTACCATAAACATCATTAAAATCCACTAGTTCAATCATGGCTTTTTCTGCATTATCACCAGGTCTTATTCCTAATTTAATAATACGAGTATAACCGCCCGGGCGAGTTGCTATTTTAGGACCAATTACTGTAAACAATTCTTTCACAGCAGCCTTATCTTGAAAATGAGCAAACACTTGTCTGTGCTGATGGCTAATTGATTCTTTTGAATCACCTTTTTTTGTCTTAGTTAATAAAGGCTCAACGTAAGTTCTTAATGCTTTAGCTTTAGCCAAAGTTGTTACGATTCTTTTGTGTGTAATTAAGGCAATAGCTAAATTGCTTAATAGGGCTTCTCTATGAGCTTTTTTTCTGCCCAAATTGTTGATTTTGTCTCCGTGACGCATAACTTTTCAGTTTTAAATCTGCACCGTGTCAGGAATTGCAGACTGTTGTTAAAAAATAAAAGAGTATGATATAAATAATATCATACTCTCTTTTTACAAATTTATTCTATATTATCTAAACCCATTTTAACCAAATCCATGCCGAAACTTAAACCTCTGTCGTGTAAAACCTGCTCAATTTCACTTAATGATTTTTGGCCAAAGTTTCTAAACTTCATTAAATCTTCTTGTTCATATTGCACTAATTCACTTAAGCTATTAATTTTAGCTGCCTTTAAGCAGTTAAATGCACGAACAGATAAATCTAAGTCTTCCAATGGAGTTTTAAGAACTTTACGAAGTTGAAGTATTTGTTCATCAACAACATCCTCTTTTTTGTCTTCCTTTGTGTCAAAAGTGATGTTCTCGTCCGTAATAATCATTAAATGCTGAATCAAAATTCTTGAGGCCTGCTTAACAGCATCTTCAGGATGTATAGTACCATCTGTAGCAACTTCTAGAATTAATTTTTCAAAGTCAGTTCTTTGTTCAACACGATAGTTTTCTATGGAAAACTTAACATTTTTAATGGGAGTGTGAATAGAATCAATTGGTATATATCCAAAAACAGCATCTTTAGGCTTATTATCCTCGCTTGGAACATAACCACGACCACGTCCTATTGTTAGTTCAATATCCAATTTTGTTGAAGGATCCATTGTACATAGTACAAGTTCTGGATTCATTACTGTAAAACTTTGTGTATTTTCTCCTAAAACTGCTGCTGTGAATTCATTTGTTCCTTTAACAGAAAGAGAAACTTTTTCTGTATGAACATCATTTTCAACGTGCTTTTTAAACCTAACCTGTTTTAAATTTAGTATTAATTCTGTAACGTCTTCTGTTACACCTTTCATTGTAGCAAATTCGTGATCAACTCCTTCTATTTTGATACCAATAATTGCATAACCTTCAAGGCTGCTAAGTAGTACACGACGAAGTGCATTACCAACTGTTAAACCATATCCCGGCTCTAACGGGCGAAATTCGAATAATCCTTCAAAGTCTGTTGCTTTTTGTAAAACTATTTTATCCGGCTTTTGGAAGTTTAAAATGGCCATTTTATATTTCCTATTTTGTGCACCAAATTTCTTTGGAGCGATTTAAAATTAAATGAGTGTAAAGTTTGAGAAATCAACAAATGATGAAATATTCTATTACTTAGAATATAGTTCTACAATTAATTGCTCCTTAATATTTTCAGGTATACTTTCTCTTTCAGGATAAGTAATAAATGTGCCTTTTTTCTCTAATTCATTCCAATCAACCCAACTAAATTTCGGATTCTTACCACGTACTTTGGCTAGAACAGTTGTACTTTCTACACTTTTTGGAGCGTATCCTACAATATCACCAGGTTTACAAGAATAAGATGGAACATTACAAACCTCACCATTTACAGTGATGTGCTTATGACTTACTAATTGTCTAGCCTCAGGACGGCTAGCTACTAATCCCATTCTAAATACTGTGTTATCTAATCTTGCTTCAAGCAATTTAATAAGGTTTTCACCTTTTACTCCTTTCATTTTTGAAGCCTCAGCGAAAGTTTTGCGAAACTGACGCTCTAAAAGACCATAAGTATATTTTGCTTTTTGCTTTTCACGTAATTGAAGTGCATACTCACCTAGTTGCTTACGCTTTTTTGCAGCACCATGCTGCCCTGGAGGGTTGCTATTTTTTGTCAACCATTTTCCATTACCTAAAATAGGCTCTCCATAGATACGGGAGATTTTGGTCTTAGGACCTGTGTAACGTGCCATAATTTTTTTTCATTTCGATTTTTTTAGTATTCGTTGCTTCGATCGGTTAAAAATCGTAAAAAATAAATCGAGCAACCTTTATGTTATAAATGAAACCTTAACAGCTTATGAATAATTATGTATATTAGGATTTAAAATTTTATTTTTCTCAAAAAAAGAAAATCCCAAGGTTTTGAATTACCTATACTCTTCTTGCTTTTGGAGGACGACAACCATTGTGAGGCATTGGTGTTACGTCTTTAATAGAAACAACGTCAATTCCAGATTGTGAAATACTACGAATTGCTCCTTCTCTTCCTGAGCCAGGGCCTTTTACAAACACATCAACCTTTTTTAAACCAGCATCCAATGCAACTTTGGCCGCATCAGCTGCTGCCATTTGTGCTGCATAAGGAGTATTCTTTTTACTACCTCTAAAGCCCATTTTTCCAGCACTACTCCAAGAAATAACTTGACCTTGTTTGTTTGTAAATGCTATTATTATATTGTTAAAAGTCGCACTTATGCGAACTTCACCTGCTGCCTCTACTTTTACAATTCTTTTTTTTGCAGCAGCTTTTGCACTGTTTTGTGCCTTGTTTGGTTTTGCCATTTTAATTTATTTAGGTAGTCTTCTTTAATTTTGCCTCCTGTGTATGCTGTTTTGCATATACTATCCAGCAAGTTTATAAAAACAACAGAAATCGAATTGTAGAACTCGATTTCTGAAGTGATTAATATTATTTTTTAGGTGCTTTCTTCTTTCCAGCTACCGTTTTACGTTTCCCTTTGCGGGTACGGCTGTTTGTTTTGGTCCTTTGTCCACGAACTGGAAGTCCTTTTCTATGACGCAAACCACGATAGCAAGCTATGTCTAGCAAACGTTTTATGTTCATTTGAGTTTCACTACGTAAAGCACCTTCAACTTTTATTTCTTCATTGATGATGGTACGAATGTCTCCTTGTTCCTTATCGTTCCACTGGTTTACTTTTTTATCGTAACTAATCCCTGCTTTATCAAGAATATACTGAGCCTTAGAGCGACCTATACCATAGATATATGTTAAGCCTATTTCTCCTCTTTTATTTTTTGGTAAATCTATACCGGCAATACGAGCCATATTTATTTATTAATTAAATTATTAATCTTTGTTTAAAATTAACCCTGACGTTGTTTAAATCTAGGATTCTTTTTGTTTATAACAAAAAGAACACCCTTACGACGAACAATTTTACAGTCGGTGCTGCGTTTTTTAATTGATGCTCTAACTTTCATAAAAATTATTTTGATTTGATGTTTTCAAATCTGTTATTTGTATCTAAAATTTATTCTTCCTCTGGTTAAGTCGTATGGGCTCATCTCTACACCCACTTTATCACCTGGTAAAATTCTAATGTAATGCATTCTCATTTTACCGCTAATGGTTGCTAAAATTTCGTGCCCATTCTCTAAACGTACCTTAAACATTGCATTACTTAACGCCTCTAAAATAATTCCATCTTGCTTAATAAGGTTCTGTTTTGACATATTTTTTTTCGGGCTGCAAAAATAGAGATTTTATTGTGAAACAAACAAATTTAATTAAAAAAAATATCGAAAAAATAAAATTTGCTGATAGTATTACAAGCTTTTCTCATATTCGAAGTCATAAAATTTAATTAGGAATGTATTTTTCAATTTTAATAACATTCTTTAAAGCTGCTTTATCACAGTGCAATTGATCATAAAATTGACTTCTTCTAATGTTAGCCTCGTATGGGTTAAACGTTCCAACTAACTTGACATTATTTTTCATTGCAAACAATTCAATATCTTTTGATAAATCTATAAATAGTTTGTTTCGTTTATTTAATATATTGTAACAATCTGGTTGAAAAGGGATATTTAATAAAATAACTGTAACCTTCTTGCTTTTCAAATATTCAATCATTTTCATCAAAAGTTGAAGATCAGTAGTATTAATTTTGGGATTAGCATTTTTTGTAGTAAAAATTTCAGCATCTGCAATTGCTTTAAGAGTATCCACTTTTCTATAAGCATCTGAATAGGAAATTGAATAATCAAAGAATCGCCCAAACCCTTTAGGCACTTCATTACCAACATCGACTACTTTTTTACCACCTCCACTCTTGATGCTTAATAATGAATTTCTAAAGTAAGCAAATGAGAATAGTGCAGTTATTTTTTTCTTAAATAGATGAAGCTTAAAATTATCGTTGGAATTTTCAATAAAATTTTTTTGTAACCAATAATCGTAATATTCGTGTATAGATTCCCATTCATCTAAACTAGAAGAATTTACAATTACTGAGCTGGTCTCTAAGTATATTTGTTTGGGTAATTTATTGCATGAATCAAGTAAGCCAACAACTGCAATCAAATCCTTGATATTAGCATGGGAAAGCGAACAATTATTGAATTTTTTATTAGGGAAAAAGTCAGAAGAAATTTCTAATGACCTGCTTGTTCCTATTGTAACAATATCAGGGGTATATGGTAGATTTGAAATAATATTTTTTAAAGCCAACCTTTCATCAAAATTTTTTAACCTATCCAAATTATGACCTTTCAGTAAAAGTTTGGCAACTTCTGCTTCATATTTACCGTTTGTTAAAATATTGGCTGGATCAAAATAGTAATTTGTACCTGCTATTATAAACGCATAGGGCAATATCAGTATTAATATTTTAACAATAAAAGTTTTCATCAAAATTGAAAATAAATAAACTCAGTTTTTTTAAATACACCCAAAAATAAAAAAACAGCTATCAGTGAGTAATAGAATATCCATCTAAAAAGTTTTCCTTTTTTTACTATCCAAGAATCAAGATTTTGATTAAAAAATTTTGATTCTAAAAACATTAAACCCCAAACAAGAATGATTGCAATAAAAAAATCAAAAAAAGATTGTTTTAAATATAAATAATGCAATCTTGCACCGTGAGTATTTTTAATAATTGCAATCACCTGATATGGTATATTTTTGAACATATCCCTTATCATATGAAAAGATTTTGTAACAGAGCTAGCCCGAAAAAAAACAGTTGTAAAAAAAACCATGAAACAGGTAAAAATATTCCCAACTCTATTACTCATCTTAGAGGTAATAAATGTAAAAGCTTTATTACGTTTGAATAAATTGTATAAAATAACCAAGAGAGCATTACTTAAGCCCCACAATATAAAATTCCAATTTGCACCATGCCAAATACCACTTAAAACTAACACAATTAATATACTCAACCACATACCAGCATTTGGGAAAAAATTTTTTCTCACTGGCATATAAACATAATCTCTAAACCAAGTTGTTAAGGATATATGCCAGCCAGCCCAATATTTATTGACATTAGGTTGAAGCATTGGCGTTTTAAAATTTGTCATTAAGTCAAAGCCCATGAATTTTGCACATCCAATAGCAATATCAGTATAACCAGAAAAGTCACAATAAATTTGAAATGGGCAGGCCACATAAGAGATAATCAGAGGAATGCCTGTGTAATAACCATCGGGCATCATGTGAACTTGATTTACAAACGCTCCTAATCTATCAGCAATTACCATCTTTTTTATAAGACCCCAAGCAATTAAAATTATTCCAGTTCTTGCGTTTTCATAATTAAACTCTTTTTTTTGATAGAACTGCGGAATTAAATTTTGTGGCCTTTCAATTGGACCAGCAACCAATTGAGGATAAAACATTACATACAGAGCATAGATGCCAAAATGTTTTTCAGCTTTCACTTTCCCTCGGCTTACTTCTATTGTATAACTCATTGCCTGAAGTGTGTGAAAAGAAAGTCCAATTGGTAGCATTAAGTGTAAGATTGGTAACCTACCTTCATATTGAATAGCATTAAAAAAAAAGTTGATATTTTCAGATACGAAATTGAAATATTTGAAAATAAAAAGCACTCCAATATTTGCGAATAAACTAAAAACTAGTAATACTTTTTTCCGTTTCTCTGTCTTTTGCTGTTCAATTTTAATCCCAACAAGATAGTCAATGACAATAATAAAAGCCAATATCAATATGTATACAGGCTTAAAATACATGTAAAATACACAACTTGCTGTTAGTAGTAACAACCACCTAAACTTATGTGGCGTTAAAAAAAACAACACTGTTACAATAGGAAAAAAAAACGCAAACTCAATTGAGTTGAAAAGCATAGTTTATTATTGTATTATACTGAGTATTTAAAACAAAACACCCTTGATAAGAGGGTGTTAGGAATAGATTAAAAAATAATAAAAAATTAAATATCGATTGCCTCACCATAAGCCGCAGCTGTGGCTTCTTTAAAACCTTCACTCATAGTTGGATGAGGATGAACGGCATTTAAAATTTCATGAGCAGTTGTTTCTAATTTACGAGCTACAACTGCTTCTGCAATCATTTCTGTAACGTTTGTACCAATCATATGACAACCTAAAAGTTCGCCATATTTTGCATCATAAATAACTTTAACGAAACCATCTGTATTTCCAGCAGCACTAGCTTTTCCACTTGCAACAAATGGAAACTTTCCAATTTTTACTTCAAAACCCGCTGCTTTTGCAGACGCTTCGGTATAACCAACACTTGAAATTTCTGGGGTGCAATAAGTACAGCCAGGAATATTATTGTAATCTAATGGCTCGGGCAAATGGTGATATTTTTTTTCCAAGTATGCCATATGCTCTGCAGCATTAATACCCTCTTTAGCTGCAACGTGTGCCAATGCTTGTCCTGGGCTGCAATCTCCAATAGCATAGATGCTAGGAACACTTGTTTGCTGATATTTGTCCACAATAACTTTTCCTTTGTCTGTGGTAATACCGTTTTGTTCTAAACCCAAATTTTCAATATTGCTGACAACCCCAACGGCACTTAAAACAATATCAGCCTCTAAAATTACTGTTGACCCATCCGCTTTTTTAACTAAAGCCTTTACTCCTGCTCCAGTAGTATCCAAACTTTCGACAGATGAATTAGTCAATATTTCAACACCCTGTTTTTTATATTGCTTCTCCAACTCTTTTGAAATATCATCATCTTCAACTGGAACAATACGGGGCATAAATTCTACAATCGTAACTTTTGTTCCCATACTATTGTATACGTACGCAAACTCAACACCGATTGCACCACTACCAACAATTATCATAGATTTAGGTTGCTGAGCTAAAACCATTGCTTCTCTGTATCCAATTACTTTCTTTCCATCTTGTTTAAGGTTAGGCAATTCCCTACTTCTTCCCCCTGTTGCTATCACAATATATTTGCTTTCTACAATTTGTTTGCTGCCATCGGCTGCAGTTACTTCAACCTTGCCTTTACCTGCAATTTTTCCATAACCCATAATAACGTCAATTTTATTTTTACGCATTAAAAACTGAACGCCTTTACTCATTTTATCAGCAACCCCTCTGCTACGTTTTACAACAGCATTAAAATCTGCCTGCACACCAGACACAGATATTCCATAATCTGCTGCATGCTTCATATATTCATACACTTGAGCACTTTTAAGCAAAGCCTTAGTGGGAATACAACCCCAATTTAAGCAAATGCCACCAAGGCTTTCTTTTTCTATAATTGCAACTTTAAAACCAAGTTGCGAAGCACGAATTGCAGCCGGATAACCTCCAGGACCACTACCAATAACTATTAAGTCGTATGCCATTGTTTATAATTATAATTTTTATTAAAACGATTTAACTTCCGCGAAAGTATAAGCAAAGAGCCAAATAGAAAAACCAAGTTTTTAATTTAGAAAGATGCTTTTATATTTTTTTGTGAACTTGCTTTAATCTTTTATTGAATAATAATTTCATCAATACCATCTTGCTCTTTCCAATAAACTTTTACCTTTTCATTAGAAAATGTATCGATTGTTTTACCACAATAGTCTGGTTGAATTGGAAATTCTCTGCTCAATCTTCTGTTAATCAAAACACACAATTCAACACTTGACGGTCTTCCAAAATCGACTAATGCATCCATTGCTGCCCTTATTGTTCTGCCAGTGAATAATACATCATCAACAATTACAATTTTTTTGTTTTCAATAGAAAAAGAAATATCAGTTTTATTAGGCAAATGAATAGAATTTCTAATATCATCTCGATAAAAAGTAATATCTAATTTTCCGTAAATTATTTTTTGTTGAAGATTCATTTTTAATAAATAATCCACTATCCTATCGCTAAAAAAAATACCTCTCGGCTGAATACCAATTATTATAATTTCAGAATCATTGTTTGACGCTTCAAGAATTTGATAACAAAGTCTATTGATTGTTAATTGAATATCGCTTGATGATAATAGTATTTTCAATGCAATTTTTTTTTACAAATTAACATCTTTTTTCAAACTATAAATAACTACTTTTGAAATAGTTTTCTAACGAAGCAACCTTTTTTGAACTTAATACGTTATTATATAAAACCTAGCAATTGATTAACAACAATGAGTTACATATCATAATTCAAGGTTGTATAAACCAAAACCGCAATAGCCAACAAAATTTTTATGAAATTTTTTATGGTTATTCTGCGGCTATTTGTATGCGTTACACCACTTTAAAGGAAGAAATGTATGAAATTGTAAATGAGGGTTTTTATAAAGTTTATAAAGAAATAAAAAAATTTGAAGCACCATTAAATGAAAATTTGGAGTTGTCACTTAAAGCTTGGTTAAAAAGAATAATGATTAATACAAGTATTGATTATTACAGAAAGTATCACAAAAATGAGCCTAACTTTTCAGATGTGGATAGTGAAATAGAAACGCAAGTTTACCAAACTACTACTCCAATTGAAAAATTAACTTATGACGAAGTTTTAAAACTGATAAACCAACTTAGTCCAATGTATAAACTAGTTTTTAACTTACATATAATAGATGGGTTGAGCCACGAGGAAATATCAAAGAAACTAAACATTTCTGTTGGCACATCAAAATCTAACTTATCGAAAGCAAGATATAATATCATTAAATTAATGGAAAATAAATATCAAGTTACAATATGAACCAACTAAACAATATGGAAAATTTTGATTCGTTATTCAGCAATGCCGCTGCTGAATATGAATTAGCTTTTGACCAAAATGCTTGGCACCTAATGCAACAAAAACTTGACACAGCCAACACAAAAAAAAGATTTGGGTTTTGGTGGTGGTTATTCACCATTGGTTTTTTGTCTCTTATAATTTCATTTTTTACTACTAATATCTTTCATTATACTTTACCGAAAACACCAATAAAAAAACAAATAATAACATCACAAAATATTACAGATGAAAACACAAAAAAACCAGATAATAAAAAAAATGATGATGTAAAGAACATTGATGATAACATTTCAAAAAACAACTTTAATCAAAAAGAAAATATTTCAACTACTAAACAGGAAAATTTTACATCAATACATCGAGAAATTAGTTTAAAAAATCAAGATAATAAAACAACTAAACTTTCATCAAAACAAATAAAACAAAATTCAAAAAATATTGACATTGCAACTAAAATAAACGACTTTAATAGCGATATTACTAACACTAATAAAATAAATAAATCTTCATCTATAATTAACTCAAAAACAAGTAAAAATAATATTGATGATGAAGTGAGCAAAATAATGAATGATCAAAATAGTTCAACACCCCATTTATACACCCCTTCAATAACATACTTACACAATCGCTATATCAGCAATTTTAAACAATTGGAATCTGAAAATATTATTATAGCAAAAAAAAGAGAAGAAGAGCATAAAAAGCTGGTTGAAGAAGAAAACAAGCCAATGTTTATACATAGAATTCCATACAACCAACCAACCAATAGATGGTTTTTAAATACAAGTTTAGCAAATAATATTCCTTATGTAAGCAATCCTCAAATCAAAAATAGTTCTATCCAATTTCAGTTTGGTATAGGATATAATATTTCAAAAAATACAAGCATACAAACTGGAGTATCTTTTGGAATTAGAAATTTTGATATGCGTAAAGATCAATTCTCTTATAAAGGCCCTGGTGCATTTGAAAAAAATATTAGAAACATTAATGCAGACATATCACTTATTGAAATACCAATTACTCTTAAGTACCAACTTTCATCAAATGAAAATTTTGCTTGGTTTGGAACATTTGGAATATCAAGTTTGTTTTTTACTAAAGAAAATTATTTGCTTACAATCGACGATGGTTCAACAATACAATACCTACCTCAAAATTTCAGCAATACAAAATCCATTTTATCTATGCTTAATTTATCAATTGGCTATCAATTTCCTGTTAGTCGAAATACTTCAATATGTGCAGAACCATACATACAATTACCTTTCAAATCTATAGGTGAAGGTGGTTCTAAAATATCATCTATTGGAATACAACTTGGAGCAAAATATCAGTTTACAAAAAAGAAAAAATAATTTTTTTATAAAAAAAGTCAAGAGTTTTTCTTGACTTTTTTATTTATCACCTTCCTAAACTATCTTGCATAGTAAATAATTAAAATCTTTAGAAACATCATGACTTCTTTCGCTATAACCTGCCCAAATTGTAATCACATTTTTGAACCAACAGATGCAATAAGAGACGAAATTGAAAAAGATTTACGCAATAAAGCAAATGAATGGAAAAAGAAAAAAGACGACGAGTTTAGATTAAAAGAAAACCAATTTCAACTTCAATTACAGGCTAAAGAAAATGAAATTATTTTAAGAATTGAACAAGAAAAAAATTTAATACAAGAATCTTTAAAAAAAGCAATTACATCAGATTTTGAAAATACAATAAAAGCATTAAAAGAAGCAGAGGCTGAAAAAGATGAAAAGCTGAAGGAAGCAAGAAAAAAAGAAGCAGAATATTTGTCTAAAGAACGTGAACTAAAAAATAGAGAAGAAGAATTAGAAATAGCTATACAAAAAAAGTTATTAGAAGAAAGAGAGAAGATGCAGTTAGACCTTAGAAAAAATGAGGACCAACGAATGCTACAAATGCAAATGGAATTTCAATTAAAACTTGCAGAAAAAGAAAAACAGCTAGAAGATCAAAGAAAACTTGCAGAACAAATGAAACAAAAAGCAGAGCAAGGAAGTATGCAGTTACAAGGAGAAATTCAAGAATTATTATTGGAAGATTTACTACGTTCAACTTTTCCATTTGACAAAATTGAAGAAGTTGGCAAAGGTGTTAAAGGTGCTGATTGTATTCAAACTATTCATAACAGGCTTGGCATTGAAGCTGGAAAAATAATTTTTGAAAGCAAAAGGACAAAAGATTTTTCTAATGACTGGATTGAAAAATTAAAAATGAATATGAGAAATTCTGGAGCTGATATTGCTATTTTAGTAACACAAGCTCTACCTAAAGATATTGAACGCTTTGGCGAAAAAGAGGGGATTTATATTTGTACTTTTTCTGAAGTAAAAAGCGTTGCAGCCTTATTAAGAAATGCATTATTAAAAATATTCGAAATAAAGAAAAGCCAACATAATCAAGGCGATAAAATGGTGATGTTATATGATTATTTAGTTGGCAATGAATTTGGCGAACAATGGAAAGCAATCAGAGAAGGTTTCATGAGTATGAAATTATCTATACAAAAGGAACGAGATGCAATGGAACGTATTTGGAAGTCGAGAGAAAAACAGTTGGAAAAAGTACTTTTAAATGCAACACATATAAGAGGTAGTATTGAAGGTATTGCTGGTGCCGATAGTATTAATTTAAATATGATTGATGATGATAACTTGTTATTAGAATAAAAGACAATGTGGTAAAAAACAGTTGGTAAAATTGGCTGTAAATTAATACCATAAA
>CAZTOP010000021.1:0-47008 GCA_964615145.1 uncultured Chitinophagaceae bacterium
ATTGCATTAAGTTCAGGCTCAGCTTGCACTTCAGCCTCTCTTGAGCCAAGTTATGTCTTAAAAGCTTTAGGTTTAGGAGACGATTTAGCACACAGTAGTTTACGTTTTGGCTTAAGTCGTTTTACTACAGAAGAGCAAATTGATTATACAATAGAACAAATTACAAATACTGTGTTGAAATTAAGAGAAATGAGTCCGCTTTGGGAAATGTACAAAGAGGGTATTGATTTGAACAGTATTGAATGGGCACACCATTAATCTAATTACAATTTTTTGATTGACGATTTACGATTTGTTTTCAATCAAAAACGGAACAAATAAATCGTAAATCTAAAATCATAAATCTAAAATAAAATGGCATACTCAGATAAAGTTATCGATCACTACAACAATCCAAAAAATGTAGGAACACTTGATAAAGCAAGTAAAAATGTAGGAACAGGTTTAGTTGGTGCTCCAGAATGTGGAGACGTTATGAGACTTCAGATTGAAGTTGATGATGCAACAGGTATTATTAAAGATGCAAAATTCAAAACCTTTGGATGTGGCTCAGCCATTGCATCTTCAAGTTTAGCTACAGAATGGTTAAAGGGTAAAACTGTTGACCAAGCTGTTGCTATTGACAATATGGATATTGTTGAAGAGTTAAATCTTCCACCAGTAAAAATTCACTGTTCTGTTTTAGCAGAAGATGCTATTAAAGCTGCTATCAACGACTATCGTGTAAAGAATGGTTTAGAACAGTTGGTGTTTGAAGAAAAAGGAGTTCACTAAATAATGTTGAATTTTGAATTAAAAATGTTGAATTATTTTCTCATTTTAAATTCAAAATTTAAAGTTCAAAATTATTTCAAATGGTTGCTACAGAAAATAGTATTTACGTTTCAGATAAAGCAAAAGCAAAGGCCATTAAATTGATGGAAGAAGCAGGTATTGCTAATGACCCAAGTTATTTTTTAAGAGTTGGCGTTGTTGGTGGTGGCTGCAGTGGTTTAAGCTATAAACTAGATTTTGACAACGAAATAAAACCAATGGATCAAGTTTTTGAGGACAATGGAATAAAGGTTGTATGCGATTTAAAAAGTTTTCTTTACCTAGTAAATACTGAACTTGATTTCAGCGATGGATTGAATGGGAAAGGATTTTATTTCAGCAATCCAAACGCAAGCAGAAGTTGCGGTTGTGGAGAGAGTTTTGCAGTGTAGAACTTACTTAATAGAGGCTAATACTTAAAAACATAAAATAATTAAAATGAGTTTCACATTATCACCTTTACCTTATGCACACAATGCATTAGAACCACATATTGATGAATTAACTATGCAAATTCATCATGGAAAGCATCATCAGGCTTATGTAACTAACTTGAACAACGCTATTGCTGGTACTGCCAACGAAGGAAAAACTATTGAAGAACTTGTTGCTGCAGCAGGTTCAATATCTCCAGCAGTTCGTAATAATGGTGGTGGCCATTGGAATCACACCTTCTTTTGGGAAAGTTTAGCACCAAATGCTGGTGGTCATCCAACAGGTGATTTAGCTGCTGCTATTGATGCTGCTTTTGGAAGTTTTGAAGAATTCAAAACAAAATTTGCAACAGCAGGTACAACTCGTTTTGGTAGTGGTTGGGCTTGGTTAATTGTAAAAGATGGCAAGTTAGAAATTACCTCTACGCCTAATCAAGATAATCCTTTGATGGATGTTGCTGAAGTAAAAGGCACACCAATTTTAGGAGTGGATGTTTGGGAACATGCTTATTACTTACATTATCAAAATAGACGTCCAGATTATTTAGCTGCTATTTGGAATGTAATTAATTGGAATAAAGTTTCTGAAAGATTGGCAGCAGTTAAATAAAATATTCAAACTATACATTAATAATAAAGCCACGATTCTTTTCGTGGCTTTATTATTAATAGCCTAATGCTTTATTTCTTGTAAATGAAGTATAACTTTTCCACCATTATTTATTTTACTGCTTTAAAAATGTCAGTTACATAAATTTGCTGGAATTACAACCCAAAAACAATAATGTTTCGAATAATGTTTATACCTTTTCTTTCAATATTTTTAATATCATGTAGCACAAATCATTCGGTTGATAAAAAAAATAATCACGATACAGCGGTTGTTTATAAACCCTTAACAGCATCTCAAAAGGAAATTTATTTAGAACAAATCAAACCTATCTATGACAATTTATTAGTGAATAGTGGGTTTAGTGGAGGAATTATTGTTGCTAAAAATGGCGAGATTATTTTTGAAGATTATAAAGGTTACTTAAACTATAAAACAAAAGAAGAAATTACTGCAAACAGCCAATTTCATATCGCCTCAGTATCTAAAACATTTACTGCAATGGCTGTTTTAAAGCTAATGGAAGAAGGCAAAATAAATATTGAAGCTGATGTTAAAACGTATTTGCCAATCTTTCCCTATAGAAATGTTACTGTAAAAAACTTGTTAAGCCACAGAAGTGGTTTACCTAATTATGTGCATTTGATGGAAGGCACTATTGTTGAGGTAACTCGTACCAAAAACAAAAAAGGAAAATGGGTAAAAACATCTAGGGTAATATCTAGAGGCAGCGATAGCAAGAAGCTTGTAACAAATAATGATGTTTTAAAGTTTCTTGTAGAAAAATATCCTGTTGCAGAAGCTTTGCCCAACAAAAGATTTCAATATTGCAACACCAACTTTGCGTTGTTGGCACTAATTGTTGAAAAGGTTACTGGCGTTGACTTTCCAACTTATATGCACCAAAATATTTTTGATCCATTGGGAATGAAAAATACTTATGTTTTTTCTATTAAAGACACTGCAAAATACACTCCATCCTACAAAGGAAATTTTGTGCCTTACGGTTTAGAAAAGTTAGATTGTGTATATGGAGATAAAAATGTGTACAGTACACCAAGAGATATTTTACTTTGGGATCAGGCACTTTATGCAAACAAAGTTGTAAGTGCTCAAACTTTACAAATGGCATATACACCATATAGTAATGAAAAAGCAGGTACCCATAATTATGGTTTGGGATGGAGATTATTTACTTTCCCTAACTATACTTTACCTTACCACAATGGTTGGTGGCACGGCAACAATGCAGTGTTTACAAGGCTTGTAAAAGATTCTGCCACAATCATTGTTTTAGGTAACAGATACAACTCTAAAATTTATAAAGCAAAGGAATTAGCATCAGTTTTTTCTGCACCAATGGATTCTTCACACGTAGAGGAGTAACTGTAAAGCTTAATAATTATTCTATACATCTATAACGCTGTTATATTTGCACCTCTTATGAATTTGAGTGTTTTGCAGGAGAAGTATTTATTATACCCCCACCTAAAAAAATTGGTGGAACAGGTTTGTATACCCCAAACAAAAACATATCTAAAAAATCTTAAAGGCAGCAGCACCGAATTTATTGTAAGTGCTGTATTTGCAAGTAAAGAAGCAGAAAGTTTAAATCATTTAATTGTTTTAAACGATGAAGAAGAAGCAGCTTATTTTCATAACTCATTAGAGAATCTTACACAGGCTTTAGACTTATTTTATTTCCCATCTTCATTTAAAAATAAAAAGAATTTTCGTTTACTCAATTCATCCAACGTGATGTTGAGAACAGAAATGCTAACTAGGCTTTCTAATGGTGGCAACAAAAAAATAATCATCACTTATCCCGAAGCATTATTCGAGAAAGTTGTGCTTCCAAGTACGCTCAATAATAATATCATCAGCATTAAAACTAATGATACTATTAATCTTGATGGTATTATGGAACTCTTTGTTATGTATGGTTTCAGCAGAACAGACTTTGTTTATGAGCCTGGTCAATTTGCCTTACGTGGTGGCATTTTAGATATTTATAGCTATGGGAATGAAAAGCCATATCGTGTGGAATTGTTTGGCAATGAAGTAGACAGTATTAGAATATTTGACCCTGAAACACAATTGAGTGAAAGGAAAATTTTATCAGTATCCATCATCCCAAATGTTGAAACACAATTTGATAGTGGTGAGAAAATTTCTTTGTTAGAATTCTTGCCAGAAAACACCATTGTCTGGTTAAAAGATTGGGAGATCATTAGGGAGAAAATTGAGTTGCAAGAAGATGCTTTAGCATTATTTACAAGCCCTTCTTCTATAACAGCACTTTCTTCTAAAGAAGAGGATGATGAAAGTGATACTAAAATATTAAAAAATTTAAAAGTAGAAGATTTTGTTCCTGCTACAACTGTTGAAAGACAAATTGCGAACAGAACGATTATAGAATTTGGGTCAAAGCAACAATTCAAAACGGAGGCAGTTAAAAGCCCCTCCTTTGGAGGGGTTGGGGAGGCTATTGTTTTTTCAACCAAACCTCAACCATCTTTCAATCGCAATTTCGAAATGCTGATTAAGGACTTGAAAACACACGAAGAAAACGGCTATAATATTTTCATATTTGCAGAACAGGCAAAACAATTAGAAAGACTATACACCATTTTTAAAGACCTTAATACAGAAATAAATTTCGTTCCTATTCTGTCTTCCATACACGAAGGTTTCATTGATGATGATATAAAAACCGTTTGCTATACTGATCATCAAATTTTCCAACGCTATCACAAATACAAGGTTAAACAGGCGTTTAATAAAAATAAAGCCTTAACGCTAAAAACCCTGCGAGACTTACAACCTGGCGATTTTGTAACACATATTGATCATGGTGTTGGCAGATATTCTGGTTTGCAAAAGTTAGACATCAATGGCAGAATGCAAGAGGCTGTTAGGATTATTTATAAAGACACAGACATACTGTACGTTAATATTAATTCTTTACACAAAATTTCCAAGTTTACTGGTAAAGATGGTACTGAACCTAAGATTAATAAATTAGGTAGCGATGTTTGGAGTAAGCTAAAAGAAAAAACTAAAACTAAAGTTAAAGAAGTTGCGTTTGATTTAATTAAACTATACGCTCAACGTAAAGCACAGCAAGGCTTTCAGCATAGTCCAGATAATTATATGCAAATAGAATTGGAGGCAAGTTTTTTATATGAAGACACGCCTGATCAAGCCAAAGCTGTTGCAGATGTGAAGAAGGATATGGAGAGCGAAAGCCCCATGGATAGATTGGTTTGTGGAGATGTTGGTTTTGGTAAAACAGAAGTGGCAATTCGTGCAGCATTTAAAACTGTTGTTGATGGTAAGCAGGCTGCAATACTTGTACCTACAACGATTCTGGCGTATCAGCACTACCAAACTTTTAAAGAAAGATTTAAAGACTTTCCTGTAACTGTTGATTATATTAACCGATTTAAATCGGCCAAAGAAAAAAAGGAGACACTCGAAAAGTTAGCACAAGGTAAAATTGATATTATAGTTGGCACACACGGCTTGTTGGCAAAAGATACCAAGTTTAAAAACCTTGGTTTAATGGTGATAGACGAAGAACAAAAATTTGGTGTGGGGCATAAAGAAAAATTGAAGCTTTTAAAAACAAATGTTGATAGCTTAACACTAACAGCCACGCCTATTCCAAGAACATTGCAGTTTAGTTTAATGGGTGCAAGAGACTTAAGTATCATTAATACGCCGCCACCTAATCGTCAACCCATTCAAACAGAAATAAGTTCGTTTAATACCGATTTTATTCGTGATGCTATTTACTATGAAACTTCTCGCGGTGGACAGGTTTTCTTTATCCATAATCGAGTGCAAGGTTTGCCTGAAATGGCTGGTATCATTCAATCTCAATGTCCTGACCTTTCTATTTCTTATGCTCATGGGCAAATGGAAGGGGATCAATTAGAAGAACGTATTTTGGACTTTATGGATAAAAAATACGATGTATTGGTTTGTACAAATATTGTTGAAAGTGGTGTTGATATTCCTAACGTAAATACTATTATCATTAACAATGCACATCAATTTGGACTAAGCGATTTGCACCAATTAAGAGGAAGGGTTGGACGTAGCAATAAGAAAGCATTTTGTTATTTACTTGCTCCACCGATGGGAACTTTACCAGCAGATTCTCGCAAGAGATTACAAACGCTTGAACAATTTAGCGACCTTGGAAGTGGCTTTCAAATTGCAATGCGTGATTTAGATATTCGAGGGGCTGGTAATATGTTGGGTGGAGAACAAAGTGGTTTTATGGCTGATATTGGTTTTGAAACTTATCAAAAAATATTGCAGGAAGCTATCAGAGAATTGAAGCGTAAAGACTTTAAAGATTTATTTAAAGATGAGATAAGCAAGCAAGATGATTTTGTTACAGACTGCACTATTGATACAGATTTGGAAATACTCATTCCTGATAGTTATGTAGAAAGTATAACAGAAAGATTATCGCTTTATACACGTTTAGATAATTGTGAAAAGGAAGAAGAACTACAAGAATTTCACGAAGAAATGATTGACAGATTTGGACCTATTCCCAAAGCTGTAGAAGATTTGTTTACAACAGTTCGTTGTCGCTGGGCTGCTGTGGCATTAGGTTTCGAGAAAATGAGTTTGAAAGAAAATACAATGCGTTGCTACTTTATTAATAAAAATGACAGTCCTTATTTTGAAAGTGATTTGTTTAAAAACATATTAGATTACCTGCAAACAGGGACTAATAAAGCACATCTTAAACAAGTAGCTAAAAACTTTTTATTAGTTGCCGATAATGTAAACGGAATGGAAGAAATGTTAAATTTTCTAGAATCTATGGCAAAAGCAGTTGTAGTAACTTTTGAGACTCGGAAAACAATTGGTTAACATTTATTTAACGTTTCTGTCATGAAAATGTAACAAAAATTCAATAGTTTCGTTTTAAATAAAAGCTGTTTATGAAACGCAGTCAAAATTTCATTTTCCTAATACTACTATTATTTATTTCAATATTTATTATTGCAAATACAAAGCAAAAAAAACAGTCAGAGAAAAAAGAATGCAATAATCAATTACGATGCATCGAAAAGAAAGACAAATACAATGATTATCATATTTTGAATCCCTTATACCGATTTATAGCATCTGCTTAAAATTAAAAAAATCCTGCTATTTGCAGGATTTTTTAGTTTTATATGTAACAAAATTTTGATAGTAACGTATTATAAAAGCTACAACTAATTTACTAATTTGAAATGACAGAAGAACAATACAATAAATGTGTAAATGATTATGCAGACAATGTATATAGATTTATACTAAAAAATCTTAAGCATATTGAAGACTCAAGAGATGTAGTACAAACAGCTTTTGAAAAATTATGGCGTAATAGAGATAATGTTGAAGTGGAAAAATCTAAGTCATTCCTTTTTACTGTAGCCTACAATCAAATGATTGACCATATAAGAAAGAACAAAAGAGTTGTTTTAAGTAATGAATTTAGAGAAGATACTAAAATAATAAATCCACAAAATAATCAATTACACAAAGTTTTAATGAATGCCCTAAATAGATTAAACGAAACTCAGAAAAGTTTAATTATGCTTAAAGATTATGAAGGCTACAACTATGCTGAAATTGGCGAAATAACCGGACTTAAAGAAAGTCAAGTGAAAGTTTATTTACACAGAGCAAGAGTTGTTTTGAAAGACTATTTAGTAAGCAAAGAAAATGTGAATTAAAATGGAAATCAACAAACATAATTATCAAGAAATATTGCTTCTTTATATTGATGGAGAATTGACTCCCGATTTTGAAAAAGAAGTACAAGCTTTTATTGATGCTAATAACGATGTTCAGCAAGAGCTTGATGAATTGTTGAATGCTAAATTAATTCAAGAAGACATTTCTTTTGGAGATTTATCGGCACTATATAAATATGAAAAAAATTGTATTAGTTCATCTAACTATAAAGAGTATTTTACAGCTTTTGTAGATAATGAGTTGAGTAAACAACAGAAGCAAGATACTGAAACTTATGTTTTGCAGCATCCACAATTGCAGGCTGAGTTTATTGCTTTGCAAAAAACTAAACTCCCTTTAGAATATATTGAATATCCATTTAAATCTAGTTTATATAAAAAAGAAAAAACAATATTTTTTTACCTACAACGAATGGCTATAGCAGCAGTTTTTATTGCTATTTCTTTTTTTGCTTGGAACTTGAACAGCAGTAATTCAAGTACAACAATTGCAACATCTGTCCAAACCCCCAAGCAAGTTGCAATTATTTCAAATTCGCAAAAAATAATTACTGTCAATGAGGATTCAAATAAAAAAATAATTACTTCCAAAAACAGTGAAACTCTTACTTCTGCAGCATCTAATAAAAGTAAATTAGAAAATAAAATTGAAAACAGTGTAACAAAAAATAATGCAGCATCGTTACAAATACAAATTGATAACAACAATACTAAACCTATCGAAATCATCTCAAACAATCAAATTAAAAATACTCGAATAGAAAGTGTTGTAGTTGCAAATAATAAAACCAATGCACAAGAAAATACTGATGTACCAACCGTAAAACAAATAATATACAAAACATTGGATAATGATGAAGATGCTGGTAAAACCATTGTAAATATTGATTCTGAAAATAAGCCATCAAAGTTAAAAGGGTTATTAAAAAAAGCACTAAACTCAATTACCCCTAAAGAAGATAATGATTCAAGAAAATTGATAGCTGTTACTTTATAAAATTTAAAAATTAGCAAAAAAAAATGAAAAAGATTCTACTAACGGTAGTAGCTGTAACTACCTTGTCCTCACTATTTGCACAGATAGATAGCACAGCAACTAATAACGACACTATTAAAGTTGGCAACTATGTTATTTTAAAAAAGAATGTACAGCAAACACCAGATTCTGCAAAGCACAAAAAATCTGTTTCTATTTCTGTTGGTACAGATGATTTGCTTGATATTAAAGTAAATAATGGATATAGTAGCAAAAAAAAGCATTCTAATGTAACTACAAATTGGTGGGTTTTTGATTTGGGTTATGCAAACTTTAGAGACCAAACTAATTATCCTATAGCACAATCGGGTACCTATTTTCAAGAGTTTAAAAATGGAAAGGTAGATGAAAATAGTATGAATTTAATTAATGGAAAATCGTCCAATGTTAACATTTGGTTTTTTATGCAAAAGCTTAATATTTCAAAACATAAACTAAATTTAAAATATGGATTAGGTTATGAAATGTTTAACTATCGTTTTGAACATAGTTTAAGCTATAGAAAAGATCCAATGAGCTTTATTCATAATGATTCTATCAGTTTTTCAAAAAATAAACTATTTCTTGGTTATTTAACAGTTCCTTTAATGGTTAATTTTACGCCAATGCCCGATAATAAAAGGAGCCTAAGTTTTAGTGCTGGAATTAGTGCTGGTTATTTAATAAACAGCCGAAACAAACAAATAAGTGCAGAAAGAGGTAAGCAAAAAATAAATGGAAATTTTGATTTAGAGCCTTTCAAACTAGCAGTAGTTGGAGAACTGGGTTTAGGCCAGGTAAGGCTTTATGGCAGTTACAGTTTAAGTAAACTACATAAAGATGCTACAGGCTTACAGCAATATCCTTTTACGCTAGGTGTAAGATTTAGTAGTTGGTAAAATAGGTTTGTATTGTAACTTATATAAGCATTTGGCAAAAAGTCAAATGCTTTTTTATTTGCTCAAAGCAATTAATACATTTGCATAATGAAGAAACTATTAAGTATTGTTTTAATTAGTTGTGTATTGGCATCTTGTACAACTCTTGATGTATATGAAAAGTCTAAAGTTTTTACCAAGCAGGAGTGGGCAAGTACTGATACTCCTAATTTTAAATTTGATATTGTGGATACTACAAGTCTTTATAACTTTTATTTTGTGTTGAGACATCAGGAAAAATATCCCTATAAAAATGTATGGCTGTCATTAAATGTTAAAAATGTAGATACAACTATAACAATAAAGAGGGAGTTTATACTCGCCGATAACAATAAATGGCTAGGCAGCACTATAGATGATATTACTGACCATAGAATTATTTTTAATCAAGAACCTATAAAATTAAAAAAGGGTCCTTATAGTTTTACTGTAAAACAAATAATGCGAGACGACCCTTTGCCACACATTTTGAGTGCAGGAATTAGGGTTCAAAAAGCAAATCAATAATGAACTTTTTTCAAAAAAATAAATTAGCTCTCGTAACTATTGCATACTGGGTTTTACTATTATACATTGTTGCAGCATTGCTGTGGTGGTTTATTGCCCTTAATAATCAAAATCTTGCTATTACTAATGTTCAGTTGCTTGAAATAGATAAATCCGACTTCAACTATTCTCAAAAAGCAGATAAAATATTCTCACTACAAAAAAGGAAAACCGCACAATACATTGGCGAGGGTATTTCATTTTTGGCAGTAATTTTAATAGGGGCTGTTTTTATTTACAGAGCCACACGCAAACAAATAAAATTTGGTAAGCAACAACAAAATTTTATGATGGCTGTTACCCACGAATTAAAAACGCCAATTGCTATAGCACAACTTAATTTAGAGACCATTCAAAAAAGAAAATTAGAGCCAGATCAGCAAGATAAAATTATTCATAACTCTTTGCTAGAAATTAATCGTTTAAATGCTTTGTGTAATAATATACTTTGGGCTGCACAACTCGACGCTGGTGCGTATCAATCGAAAAGTGAAGAAATTAATTTAAGTGATATTGTTGGCGGATGTGTAGAAGATTTTGAAAAAAGATACAGTATTAAAAAAGTTAACTCATTTATTGATGATGGCATTTATGTAAGTGGCGATATGTTAATGATGCAGATTTTAACGAATAATTTAATAGAAAATGCTATTAAGTATTCTCCAAAGGAAAAGCCTGTAATTATTGAGTTAAAACAAAATAATAGCAATGTTTTTTTATTAGTAAAAGATGAAGGCGTTGGAATTAATGATGATGAAAAGCAAAAGGTTTTGGAAAAATTTTATAGAAGTGGTAGCGAAATTACACGTAAAACTAAAGGCACAGGGTTAGGTCTTTATTTATGTAACAAGATTGTAAAAAAACATAAGGGTAAAATTATTATCAGTGACAATCATCCCTGTGGAACTATTTTTACAATAATATTCAATCAGTCAAATAATATATAATATTATGAGTTTTAAAGCAAGTATTCTGTTGGTGGAAGACGAGGAAAGCCTACACGAAACCATTAAACTTAATTTTGAGTTAGAAGGTTATGAAGTAACCTCTGCTTTTGACGGAAGTCAGGCTTTGCAAGCTGTCAGCAATGAATATTTCGATTTAATTGTTTTAGATATAATGTTGCCCGAAATAGATGGAATAAATGTTACAGAAAATATACGCCTAAATAATACTGAAACTCCTATACTTATTTTAAGTGCAAAAAACACCAGTTCAGACAGGATTTTAGGTTTAAAAAAAGGAGCAGACGACTATTTAACCAAGCCTTTTAATTTAGAAGAACTATTACTTAGAGTTGATAAATTAATAACCAAAAATAAACGATTACAAACAAAAACACCAATTGCCAATACTTACTCTTTTAACAATAATATTATTGATTTCAAAGCCCAGGTAGCAACCAATTTTAACAATCAAATAATTAGTTTAAGTAAAAAGGAGGTAATGCTACTTAAGCTATTAATTGAAAATAAAGGCGAGGTTGTAAATAGGGAAAAAATTCTGCAAATGGTTTGGGGTTATAATGTATATCCAACCACAAGAACAATTGATAATTTCATTCTCAATTTTAGAAAATATTTTGAGCAAGACTCCAAAGAACCGAAACACTTTCATTCTGCAAGAGGAGTAGGATATAAGTTTACAGATTAGTTTTTTTCTTGATAGTGCTACCAGCTTAGATCCATTTCGTTATCCCAGTTTGCTCTTACCATAAGCTTTGCTTTAACCGGTATCGCTTTTTCGGGCTGTATTTTCAGTTTATAGTTTCCAGCATCCCAAACTCCGTTATTATTTTCATCTATTAAAACACGTAATTCATATTCTCCTGGTCTAAAATAATCTTGTACAATTTCTTTAGTCGATAAACTAAAAGTATTTTGTATTTTACCATCTTTTAATACTTGTAATACTCCATTGTTAGTTATTTGTTTGTGTCTTATTTTAATTTTTCCATAATCATTTTCACCAAATGAAACGAACTTAATGGTGTCATTTTTTGCAAATCCAATACCAAGTGAATCTTTAATTTCATCTTTGTTTATTACAATAAAGTATTTTGTGGCAAATGCAAAATTTGTAGTAAAAGTTATCTTTTTTTGTATGGTATCATAATTCATTTTAGTAGTGAATATGGGCTTGTAATTACTATCTAACAACTCTATTGCATTTTTTGATAATAAACTAACTTTTCTATTAAAGTTAATTTGTAAAACACTATCTAAAATATCCAATCTACTGTTAACAAGGTTGGTTGCATATCTTAATTTTTTATCTTCCTTTTCTTTTATTGTGATGTTTTGTGTACTTGGTGTGTTGGCTTTTGGCTCAACTTGTCTATATGCAAATAAATTTAGTTGCTTTACAGAATCATCAATGAAAACAGACTCGTTTAAAAAAGCAAAAAGTTTAGTGCTGTCATCATATTTTTTGCTGTAATCGTTTGGCAAGACAAAAGCATTAAATTTGTTTTTGGGCAAATTGGTAAACTTAAATGCACCATTGCCATCAAGTTTAGCTATATATCTTGGTCTTAATTTTAAAACAGCGGTATCGTTTAAGTTACTGTATAATGCAACTATCAAAGTGCTATCAACTTTGCCGTCATTTGCTAGTAACACTTTACCAGTTAATATTCCGTTATCAATGCTGCCACCAGTACTAAAAACGTATGTTTTGTTTTTTAAAATATTCCCTTCGTTTACATCTTTAATAGCATCACCAAAGTTAATAGTATAAGTAGTATTAGCTTCTAAACTATCTTTTAAGGTTATAAAAACATTGTGTAATTTGTAATCAATCAAAGGCATACTATTTGGCAAAGGATTCATTATAACATTCTGTTGAATGTCTTTGGCTTCAATGTATTCATCAAAAGTTAGTGTTATTTTTTTTGAATTAAAGTTGATAGTAGAATCTTTAGGTAAAGATATAATCATAACAGGAGGCAACGAATCTCGAGGGCCGCCACTTGGTGGTATAATGTTAGCACAACTACTGAATAGGATAAGTGCAGATATGTAGCAAAATAATTTTAAACTCAAATTTGAATAGTTCATTCTTGCAAACTTATTTGTTTAAACCATTTTAAAAACTAAATAATACTCTAAAATGTTTTTTACTATTTCCAAACACAAGAAAACCAGAAATTAACAATAATGTAAGCTAGAATTAATTTTAAAAGAAAGCATTATTATTAAAAAACAATTAAATTGCACAAAATCTGATTGAAATGACCCCTAAACAAATCCTAATTTTAAGAATAGTTTGCCTAATATTACTTGTAATTTGTAGTATAGTTAAATTTGTTTACTGGTACAAAGCAAAAAAAGATAACAACCATACTAAAATGTTTATTGTTTACTACTTTAGATGGTTTGGTATTTATGCCTTATATGACAATGACTATGCAGATGTAAGGGATTTTATGAAAGTTAGTAATGCCACAAATAGAATCATTTGGCCTGCATTAATCATTATTATTGCATCATATTTCCTTAATCATTTATCATATTAATTTTATTCTCTAGAAAATAAATTATGAATGTAGCAGTATTTAGCACAAAATCTTACGACAAAGACTTTCTAAATAAACTTAATGCTACGCATCACATAACTTTTTTTGAAACATCCTTAACACCTTTAACAGTAAACTTATGCAAAGGTTTTAATGCAATTTGTGTATTTGTAAATGATAAGGTTGATGAACAAGTAATTAATAAATTATCAGAATATTGTGTACAATTAATTGCACTTCGATGTGCTGGATTTAATAATGTTGACTTAATTGCAGCTAAACAAAAAAATATTAAAGTTGTTCGTGTTCCATCCTACTCACCCCAAGCAGTTGCAGAACACGCAGTGGCGTTAATACTTACACTTAGCAGAAAAATACACAAGGTTTATAACAGAGTTAGAGAGAGTAATTTTTCTCTTGAAAGACTTACAGGGTTTAACCTGCATCAGAAAACAGTTGGTGTAATAGGTACAGGACAAATTGGAACAGCATTTTGTAATATTATGTTAGGTTTTGGATGTAAAGTAATTGCTTATGATATTACCGAAAATCAGGACTTAAAACAAAAGGGCGTTTTATATGCATCATTTGAAGATGTAATAAAAACAGCTGACATAGTCTCGCTTCATTGTCCATTAACACCTAGTACAAAATACATGATTAATGAAAGTGTTATTAATAAAATGAAAAAAGGTGTAGTGCTTATTAACACAAGTAGGGGTGCTTTAATAAACACAAAAGATGTAATTCAAGCATTAAAAAATGAACAAATAGGTTATTTGGGTATTGATGTGTATGAACAAGAGGAACATTTGTTTTTTAAAGATTTGTCGGAAAAAATTATTCAAGACGATGTTATAGAAAGATTAATGAGTTTTCATAATGTAATCATTACACCACACCAGGGCTTTTTTACCAATGAAGCACTTGAGCAAATTGCTGTTACCACCATAAACAGTTTATCTGATTTTGAAAATAATCTGCCGTTACAGCATCAAGTTTTGTAACCATTTAATAAGCATATCAAATCATTTATCTGATGCCTGATTATTTTGGGTTTATTTTAACCATTAATGTGATGGCTTTTCGTTTATTTTGCCACTTATAGTTTAAACGAATAATTTATTTGATGAAAAAGATTTCAATTCTGTTACTTAGCATAGTTAGTGCTCATATTATTTATGGTCAAGATGGTTCTAACTCAAAAAAAAGCGAAACTAGAACGTCTATTGCACCCAAAAAAATATCTGCTGGTCATCCATCTGACCATTTTTTAATACAATTTGGTAGTGATAGCTGGGTAAGTAAGCCTGATAGTGCTAGAACAAATGGCGGAAGGCATTTTAATTTTTACTTAATGACTGATAAGCCATTTAAAACCAACCCAAAATTTAGTGTAGCCTATGGGCTAGGTATTGGTAGTAGTAATATTTATTTCGATAAAACATTTGTAGATATTACCTCAAAATCTACAAAACTTCCTTTCACAAATCAAGATGCAACAAATCATTTCAAAAAATTTAAGTTAACAGAAATTTTTCTTGAATTGCCAGTTGAATTAAGATTTACAGCTAATCCGGAAAATTCTGATAAATCTTGGAAATTTGCTATAGGTGCAAAAGTGGGAACACTTTTAAAAGCATATACCAAAGGAAAAGATTTGCAAGATAAAAATGGTAATACAATTTATGGAGCCAACTATATTTCAAAAGAGTATAGTAAAAACTTTTTTAATGGTACTAGGCTTTCATTTACTGGGAGAGTAGGCTACGGCAATTTTTCATTATCTGCCGCTTATGTTGTAACTCCTGCTTTAAAAACTGGATTTAGCCCCGATTTAAATACCTTATCTGTTGGTTTAACACTTAGTGGGCTATAAAAAAAATTAGTCAATATTCTAGCAAACCCAATTTTTAAGGAATAATTTCTTGAAAACTTGGGTTTTTCTTTAGTGTAATTCCGCTACTTTTGCAGCCGAATTAAAGGTTTAGTAACAACTATTATTAAACTTTAAACGTTAAACTTATACAATGGCAGGTCAATTAAAAGAGGTTCGTAATAGAATAAAGAGTGTTCAAAGTACACAGCAAATTACCAAAGCAATGAAAATGGTAAGTGCTGCAAAACTCAGAAGAGCTCAAGATGCAATTATTCAAATGCGACCTTATGCTCAAAAATTGCAAGAAATGCTTAGCAGCATTATTAGTAATTTAGACGGTGGTACTTCAGTTAAATTAGCAGAAGAAAGAAATATCGAAAGAGTACTTTTTATAGTAGTAACTAGCGATAGAGGTTTATGTGGTGCTTATAACAGCAATGTTGTTAAATTAACTAAATCAACTATTGTAGAAAAATACAGTACTCAGTTTGCAAAAGGCAATGTAGTTATTTGGAATATTGGAAAAAAGGGTTGGGAGGCTTTATCTAAAGCTGGATATAAAACAGATGCTACATTTAAAGACATATATTTAAACCTAAGTTTTGAAAATGTACAACTTGCAGCACAAGCTGCTGTTAAAGCATTTGAAAATAAAGAGTTTGATGCCATAGAAGTAGTATATAGTCAGTTTAAAAATGCAGCTACACAGGCCTTTGTATCAGAACCATTTTTGCCAATACCAAAAATTCAATCTAAGCCAGGTGCAAAAAAAGCTGACTTTATTTTTGAGCCTAATGAAGAAGACTTAATTGCTGAGCTAATGCCAAAAATATTGAATACACAACTTTACAAAGCAGTTTTAGATGGCAATGCTAGTGAACATGGTGCAAGAATGACTGCAATGGACAAGGCAAGCGAAAATGCAAATGAGTTATTAAAATCATTAAAAATATCATACAACCGAGCTAGACAGGCTGCAATTACAACAGAACTTACAGAAATTGTAAGTGGTGCTGCTGCTTTGCAAGGGTAATTGGTTAATTGTTTAAGGTTTACCGTTTTGCCTTTAATTATTAACTACAAACTATAAACTTTTGGAATTAAGTAATATCATCCCGCATATTGAAGCTCTCATTTTTGCAAGCGACAAGCCATTGACAGTTTTAGAAGTTGTTGAACTAATCAATAATGCTTTTGGTTTTATTGATGAGCGTGTTACACTTGATCAAATTGAAAGTTGTATAGAAGGAATTAAAGAAAAGTATAACAGTGAATTTTATCCTTTTGAAGTAAGGGAAAGTGGCGGTGGACTACAATTTTTATCAAAAAAAGAGTTTCATACAACTATTGCTCAGCTAAATGGTGATAAATTTTTAAAACGTCTTTCCAATGCTGCATTGGAATCTCTCGCCATCATTGCCTACAAACAACCAATAACTAAGGGCGAAATTGAAAGAATTCGCGGTGTTAATAGTGATTACAGTGTTCAAAAATTATTAGAAAAAGAATTAATTATCATTAGTGGCAGAAAAGAAGATCAACCTGGACAACCATTAATATATTCCACATCCAAAAATTTTATGGACTATTTTGGCATTAATAGTACCGATGATTTGCCAAAAATTAAAGAAGTTTTATCTGAACAAATTGTAGAAGCTACAATAATTAATCCCTCAGATTTTCAGTCTAATTATAACCAAGAATCTGAAACTACCCAAGAGGTTATTGCACAAGATGAAAAGCCCAGTTTAGAAGTAAACGAAAATGGAAATCTCATTAACTTGGATGAGGAACCCTTAAAATAATCTCTTGTAGTAACTAGCAGTAAAATTACTCCTGCTCAATGCACATTACATTAAAATAGCTTGATTTTATAAAGCCCAAACGCTTTCTGTCTCAACTACAACTTCTGTTAGCTTACATTTGCATTTAAATTTTTATATATATGAAGAAAATATTTTTTGCTATTATAGCTTTATTTTTTGCGAACTTATCTTTTGCACAAAAACATTCAAGAGATTTAAGAATTGGGTTCAAGTTAGAACCTAATATTTCTTGGTTGCATCCTAACGAAAATGGTGTAAAAAGTGATGGTTCAAAAGTGGGCATTAACTATGGTTTAATGGTGGATTATGAGTTTGCAGACAATTATATTTTTTCCACTGGATTACAAGTTTCTCAGCTGGGAGGTAAATTGTCATATACGGGAAATACCTGGAGCGATAAAAAAGTAGGTTATGTTTCAGCCAATAATAGCTCTGTAAATAATACAGCAAACTACAATTTAAGTCTGCAGTATGTCGAAATTCCATTTGCTATTAAACTGAAATCTAGCAACAAAGGGAAAATGGATTTTTGGGGAAGCTTTGGTGGTTTTTTATCAATTCCAGTAAAAGCTAGAGCCAGTGTTCAAACAAACTTTTTGGTTGGAACTGCCACTACAAACTATACAAATGATAATGAAAATGTGTTAAGTAATATTCAACCAGTTAACATTGGAATGCAAATTGGTGCAGGTGTTGAAATTCCTTTCTCTGATAAAAATGCTTTGGTGCTAGGCTTAATCTTTAATAATGGCTTTATTGATGTTACAAAAAATGGTAGTTGGGGTGATGATGGTAGAGTTAATATGAACAATCTGGCACTTAAATTAGGAATTTTCTTTTAGCATAACAATCATAACTAATCATAAAAAAACATTTCATAAATCTTAAAATTTATAATTCGTTTGTCTGATATTATTCATTTATTGCCCGATAATATTGCTAATCAAATTGCAGCAGGAGAAGTAATTCAGCGACCTGCAAGTGCAGTAAAAGAGTTAATGGAAAATGCAATTGATGCGAATGCTACTGAAATAAAATTAATTGTTAGCGATGCTGGAAAAGGATTGATTCAGGTAATTGATAATGGCAAAGGAATGAGTGAAACTGACGCCAGGATGGCGTTTGAGCGACATGCTACCAGTAAGATTAAGCAGATTGAAGATTTATTTAAAATTAAAACAATGGGCTTTAGGGGCGAGGCATTGGCAAGTATTGCTGCTGTAGCTCAAGTAGAATTAAAAACCAAGCGAGCAGAAGAAAAAATTGGGTCTTACATTGAAATAGAAAATAGTGAAGTACTTAAACAAGAGCCTTGTGCATTTACAAATGGCACAAGCATTAGTATGAAAAATTTGTTTTTCAATGTGCCTGCACGAAGAAATTTTCTTAAAAGTAATTCTGTTGAAATGCGTCATATTGTTGACGAATTTATCAGAGTAGCAATGGCTTTCCCAAATATTTTTTTCTCATTAACAAGCAATGGGCAAGAGGTTTTTCATTTGGAAGCTGGAAATTTAAAGCAACGCATTGTTCAAATTCTTGGCAATAATTATAATGCCAAACTTGTTCCAGTAAGGGAACACACAGATTATTTAAATGTATATGGTTTTATTGGTAAGCCTGAAACAGCAAAAAAAACTCGTGGCGATCAGTACTTTTTTGTAAACAACAGATTCATTAAAAGTGCTTATTTAAACCACGCAGTAAACACAGCCTACAATGATTTATTACCAAAAGATAGTTTTCCGAGTTATGTGTTGTTTATAGACTTAGATCCAGAACAAATTGATATTAATGTACATCCTACAAAACAAGAAATCAAGTTTGAAGATGAGAAAATAACTTATGCATTTGTACAATCTGCAGTTAAACATGCATTGGCTCAATTCAGCGTAGCACCTAGTTTAGATTTTACTCTGAATGCGGAAATACAAAGCCTTTCATCGGTTAGCAAGCCCTTTACAGAAGAAAAAAAAGATGAAATATCATCATCTAATCTTTATAAAACTTTCACCCAAAAAAATCAAGCTCACTTTATAGAAAGATCAGCAAACACCGAGCTAAAACATTGGAAAGAATTTTTTCAACCAACAAATAATAAAGAAGAAGTACAAAATATAAAGCACAAAGTTGAACAACAAGAAACGAATACCGAGAAACAAGAAATAAGAAACGAAGAACAAACAATCGACAACGGAAAATGGGCAATAGAAGATGGACGTTTAACCCAACTTCACAACACGTATATCATTTCTTCAACACCAAAAGGCTTTATGTTAATTCACCAGCAGTTAGCACACGAAAGGATATTGTATGAAAAGTACAGTAAAGCAGCCCATAATGTACAGGCTGTAACACAAAAAAGTTTATTTCCAGTTACGTTAGAGTTAGGGGCTTCTGATGCTGTTTTGTTAGAGGATTTATTGGAAGATATCACTGCTCTTGGTTATCAAATTGAGCATTTTGGAAATAATACTTTTGTAATACAAGGTACACCTGCAGATGTTTTGCAAGGTAATGAAAGAAATAGCATCGAACTTTTAATTGAACAATTTAAGCACTTTAGCAGCGACATTAAGTTTAGCAAAAGAGAAAAACTAGTTAGATGCTTAACAAGGCAAAATGCTATTAAAGCAGGACAATCGCTTACACAAAAAGAAATGCAAGCACTTATAGAGGATTTATTTAAATGTCAAACTCCAAATACAACTGCAACAGGTAATCCAACATTTGTAGAATTTAAAGAAGATTATTTAGATAGAATGTTTACAAAGTGGTAATTCATAGAACTAACAATGCTATTTTAGCACTCAAATAACTAACTAAACATAAACCAATCAACTAACAAAATGGCAAATTTTGAAGTAAGAGGTGGAAAACAATTAAATGGAACAATCGTTCCTCAAGGAGCAAAAAATGAAGCACTGCAAATTATTAGTGCTGTTTTGTTAACTGCTGATGAAGTAACAATCAACAATATTCCTAATATTATTGATGTAAATCTTTTAATAGATTTATTACAAGAAATAGGTGTTAAAATCAATAGAATTGACTTACATACTTGTAAGTTCAAAGCAGATGATATTAATGTTGATTACTTAGCAAGTGAAGCATTTAGAAAAAAAGGTGGAATGTTGCGTGGCTCGGTAATGCTTGCTGGTCCTATGTTAGCTCGTTTTAGAAAAGCTTATATACCAAAACCTGGAGGAGATAAAATTGGACGAAGAAGATTGGATACTCATATTATTGGCTTTGAAAAATTAGGAGCTCAATTTAACTACAACCAAGAGCAAAGTGTTTTTGAAATAACATCGCCACAATTGCAAGGCACTTTTATGTTGCTTGATGAACCAAGTGTTACAGGAACTGCAAACATTTTAATGGCTGCTGTAATGGCACAAGGCACAACAACAATTTACAATGCAGCTTGCGAACCATACTTGCAACAACTATGTAAAATGCTTGTAAGAATGGGAGCAAAAATTAGTGGTATTGGTAGCAATATGTTGGTAATTGATGGTGTTGAAAAATTAAATGGCACTAGCCACACTATGTTGCCAGATATGATTGAAGTAGGAAGTTTTATTGGGCTTGCAGCAATGACTCAAAGCGATATTTTAATTAAAGGTGCCGGTGTTGAACATTTGGGCATTATTCCAGAAAAACTTTCTCAATTAGGCATCCAAATGAATATTGCAGGAGACGATATTCATGTTCCTGCTCAAGAAAGCTACGAAATACAAACTTTTTTAGATGGTGGCGTTTTAACAATGAGCGACCATCCTTGGCCTGGCTTTACGCCGGATTTATTAAGCATTGTTTTGGTAGTAGCTACTCAAGCAAGAGGCAGTATATTAATTCATCAAAAAATGTTTGAAAGTCGATTATTTTTTGTGGATAAATTAATTGATATGGGAGCTCAGATAATTCTTTGTGACCCTCACAGAGCAACAGTTATAGGTCTTGGAAGAAAAAATAAACTAAGAGGAATCACAATGAGTAGCCCAGATATTCGTGCAGGTCAGGCTTTATTAATTGCTGCTTTAAGTGCAGAAGGAAAAAGTACCATTCAAAATATTGAACAAATAGATCGTGGCTATCAAAATATAGATGATCGATTAAGGGCTTTAGGAGCAGATATTACAAGAAAGTAAATGATGTATAGTTAAATGTTACACTTAATGATAAAAGTATATGAAAATACAGTAAATAAAAAAGGGTTACAATTTGTAACCCTTTGATTTTTAAAGCTCCCCCCACTGGACTTGAACCAGTGACCCTCTGATTAACAGTCAGATGCTCTAACCAACTGAGCTAGGGAGGAGTATTTCCCGTTTGGGGTTGCAAAAATAGGGAGTTGATTTTTCTAACCAAAAAAAACATTGTTTTTTTTATTTTTTTTATCAATCTAATATTTAATGAAGTTATAATATTTTATTCATAGTCTTTTACAACTAAAAACATTTGCTTTGTAAGATGAATATTAAAGCCATCATTTTAGTAATATTTATCTTTTTTAATATAAGCAGTAAGGCACAGTACAGTGTAACAATACACGTAAAAAGTGAATCCACATTATTAGCAAATGCCTCAATAAGGCTTTCAAACAAGTTAATTGGAAAAACAGATAATGATGGTAATTGTGTTTTTGGTAATGTTTTAAAAGGAGAATATAATCTAAGCATTGCTTACGCAGGTTATAATAACAAAGATTCTGTAATATTCATCAATAATAATATTCGAATTGAAATTACATTAATTGGAAGAGATCAAAAATTGGACGATATTGTAATTGTTGCATCTTCACGTACTAACACCAGAATAGAAGATTTGCCTACAAAAATTGAGGTGTTGGGTCAGGAAGAACTACACGAAGAAAACCAAATTAAACCGGGAAATATTGCAAGTATTTTAGGAGATATAGCAGGGGTGCAAATTCAACAAACAACAGCAACAAGTGGTAGTGCTGATTTGCGTATTCAGGGATTACAAGGAAAATACACACAAATACTGCGTGATGGTATGCCTTTGTTTGGTGGCTTTAGTGGCAGCTTTGGTATTTTGCAAGTACCACCATTAGACCTTCAACAAATTGAGTTAGTAAAAGGAGCTTCATCAACATTGTATGGAGGAGGAGCTATTGCAGGAATGGTAAACCTCGTAAGTAAAAAGCCTAAGCTGGATAAGAAAGATAGAAGCATCACATTAAATATATCTAATCTAAAAGAAAAAAATATAACCTCTTTTTCCTCTGCCAGAAATAAAAAAATGGGCTATACTTTTTATGCAGGAGGAACATTGCAAAAACAAGTAGATGTTGATAAAGATGGTTACAGCGATGTGCCTAATGTGAAAAATGTTTTTATTCATCCAAGATGGTTTTTATATGGAAAAAATAATTCATCATTAGCCATTGGTTACACTTTCAACAGAGAAACACGAGATGGTGGTGATATGAATGTTTTGAATGGAAATGCTGATGCTAATCATCAGTTTTATATCAAAAACAGAAACAACAGAAACTCTTTTGACGTAGTATGGGAGAAGAAAAATAAAGACAATTCATTCTTTACAGCTAAAGCAGCCACTAACTTTTTTTCAAGAAATATTAATACCAATCTGTTTTCAATGAAAGCTCACCAAACGCTTTGGTATAGCGAGTTTGCGTATGCTAAGAAATCAAAGAAACATAATTATGTAGTTGGCTTAAATTTCAATGGAGATGTATTTAAAAATCAAACTCCATCAAGCAGCTACTTGCCAAATGAATCAACCAACACCATTGGATTATTTGCACAAGATGATTGGAAAATTGCAGATAAACTAACCTTGCAATCAGGATTGAGATATGACTATCATTCTGTTTATGATGGATTTTTATTACCAAGACTATCATTAATGTATAAAGCCAATAAACATTTAACGATGAGGGTTGGCGGAGGTTTGGCTTATAAAACTCCAGCACTAATTAATAGTGAATTAGATGAAAGGCAATATCCATCAATACTTGGTTATGCTTCAAATATTCAACCAGAAAAAAGCAGCGGGCTTAACTTTGATATCAACTATAAAACAAAAGCAAATGAATGGGAGCTAACATTTAATCAAACTTTTTTTTATACCAATATTTCCTCGACAATTTATTTAAGTTATACACCTACAACACCATCATACTACCAATATTATAATTACTCAAAACCATTGCAATCATTGGGTTTTGAAACATTTGTTGCTGCTAAACAAGATGAGCTAGAGCTGTATTTGGGATATGTTTATACCGATGCAAAACGAAAGTATAATGATGCAAACCCTAATCTACCTCTTGTTGCAAAAAATAAAATTGCAACCATTATTGCCTATGAATTTAGTGAGCATTTTAGAGCTGGTATAGAAACAGCATACAATGGAAAACAATATTTAGATGATGGCACAGTGAAGCAGGATTATGTTTTTGCAGCTGCAATGGTGAGATATAGTTTTAGTAATGTATCAATTGTTTTGAACGGAGAAAACTTATTTGATTTTAGGCAAAATAAAAACGAGCAGGTTGTGCTTCCGCCTAGTAACAATCCTTACTTCAAAGAAATTTGGGCACCACTTGATGGGCGTGTTATTAATTTGAGTGTGATGTTTAAATGGTAGTTGGTTAAATTTGTTGCATCAACTTTTGTTATGAAAAAACTACTTTTTCTATTTGCACTTATTGCAATTACTAGCTGCTCTTTTGCTCAGATTCCTACTGTATCTTCTGGTAAAATTATTAGAATTGAGAATTTTCAGTCGAACTATGTAACAGCTAGAAATATTGATATCTGGCTGCCTGATGGTTACAGCACATCAAAAAAATATGCGGTAATTTATATGCACGATGGACAAATGTTATTTGATTCTACTATTACCTGGAACAAACAAGAATGGATGGTTGATGAAACGGTTTCATCTTTAATGAAAAATAATATGATTAAAGATGTGATAGTTGTGGGTGTGTGGAATGGTGGCAAAACAAGACATATAGATTACTTTCCTCAAAAACCATTCGAGAGTTTATCACAAGCAGAACAAGATAGTCTTTATAAAAAAAACAGACCTAATGGTGCTAGTGTGTTTAATGATGGCAAAGTGCAGTCTGATAATTATTTAAAGTTTTTGGTAAAAGAGTTAAAGCCGCATATCGATAGTCAGTTCTCAACAATACAAAATAGGCAAAATACTTTTGTTGCAGGTAGTAGTATGGGTGGTTTGATTTCTATGTATGCAATTTGTGAATATCCAGATGTATTTGGTGGAGCAGCTTGTTTATCTACACATTGGCCAGGAATTTTTACAGTAGATAATAACCAAATACCACAGGCGTTTTATAATTATTTGAAAAAAAATTTGCCAAGACCCCAAACACATAAAATCTATTTTGATTATGGCACTAAAATGTTAGATGCAATGTATCCTCCATTGCAAGAACAAGTTGATATAAAAATGAAGAGTAAAGGTTTTACATCAAAAAGTTGGATAACAAAAAAATTTGATGGAGAAGATCATTCTGAAAAAGCTTGGCAAAAGCGATTATATATTCCACTGTTTTTTTTGTTGAAGAAATGATATCAATTTTTTTAAACAATAGTTTCTCGGGAAAAGAATAGAGGTCTAAGAAATAATTTTTTGTCTTGTAAGATATTTACATCCATTTTTAAATTCAAAGCAGCAAATTAATTCAAACTCAAAAGAATGGTTTGAAACTTCTATATCTATATACAACTTTTTGTTATTAATTGAATGAATGTTCAATAATTTTATTGAAGTTTTTGCATCTTTAGTAAATATCTTTTTTATACCTCCGTATCTGATATTTTCAATAGATATTTTTATGTCTTTTTTCTTACCATTAATCAATGTAAATCCATTTTCAATAAAAAAACTAATATTGTTAACAGAGTCGAAATTGGTAAGCAAAACTCCATCAACAGAAATCTTGTCTAGGGAAGAGGTTACTTTTGCAACATAGTCTGCATATATGCCATTTGAACAATTGCTTTTGCGTGCTATTGGTTGAATGGTTTGAGCTTTTGCAAATTGAAAAGTAACAAAAGAAATGAGTAGTGTTTGAAAAAGGTAGTACATAAAGAGTGATAAAGCGAAACATCATGATATATCATAATGTTTCGCTGTTAACATTTTATTTCAACTATTCGATAACTAGTTTTTGAGTCTTTCTTCCCTCACTTGTTATAATACTTACCAAATAAATCCCTTTATTAAGATTCCCAATATTAATTGTATTTGTGCCCAGACTCAATATTTGTTCAGCAACTTGCTTGCCATACAAGTCAGTAATTGTCATACTTCCAGAACCTACTAACCAATCAACCCTTAAGTTAAATGAAGAATGTGACGGATTAGGATACATCAAAAAGTCATTTGTGTTTTTTTCTTCAATTGTTGATGTTATACTGTTTTTGGCTGCACAAGCATATCCAAATCCTAAGATTGTTCTGCTATTACTACAGCCATTAACATCGGTATAGTTATACTTGATTGAGCCTGCCCCAACTGAATTAATAGTAACAATACCTCCACTTGTTATACTTACACTGCCTGTTGCACTCCATACACCTGCTGGTGTATTAGGCACACCTCCAAGTCCAAATGTTTTGCCAACACAAAAGCCTCCAGTTGGTGCACCTATTTGAGGATTTACAGTACCTGCTGTATAATAAATACTTGGCACTACAGGCAGAGCATTTACTGTTGTTGCAAATACTGTTTTAGTGGTGCAGCCATTATTGCCTGTAAGTGTATAATTAACAGCAGTTGTACCTGCACTTGTTGCAGTGGCAACACCACTTGTGGCATTAATAGATAATCTGCCATTACTATTCCATACGCCATTATTAATATTAGCTGTATACGTTGTATTTGCACCCACACATAAACTTGTTGCACCACTTACTATTGCTGCTGTTGGGTTATTAGTATTTAAAACATACGTTGCAGTATCGGTACATCCATTTGTGCTCTTATAAACATATTTTATGTTACTAGTACCCTGTGTTTTTACAGTTACCATACCTGTACAACTAATACTTGCTACATTGCTATTACTGCTACTAAATACACCATTGGCTTGAGAACCTGCTAATAAAAAACTATTGCCTACACAAGTTGGTGTAGCATTGGGTTTGCTAATAAATAAACTATCTGTGGCTTTGCTCATTGTTAATACTGCAACTTGTGATGGCAATGAATTACCAAAACTATTTGTTGCTATAACGTGAATAGAAGCTGCATGATCTACAAAACTTGCTTGACAGGTCCAACTAGAACCTTGAAATTTTGGAAGAGCTACTGTTGACATAGTTGATGAATTACTGCACCCGGATAAAGCCTGCCAAGTTTCACCATTATCAAAACTATATTCCCATATATAACTTGTTGGGTTATTGGTAGCAGTTACACTAAATGTTGCTGTGTTACCCGCACACACAGTTACACTTTGTGGATGTGTAGTTATTACTGGCACTTGAGCCTGTGTTGCTGTGGCAAAAGCTATTGCCACCAACATATTAATTATATATTTTTTCATTGTAATTATTTTGGTTGATATTATTTTATTAACCTTTCTTTTAAACTCTAATTGAGAGTTGACCATTATTAATTTAATTATAACAGTTACCTATAACAGTTACAAGATTTAATGTAAAAGCCTCTTCCACCTCTTACCTGCAATTCATATCTGTTGCCTGCATAAGCAATCACATCTTTTTTAGGTTTTGGTTGTAGTATTAAATGCCCACGACCTGGAAAAATTATTGGACCTGCAACCAAACTTGGTATACCATCACTTCTAAACTGAAAACCAAAAGGATTAAGATCTAATGGTGTGGCTACATAAGGTGGTGGTGCAGTGGGTAAACCTGTTGTAGGACTTGTGCTAATGTGTGCATAGGTTGCATTGTTTCTAATGGCTGGTATGCGTTTACCAATTTTTAATGCTAGTCTTCCTGTATCAAAATTTAATTGCAACATTTCTGTTTGAAAAGTTGGTTGATATACATTGAATATTCCATTATTAGTATTTAACGATTTTATGGTCATCATTTTATCATTCCTTACATCCTTTGCAAAACGTAAAGTATCATCTACAGTAACTGGTGCAAAGCTGTTTACTTTTTCACCCAAACTATCTATTTGCCAATAGGTATAGGTTACTGCATAATCTCCATAAATACTATCAAGGCTTGGGTTAATGTTGTTGCAAGTGTTTACAAAACTTGATGGCACTAAGGTTATTTTTTGATGGCTTGGTAAACTAGTATCAGCTGGGCTGCTGGCAATAATTCTTATTCTGTAATTATCACTCATTGGAATATTGGTTGGATAAGTAATAGCCATTTTACCACCTTTATTACTACTCATTGTGCCAATGTTTGTAGGGTTGCTAAAGCTGCCATTTGCATTGCTAAGTTGTGCTGTGAAAGTGTTGCTATTGTTTAAATCCCAAGCTGTTGAGATTGGTAAAGTGTCTTGACTGCCTATTATAACTACCTTAAAATGATTTGCTTCTCCTGTTGAAGTTTTAGAAGTTGGATCAATAGTCAAATCGTTTTCAAAAGGAACAAGATGAGAAAAAACTCCCACTTCTTCATTGCCACTGGTGTCTTTTACTGTACCTAATACTATTCTTCCAATATCGTTAGTGCTTGTACCTCCATTTGCAATTGATAATGGTGGGCCATTCCATACAGAAAAATTACCAAATCTATTACACCAGCTTGGTGGGTTTATACTCAAGTTTGTTGTTATAGAATCGCATACATTGCCCCAAGTATTGCCATTGTACATTACCAAATTTGTATTCCCATTTACATCTGTAGCATTAAAAAATAAATGGTCTTTATGTGCAAATAAATTGGTTGGATTGCTACTTGCTATGCCAGGATTGTAATCTATGGCAAGTTGTGGAGCATTAGTACCATCCCAGCTATATAATTCTGTTCCATTGGTACCAGCATTTGCAGGAAAATAAATTAATTCGTTAGATGTTGTTGGATTGGTGCTTGTATTGGGTTTTTTAATATAAATTTTCCCTCTCCTATCTAGAGCCCTCAAACACTGTCTATGAGCTTCGCGGTATGGCTCCATCGAACTAACATCTGTTAATCCACTATTGCTAAAAATACCACTTGAATTTATTTTTCCTAAAATGAAATTAGAACCATCATAAGCAATTACTAATACATTTCCATTTAAAGTATCAAATGGTGTGGCACTGCTGCAACCACTGCCAGCATTAATATCTGCAACCATAGTTGTAGATCCTGTATTTATATCAGTAACAAAAAGCTCTCTACCATTAGTGCCATTATCGGCATTGTAGTATAATTTGTTCCCCATTGCAAAAAAATCACTTGGATTACTGCTGCCTGTTGGGTTTATATTGGCTACTAGTTGTGGTGCATTAGTTCCATCCCATTTGTATAATTCAATATCATTACTACCATTTAAACATCCTGCATAAAACAATGCAGTAGATCCTATTCCTCCCCATTCAATTGGAAATGGTAAATCTTCTTCAGTAATTGCTCTAAATAAATTTACATCACTTAATTGTGTTGTACCATCAAGTGTTTCTTTTTTGATATTGGTTGAGGTATTATATGTTACAATAATCTTTCCATTAAAATTGCTAACCACTTGTGCATTACTACTTCCGCTTCCTACAACAAAATCTTTAACCATTCTTGTAATAATACCATCGGTTTGCCATAGTTCGTTTCCATTGATGCCATTATTTGCAGTAAAAAATAAAATGTTATTGGCTACAAATAAGTTAGTAGGATTGCTACCTACTGCACCTGCATAAATATCTTTTACCAATGTAGTGCCTGCAGCAGTTCCATCTGTTTTCCAAAGTTCACGCCCATAGTTAGGGTTGTCGGCACTAAAATAAACATAGCCATTGTAAGGTGTGTAGTCTGCTGGTTGGCTGCCTTGTTCTCCTGGGTAAATATCTATTGTACTTATCTGGGCCTGAGTTTGCCAAAAGACAAAAAGTAGAATGATTATGAATAGTAGCTTTTTCATTGCAAATATTTTTTTTAATGATTTTTTTTATTGAGTGCAAATAGCAAAAAATAAAAACGCCTGTTTGGGTTAGTGTACCAAACAGGCGTTTTATTGTATATAACAGGTAGTATTTTGTATAAAAGATTTGGCTTAAATGCCTATAATTCTATTTTTTCTATGAGTGCTTGTTTTTTATCTTGAGCTAGATAAGCTTGTTCATCATTACTCATAATGATTACAAACTCTTTTTTATCTACTTTTTTTATTTTAGAAACATTAATTATAAAGCTGCGATGGCTTCTGAAAAATAAACCCATTTTTTCCAGATAATCAAACTCTGCAATTTTTTTGGTAATGGTTAAAACATTGTGACTTGTAGTATGAAATTTTGTATAGTTTCCTTCTGCCTGTATAAAAATAATGTCTTGCAGTTTTACAACGTAAATACTCTCTGCAGTTTGTAGCACAATTTTTTTATCAACGTTCTCTGTGACATTTTCTTTAAGTGTATGGTACGACTCTTTGTAGTGATAAAAATGCTCAATTTTTTTTAGAGCTTTTCCAATGCTTTCAACACGTACAGGTTTTAAAATATAATCAACAGCACTCATTTCAAAAGCCTGTAAACTATATTCACTATATGCTGTAACAAAAACAATTTTAAAATCAATATCATCTTCATCAAAATAGTCCAGTAATGCAAATCCATTTTGATTTGGCATTTCAATATCTAAAAAAATAAAATCAGGTTTAAGTTTGTTGATTGCTTTAACAGCTTCAGGAACGTTACTGCACTCTGCCAATACTTTTACATTAGGATAATTTTCTTCCAAAATACCTTTAATGCTCATTCGTGCGTTAGTTTCATCATCAATAATTAAGCAAGTCATATTTGTTATTGTTATAGTGAATTGTTAACATTAAAATATTGATTTTATTTTATAGGCAAAGTTAATTTTACTATTGTTCCAACTTCTTTGTCTATAATTTCCATCGCAACTTTTTCTTTGCTCATTGCATTATAAATAGTCATTCTTTCTTCAATACCTTTTATTGCAAAGCCAGTACTTTTTATTTTATTATTTTGATTAATGATAGAAGACTGTTTGCGACCAGCTCCATTATCATCAATGGTTACAAATAGTTTATTGTTTTGTTGTAAAATGTTTATGATGAGTTTTTTTTCACCTTCCTTGTGCAGCAGGCCGTGCTTAATTGCATTTTCAGCAAAAGGCTGGATAAACATTGAGGGAATGTGAACTTCATCTATATCAATATTCTGATCAACATTTATTTCAAATTCAAAATCTTTATCAAAGCGTTTTTTCTCTAACTCTAAGTATAATTGTAAACTTTCGATTTCATCTCTCAAAACAATTTCTGTTTTATCACTTTCCTGCAAAGTCTTTCTCATTAAATCACTAAAATTACCTAGCATTTCTGTTGCTTCACTTTTTTTATTGGCATATACTAAACCTTGTACAGTGTTTAAAACATTATATAAGAAATGAGGATTCATTTGGCTGCGAATGGCAGTGAGTTTGCTTTGTAGTAAATTTTCTTTAGCAGTTTGCTGAATTTTAAAGCGGTTCATCCACCATCTAATAAACAATAAAATAACTATCAGGGTTCCCAATGTCAACAAACATATAAACCACCATTTTTGCCACAATGGTTTTGCAACAGCAAAAGAAAAGCTGCTTGTAGTGCTTCGGAAAATCATGTTGACATCTGCAGCATACACTTCAAAAGTATAGTTACCTGCTGCTAAAGAATTATAGTTTATTACATTGTTCGATGCAGATGCTGTGTGCCAGCTATTATCACTGCCAATTAATCTATAATGGAAAAGTAACTTGCTTGGAGACTTGTAATGTATGGCATCTAACTTTATTGTAACAGCGTTTTGATTATAATTCAAAACAGTATTTGGATTAATTTCCTTGTTATTATTTTCAACGGAAAGTTGAGTAATTTTTATTCTCTCTCCTAAAGAACTTTCTGTTTGTGTATATTCCATTACACCACCTGGAGTAGCTAGCAAAACTCTATTATCATCTATAGCAAAATCATAAACAGTTAATGCTTCTAGTCCAGCAGAAGAAAAAAAGTCTTGCACAAGTCCTGTTTTAGTGTCAATCATCTCAAGACTCTTATCAGTTAATAGCCAAATTTTATTATCATCTATAATTGCTTTTTTGGTATTATTACTTTGCAACCCATTTGCTGTTGTAAAATGAGACTGCTCAATATTATCTTCTAACACAAATAATCCATTTGTTGTTGTACTTACATATAGCTGGTTTTTAAATTGCACTAAGTGAGTTGCTAAAATTGATGCTCCATTTTTAGCTTTAATAATTTTTATTGTGCCATTATAGTTGTAGTAATACAAATCGTCATCGTAAGCTACCCAAAAACCATTGTTGTTATTATCAGCAAGGCAAAATGTGCTTCTTTTTATTCTTAATAAAAGAGCTTTTCTTATTGGCTTTCCGGATATGCTTATATTACATTTTTCAAATTTTTTGAACAAAGGTTTGCTAGAGGGCAATGTTGTTGTATCAATTTTGCCAAATGAATTTATGGCTAACATACCTCTGTTAAATGTTGATATAATTAAATTACCCAAATCATCTTCACTTACAACTTTTCCAAACTCATAGGGTGTAATAAGTTTACCAGTATTATAGTCAAACATTCCACCATCGCTATACACATTATTATTCTTTTTACTATAGTATAAAAACTCAATTTCTTCGTTAGATGCTGACTTAAAACTTTTAATCTGTTTATTGTTCCTGTCAATTTCTGCAACCTCACCTTTAGTGTTGCCAATTAGAAAATTGTTGTTAGGTAGTTTATAAATTTTTGTAGCATTATCGTTGTTGTTTGAAAAAGGCGATGCAATTTTTATACAATTTAAGTTAGGACATTTAAACAGACCATTATCTAATGTACTAAACCAATAATTTCCCTGAAAATCTTTTACAACATCGCTAACTCTTTCATTAATAAAAAAGGGTTTTGTATTACCTGTTTCATAGTCCCATAAGTAAGCACCATTTTGTGTACAAATCCAAATTTCATTTTCTCCAGTAACAGATAGGTGATATACATATGCATTTTCTGGTACGTTGTAATTTGGCAGGCTCATAATTTCTTTTCCATCAAAATACATGGCTAACCTTTTTCTTTTGCCACGTTCAACTGCTATTATTTTGCTGCTATTTACCGCAAGTCTTATTTCAAAAAATTTTTGATTGCTTGAATCGATTGCTTGTGTTTTTGTATGGCAGTGTAACTTGTTTTTTCTGTCTAAAAAGAATAATTGATTATTGTATAAAATACTGTGTTGAAAACCTGCATTCAGCTTGTTTCCTAAGGCAATTTTATTAGTTAATGTGTGTGTTTTTTTATCAATAACTAAACAAGTTGTAAGCGTAGTTACAAAAATACTTTCGTCCCCCACTAAAAAATTAAGTATACTCGTTTCTTTATAATAATCATCATACTTCACTTCAAACAGTTTCACACTATCATGCTCAACATAAAAAATTTGTTTATAAAAATTCGCACACCAAATTTTACCTTGTTTGTCTTCATTAATGTAAGCAACGCTTTTTAGTTGAGTAGAGGTAAACGGTAAAACTTGAAAACTACGACTATTAAATTTTATTAAACCTTTATCTGTTGCTAGCCATATATATCCTTTGCTGTCATTCATCATATCATAAATAACAGGTGTTGATAATGGGTCAGGACAAGAAATTTTTATGGTGTAAGGATATTGTGCCAAACAAAATGTTGCTACACAAAACTGCATCAATAATAATGTTTGGCGTAGGTTCATTTTTTACATTTTTGATTTTATCCAATCTATAATAAACTTATTAACAGCATTGCCAGAAGTAGATAGTTGCATTTGTGAAAGTTGATTGTATAATGATGTCATTTTCTCTTTTCGTTCTTTTTTATCAATAGTATTAGCAACCTCATTTATCAGTTTTAAAAATAGCTTTTCTGGTTCGTGAAAAATAGTAATCTGTTCCAGATACTTTTTCGCTTGCTTGGTTACATACTCAATAATTTCAAAATTACTTTCGTCGTAATGCAACATAAGTAAATACAATCGCATGGATGCTTGTGTTTTAAGCTCAACTTGAGCTACTGGTTTGTTGAGTATTTCTGACCACCAGCTCATTGCTTCCTTATATTTTTTTAAAAATAAACAAACTAAACCACAACAAGCTTCTATATAAATCTTAAAATCCTTTCTAAAAACAATTTTCTTATCTATAAAAAATTGTTTATACTCAGTGACGATTAAATACGCTTTTTCATATTCTTTCTGATGGACAAAATACATCAGCCCACACCAGCAATAATTATGCATTCGCCTAATATTTACTTCGATTGTAGGGGCATTAAAGGTGTAAATTTTATTAAGATATAATTCAAACTCATCCCATCTATTGGCTTTCTCACAACTCAATAAAAAATTATAATAACTTGCCAATGGATCCATATTTAACAATGGTTGATGGGCAATTTGTTCTTCTCTAATTAATACTCCTTTCTTACAGCACTCATAATTTCTCTGTTGGTCGTTAATGAGATTATAGTATAAGCTCCAAGTGCTATAATATCTGAACTTGGCATTATATGAAACAGGAGGCTCTTGCTTCATAAAATATGTATTTACATAAATATCTGCTCTTTGTTTAATAACACTATGTGGCAATACTCCAATTTCAAGTTCAAGCAGTGTTAGGTAATGCCAAATGTTTCCAATTTGTTGATGAGAGTTTGCTATTTCAAAAGCTTGTGCTTCCTCTTTTTCAATGCTCATATACGACTCTATAGTAGGCTCTCCAATTCTAAAGTTACCAAATAAATATTTTTCTAAAACAACAATATCTGCAATCACGTAATAAAATTCATATTGCCAGGCAAGCTCTTTTGTTTTAATAATTAATTTCTCTGCATCAGCATCAAGCCCTTTGCTGGCAAGTATTTTAATCTGCAAAAACATATTTCTAATCTTCCATTCAATAAAATTTTCCTCGTTGTATAGTTGCATACAACTCAGTATCATATTAAATAAATAATTTTTTGCAACACCAAATTGTTTTACAAAAACCTCCTTTTTAAACTTCTTTAATAATGCATCCTCATCATATACTTCCTGTTCATTAATAGCATCAAAAAGTTTTGAATAGTTGGTGTTTTTGTGTTGCACTTGTCTTTGCGTAAACAATTTAAAATATCTTTTTTCCGATGGAGATAATGAATGTATAAGTGCAAAAAGGGAATTCATACTAAGGGTTTAAAGTCAAGTAAATATAAGGCTTTCATAAAAAACAGAACCTTTTGAAACCTAATTTTTTTATAAAATCGATACTCTGCATTCCAAATAAAAAAAGTCTTTTTGGGTTACAAACCAAATATTATATATATGAAACAAAATCGAATAGAACAAATTAAGCACTCGCAAAAAGCCTCCAACTTAAATACCTTCTTTAGTATTATTCTATTATTAGTATTCTTGTTTCTATTTGGAAAGAATGCTAAATCTCAAGTTGTAATAAATTATGTTGATAGTGCAGGAATTGCTGGTTACAATGGCGATGGAATGCCTGCAAGAAATAGTAGAATTAATATTCCATTTGGTAGTTATGGAGGTAATATAGCTATAGATAATAATGGTGATTTATTTATTGCAGATTTCTTAAACAATAGAATTAGAAAAGTAGATAAAATAACAAATGTTATTACAACGGTTGTAGGTAATGGTGTTGGGGCTTTTAGTGGAGATGGGGGACTGGCTGTAAATGCACAAATTTATCGCCCTGCTTGCATAGCATTCGATGCTGCAAATAATATGTATATATCAGACCAATCTAATTTTAGAATAAGAAAAGTAGATGCTACAACAGGCATTATTACAACATTTGCAGGTACGGGTGCTTTTGGAACAAGTAGCCCTAATGGGGATAATGGTTTGGCTATTAATTGCACGTTTAGAACATTATCACATATTACTTTTGATGGATATGGAAATTTGTATGTAGTAGATTTATACAGAATCAGAAAAATTAGTGCAGGAACAAACATAATTACAGCCTTTGCAGGAAATGATAATTATGGTTTCAGCAACGATGTACCTGTACTTGCTACTAGTACTTATTTTGGTGGCGTGCTTGGTGGTATTTTGGCAGATAATGTGGGTAATGTTTATATAGCATCAGGGCGGCGAGTTAGAAAAGTTCAGGGTGGTGTTATTTCTACTGTAATTGGCCACTATTGGGACAATGGGCAAGTTTTTGGGGGAGATGGAGGACTGGCTACATCAAACACTTATTATGGTGCAACCAGTAATTTGGCTTGGGGCATTTATGGTGAATTATACCTTTGTGAACAAAGTAATAATCTTATCAGAAAATATAATCCATCAACTGGTATTATTACTACTGTTGTTGGAGATGTTGCTGGTGGTTATCCATTTTTAAATGGCGGCTACAATGGAGAATGGCATTATCCTTTAGCAACAAAACTTCTTTATCCAAGTTCTGTTGTAGTAAATACAAGTGGCGAAATGTTTATTTTAGACGAAAACAGGGTTCGAAAAGTATTTTATCCCTGCACACCAATAAGCGTAAGTACAAGTGTTACTGTTTGCTCTAGTGTACTACCATATCATTGGGCTGGGTTGTCTTTAAATACAAGTGGTAACTATACGGTGCATCAAACCTTGTCAAACGGCTGCGATAGTACTGCCACACTTCGCTTCACAGTATTAGGAACAATGCCTCAAATTACTGGTCCAAATAATGTTTGTGTTGGAAACTCTATACAATTATCTGACTCATTTATTGGTGGAATATGGACGAGTACTAACGGTAGAGCAACGATTAACAATACAGGGCTGGTAACAGGAGTTTCAGCCGGAGTTGCAACAATAAAATACAGTTTTGTTAATGAATTAGGGTGCAATGCAACAGCAACTTACTTGGTGAATGTAAATCCTATACCAGCTGTTCCGCAAATTCAATATGCAGCAGGTACAATAAACCCTCAAAGAGGAGCACCAGCTGGTAGTTATTGTAATAATAGAACCTTTACTGTGGTTGGAATTCCGGGTGGAGGAACTTGGGTTTCAAGCAATCCCCCTGTAATTTCAATTGGGTTAACAACGGGTATTGTAAATACATTATCTCCGGGGTCGGGAAGTATTAGATACACTTATAGTTCTTTAGCTGGATGTACCAACAGCAGAACTATGGTTGGATTTGTGGTTGATTGTGCTGTGCCAAAATCAGTAGTTACAATTGATGATAAACAGCCCATCAATTTTGAAATATTTCCAAACCCAACAGCTGATTATTTTATCTTAAAAACAGATAATGTGTTAAGTAATGCAACCATAAAAATTACTGATATTTTAGGTAAAGAATTACTAACTCAAAGTATGAGTTTTGGAGCTAATAAAATAGATATTTCCCACTATTCAAAAGGGTTTTATATTATTACTATTTATTCAACCGAAGGAACTATTTCTAAAAAAATAATAAAAGAATAAATAGTATTTGAGGGGTTTAAGTTCCGGCTATTCTTAGCTGGAACTTTTTTATTTTCTTACTGCATAAATAAGCTCGTCTTCAAATTTACCATTTTTATAAAGCGTTTTTTCAAACTTAGCTTCTAGCACAAAACCATTTTTCTCCAACACTTTTTGAGAAGCAATATTGGATCCAAAAGGTCTAGCAAAAATCCTAGTTAAATCATAAGTCTTAAAGCCAAAACTTACTATTTGTGCTATGGCTTTTGATATAATTCCTCTACCCCAATAATCTTGTGGAAGCCAATAACCAAGTTCTGCATTTTTACATTGAATATCATCTTGTGGATGAATGCCAATACCACCTACAGCTTCACCATGTATGTCAATTGCAAAAATGTGAATAGGATTATCTTTTGTTGCAAAATGTATAAAGTTGGTTCCGTTTTCTATTGTGTAGGGATGAGGAAATTTATTGGTCAAGTTTTTAGAAATTTCAATATCATTTGCATACTTTACCAAACTATCCAAGTCATCCATTGACCAAGGTCTTAACACAAAATTTACTGCTACCATTTAACATCAATTTTTAAAGGAATATTTTTTAATGTCACAGGTATCGTTAGTATATTGTTATTGACTTCAATATTTTTTATAGTAATACCATTTACTAAAACAGCTTTAGGTTTTAATGGTATTGCGGGAATAGATAAAGCAATTTGTCTTTCAGATGGTTTATTTTTATACAATCCATTATTATTTTGTATGGTAATCACAACACCTTTATTTGTTCTTCCTACCGATGCAAACTTTATTAACTCATACTGGTTGGTAGCAAGAGCATTTTTAGTTTCTCCGTCATCATCGTACATTTCAAACTTAGAAGTAGTGTTCGATAAAATGTAAGTTACATTCAACTTCTTTCTATCAATTTCGCTTGTATTTTCTCCTTTAGAATTATATTGTGGTATAAAGCTACCTTCTCTGTAAAACAAAGGTTTTTTATACTCACTTACATCTATAGAAACTTCGGCGTCACCTTCATACATTTTATTAGTTTCAACATCGTACCAATTACCTTTTGGCAAATATACTTTTCTTGTGGTAGCACCTTTTTGTAATACGGGAGCTACTAAAATATTATCTCCCAATAAAAATTCATCCTGAGTTTTCATAGCATTGGTATCAGCAGCATAGTTATAGAATAAAGGTTTTACTAAAGGTTCAGCAAACTTACTTTGTCGGTAAGCAAGTGTGTATAGGTATGGCAATATTTTATATCTTTCTAAAACCACTTTTTTAGCTTCAGCTTTATACGGCTCTTCCATTAATACTGGCTCACTAGGGAAACTGGTGGCATTAATATCGTGGTCATAAAGTGCAGTTCCGTGAGGTCTGAATATAGGCGTGTAAGCAGCAAATTGCAACCAACGAACATAGAGTTCTCCATCATTTTCTCCGCCAGCAAAACCTCCAGCATCAGCGTGTATATAAGGCACACCGCACATGCTCATACCAAGCATTACAGGTAGCTGTGCTTGTAAGCCACTCCAGTTTCTTCCCACGTCACCACTCCAAGGAAAAATACTATAACGCTGGCTGCCTGCAAAGCCACTTCGATTCAAATGAAATAATCTTTGGGTCGGATAATCTTTAGCATAATTTTCAAATAACATTTTATTCCAATAATGACCATAAATGTTGTGAATTTCATTGGCTAAAACCATCTTTTCTATTCCCAAATCTTTTAAATTATGATACATGTTTTCTGGATGCCGTTCTGGTTCTCCCAAATCTGTCCACCATCCAATTACACCATTTTTTATTTGCCTTTTGTAGTGTTTATTCCATATCCATTGTCCAGCATCTTTTCTGAAAATGTCTAATAAGCCACCTTTGCCAAAATAGAAATCTTGCAATACGAAACTATTGTTTGAAACGTCTTTTGCCTGATATTCTAAAGACTCGGTATAAGTATTAGTATACTGTAAGATATATGGCTCTGTTATAAGAGTAGTGTTAATATTTTGCTTCTTAAAATCTGTTATCATTTTATTAGGGTTAGGCCATTTTTCTGTATTCACCCAATCTAAATTTCCTACATAACCTTTAATACTATCTCCAAACCAAAACAAATCAAAGATGATAGCATCCAAGGGAAATTTTTCATCTTTCATTTGCTTCACAATACCCGTTGCCTGTTCTTGACTTGTATATCCAAAACGACTCATTAAATTACCAAAAGCCCAACGCGGGGGCAATGGTTGTGTACCAGTTAATTTGTGATAAGAAGTTAAAATTTCCTGATAAGTTTTACCTGAAATAATAAAGGCATTAATCTCGCCAGATTCAAAAGCTACTTCAAAAATATTTTCAGCAGATTTGCCAATGTCTGCATATCCTTTTGATCCATTGTCAAAGAAAATTCCATACCCTTTATTGCTAATAAAAAAAGGAACAGAATAATTTAAGTTTTCTGCACCAACTCCGTAAGCATAATTAGGTCTGTTGTACAAATCAAGCTTATAGCCTTTTCTGTTAAATGGCAATGCCCTCTCGCCACCTCCAAAAATCATTTCATCTTTTTGCAGTTGATAACTAATACCCCTACTTCCATCATTTTTGAATACAGGACTAAAAGTAAAAGCTCCATTTTGAACCGTTACAGATGCATCTCCATTTATTTTAAAAGATGGAAAATTGCTTGTTAAGGGTTTAGCAATAACTGCATTCGTTACATTAAAATCTCTTGTGTACTCAAATGGATGGTACACCACTTTTATTACATTAGTTGCATAAGGAATTACTTGCCAGTTAGCATTTCTTTGTGCAGTAACAAATGTTGCAGCACTTAACATTATTGCAATAGTCGTAAATAGTCGTATTTGAAATTTATACATAGATTTTTTTATATTAACGTTAAATAAAACTTAGCAATGCAAAATAATGAATAGCTGTAAATAATAGCTCAACAACTTTATCATAAATCCTCATTGCATTATTTTTATAATAAACATCATATAATGTAACTATTATATTTGCTAAATGTTAACCATTAGTAACCGTGGGCAACAAATGCCTGCATCTCCCATCAGAAAGCTTGTTCCATATGCCGAAGCTGCTAAAAAAAATGGTACCAAAGTATATCATTTAAATATTGGACAACCGGATATTGAAACACCTAAATTAGTGTTGGATGCTGTGCGAAACAGCGATTTTAAAGTGCTGGAATACAGTCATAGTGCAGGTAATGAAAGCTACAGAAAAAAATTAGTCAGTTATTATAAGTCTGTTGGAATTGATGTAGACTTTAATGAAATTATTATAACTACAGGCGGTAGCGAAGCTATTTTATTTGCCTTTATGGCTTGTATGGATGAAGGGGACGAAGTCATTATTCCTGAGCCTTTTTATGCCAATTACAATGGTTTTGCAGTGGCTGCAGGTGTAAAAGTTGTACCCATTACATCGCACATTGAAAATGGTTTTGCCTTGCCCTCTATTGAAGAGTTTGAAAAAAAGGTAACATCCAAAACCAAAGCTATAGTTATTTGCAATCCTAATAATCCTACTGGATATTTATATACAAAGGATGAGATGGATGCACTAAAGCAACTGATTATAAAGCATCATCTTTATTTGTTTAGTGATGAGGCTTATCGCGAGTTTTGCTATGAGGGTAAGCAGGTTAGTGCCATGCACTTATCTGGTGTGGATGATAATGTGGTAATGATGGACACCATTAGTAAAAGATACAGTGCCTGTGGTGGTAGAATTGGTGCATTAGTTACAAAAAATAAAGCACTGCTCGATGCGGTAATGAAGTTTGCACAAGCAAGATTAAGCCCTCCAAGTTTTGCACAAATTGCTGGCGAAGCTGCTATTGATTTACCTGCCGATTATTTTGATACTACTAAAGCAGAATACCAATCAAGAAGGGATTTAATTGTTGCAAGATTAAATGCAATGGAGGGTGTATTTTGTCCAAATCCTGGTGGTGCATTTTATGCAATTGCAAAATTACCTATTGATGATAGTGATAAATTTTGCCAATGGTTATTAGAAAAATTCAGCCGTAATGGTGCAACGGTAATGTTAGCACCTGCAACAGGGTTTTATGGTACAATTGGTCTGGGAAAACAAGAAGTTCGTTTAGCTTATGTACTAAAACTACAAGATATTAATAGTGCTATGGATTGTTTAGAAGTGGCTTTACAACAGTATTCAAAAGAAAACTTATAATGCTTTTATAAAATATTTCAATAATAATGATTGTAAGATTTTGCTGAGAACAATTATCTACTATATTTGCAACCCATTTGAATATTTAAATATTCTTAATTGGATGGTGCGGTAGCTCAGTTGGTAGAGCAATGGACTGAAAATCCATGTGTCGCCGGTTCAATCCCGGCCCACACCACTTTTAGGGTTGAAAATTGATGTAAAACATTGATTTTCAACCCTATTTTTTTGGAGACATTTGCGAAACAACGCATATCTCTGCATCTGAGAGGTGTAGTTTCGGAGACATAAATTTGGGGCATTTTTAGCCAAAAAGTAACTTTCATCGTTGTGCAGCATTTAGCACTTTAGACCTACAACCTGCTGTTTTAATTTTATCAAACTTAAAAAAAACAGTATGTTGAACAAAAAAATTCAAGCGTTAGACATCCATTTTTCCTACCTGTGCAGGAGTACGCATAAGTATAAAAATGGTCATTCTCCCATTATCTTCAGAATCAATTATCGAGGTCAGAGAAGGGATGTATTCACAGGATTATCCTGCCTGAAGGAACATTGGTTACCACAACTCGATAAGGTCACAAATGATTGCCGTGAAGCGAATACCATTAATCGGTCTTTAGAAGAAATTATGTATAAAGCAAAAGATTGCTTTGATCGGTTAAAGTATTCTGGTGATGCATTCACAATTGATGAACTGGTAGCTAAAATAAAAGGCTCTGAACCACCACCTCAAACTTTATTAGAGTACAATGAAATAAAACTTCTGGAAATTAAAGACAGGGTTGGAATTGATATCACAAAACCTACCTATTATAAGTATAAAAGAACTGTATTATTTCTGAACGATTTTTTAAATGAGAGGCGAAGCGTCAAAAATATTCCAGTGAATAAAATTGACGAAGAGTTTTTAAAACAATTATACCTCTATATCAGGAAAGAAAAAAAGAATGGGCACAATACAACTGTATCACTGATGAATTGTTTGAAAAGCATTCTTCGAACTGCTCTCAAAAAAGGTGTTTTAAAAAACAATCCATTTGATGACTTTCCTTTGACTAAAAACCCTGTCCATAGAGATTACCTATCACTTGAAGATATCGCTTTATTGCAAAATGCTGAGGGACTAACCGAAGCCCAGCAACGAAATAGAGACCTTTTTCTGCTTGGCTGTTATACTGGACTTGCCTATGCTGAGATAAAAAAACTGGCCGCAAGAAATATCAAGTTAGATCCTGATGGTTCCAAGCATATTATGGATGCTCGTAAAAAAACAGATATTATGAGTATCATTCCACTGTTGCCAGTTGCAGAAAATATCTTGCTGAAGTATTCACCGACAGGAAATTGCAGGGACTTTGTATGGAAAGTTCCTACTAATCAAAAACTCAATGCCAGTTTAAAAGAAATTGCAAAAAAAGCTGGAGTGGAAAAAACACTCTTTATGCATTTAGCCCGTCACACTTTTGCCACGACCATCACACTTAGCCATGGTGTACCTTTAGAATCGGTTAGCAAAATGCTGGGGCATACTACTTTGAAGCATACACATATTTATGCAAAAATTGTTGCCAGCAAAGTGAAGGATGATATGAGTAAGCTAATGGGAATATTTAATTAGTGTACCTTGATGGAAGTATCACTATTTGCACTAGAAGGGTCCGGGGATAACTAAATTTTAAAAGTATCATAACCCTTAAAATAACAGCTCAGTATAGAATACTTGTATTTTAAAACTGAGCTTGTTGTTGTTTTTCTATTTGTTTTCGTTTATATTCTTCAATGCCGTCAAGAACATAAACAACTAAGAATCCCCCTAAAACTGACACCACAATTAGCATAAATACATTATTATGTTTTGGAAGTTGAGGTGTCGTAATCACCCCTCCTTGAGGCATTTGGGCTATGGGCTTTAGTAATGGTAGGTCTGCCGCTTCGAGCATAGCAGTTTTCAGTCCGACAGATTGCAGTATTGTTAAATTTTCCATATTCTTAGTGTTGCGTTTTTGTAGATGATATAAGCATAGGAACCGAGAACTTTAGCTGGACTCCCTTCAATCGTTATCATACTGTTATAAATTGTCCAGTTGATTCCTAAATTATCCAGTGATTTGACTGGGATAAAATCATTTCTATATATTTTATACCCAATACTAAGCGTCAACTCTGACTGTTTAAATTGCTGAAGGGTAACTTTTTGTTTTGCATAATTATTATGACCTCTTTTTTTGGCAGCAAAATCATAGCATAATCCACGTTCACAATGCCGCCTATTTCCATGAACGTAATCTGGTAATGGCTCACCACAGAATCTACAGTGTAAATTTTTCATTACTTTATTTTTAGACTTTCATAAATAGAAGGAACTTTATTGCTGGTAACATACTTTAAAACATCACATAGTCTATAGTATAGCTTACCGCCTGACTTGTAGTATGTAATCAGTCGTTCGGATCTTAGCTTTGCTGCTAATCGTTTGGAAATTTTGAGGAATCTACATAAGTCTGTTTCATCCAAAATAACTTCCTCTGCGGGTCTTAATGCTTTGTTGATTCTTTCATCAACATCTTTTAAAAACTCTTGTAATTCTGGAAATCTGTCTAAATACTTGCTCATATAATTTGTTATTTGAGACCAAATTTGCATAACATATTTGAACTAGCTCGCACTTTAGAGACAAAGCTTGCCGTGAGGCTCACGGCAAGCTTTGTAGTATTATTTTACGTTTATATTGAATTTTTATTACTTATAATCTATAATGATAATGGTAAGATGTTCAAGAAAGGATGCTCTTGGATATTTTTGTATTTTTAATTGCTTATTTCTATCTTCATAATACCTGTCAGTTAAATTAAATAGTTCAAAGAATGACTTTCGTTGTTGTGAAATCGCCATCTTGTTTTCTTCCAGATAGCTGACAAAACCCGATTCTTTAAGTGCTACCCAAACTTCAAGTAGTTGTTTTTCCTTTTCATCATTTCTTGATTCCTTTTCAATTTTTGCCTCAAGGGGTTTGATGTAAATTTTTTCTAACTCCAATGCAAAGTGGCTATCTAATAATTCCATATAATCATATCTGACCTGCTGATGCTGCTGAAGTTCAGAATATGCTTTCTGTGATAAACCCCACTGGTCAAATCGAATATCAATTGAGTTTATTTGCTGAAAATTGTGTAGCTTATTAACAAAATTACCTTCAAGCGTCCCTGGTTTATTCAAATTAAACTTTACAAAAAATTCCTTTAGATATATTCGTGACTTATGAAGTTCATACATTTTAGTTTCCTCAGATTCGCTACTGGCTAGCAAGGTCTCCAATCTGTCTAAAATTATTTTATAAGCTTCAATTAAGTTAGTTCTTAAACTGACTACATCACCCAGCATAATAACTCCAGTTATGTTGAATTTTTTATCGGAATAACTTTGCAAATTATTGGGATCAAAATCATCTTCGGTAATAAGTTCCAGGTTTTTGAATCCAATTACACTGATTAGCCATTTAATGTTTGTAGATAGACTCATATCGTCTTTATAGTAGAATGACCATGTATTATTTTCAACTATCATATTATACAAATTAAGATTAGAAAAAATTGTTTATAAGGTTACGAATATTGCTTATAAGTACTAGGGCATTGAGTATTTTTACTTCGACATTTTCGGAACTAATTTCTTTGTAAGTTGTAACAATTTTTTAAATATTACAAATAGTAAAAATTGAGAGATTTTATCTGTCGGCATATTTTTAGAATTACTTGATTTTTAGAATCAATAAAAATGCCAGTAATTTTTATTGAATTTAAACACGAAGAGGATCGCTAGTTTTATCGAATTTCACGGACTATAAACTAATTCTAATTAGCCAAAAACGATACTATATTAAAAGTCATACCATATCAGAGTTAATTCAAAATAATTTAGAATAATCCGAATTAGTTCAAATGAATTTGAATTATTACAGATTATTCCGAAATAATAGCAATCCTAATTATATTGCTCAAATGCTTTTTTATGCATTGTTTTTATTTGCTTAATCAGTGATAATGGTTGCAACACTTTTACCTCATTTCCCAAACGTAAAATCTCCATAATAAAATCGTAAGTAATTGCGATAGTAAGTTCGATAATAACTTGTTTTTTATTTTCACCTTTCACGATTTGTGAAGTATGCAAAGGATAGCTTTTTACGTATTGTCCTTGTTCCGATTCGAATTGTAAAAGCACCTTTTCTACAGGCTTAGATGTATCGTTGATTATTCCAAAATGATTATTGAATATTTCCGAAATATCATAGCCATATTTTTCTTTGAAACTCGTTTTCAAAATTTCCAGTCCACTAATTCTGTCTAATCCGAAAGTTTTTAATTGAGCATCCTTCGTATCAACTGCTAATAAATACCATCGCCCTTGTGACTCTTTCAATGCCAACGGATGAACTGTTCGATGTGTTATTGTTTCATCCCAATATTTGTAATGTTCAAACTTGGTAATTTTTTTATTTTGAATCGCATACAAAAGCCCACTAAAATGTTCAAGCCCTCTCGGTTTTCTGCTTTCCCAAAATACGCAATTAGTATATTGCTGTGTGGCATTAATTGCGTTGATAATTTCATAGCTTTCTAACAAGCGAAGACTATGTTGTTTTTCTTCGGGTCGTTCTCGAATAAAATATCGTTTATCGCCTTTTCTTTCATTAACAATTTCGAAATTTAATTGCTCGTAAATGTCTTTAATATCACGCTGAAATGTTCGCTTTGAAATCGAGAATTGCTTATCCTGATATTCCGATTCTTTTTCGAGAAATCTTTCGATTTCATCGAAAGTAGCTGGGCCTTTTTCCAGGCGTTTAATGATGAGTGAGTATCGTGATAAAAAGGTTTGTTTTGGCATTTTATTAGTTGTAATAAGATGTTTGAAATTTCTTCACCAAATCTACCAATATTATTTCGTTTGTATTACAGATATTGGCTTTGTAAATAATGCAATTTTCTTTCCATAAAAAATGCGATTGTTCTACCGGTTTTAAAGAATCTATAGAATTTGCTAAACGTTTCTCTTTATCTCTTAGTAAAGCGGCATATTCAAATTTTTGCTCGTTAATTGCTTCGTTCTTTTCTGCAATAATTTCTTTCAATTTTTTGTTGTAAAATAAAATACTTACATCAACATTAATTACGACAATTTGTATTTTATCAATACCGAGTATTGTCGCAATTTTTTGAAACTCTAAATTCATAATAGGCAAATTAATTTGTGGGTTTAATAATTGGTTCAGTTGCTGAATAATTTCCGAGATTTTTTCGTTCATAAATTCAAGTGTTTATTAGCCAACTTTCGCAGGTTGAATAAATCCAATAGTCGCTCTTTCAACTTTAAATTGAAAGGTTTCTTCTTTAGTATTATAAATCTCAGCTAAAGTCATAGCCCGATTCGTGTAATAATCTTTTACGCCAAGTTCTTGTAACAAGCTATTAGATTTTGCGATAGTTAATTCCTTAAACTGATACAATGTTTGTAATCTTCCTTTTCGAAGTAGTGCTTTGTCAATATCGGCTATTTGCGTGTTAAATGTTGCAATCACCTGAATATTCAAACATTCACCAAGTAATCCATCTGTTAAATTTAACAAGGTTGAAATGCTGCTATTTCTTCCTCCATCTCTTGCTGTAATTAATTCTTCAGCATCTTCAATTACAATAACTGTATTTGTATTTCTAATTAAAAAACTCATCAGTTCTGGAGCATCTAAATTACCTGCCAACTTTGGGGACATAAAGATTACTTTTTTATTGAGGT
>CAZTOP010000022.1:0-42644 GCA_964615145.1 uncultured Chitinophagaceae bacterium
CCTTTATGGTATTAATTTACAGCCAATTTTACCAACTGTTTTTTACCACATTGTCGATAAATCTCTCTTTTTTTTATACCCACTATTCAGCCATTATTTGTTTTACAGCAACTATAACATCCTCTACATTTGGTTTGCTAAAATAATCTCCATCACTTCCATAAGCAGGTCTGTGAGCTTGTGCGGTTAAGGTTCTTGGTGAGGCATCAAACCATTTATAACCACCCTGTTCTTCCATTACCTTATTAAACATAAATGCTGCAGCACCATTAGGCACATCTTCATCTACAAATAAAATTCTATTTGTCTTTTTTAACGACTCGACTATGTTATGTTTAATATCAAATGGCAATAGCGTTTGCACATCAATAATTTCGCAGCTTATACCTTGTTTTTCTAATCTTTCGGCAGCTTCACTAATTATTCTTAAAGTAGAACCGTACGAAACAATAGTAATATCTTCCCCAAACTTAATGGTTTCAACTGCTCCTAAAGGCACTGTAAATTCCAGTAAATTGGCTGGCATTTTTTCTTTTAAACGATAGCCGTTTAAACATTCAATCACAATTCCAGGATCATTGCTTTGTAGCAATGTATTATACATACCAACTGCCTGAACCATGTTTCTTGGTACACAAACATACATTCCTCTAAGTGCGTTTAATATCATTCCCATTGGACTTCCACTGTGCCAAACTCCTTCAAGTCTGTGACCCCTTGTACGAATAATTAAAGGACAACTTTGTTGCCCCTTAGTCCTATAATGTAAAGTAGCAACATCATCGCTCAAAGTTTGTAATCCATAAAGTAAGTAATCTAAATACTGAATTTCTGCAATTGGCCTTAGTCCCCTTACAGCCATTCCAATTGCTTGTCCTACAATAGTTGCTTCTCTGATACCTACATCAAAAATCCTTTCCTCACCATGTTTTTTTTGCAATCCAGCAAAGCCTTGATTTACATCTCCAATAAAACCCAAATCTTCGCCAAAAGCAACAACCATTGGATTTGTGCTAAATAGCATGTCGAAATATTTATTTAATATCTCATAGCCATTTAGCTGTGGTGCATCAAAAGATATCCATGGTTTAACTTCATTTACTTTTAAGGCACTTTTATTTCCCTGATTATATAAATATGAATTATATAAATCTTTGTTTTCGTTTAATAATTGAAAATAATATTCTTTAACCTCAGAAGTCGGATAAAGTTCTAAAACCAGACTTAAGGTTTGCATTACATCTCGTCTAAATGGCTCTCTTATAGCAGTTAAATTTGAAGCAATAAGTTGTAACTGATGATAAATTTCAGCATCAACAACCTGAATATTGTTTATTAATTCTTGCGTTTTAGCAACTTGTTCTTGAATTGGTTTTTGGAATTTTTCCCAGGCATTTGTTTTACTATCTTTTACAAAATTTCTTGCTTCATCCTCAATGTTATTCAGTTCTTCTTCACTTGCAATAGCATTTTCAACAATCCATTCTTTGAATTTTACATTACAATCCCAATCTTTTTCCCACTGCAATCTTTCTGCAGATTTATATCTTTCATGGCTACCACTTGTGCTATGCCCTTGTGGTTGCGTAATTTCTTGTACGTGAAATATAGCAGGTGTATGGGTTTCCCTTACTTTTTGAATTCCAGCTTCAAATACTTCGCACATTGCAGCATAATCCCACCCTTTGACTTTATAAATCTGAATTCCGTTGGTATTTTTTTCTTTTTGAAATCCTTGAAGTACTGTAGAAATAGAACCTTTCGTAGTTTGATAACTATTAGGAACAGAAATTCCATATCCATCATCCCAAACAAATATTGCTAAAGGTATTTGCATTACACTTGCAGCATTAACACTTTCCCAAAAATGACCTTCACTTGTTGACGCATCACCAATTGTGCAAAAACAAACTTCATTTCCATTATGACTCAAATTGTGCTTGCTCCATAATTGTTGAATATGCCTAAAAGATTTTGAGGCTAATGCCAAACCAACAGCACGTGGCATTTGCCCTGCAGTTGGCGACATATCGGCAGAAATATTCTTTCTGTTAGCTAGGTCAAGCCAGTTACCATTCTCATCAACATTTCTTGTTGCAAAATGGCTAACCATTTGCCGGCCAGCACTAAATGGTTCGTTGGTAATATTAGGATCGGAATATAGTTGAGCAAAGAATTGTTCAACGCTTGCAATACCACTTGCAAACATAAAAGTTTGATCTCGGTAATAACCACTTCTAAAATCTCCTGGAGAAAATGATTTAGCCATAGCAATCTGTGCCAGTTCTTTACCATCTCCAAAAATTCCAAATTTGGCTTTTCCTGTAAGCACTTCTTTTCTGCCTAATAAACTCGTTTCTCTACTAATAATTGCAATTTTGTAATCTTGCAAAACTTGACCTCTGAAAGCTTCGTAAGAAAGTACATCGTTTGAGAAGGTAGGTGTAATAGTTTCTTCCATATTTCAAAAGTAAGCGTTAGTGAACATTGATTGCAAAATTAAATGCTGATTTTTGTAAATTACGCACAAAGGATGATTTTATTGATACGTTTCAATTTTATAATTTTGAAAACCTGAATTAAATTTAAAAAAATGTTTTTTGGCACAATTTTTTGTATATAAAAACAACATTAAACAAATTAAAAATACTTTCACAAACAAAAAATTAATTTATGAAGAAGATACTACTCATCGCTTCAGTATTTATGGCAATTTCGCCAATTTTTGCTCAAACTGAGAAGAAGACAACTGAAAAAAAAGCAGTAAAAACAGAAAAAAAAGCAGCCCCTGCAAAAAAAGAGACTAAGGATGTTTCAAAAGTAACTGCTACCCCTGCTGTTGAAAAAGTACAACTAGCTACCGAAGAAGTTAAAGAAAGTAACATGGGTAAGCCAATTGAGGTTGCAGCTCCAGCCCCAACTACACCTGCTGCACCACCAGCTGATGTAAACAAATTATTTCAATTTACCAATGATGCGTATGATTTTGGAAAAATTCCAGCTGGTAAACCCACAAAATATGACCTATTCATAAAAAATGTAAGTAATGAAACTGCTGAACTTACACTAGTTCAACCAGGTTGTGGATGTACAACCCCTGAGTATGAGCAAAAAAAGAAATTCGGACCTGGCGAAACAGTTAAAGTTGTCTTGGGGTACAATGGTGGTGCAGCTGGTAATGGTTCGCCATTTTCAAAATCAGTAACAGTTACCCTAAATGGTAATTTAACAAAAGTTGTTACTTTCAGAGGTGAAACTTATGCTGTCCCTACAGAATCTGCTCCTGCCAATGGTGCAATTGATAAACTAAAACCAGCTGAAGAGCCTAAACATTAATAAACAGAATTATGAAAAAAATATTTTTAAGCTTATTCATCATTACATTTTTTGCTATAGGTAGCTTTTCTCAAACATCAGCACCGGCAAGTAATACTATTGTTAGTTTTGATAAAATGAAGCATAGTTTTGGAAAAATTAAACAAGGTACACCTCAAAGTATTAGCTTTAATTTAAAAAACAATGGCGGTAAACCACTTATTATTGAACAAGCAACTGCTCAATGCGGGTGTACAACTCCAGAATATTCAAAAGCTCCAATACTAAAGGGTAAATCTTCAGCAATTAAAGTTACATACAATGCCGCCAGCCCTGGTCCATTTACAAAAACAGTTACAGTTAAATTTTTAAATGTAGCAGAGCCTTCAATATTAACCATTGAAGGTGAAGTTTTAAAGAATGACACTCCTCCTCCTGTCAAAAAAGGATAATACTACAAATAATAAAAAAAGCTCGTGATAGAATGAATCACGAGCTTTTTTTATTATCGAAAGTTTATAACAAAACAATACTCGTAATTTGCACTTGAACTAAAAATCAATGGCTACAGAACAAGAATTTATTAAATTACTAAATGCACACCAAAAAATAGTGCATAAGGTTTGTAATTTATATATGGATAATAAGACTGATAAAGAAGACTTGTTTCAAGAAATTTGTTTACAGGCATGGAAGTCATACTCAAACTTTAGAGGTGATGCTCAATTTAGTACTTGGCTTTATAGAATTGCATTAAACACAGCTATTACATTTTTAAAAAAAGACAAAAAACAAGTTCAAACTAAGTACAATGAAATTGTTCCAGATATAACAAACGACATTGATAATATCGAAGAACAGTTTAAAGCCATGTATAAAGCTATTGGCAATTTAAATAACATTGATAAAGCTCTTGTTATGCTATATCTTGAAGATTATAATTATGCTGAGATTGGCGAAACACTTGGTATTACTTCAAACAATGTGGCAGTAAAAATGAACAGATTAAAGACTAAATTGAAAGAGGAGACAGAAAAAATTTATAACTTCTAAAAATGCAAGAATGAATTTAGACGACTTTAAAATACAAATTAATAAAAAGCTGGAGGGCAATCAAAGCTTTGATATGGTTATCTCTGAAATTACATCTTTAAAAAAGTCCAAAACATTTTCAATAATAGATAAAATAAAAAAAAGCCTCATTACTGAAATCATTTTTGGCGGTTTCTTTTTGATTTTTTTCTTTGCTCTTACAATACTCACTTCTTACAATAGTATTAGAATATATTTTGGTGTATTTACAGCAGTTATTCTTGCTTTTCAAATTCTACTAATTTTATTATACAAACGTACCATCTTACTTACCTCGTCATCCTTACCAGTTATTCAGAATTTAAAAAAATTACATCAAACATTAAGTGAATTTGTAAAAAGATATTTTCAGTTTACTATGTTTTTAATACCAATATGCTTAATATTTTCAGGATACTTGGCCTATTTAGATGGGAAAAACAATATAAATTCTTTTAACTTTATTCCATTTGAAGTAAGTTTTAAAAATCACTTAATTTTATTATCATTTATTTTAATTTTTTTTATATTATCGATGTATTTTTTTACGAAATGGTATTTAAAAAAATTATACTGGCATCACTTAAAAAATCTTAAAGAAATGATTGAACAACTCGAATCATAAAAAATATATGACTTTATTAAAACACAAAATTGTTATAGCTATTACCGGTGCTAGTGGTTCAATTTATGCAAAAGTGCTGCTAGATAAACTGATGCTTTTAAATAATCAATGGGAGCAAATTGGTATTGTGATGAGTAAAAATGCTAAAGATGTTTGGAAAACCGAATTAGAGAATGAAAATTATAATAATTACAAAGTAGCTTTTTATGAAAAATACGACTTTAATGCTCCATTTGCATCTGGATCGGCTTTGTATGATACAATGATAATAATGCCCTGCAGTATGGGAACTTTGGGAAGAATTGCCAGTGGAATAAGTGATGATTTAATTACAAGGGCAGCTGATGTAATTTTGAAGGAAAGAAGAAAGTTAATAATAGTGCCTAGAGAAACCCCCTATAATTTAATACAAATAAAGAATATGGAAACAATAACATTGGCTGGAGGAATTGTCTGTCCTGCAACTCCTTCATTCTACAGTAAACCCAAAACATTTGAAGAATTAGCTGCAACAGTTGTTGATAGAGTTTTACAACTAGCAGGTTTTACACTTGAAACTTATAATTGGGGAGAAAAGAATTAATTAATAACTATTTTACAACCTGAAATTTTCCACTTTCAATCAATGAGCCTTGTTTATCTCTAAGTTGATAAACATATAATCCACGAAAATAATTATCTAAATTTAAATTTATTTTAGAGGTATTTATTTTAATTTCATCAACCTTTTTTCCTATGAAGTTGTATACAGATAGAACATAACTCTTGTCTGAAATTAAACTAAATTCAAAATTAATATTAGATGTTGCAGGGTTGGGATAGCATTGAATAAAACGAATTTTTTGTTCAACACCATTAAAATCATCAGTCGCCTTGCTTGGATTAAAATTTGTGAATCCAAGAACGAAAAATGACAGAGTAAATATTTTTAAGATTGCCCTCATTATAACATTTCTGTTGTAAAGTTAAGGATTTATATTATAACGATAAAAAATAGTCAATATTTTTTAAACTACATATAAAAATATTGACTATAAAATATTTGAACTTGAAATTTTTGAGTAATTAAGTAATGCTTTAATACAAGCAAAATTAATGATCAAAAAAATTACTATTTTAATCCTTTCTCGTCAGAAACAGTGAGTTTATGACGACCTTTTGCACGGCGGCTAGCTAAAACTTTACGTCCGTTTGCGGATTCCATTCTTTTACGGAAACCGTGAACAGTTTTACGACGACGCTTGTGAGGTTGGTATGTACGTTTCATTGTTTTTACAATTTAAAAAATGCTATAAATAATTTTCATTTTACAGTAGTCACCATTCTGCTGCTTGTGAAAGGGCGGCAAAAGTAAGGATACACCCTCAATGTACCAAAATCAATTTGATTTTTTAATAATAAAATAAGTTACACACAAATTTCGCTCTTAAAATAATTAACAGACATCAAAAGCCTACTTCCATACCAGCTAAACATTTCTCCATCTACCAACAATATTTTAGTATCGGGCAAATATTTCTGTAACTCATCGATATGCTGTTGTTTAAAAGGATAAGGTTCAGATGAAAGCAACAATAATTCTGGGCTTAAGTCTTTAATTTCTTGCAATGCAATTTCAGGATATCTTGTTTTGTAGTTGAATAGATTTTTGAAATTACAGTATTCGAGCATAACATTTATAAAAGTATCTGAACCGACTGTCATATAAGGGTGTTTCCAAATTAAATAAATACAAGTTTTAGATTCAGAGCAATTGAGAGATTTTTTTAAATTATCGAATTCACTTTTAATTTGTTTCGAAATCTGGTTAGCTAAACCTTCTTTGTTTGTAATTACTCCAATTGAAACAATCATCTCTAAAGCAGTGTCAAGATTGTTGATATCACTTATCCAAACTGGTGCTATTTTTTCTAATATTTCAATATCATTTTTTAAATTTTCTTCTTTGTTAGCAATAATCAAGTCTGGCTTTAAAGAAATTATTTTTTTAATATTCAGTTTCTTAGTTCCACCAATTTTTGCTTTGGATTTAAACCATTCTTGCGGATGAACACAAAATTTTGTAATACCAACAACTGCCTCATCTAAACCTAAATCAAACAGTAATTCTGTTTGAGATGGTACTAAAGAAATAATACGTTGAGGAGGTGCATTAAGTTCAATCTTCCTATTAAGTTGATCTGTAAAAAGCATTGAGAAAAATTATTCATTGAGAAAAAGTGCAATTTTTTGCAACACATTTTGATTTCTGTAAATAGCATTATGTCCTAAACCCTCAGTTATATGAAATTCAATATTGTGTAAATTCTTTTTCTGTACAACTGTAACATCTGAAATTGGGCAAATCATATCCTTACTATCATGCACCCAAAGTGTTTTTGTTTTAATATTCTCAAAGGCTCTAGCAACAGAAAAGTATGATACATCTTTTCCTGAAAGGCGTTTAATGATATTATTAAATTCTGGTTTTAGTTTCAATGGCATTCTTAAAATTGAGAAAAAATTATCAATTGCAGTTCTTGTTTCTGTAGCTGGTGCAATTAAAACAAGTCGCTCAAGTTTTGGTAAATAATTTTCAGTTGCTAAAGCTGCAGCCATACCGCCAAATGAATGTGCTACAATTCCATAAATAGTTCCAAATTTTTCATCAATTACTGCAATACATTCAGAGAATTGTTTAGCATTAACTGTTGTACCATCACTAATGCCATGCCCCGGTGCATCAAAAGCCAAAACTTGGTACCCACTTAAATACAATTTGTTGATAATAGATTCTGACTTATATGAACAACTATCAAAACCATGAATGACTAAAACTTTATTGCCATTATAGTTTAAAGGAATCCATTGCCAACCACGAATAGTTAGTTGCTCAAAAGTAATTTCAATGTTTTTAGCTTTTTTAAAAAATGGAGGCTCTTTTCTTTTGGGTTTTCCACTATATGGGGTACAAAAAAGCTTAAACAAACTTTCGGCTGCTAACTTATTTGATACTAATGATATTGCTTTAAACTTAGTTTTGTATAACTGAAGAGCAATTTTTTGCTTTAGTTTTAATTTCATTAAATCAAAGATATGCAAGTAACAATAATAGGTTCAGGGAATGTAGCTACAGTGCTAGGTAAAATATTAATTTCAAAAGGATATAAAATTTACCAGGTTTATTCAAGAAAAATTAATGATGCAAAAAAATTAGCAGATACCTTAAAGGCATATGCAACAGACAGCTTGAGTGAATTAAGCAATAACGCAGATATTTATATTATTGCAGTTTCTGATAAATCTATTCAAACTGTGTGTAATCAAATAAACTTTGGAAATAAAATTGTTTTACATACTGCCGGTTCGGTAAGTATTCAAGTTTTAAAAAATACTTCTGAAAATTATGGGGTTTTATATCCTGTACAAAGTTTAAGAAAAGAAATGGATGTGTTTACCCCTATTCCTTTTTTAATAGATGGTAACAATACTGACACAAGATTGGCTATAGATATTTTTTCTAAATCTATTTCAAAAAAAGTAGAATTTGGAGATGATGACAAAAGGCTTAAAATACATACTGCTGCTGTATTTGCCTGCAATTTTGTAAATTTTATGTATTTACAAAGTGCCAATTTTTGCAATGAAAATAAAATAGATTTTTCTTTGTTACAATCTTTAATAGAGGAAACAGCTACACGTTTAAGAACACATCATCCAAAAGATGTTTTTACTGGACCTGCCGTTAGAAAAGATTTTGAAACTATAGAAAAACATTTATTGCAGTTAAAAAGTAATTCACAAGCACAAGAACTCTATAAACTTATAAGCGATATGATAATGCACTACTAAGCTCATCATATAAATGCTGAATTAATCCATCTGCCAAACCAATTTTTGGAACATAAATTTCTTCAATTCCTGCCCATCGCATTACATTAATATAAATTTGTAAAGCAGGTACTATAACATCTGCTCTATCTTCTCTTAACTTATAAATATTTATTCTATCATCAAGTGAAACACTTGAAAATTCTTTGTAGTAATCCTTCAAAAGATCAATGTTTAAAGGCTTTCCATCCTTTTTTTTACTAATAGAAAATATTTTATTAATGTTTCCTCCGCTACCAATGGCAATCATTGGCAATTTGCTTTTTGTATTTTTTCGAATATGGTCTTTCATTTCATCCCAAACACTTTCATTAACCATATTTTTTAACAATCGAATTGTTCCAATATTAAACGATTCTTTATACATCAGTTTGCCTTCATTAAAAAAGGTTAATTCAGTGCTTCCACCTCCTACATCAATGTATAAATATGAATGTTCCTTATCTAAATTTTCAGCAATATGATTTTCGTAAATTATGGATGCTTCTTCATCCCCACTTATTACTTTTATTTCTATTCCTGTTTCAAACTTTACTTTCCTAATAATATCGTTACTATTGGTAGCATCACGCATTGCACTGGTAGCACAGGCTTTAACGTGCTCCACTTCATATGCCTTTAATAAATGAGAATATGATTTCATTGTTTCCATTATCATATTCCTTTTTGCTTTTGAAATTTCTCCTTTTTCAAAAACATCAAATCCAAGCCTAAGGGGTATACGAATAAGATTAAGTTTATTGAAAACAGGCTTACCATTGTTATTTAACACTACTTCGCTAATTAACAATCTTGCTGCATTACTACCAATATCTATTGCTGCTAATTTCATTATTTTATGTGTACTTAACTATACCTTTTTGCTTTTTATTTTATTTGATAAATAATTATAAGTTTCTACTTGCGATCTTATTTTTTTATCCTTACCACAAAGTACATAGTTATTTGTAAGATGGGCATCAAGTATTCTTGCTTTTACATTATCTTTTAGCTGAATGTTAATAATATCTCTTAATTCTTGTTTAATTGTTGCATCAGTAATTTCTACTGCTGCCTCAACACGATGATCCAAATTTCTAACCATCCAATCAGCAGAGGAAATGAATATTTTTTCAGATTTTCCAACACCAAAAATCATCACTCTGCCGTGTTCTAAATACTCATCTACTATACTTATTGCTTGTACAGGAAATTGATATTTTTTATTTGAAAATATAGGGCAAAATATACCACGAACAATTAGTTTTACATTTACACCAAACTCTGCAGCTCGTTTAATTTTTTCCATTAAAACAGCATCACTTAATGAATTGCATTTTATTATTATGGATGCTGGCTTTTTTGCTTTTGCTGCTTTTATTTCTTTATCAATTAGCTGCTCAATTTGTTTTCTCATAGAAAGTGGACAAACGAGCAATTTTTTACAAAGCTTTAGTGGAGTATTGCCCAGTTTCCAATGTTCTAAATAATTAAATATTCTATTAATGTCAGCCATAACATTTCTATTGGCTGTAAGCAAACAATGGTCGGCATAAACCTTTGCGGTTTTTTCGTTTAAGTTTCCTGTACTCACAAATCCATATTGAATGGTTCTATTACTTATTCGTTTTTTAATGATACATAACTTTGCGTGAATCTTCATTTTAGGAACACCTAAAATTACTCTAACACCTTCTTCTTCTAAAATTTCTTTCCATTCAAGATTAGCTTCTTCATCAAATCTTGCTTTCAACTCCAGCATCACAATAACTTCTTTACCATTTCGTGCAGCATTAATAAGTGCATTAATTACTTTAGAATTTGATGCTAAACGATATGCGGTAATTTTTATTGAAACTACATTTTCGTCCATTGCTGCTTCTCGCAATAAATCAATTACTGGATTAAAAGTATGATAAGGAAAATGCAACATCACATCTTGTTGCAATATCAGTTCAGTAATTCTTTTGTTTTGAGATATGAGTGGATGCCCAAATGGGAGACGCAAGCTAGGCTTAGGTTTAAACACATCTGGAAAATCCATAAAATGCCTAAAATTATGTATCCTACCTCCAGGGATTATGTTGCTTTTTTTGTTCAAACTTAATTTTCGAATTAAATATTCAAGCAACCCAGAATCCATTTCTTTATCGTATAAAAATCTTACAGGTTTACCTTTTCTCCTATTCTTTAAACCTTTTTCCATTTTCTCTACAAACGACATCGTAACATCATTATCCAATTCTAACTCTGCATCTTTGGTTACTTTAAAAATCCAGGCATTAAATTCGTCATATCCAAAATATGAAAACACATAAGGAAGATTAAAGCGAATAATATCTTCTAGTAAAATAATGTTTTTTTCACCTGCTTTCGATGGCAAAATAACAAACCTACCAACTGCTTTTACTGGAACTTCAATGAGTGAAAATTTTTGTTGATATGCAGACTTTGTAGTACTCATAGATACTGCCAAATAAATGCTTTTATCTCGTAAATAAGGCATTTGAGGCAAGCCTTCAATCATTAGTGGAATTACGTTACTTCTTACCTGTTCGTCAAAAAATTTCTTTACAAATTCTTGTTGTTCTTTTGTAAGATTTTTTTCGTCTTTCAGAAAAATTTTTTCTTTTTTTAATTCTAACAAAATTCCTTTCCAAATTCTATTAAACTCGTTTTGTTGCTGCAAAACAATAATCTGAATTTCATCTAATATTTTTTGAGGACTTTCTTCCAAGTGCATATTTAAGCGTTTACGCTTTTCTGCAAATTCAATCATACGTTTTAAAGTAGCTACTCTTACTCTAAAAAATTCGTCAAGATTATTTGAAAAAATTCCAAGAAATCGAATCCTTTGTTCCAATGAAACACTTGAATCTGCTGCTTCCTGCAAAACTCTTGCATTAAAACTTAACCAGCTTATGTCTCGTTGAATATAATTTTTGCTCATAAAATATCTAATGTTTCAAATGTAAACGAATAAGCAATTGTGAGATATTAATTTTAAATAATCTTAAACTTCCTCAAATATTTATAGTATAAGTTTGCGTTTGAAATTACCGTAATGATTACTAGAATTTATACCCTTTTTATATTATTTTTTTTGTTGAATACAATTACAATAAGAGCAAATGAACCAGTCATTATGCCACAATTAACCATTGAGCAACTTAGAAGTTTTAACCCAGAAATTAGCAACTTAAACAACATAGAAAACCCAAATGCAAAATACAATGCCTGCTATGTTACAGATGATGGCAAAGAAGGAATTTTTAAATTAGATATTTTATATAACAGAAAAGAAAACTACAGTAAAAATATTTTAGATGAAGATGATGGTGTTATTACAATAGTGTCATATAATAATACTACAAAACAGTATTATAAATTTGTTAGAATTATCGAAAAATATGTAAACATTAAATGGTTTGGTATTGCAAATAGTGTAAAAAAAATCAATCAGTTATCTGCCAGTAAAATTGAAGAATTAAGAAAGCTATTCAATAAATATGCTCCATTTGAAAATGCTTCAAGCATTTTATACAACAATCCAAATGCAGTTGATATTACTATGAAAAATTGGCAAGACAATACAATAGACTGGGCTGTACTACAAACAGCAATAAACTACTGTGTAAATTCATCTACAAACAAAACACTATTTATTCCATTAGGAAATTATTATATAAGCCGAGAACTATTTATACGAAAAGTTAAAACAAACACAACTTATGGTCAGTGCCAAATTGTTATTGAAGGTGAATCTAGTTATTCAGGAGCTGTGGGTTCAACCATTAATGCATTGTTTAACGATAAATTTGCTTTGGGTGTTCAGGAAGGAAGAGGAATCAAAATTAAAGGACTTAGTTTTAATGGGCAGTTTACCCGAGATAATAATGTTGTTATGGGCGATAGGGCATTTTATTCATCAACACTTGAAACTGAGGGGAAAAATAGTTATAACCGATTCTTTAAACCATGCAAAGACAGACGATATGGCCCCTACGCAGCTATTGTTTTAGATCCATTTAGAACGTCACAACATTCAAAAGACAGCATTAAAAATTTTGATGAGTATTATACCGAACTTTCATATTACTACTCAAAAAAATGTGGCACTAGTTCTGGTACAGAAATCACAGATGTTCAGTTTAATGGTTTCATTGCAGGGATTGTTTTTTCGCCAAATGGTTTAACACAAGGCGATGATGTAAGTAAAATTGAAAAAGCAAAATTTTCGAACTTAAAATATGGAGTTTGCTTTAGCCAAGATCAAGAAAAAACCAACACAATTAGACATATTTATGCATGGAGCAATGTACACACATTAATTGCAAGCTCTTCTCAAAAAAGCGAAACTAGAGTTGGGTTTGGGCAAGGCAGAGCTGGCAATCAAATTATAGAAGATGTGAACATAGCTGGTAATGTAAATCAATTTATTTATCGCGAGGATGGTGGAACTTTTGCTATGTTTATAAAAAATGTGTTTGCGGAACGACTTGGAAAAATTGGATATTTAGGGTCGCAAGTTGGTGGCAGTTTTGAAAATTCTGAAATAGGGTTTCCATATCCAATAAAAGATAACGATACTTCGTTTGAAGGTTACTATCCGGAATGGCACTTAAAAGGTTATGGTTATACTTTTAAAAACTGTTTAATCAGATACTACACAGAGGGAGATAAAATGAAAACACCTATTAGCATTTTTGGAAATTTTAAGTTCGAGAATTGTGTATTTACAACAGTTCCATTTTACTCACAATCCATATCCACAAATGAGTCTATGCTTTTTACTAATTGCAAAACTACACTTGAAGGGGATTTGGGATTTTCAGGTATTAAAACTACCAATCCTGTTCACCTATTTGAAAATATAGCTTATGGGAATTTTATTTTAAATAGCAGCATAGATAAATCAAATAACAAACAGATATTATATACAAATGATACTCCTTTTGAAATTTTTGGCTTTAATAAAGTTAGCATTAATACTATCAATAAAAATGGCGATATAAGTATCCCAATAAAAAAAGATGATTATGATAACTATTACAAATTTGGAAAACTTGTGGTTTATACCACAGAAAAAAGCAATGAAAGAAAACCTTTGGGCATTATAAAAAAATACGACTCTGCTAACAATAATTTAATCATTAGTGGTGTTAGTGAAGCTGTCCTTAATAACGAATTATTTATTAGCTGTATTATTCCAATTACAACTATTGAACCTTTTTTTGGAGATATAAAAAAAGGCAATAATTGCAACAGAATTTATAATATCACAAAAAATAATTTTGTATTTAATTTTCCTTCTTCCAAAAATATTAACCTTAAAAATTATATAGGCAAAGCTGTATCTATTGCAAATGCTGGTGATTGCAGCAATAGAGTTGAAATAAAAGAAAATGATTTTAGACCTTTAAGCTCTGGCAGGTATGTTGTTATTAAAGAATATGATTCAAAAAATAATGAATTCATTGTTACACCTTACACCGCAAAAAAAGAATTTAATAATATAACATTTTGTAATGGTTGCGAAACAGTAAATCAAGCAAACAAAATAAAAATTATACGTAAAAATTAGCTGTAAATATTGTCATATTGTGCTACAGTACTTTCCCAGCTATGGTCTATTTGCATCATATATTTTCGCATCCAATCAAAATGAGTTTTGTCTTTATAAACCTGAATAGCTCTGTTTATTGAATAATGAATGTCTTCGACTGTTGCATTATTAAATCTTATTCCAAAACCATCTTGTTCTCCCATATCTTTAACTGTATCTTGCAGCCCTCCTGTACTTCTTACTATTGGCAATGTTCCATAACGTAAAGAATACATTTGATTTAAACCGCATGGTTCCACCCTACTTGGCATTAATAAAAAATCAGAACCTGCATACATAAGATGTGATAAAGATTCATTATATCCTATGTCTGCATAATAAAATCCTTTGTACTGTTCATTAAAACTTGCCAATTCCCATTCGACCATAGGATCTCCACTACCAAGAATCAGTAAACTAAATTGTCCATAAAAACTATGCATTAATGAACGAATTGCTGCTGGCAAAATATCAGCTGCTTTTTCGCCTACAAGCCTTCCAATAAAAACAAACAATGGCAAGTCTTTATTCAATCCAAATTGATCGCAAATGATGTCTTTATTTTTTTGTTTCCCTTTTGTTACAGTTTTTACTGTAAAATGATTTTTTATGTAAGTATCGGTTTTAGGATTCCACACATCATTATCTATTCCGTTTAATATACCATAACACTTACCCTTTTCATATTCAAAAAGCTTTTCTAAACCATTACTGTTATACCTAAGTTCAGACATGTAACTATTACTAACTGTAGTAACTTTCCATGCACATTTAATACCACTAGCCAAAGGGTTTATATTATTATTCCAATCTAATAATCCTTGTTTCCAGGTATCCCAATCTGGAATATAAATACTCTTATCCCATCCCATCCATCCTTGATATTGTGCATTATGTATTGTAAGAATGCTCTTTATTTTCGATAATTTATTTTTAAATGCAAAACAATGTTGCATCATAAATGGAATTAAAGCTGTGTGATGATCGTGGCAATGAACTATGTTTGGTGCATGTTCCCAGCTATTTAACCAAGTAATTACAGCTATTTGAAAACAAGTGAATCTTTCTGTATCATCATTATATCCATAAACTTTTTCCCTATCAAGTAACCCTGCAATATCTATTAAGTACAAATCAAATCCAAGCTTATTAGTAGCTTCTTTTATTACTGTAAATTCAAATAAATTATTTGCCAAATTTGCTGTTCCTTTATAGTCAACAACGAAATCGTTATTGTATAAAAATTTAGTTCTATACATTGGCATTACAACCTTAGCAATATGTCCAGATTTACATTGATATTTTGGCAAAGCACCAACAACATCTCCTAAACCCCCAGCTTTAGCCACAGGATAACATTCGGCACTAATATGAATAATTTCCATTTAAAAATATTTGTACAAAGTAATTATTAAATAAATAAAAATTTATTTTTTTGTTAAAGTATGGGAGTGTTTTAATTCTTAATTACAAATTTAAGAAATGGTAAAAAATAAAATAAACTTACAAATCTTTACTTTCGATTACTAATTAAATTAAAACATTTGCAGGCCATTCAAAATATTGCAATCTTAGTTAATTCAAAATCTGGTGGAGGTAAGAGTTTAAGGGTGTTGCAACATATTAAAAGCATTATTGAATTTGAGGAAATTTCGTTTTGTGTCTATATAGATCAATGGCAAAATAATCTTAGTAATTTTACAGCTATTTGGATTATTGGGGGCGACGGAACGTTAAATTATTTTATTAATAAATATCCAACTATTAAAACACCTATTGCCTTATTTAAAGGAGGTACAGGCAATGATTTTGCCTGGAAATTATATGGCAATATATCGTTAGATGCACAAGTGAATATGGCTTTAAAAAACCATTCAATTACAGTGGATGCAGGCTTATGCAACAATAAAGTTTTTATAAATGGTATTGGAATTGGCTTTGATGGCGAGGTACTAAAAAATATGAAATCTATAAGATGGCTGGGCGGACATCTTGGCTATTTAATAATAGTTATAGGTAAAATTTTAAGATTTAAAGAAAATAATTTCAAGATTACTACAAACGGCACATCCATTGAAAAAAAATTATTTTTAATGTCTGTATTTAATTCATCTCGAACTGGCGGTGGTTTTTATATTGCACCTAATGCCATAATTGATGATGGCTTGTTAAACGTAATTCAATGCCAGCCTTTATCGGTTGTAAATCGATTGAAAAATTTACCCAAAATTGAAAAGGGTCAACATCTAAATTTGCCATTTATTAATCATTCATTACAAAAAAAAATTATTATTGAATGTGCTAATGAATTGCCAGCACAAATTGATGGAGAACTATTTTTTGCAAAAGATTTTAGAATTGAAATTCTGCCAAATCAGTTTAATTTTCTGTGTTAATACTACTGCTTAATTTACAAAATTCCACCAAATTCCCAAACGCATCCACACAGTTTGCATAGGATATTGTTCCATAGAATAATTGTATTTTTTATACCCACTTGGCGGTATTAATGTATTTAAGTTTTCGGCCCTAACAAATGCTTTAAAACTTTTAATTCTGAAATTGAAAAATAAATTTATATCTGGCTTGTTATTAACACTGTAACTATCTTGAAAAAAGAACTGACCATTAAAAGGAGAATAGCCCGATGGCTTGTAATTACTATGGTATCTAAGTTCTAAGCCCATTGAAAGAAAAAGATTTGTATAAAAATTTCCCTCAAAAGCCAATCTTTGTCTGGTCAAAATTTGTGGAATATTAACAGGTGCATTGGCTGTGGTTTGTTGCAAATGCAATTCTGAATACCAATTCCAGTGAGTTGATAATTTAATTTTCTTTTCGAATCCGATATGTAAAACATTAAACAAAGTTGCTTCTTGCTTTGCAGAAAAAATGCTATCGAAATATAAAAAATTACTCATTAAAAAATACTCTGCCACCAAAGAAAAATTTAATTTTCGATTTTGATAATTCAGCCAAAGCTTGGTGGTATTTTCTTTGTTGTAGCTTGATCTGTTTTTTATTAAAAAGCTAGACTGTGTGTTATAAATAAAGGCTGGGCTTTTGTTTACATTTTGAAATCCAATTTCTAATGTTCCAGCTGTTTTACTAAGTATTTTTTGCAAACTTAAATAAGCGTTATAGTCTCCTGCATTTAATCCATTTAAATATAGTTGAGCATTGGCTTCAATATCCCAAATTGTATTTTTAGTTCTGTTTCTATACTCAGCACCTATTAAAATGTTGTAATAATTATTTTTAATACTATCGTTAAACTTACCAAAAATATTTTGAATCGTTGCTGTAGCTTTTAAAAATTGAGAAGCATTTTTTTTATCGGGAAAAGATATTAAGCTAAACTCATTTTCTAAATGTGTATAAGCATCTTTAAATGAAATCGTGTCATAATATCCACTTGTATTAGGCTTTATTTCATAATTAAAATATTTTTTATAATTAGAAGAATCGGCATAAAAATCATTAAACCAGTAACTACTAGTTTTAATGGTTAGTAGATGCTGCAATCTGTATTTTGGATAAAACAATTTAACAACTGTAGTGTCGGTAACAATAGAATCTTTTTGTCCTAAATCGTATTGTTGCCTAATGGTTAATTGATTGCTTTTGTAAATATTGCCAGTATAAATAGATGTGCTGAACAAACTTCTTCTAATAACATTGCCAGGTCCTAAACGAACAGCCAATTCAAATGGATTGCTAAGTGCTAATGAATCCAGTTGTTTATAATCTACTGTTCCGCCATTTTCTGACGAAGCATTTTTATTTGAAAAATAAACAGTAGTTAAATGATATCTTTTGTTTTGGCTTTGATAATTCAATGTAAGTCTTACATTATTAACATTAGCATTTTGGTTTTTGAAAACACCAGGAGAATTAATGAATCTATATTCAAGAGAATAATTTAAATTTTGTTTTTTGTTTTGAGTATGAACAATATTTATCAATTGTTCAGCATTGTTTCCCAGCAAATAAGCTAATTCGGTATATGGCTTTGTGGTTTGAAAAAGTTTCGTATTATCAAGTGTGTAATTGTAAATATCGAATTGATGAAAACCTGCGTTAAAGCCAATTTGATTATTAACATTAAACAGTAAAGATTTTGCAGCCGTTCCTATATTCCCAGTATGATTATAAAAGTATGGCAAAGGAAATCGGGAATAAAAATCATTAATAGATGAATCTAAAAATTCAATTTTTGATTTGTCAAAATATTTATAAAAAATGGTAATCGAATCAGCAAATGGGTCTCTATGTTGGAAACTTGTATCTGTATTTCTACTGCTGGGTTGTCCTTTACTATTAAAATTGATATTTCCACCCACGATACCACCATCGCCTTGAAGTGTTCTTTGTGCAAAAACATTGTTACAAGCAAATAGAAATAAAGTAAAACATAGTAATTTTAAGTAATTCTTATTCATCATATAAACTTGGCAAAGTAACAAAGTGCTTGCTAAATATTTCAAATATTTAACAATTCATGCTGTCCATTTGTTGATTCTTTTCAAAATTGATCTTTCATTTCTTAATTCAATATTAATGTACAAATACACATTCATATACATATTCCTCTATTTTTGTACATTCAATAAGAAAATATGAAGAAAACAACGCTACTCATTTGCTTTCTTTCTGTTGGTTTTTTTTCGATTGCACAAACGAAAGTTAAACCTAAAAAGGAAAGCACCAAAACTAACGACACTACAATTGCACAAACTTTAGAAGAAATTAAACAAGATGTTGCATCTAACCTTGCAACGGTTGCTTTAGACGATAATGATTTAGGCGAAGGTGCTAGTCAAAACGTTTCATCCATTTTAACAGCAGGTAGAGACCCATTTATGAGTGCAGCTGCTTACAATTTTTTTGCCTTAAGATTTAGAGTTAGAGGTTACGAATCAGATTTATCTGGAACTTACATAAATGGTGTTACCATGGATAACCTAGACAATGGTTATACACCATTTGGTTTATGGGGAGGTTTGAATGATGTATTTAGAAACAGAGATGTTTCTATAGGCTTACGTCCTAATACATTTGCTTTTGGAGACATTGGTGGTACAAATTCTATAGACGTAAGAGCAACTAAACAAAGAAAACAAACTGAAATTGGCTATGCTTACAGCAATAGAAATGCTACACACAGATTTGATATTACTCATAGCACCGGAATTAACAAAAAAGGTTGGGCATTTAGCTTCAGTGCATCAAGAAGATATGCAGATGAAGGCTATTTTCCAGGTACTATGTATGATAGCTGGAGCTGGTTTGCTGCAGTAGACAAGAGAATTAATCAAAACAATATGCTTTCGCTTACAGTTTTTGGAGCTCCTACCAAAAGTGGTAGACAAGGAACTGCAACCAAAGAAGCATTTGATTTAGTGGGCAATGATTATAATCCAAACTGGGGCTGGCAAAGTGGCAAAAAACGTAATGCTGCTATCACACGAACCAATCAACCTGTAGTTATTCTTACACACGATTATAGAATAAATAATAGTTCAAATTTAATAACTGCAGCAAGTTTTTCATTTGGAGACAGAGGTTCAAGTAATTTAGATTGGTACCACGCAGACAATCCAAGTCCTCTTTATTACAGATATTTGCCTAGCTATTGGGAAGATGCTGATATTAAAGCACAGCTAACAAAAGAGTGGCAAACAAATGATAATGTACGTCAAATAAATTGGGCTAAATTATATGATGCTAATAGAGGTCAGGTAGAAACATACAATGGTGTTTCTGGCAGAAGATCAAGATATGTACAATTTGAATATTTGACTAATACTACTAAATTTAATCTTAATTCAGTTTTAAATTCAAGAGTTGGAGAGCATACAGAATTTACTGCTGGTGCGTCTTTTCAATATCAAAGAAATAGAAATTATAAAAAATTAATTGACTTATTAGGCGGCGATTACTATGTTGATTTAAATCAATTTGCAGAAAGAATTAATGCCAATAATCAAACTTTCCCTCAGCCCAATTTAAACACACCTAACAGAGTTGTAGGTGTTGGTGATGATTATGGTTACAACTACGATATTACAATTGGAAAAGGTGCAGCTTGGGCACAAGTTGTAATGAAGTATAATAAAATTGATTATTATGCATCTTTAGAATTTTCTGGAACCTCTTTTTACAGAACTGGAAATTACAGAAACGGCTTATTCCCAAACAACTCTTATGGCAAAGCAGTAAAACAAGAGTTTACAAACTACGCATTTAAAACAGGTTTTACCTACAAGTTAAACGGCAGAAACTATTTGTATGCTAATATGGCTACATTAACTAAAGCTCCATTCTTCGATAATGTTTATTTATCTCCAAGAGTTAGAAATACAACTCAAGAAAAAATTTCAAACGAAGATATTAGAACACTTGAAGCTGGTTATACATTAAATGCTCCAAAGCTTAAAGTAAGATTAACTGGTTATTATACTGAATTTCATAATCAAATGAATGTTCTAACTTTCTTCCACGATACTTACTTAAATTTAGTTAATTATGGCATCACTGGTATTAACAAAACCCATTCAGGTGGCGAGTTAGGTATTGAAGCAAAAGTATTGCCAAATGTTACATTAAATGCTGCTGCTGCTGTTGGTAGATACTATTATACAAGCACTCAAAACGCAATTACTACTATTGATAACGATGCATCTGTTGTAAGCAGAGATGTTGTTTATTCTAAGGATTATTATATTGGTGGAACTCCACAAGAAGCGTATAGTATTGGTGCAAGTTATCGTTCCCCAAAATTTTGGTCTGTAAGTTTAACTTATAATTTTTTTGACGGTATTTATACTGAAATCAATCCTCTTAGAAGAACTGCAGCAGCTGTACAAGGATTAACTGAAGGTAGTGCTGAATGGCATAAAATTTTAGATCAAACTAAATTACAAAGCCAATCTACTTTGGATATGTATGCTAGTTATTCTCTTAAATTACCAAAAAGCTGGAGCATTAATCACAAAAACACTTTCTTAGCATTTAGCCTAAGTGCAAGTAATATTCTAAACAATAAATCAATTATTCCCTTTGCATTTGAACAACTCAGGTTTGATGTTGCTGAGTTTGATAAATTTCCAGGAAGATATAACTACGCTTACGGAGTAAATTACTCTGCAAGTGTTTCATTAAGATTTTAAATAAAATTAACAACCATAAAAAAAAAAATTTATGAATACTAAATCAATTTTTCGTTTCACTTTTATTGCAATTCTTTTTGCAATAATATTTTCGTCTTGTAAAAAAAATTATCAAGCTCCACCTGAGTCTACTGATCCCAATTTAACAGCTAATACTACTATCAAAGATTTAAAAGCTCGTCACACTGTTTCAGGTGCATTTGATGTGATTAATGATGATGCTATAATTAGTGGAGTCGTAATTGCCAACGACAAAAGTGGCAACTTTTATAAAGAGATGTATATTAGAGATGCAAGTGGAGCTATAGCTTTAGAACTTGCAGGAACTCTTTATACAAATTATCCTGTTGGAAGGAAGGTTTTTATTAAATGTAAAGGTTTATGTATAAGTGACTATCGAAATATGATACAATTAGGTATCAAATCAGTATCTAATGGAATACCATCATTGGAAAGTGTTCCCACCCCACTAATTCCTAATTATGTTGTTGGTGGTTCTTTAGGTAATGATGCTTCTCCAAAATCTGTTATGGCTAACGATTTAAATACACCAACCGGAGTAACTACAATGCAAAACCCATTGTTAGGAGACTTAATTAAATTAAGCGGATATGAATTTTTATTAGGGGATACTAAAAGAAGTTACGGTGATACATCTGCTTACAAAAGCACTTTAGGTGGGCAAGTAAACATTAAAAGTTGCGATGGTTCTGGACCATTTATTGTTATGACAAGTGGATATGCAGATTTTGCAGGAAAGGCTCCACAAAATGGAAATGGAACTATTACTGCCATATACACTGTTTACAATACAACAAAACAATTAATTATTAGAGACACAACAGATGTTAAGTTTGATGGAGCAAGATGTTTTTTGTTTGAAGAAGACTTTCAAGCTTATCCAACAACTGGTACAGCTCCATTAGTGCTTACTGGCTGGAAAAATATTCAAGAAACTGGAGATGTTCCTTATACTATGGCTTCTTTTGGTAGTAGTATTTTTCCTAAAATTTCTGCGTTTACATCTGCTGCTTTACCAACAACAAATATAAAAAGTTGGTTAATAACACCTGCTATAACAATTCCAACAGGTATTTCACCAAAGTACACTTATACTTGTGCTCATAGATATACTGTAGGCACATTAAAAGCACTAGTTTCTACTGATTACGATGGTGGCAGCACTCCTTCAAATGCTACTTGGACTGAGTTAAACTCAATTCAAGCAAACTCTGCTGCATTTACTCCATTTATTCCTTATGGTCCTTTTGATTTAACAGCATTTACAGGCAAGAAAATATATTTAGCCTTTAGATATGATGCTCCTGCTGGAACCAACAAAAATAATGTTGCAACATTTGAACCAGATGATATGAAAATTTCTAAGAATTAAATTAGACATTATACTTAAAAAAAAGAGGCTGCCTTAATTGGACAGCCTCTTTTTTTTTGCACTCAAAGTTGAAGTATTATTTAAAACTACCACTCACCACTAAATCCTTACTACCTGCAGTATACATATAAAAACCTTCACCAGATTTAACACCCAACTTTCCTGCCATTACCATATTTACCAATAAAGGACAAGGAGCATATTTTGGATTGCCAAAACCATCGTGCAACACACTAAGTATGCTAAGGCAAACATCTAAACCAATAAAATCGGCAAGTTGTAGTGGTCCCATTGGATGTGCCATTCCAAGTTTCATCACTGTATCAATTTCCTCAACACCTGCAACCCCTTCAAACAAGCTATAAATAGCTTCGTTAATCATTGGCATTAAAATGCGGTTAGCAATAAATCCAGGATAATCATTTACAATGCAAGGCACTTTACCTAATTGTTTACTAAGCTCAACAATGGTATTGGTAACTTCTTTATCGGTTGCATAGCCATTAATAATTTCTACCAGTTTCATCACAGGTACAGGATTCATAAAATGCATTCCTATAACTTTTGCAGGGCGTTTTGTGGCTGCTGCAATTTTTGTGATAGAGATAGAAGATGTATTGCTTGCTAGAATACAATTGGCAGGTGCAACTTCATCTATTTGCTTAAATATCTTAAGCTTTAAATCTACATTTTCTGTAGCTGCTTCCACTACTAAATCTGCTTGGCTAACACCAATAGCAATATCTGTTTGAATAGTTAGGTTAGCTAGTGTTGCAGCTTTTTGTTCTTCGGTTAAAGTGCCTTTTGCAACTTGTCTGTCAAGGTTTTTAGAAATGGTAGTCAATGCTTTTTCTAATTGAGCACCATTAACATCAATGATGGTTACAGCAAAACCTGTTTGTGCAAAAACGTGTGCAATGCCATTACCCATTGTGCCTGCACCAATTACTGAAATTTGTTTCATATAGCAATTTGTATTTAAGTCAACTAATTTTTTATTTTTCTTTTTATGTCTATCTCAATGTTTTCAAAATAATTTCTTAACTGATTGTAAAAGCCATTTTTAATATTCATTTCTCTCTTTTTTTCGTTAGAAAACATAGCTCCATACTTTAGTAATCTGTATCCGAATCTTTTGCTATATAGTTTAAGATTTTTAGAATTGGTAAATTCAAACTCACACATATCTCTGGGAAAATACCACGCGAATGCTATAAACTTTCTATTGGATGAATTATATGTGATAATTGGCATTGCAACAAGCCCCAATGCAGAGACAATGTAGCCTGTTGTTATACTTGACTTTGAAGCAAACCTTGTTTTATTAAATTGAAGATTTACGTTAAAACTATCATTTTCCTGCTGAATAATTTTAAACAAATGGTTGTCTTTATTAAAATCAGTAATGAATTCAAGTATTGTCGAGTCGTAAAAGTTTTTATAGAGATCATACTTTTCTAAAAAATTATGGGTAAACCCTACTTTCTTGATATTCCTGGCTGAATTACTAAGGTCAACTTTTTCAGTAAAATGCCTTGGATTTGCACAAGAGAGCAACAATATAGATAGCAACAAACAATAAATTATTTTCATTCTCTGAATTATATAAATCATTTTAAAAGTCGAATTTAATGCCTTGTGCAAGCGGTAAGCTACTACCCCAATTTAATGTATTTGTTTGTCTACGCATATATGCTTTCCAAGCATCGGAACCACTTTCTCTTCCTCCACCTGTTTCTTTTTCACCACCAAAAGCACCACCAATTTCGGCCCCACTTGTTCCAATATTAATATTGGCAATACCACAATCGCTTCCTTTATGAGATAAGAATAATTCAGCCTCTCTCATATTCAAAGTAAACATACTTGATGACAAACCTTGTGGCACTCCGTTTTGCATTGCAATAGCTTCATCAATAGTTTTATATTTCATTAGATAAAGAATAGGGGCAAAGGTTTCGTGTTGCACAATCTGCATTTCATTACTAGCTTCTGCAATGCAAGGTTGTACATAGCAACCAGATTCAAAACCATCAACAACTTTTCCTTCAACAATAAAATTTGCACCTTGTTGTTTGCCTTGTTCTATAGCATTTAAATACATAGCCACAGCATCTTTATCAATCAATGGACCAACGTGGTTAGAAGCATCTAAAGGATTTCCAATTTTAATTTGTTTGTAGGCATTCACTAATTTTTGTTTGAACACTTCGTACACATCTTCGTGAATAATTAATCTGCGTGTTGTGGTGCATCGCTGACCAGCAGTACCAACTGCTCCAAAAACAGCACCAACTAATGCCATATCCAAATCAGCATCTTTAGAAATAATGATGGCATTGTTACCACCCAATTCTAAAATTGTTTTGCCCAAACGTGCAGCCACAGCAGCATTTACAGCTTTACCCATTCTGGTGCTGCCTGTTGCACTCATTAAAGGAATATTCACATCATTGCTCATCCACTCTCCTACTTCTCTAGCACCTTGCACTAAACAGTTTACACCTTCGGGTACATTATTTTTTTTGAAAACTTCAGCAACAATATTTTGAACAGCTACGCCACACAAAGGTGTTTTTTCGCTAGGTTTCCAAATGCACACATTACCACAAACCCAAGCCAATGCAGCATTCCAAGCCCATACAGCTACAGGAAAGTTGAATGCAGAAATAATTCCTACTACTCCCAACGGATGCCATTGCTCGTACATTCTGTGCAATGGTCTTTCACTATGCATTGTTAAGCCATATAATTGACGAGACAAGCCAACAGCAAAATCACAGATATCAATCATTTCTTGTACTTCACCCAATCCTTCTTGCAGACTTTTGCCCATTTCGTAGCTTACCAATTGTCCTAAAGGTTCTTTTTGTTCGCGTAAAGCATCACCAATCTGACGAACAATTTCGCCACGTTTTGGTGCTGGCATCATTCGCCATTCTTCAAAGGCTTTTGTTGCAGCAGCCATTACTTGCTTGTAACTATTTTCATCGGCCGAAACTACTGTTCCTATTAGCTTTCCATCAACGGGGCTATAACTTTCAATTGAATTTCCATTAGATGAAATCCATTGTGTACCTGTTGAAACACCTTGATTGTTTGTATTGAGATTGAGTTGTTCTAAAAATTTCATATTAGCAATTTAGTCTGCGAAATTAGTAGTATATAAACAAAAAAAGCCGAGCTAAAAACTCGGCTTCCAAATTGTTTGTTTTTAATTTATTCATCATCCAACTTAACAGGATAACGATAGCTTTCAGAAAAACCGGGATAAATTCCATCTAAATAAATTGTACCCTTTGCGGTTTTTAGTAATGTTGTAAACTCTTCGACTGTTTTTACCTCTTGGCCATTTACAGATGTTACTACAAAGCCTTCCTGAATTCTAGATTTTTGTAAAGCACCACTAATTTTTTTGATAACAACACCACCACTAATTTCATTTGCTTGTGCAGTTTTTTTGTCAACTGTTGCAAACTCACCTCCTAATTTTTCAATTGCAGAAGCAGTTTTAACAACAGAAGTTGTATTGAGTTTATTTTTTAGGGTAACATTTACTGTATTTTCCTTTCCTGCTCTGGTGTAGGTAATTGAAATTTTATCAGCGGGCTTGTATCTAGCAATTTGTTCAACCATTTCTGGTGCAGAATTAACATCTACTCCATTAATTTTAGTAACAAAGTCTCCTTTCTTTATTCCAGCTGCTGCAGCTGCACCACCTTCTAAAACATCTGTAATATATACCCCTTCTCCATCTTTAATCCCTTCTTGTTTTTTTTGCTCTTCAGTTAGTCCGTCTGCTGCATAAGTTAATCCTAAATATGCACGCTGAACAGTGCCGTATTTAATGATATCGTTAACTACTTTTTTTGCTAAATTTATTGGGATTGCATATGAGTAACCAATATAACTTCCATTTTGTGATGCAATTGCTGAGTTAATTCCAATGACCTCTCCATTTAAATTAATTAGAGCACCGCCACTATTACCTGGATTAACAGCAGCATCTGTTTGTATAAAACTTTCTACTGGATTTTTTGCCTCTGAATTATTATTAGGATTGATAATGCCAATATTTCTTGCTTTGGCACTTACAATTCCGGCGGTTACAGTAACATCCAAATTTAAAGGATAACCAATTGCCAAAACCCATTGCCCAAGCTTGGCTTCATCACTATTACCATAAATTAAATAAGGTAAGCCAGATGCTTCAACTTTAATTACAGCTAAATCTGTATTAGCATCGGTTCCAATAACTGTTGCTTTGTAAGTTTTTTTATTGTTTAAGGTTACAGTAATTTCATCTGCACCAGAAACAACATGATTATTAGTAATAATATAACCATCGTCGCTAATAATTACACCGCTTCCACTAGCTCTTTGCTCTGGAATAATTGACATTCTTGGACCATTAAAAAATTCCTCGAACATATCCCCACCAAACATATCGCTGAATGGGTTTTTTTGACGCGGAAGATTATTGGTAACTTGCTTTGCTTTGGTTTTTGTTTTTATATGAACTACTGCAGGTGTTGCAGATGTGGCTGCAGCAGTAAAGTCCATAGTAGCTGGTAATTTTGTATTTCCAAAATACCCTGCATAGTTTGCTGGAACTTTTCCAGTTTCTTGCATTCCATTAAAATTTCTTTGTAACATTTTTCCAAATCCCCAAACACTTGCTACAGCAGTGGTAGCACTAATGCCTACAATGGCTAAAATTTGTTTCAGTTTCATAGCTAATTTTTTTTCGTTTAGTTCAAATATTGTGCCTTTGAGACCGCAAATAAATAAAAATGTAAATACGACAGTTAAAAGTTGACAGTATTTAACAAAGTTTTACGAAAATTGTCGTAGAACTAGAGTATTCAAGGTTAATGTTTAGAATCTTTTACTGAAAATAGACACAAAGAGATAGCAAAACCCTATTTTTGCACCCCCGAATAAAAAAAGCGGGATTTTATATGAACAATTTTATTAAACAATTAAACGCAGATGCTCAGGAGAACCCTGTTGCTAATGATGTAGAAGCAACAGAACCTACTGCGACAACAAATGCACCTGAAGTAGTAGCTGAAACTGCTGCTGCACCTTTTGTAAAACCAACTTATATTGAACCTGTTGCAACGCCACACGATGATTTCGATTGGAGCGTTGACAAGCGTAATGTAAGTTCTTACAAAAGCGATGAAAAAGCTAAATACGACAAAGTGTATGAAGCAACTTTTGTAAATATTGCTGATGGAGAAATTCTTAAAGGCGATATTGTTGGACTAACAAAAACTGATGCTGTAATTAACATTGGATTCAAAAGTGATGGCTTAATTTCATTAAATGAATTTAGAGATTTATCAAATGTTTCTATTGGTGATGTTGTTGAAGTATTAGTAGTTGAAAAAGAAGATCGCCAAGGAAATTTACACCTTAGCCGTCGTCAAGCTCGTTTACAACGTGCTTGGGAACGTATTCTTGAAGTTAATAAAACCGGAGAAGTAGTTACTGGTAATGTTACCAGCAAAACTAAAGGTGGTCTTATCGTGGATGTATTTGGTATGGAAACTTTCTTACCAGGCTCTCAAATTGACGTTAAACCAGTTACAGATTACGATCAATTTGTTGGTAAAACAATGGAATTCAAAGTTGTTAAGATCAACGAACAAATTAAGAACGCTGTTGTATCTCACAAAGCTCTTATTGAAAGCGATATTGAAGCACAACGTGCAGAGATTATGGGTAAATTAGAAAAAGGACAAGTACTAGAAGGTATTGTTAAAAACATTACTGATTTTGGTGCATTCATGGACTTAGGAGGACTAGATGGTTTACTTTATATCACAGATATTTCTTGGGGTAGAATTTCACATCCAAGTGAAGTGGTTAAAATGGATCAAAAAATTCAGGTGGTGGTACTTGACTTTGATGACGATAAAAAACGTATCAGCCTTGGTTTAAAACAATTAACTCCGCATCCTTGGGATGTATTGCCTGAAACTTTAGTAGAAGGAGCAATAGTAAAAGGTAAAGTTGTAAATATTGAAGATTACGGTAGTTTCTTAGAAATTCAACCTGGAGTTGAAGGTTTGGTACACGTAAGTGAAATTACTTGGGCCAATACTCCAATAAATGCTAAAGAATTCTTTAAAATGGGTGCTGAGCACGAAGCTAAAATCGTTACACTTGATAAAGATGCTCGTAAAATGAGTTTATCAATTAAGCAAATGGTTGAGGACCCTTGGACAACCATTGAAGAAAAGTTCCCAGAGGGAAGTAAGCACCCTGGTGTCGTTAAAAACATTACTCCTTATGGCGTATTTGTTGAATTAGGAAGTGGAATAGGTGGAATGATTCACATTAGTGATTTAAGCTGGATGAAACGTTTAAACCACCCAGGAGAATTTACTAAAGTTGGCGAAACTATTGATACGATTATAATGTCAATTGATAAAGAAAATCGTAAACTTCAATTAGGTCATAAACAATTAGAAGAAGATCCTTGGAATAGCTTGGAAGATACTTTTGGAATTGGCACTACACACGAAGGAACTGTAGTTCGTAAAGATGATAGAGGTGCTTTAGTACAATTGGCTTATGGTTTAGAAGGATACGCTCCTGCCCGTCATTTATTTAAAGAAGATGGCAAACAAATTGTTGCTGAAGAACACGCTCAATTTGTAGTTATTGAATTTGATAGAAACGAGAAGCGTATTTTATTAAGTCACAATCGCATTTGGGAACAAGCTATTGCAGAAGAAAAAGAGGCAGCTAAAAAAGAAGCTGTTGCTGAACAAGAGCAAACTAAAAAAGCTGTAAAGAAAATCCAAGAGAAGGTTGAAAAAGCAACTCTTGGTGATTTAGGCTCATTAGCTGATATACGTGCAAAGCTTGAAGGCAATGCAGGTACTGAAGAAGCAAAATAATTTTAAAAAACCTAATACTAAAAACGCCCTGTAAAAAGGGCGTTTTTTTATGCAATAGTGGAAATCGTTTGCGTAAATATTCAATAAACAACAAGGTGTGCAAAGAGTGTTATATTTACCTTTCGCTCTTTAAAAAATATTTGCTATATGATTAAGAAAGAAATCATCTTTAACCTTGTGCCCGAGCAAGGAATTCTACCTTTATACTTCTACAAAGACACTGAAGTAAGTATTGAAATATTAAGAGCATTATATCGTGCAGGCGTTAAAACTGTTGAATATACCAATCGAGGTGAAACAGCATTGACCAACTTTGCTGCAATGAAAAGAATTTGTGAAGTGGAAATGAAAGACATGTACCTAGGTGTTGGCACAATTAAGAATGCAGACATGGCACAACAGTTTATTGATGTAGGAGCTGATTATTTAATAAGTCCAGGCTTAGTAGAAAGTGTTGCCGCTATTGCCGATAAAAATGAGATGCTTTGGGTGCCAGGCTGCATGACGCCTAGTGAAATTATTAAAGCAGAAACTTTAGGAGCAAAATTTATTAAATTATTTCCCGGAAATCTATTAGGTCCAGAATTTATGAGTGGTATTAAGGAGTTGTTTCAGGGTTTAAAGTTTATGCCAACAGGTGGAGTTGATACTACAAAAGAAAACTTATCTGGATGGTTTAAAAGTGGTGTTTGTGCCGTAGGAATGGGAAGTAAATTAGTAAGCAAACAATTAATGGAAGCCAAAGACTATGCTACAATTGAAAGAGATACCAAAGCTGTAATTGAAACTATTAAAGCTATAAGAGGATAAGTAATAATTTTTTTAGATTGATTTAGGTTTAACTAACGATAAACCAAACAATAAACAATTTATATGAACAAAGCCATAGGAAAATATCGCTGGACTATTTGTAGTTTGGTGTTTTTTGCAACAACTGTAAACTACTTAGATAGAGCAGTTATTAGCCTATTAAAACCATACATTGCAACAGATTTTCATTGGGATAAAGTTGCTGAGGCTGCTAACTATGCGAATATTGAAATAGCCTTTAAAATAGCATATGCCTTTGGCATGTTAGGGGCAGGAAGATTTATTGATAAAATGGGTACTAAAATTGGTTATGCCGTTGCAACTGCTTTATGGAGTATTGCAGCCGTTTGTCACGCTTTAGCAACAGGCGTTGGAGGATTTAGTATAGCTAGAGTATTTTTAGGTATAACTGAGGCTGGAAATTTTCCTGCTGCAATTAAAGCAACTGCTGAGTGGTTTCCCAAAAAAGAACGAGCATTCGCAACAGGGATATTTAATAGTGGTTCAAATATTGGTGCTATCATCGCTCCATTAACTGTGCCATTTATTGCGACTAATTGGGGTTGGCAATGGGCATTTATTTTAACCGGTGCTATTGGTTTTATTTGGTTAATATTATGGTTTATCTACTATGAGGTACCTAGTAAACAAAAACGTTTAGAACAAGCTGAGTTTGATTACATACATAGCGATAAAGACGAAGTATTGGAAGATAATAGTCCAAGTTTATCTTGGGCCAAATTATTAACTTACAAACAAACTTGGGCATTTGCTATTGGCAAATTTTTGACTGACCCTATTTGGTGGTTTTATCTTTTTTGGTTGCCAGATTTCTTAAAAAAACAATACCATTTAAGTAATGAAGGTGTTGCATTTCCAACAGCTTTAGTTTACATTATTGCTAGCTTTGGAAGTATTTTTGGCGGATACCTTCCGATGAAATTAATGGAAAAAGGAATGCCAGTTTTTAAAGCAAGAAAAACAAGTATGTTGATTTATGCTTTTTTTGTTATTCCTATTGTTTTCGCACAACTTGCTGGCGGTGTAAATATGTGGTTTGCTGTTTTAATTATTGGATTGGCGGCGGCTGCTCATCAGGCTTGGAGTGCAAATATTTTTACAACAGTTAGTGATATGTTTCCCAAAAAATCTACTGCATCAGTAACGGGAATAGGTGGCTTATTTGGCGGATTAGGCGGTATTTTATTATCGGCACTTGTGCAAAAAAGAATGTTTGTACATTACGAGCAAATTGGACATATTGAAACAGCTTATTATATTATGTTCTTCATTTGTGGGGCAGCTTATTTAACAGGTTGGTTAATTATGCACTTATTAGTTCCTAAAATGAAAAGGGTTGAATAATTTTATCTATTTTGAACTAGTTTCTTTAATCCCTATTTATGACAGTTACTTATTATGGCCATTCTTGTTTTTTAGTTGAAACAAACGGCAAAAAATTATTATTTGATCCATTTATCAGTTTCAATGAGCTAGCAAAAGATGTTGATGTTAATGCCATAGAAGCTGATTATATTTTACAATCTCACGGTCATACTGACCATATTGCAGATACTGTTTCTATTGCAAAAAGAACCAATGCAAAAGTTATTTGCAGTTGGGAGGTACATGAGTGGCTGAATAAACAAGGCATTGAAAACACCCACCCCATGAATATTGGTGGCAAGTGGCAATTTGATTTTGGCACTGTTAAATGTGTTGTAGCTCAACATAGCAACAGTTTACCTGATGGAACTTATGGTGGTAATCCTATGGGATTTTTAATAATGAACAGTGAAAATAATTTTTATTATAGTGGCGATACAGCCTTAACAATAGATATGCAATTAATTCCTAATTGGTGCAAATTAGATACTGCTTTTTTACCAATTGGTGATAATTTTACTATGGATGCAGCAGATGCTTTAACAGCCAGCAATTTTATACAATGTAATAATATTGTTGCAATGCACTTTGACACTTTTGGTTTTATTAAAGTAAATCATAGCCAAGTAATTTCATTGTTTCAGGCAGCAAATAAAACCATAAAGCTACCAGTTATTGGAGAAAAATTTGACTCTTAAAAAAGCCTTCCTCCAAGTTTTGAATTGGAAGTTGTAAAGCCAATTAATTCATCATGTCTTCCAGAAAAAGAACGATAATAAACAAATAAAGTATAAGTATTTTCTGTTTCCCAATAATTACCATCGGTTATTTCAAAACTTGTTTTTGCTTTTTTATCTTTATTATTTCTGGTTACATACGTATAAGCATAATAACCTTGTTTAAGTAATAATGTTTTTTCGTACACACCTTTTTCTGCATTATACTCCATCTTATTTTCATTATTTACATCATTGCCTGTAAATTCTCCTAAAATAAAAATATCTTCTCCAGCATAAGGTTGATTATTTTCTGGAACATAAGTAAAGTGGACTTTTGCATATCCAGTTTGCCACCAATTATTTACCAAATCTGTGGTAATAATATCATACCAACCATTCAAATCTTTAAAAAATAAATACCGCTGATTAACTCTTGTAGCATCTGGTTTTACATAAATATCTATAGGGTTGTGCGACTCGTCTTTTCTTGCTACTCTATCGCTTTCAAATCTAAAACTTCTTAAATCTAACCATCTATATTCTTTGCCAGCAGGAAAAATACAATCTTGCTCACCATTATATTCAAAAATATTTTCTCGCATAAATGATGGCTGAATATTAGTAATGGCATTATCCCAACGTTGGTTTTGCAACAATGCGATTTTTATTTGTTGTGCAGGATTATAAATATTTAATTGGCTAGTATTAATTGAAAACTGAATTTTTTGATGGGTTCTATAAATACTATTGTCAAAAGGCTGTAGTATTTGCAAACCTATGGCAGTAGTGTTGTTAACAACAAACATTCTCTTGGTAAAAACTACGTTATCAACATCCCCATTTAAAAAAATTTTTAATAAGTAATTACCACTCTTTGATGGAATACAATTTCTCTCAGGCAATGTAACTTGATAATGTACATACTTTGATAAGGTGATAGATGATGGACGACTTTCAACTATTCTATTTTGAGTAAAGCCTTTTATGTAATCAAATGGATTCAAATCTGCTTCACTCCAATCTGCATTACAAAGCTGGTATGTATAGTAATAATTCTTTATGTATCCATCTAAATCGTCAAAATGCAGTTCTAATAAATCTGAAGAATTAAGATTTATTACAGGTAAACTTTCTTGATTATTTTGTTGAAAAAGTTTAATGCTTTTGATAGTTTTAGAGTTTACAATATCAGCATTATTTTGAGCTAAGGCTTCCAATGATATCAACAAAAAAATAGCTACTATATTTTTTTTCATATTAAAACATTCATTCAAAAATATTGCCAATCATTTTATTAAGTACTTATTTATTTTCAAAAATGCCGATTGCAATTATATTTACATCAATTTTAAAACCTTAGCGATTATGCTAGTAAAAACCTTTGGTAGTGCAGTTTATGGTGTAGAGGCTATTCCAATTACTATTGAAGTTGATGTTTCAGGCACTGGAATGAATTTTTATTTAGTGGGATTGCCTGATAATGCTGTAAAAGAAAGCCAACAAAGAATTGAAAGTGCTTTAAAACAAATGCGTTTTCAAATGCCCCGAACTAAAGTGGTGGTAAATATGGCACCAGCTGATATTAAAAAAACAGGTAGTGCTTTTGATTTACCAATTGCAATGGGCATATTAGGAGCAAGTGACCAACTAATAAACCCAGATTTGCTAAAGGACTATGTTATAATGGGCGAACTTAGCCTAGATGGAACAATTCAACCTATAAAAGGGGCATTACCTATTGCCATACAAGCAAGAAAAGAAGGATATAAAGGACTGATTATTCCATTAGAAAATGCTCGTGAAGCAGGTATGGTAAATAACTTAAACGTTTATGGTGTTAAGCATATTAAAGATGTAGTTGAGTTTTTTAAAGATGAAAAAAAACTAACTCCGGTTGATGTAAACACACGCGAAGAGTTTTTTAGTAATCAGTATGAGTTTGAATTTGATTTTAGTGATGTTAAAGGACAAGAAAATATTAAACGTGCTTTAGAAATTGCTGCTGCTGGTGGACACAATGCTATTTTAATTGGTCCACCTGGTGCAGGAAAAACAATGTTAGCAAAAAGATTGCCTACAATTCTTCCTCCATTAAGTTTACAAGAAGCACTTGAAACAACTAAAATTCACAGTGTAGCTGGAAAATTGCCTGAGAATGCCTCGCTTATTTCAAAACGCCCTTTCCGCAGTCCACACCACACTGTTAGCGATGCTGCGTTAGTTGGGGGTGGTGGTATTCCACAACCTGGCGAAATTTCATTAGCACATAATGGCGTATTATTTTTGGATGAATTACCAGAGTTTAAAAGAACTGTTTTGGAGGTAATGAGGCAGCCAATGGAAGAACGAAAAGTAACTATTTCAAGAGCAAAACTTGCTTTGGATTTCCCCGCAAATTTTATGCTTATAGCAAGTATGAATCCATGCCCTTGTGGTTTTTTTAATCATCCAGATAGAGAATGTACTTGCCCACCAGGAACTGTTCAAAAATATTTGAATAAAATTTCTGGTCCTTTATTAGATAGAATTGATTTGCACGTAGAAGTTACGCCTGTTGCATTTAACGAATTAAGCAATGTAAAAAATGGTGAAACGTCGAGCCAAATAAGAGAAAGAGTGATTAAGGCAAGAGAAATTCAAACTGAAAGATATAAAGAAGTTGTTGGAATGTATGCTAATGCACAAATAAGCAGTAAACAATTAAGAGAAATTTGTGTAATTGATAAAATTGGTGAAGCCTTATTAAAAAAAGCAATGGAACGCCTAAACCTATCGGCAAGAGCTTATGATAGAATTTTAAAAGTAAGTAGAACCATTGCTGATTTAGCAGCAAGTGAAAATATTAAACCTGAACATTTAGCAGAAGCCATACATTATAGAAGCTTAGATCGAGAAGGTTGGGCAGGATAATTTATTTGCCAAATAATCTCTTTGTTACTAAAGATTTCAACTGTATAAACACAGCATCTTTTTTCTCAATTTGAAAAAGAAACCATAGGAAAAATGTAATCAATATTGTTCCTGAAGCTATTTCAAACCAAATATTATTTGTAATTAATAACAACAATTTTTGTACAAAAAATATGAGTACAACAATCACCATATAAGCCACTAATTTTTTCCATACATAAGGAATTGGATAGTGCTTTTGACCCCAAATAAAACTTACAACCATCATACTTCCATAGCAAAAGAAAGTAGCCCAAGCACAAGCCATATAACTAAAGTAAGGTATAAAAGCAAAATTTATCAATAATGTAATGGCAGCCCCAATAACAGTAATCCAAGCACCAGCCATAGTTTTATTGGCAAGCTTGTACCAAACACTTAAATTATAATAAATACCCAAAAACATATTTGCCAAAAGTAGTATTGGCACTACTTTCAGCCCTTCCCACATTTTAGGATTACGAATAAATTGTTTCCAAATATCTAAATACAATACAACAGTTAAAAACATAATGCAAAGTGTTATGATGAAAAATTTCATCACTTTAGCATAAACTTTTTGTGCATTTACTTCTGTAGATTGTTTAAAGAAAAATGGTTCTGCACCCATTCTAAAAGCTTGTACAGCTAATGTAATTAGTATTGATAATTTATAACAGGCAGAATAAATGCCTACTTGTCCTTTTGCTTCTTCAACACTTGAAACTGGAGCCCACCAACCCAACATTATTCTATCAAAAGTTTCATTTATCATTCCTGCAAAACCAGCTATAATTAGTGGCAAACTATATAGCAGGATTTCTTTCCAAAGTTTGGTATCAAACTTAAATTCAACACTCAAAAACTCTTTAGACAAAAACAATAATGTAAATACAGATTGAATAACATTTGCCAATAAAACATAGCCAACAGCCCAATCATTTTTAAAAAAAATACCACACCAATGATTCGGATTTTCATTAATCCAATTGGGGCAAACACTCAAGAAAAAATAAATGGCAGCAATATTTGTTACTATACCTCCAACTTTTATAAACGCAAATTTTTTGGGTCTTCCATCTTGTCTAAGTTTCGCAAATGGAATAGTCGATAGTGCATCTAATGCAATGATAGCAGCACTTAAAGAAAGGTATTCTGGATGTTCAGTTATTTGTAATAAAGTAGATAATGGATGTTGCAAAGCAATCAATAATATGCTCAAGATTACTGTTGATGTAATCATTGATATTGCTGTTGTATTAAAAACTATCTGCTTATTTTCTTTTGTAGAAAATCTAAAATAACCTGTTTCTAATCCATAAGTAAATATTACATTCATAAAAGGTATGAATGCATAAACAACACTCATTTCTCCATATTGTGCATTAGAAAATTTGAATGTCAAATAGGGCGTTAGTAAATAATTAATAAACCTTGCAGCAATAGAACTTAATCCATACCACATTGTTTGCGATGCTAATTTTTTTAAACTACTCAAAATCGTTTGTCGTTTATGGTTTATCGTTTGATTGTGTTTGGTCAGTTGTTCTATTTTTGAACTTATGTCCCCTTACTTGCGATTGATTTAAATAGTTAATCATTGCGTGTGTTTTCTTAAATGTTTTATCGGCAAGTTCATATAACTCATCAAACAATTCTTTATTGATATATTCTCTATCAAAACAACGATACAATTGAGATTTTAGTTCTTCGCAAGAACCATTTGCAATAGTTAGAAATTGTATAAACTCCAACCTGCTCCCCCTACCAAAACCTTCTGCAATATTATCCATAATAGAACCAGCACTTCTATTCATTTGATTTTTTAAATCAAAATCCTTTGATAAAACTCCTTTTTTTGTTGTATAAAATATCATAATTGCAAGTTCTCTTGCTAATTTCCATATTTCTAAATCTTCAAATTGTTTGGCAGTAGCCATAAAATATATTTTGTTCAAAACGATAAACAACAAACGATAAACCACAAACGATAAACGAATTTAATGCTTATCACGAAATGTAGGGGTAATGTTGAAATTTGATGGTGCAAATAAAGGATTATGGGTAAAGCTTGTATCTGTTAATGTGTATAAAAAAGCAGTAAGCTGCCCAATTTCATAATTTGATAAAGGCATTTTATTTTGCAATAAAGAATCTGTTGTAGCAGTAACAATCATATTTTTTCGGTAATGTTCAAATACATTATACAAAGTAAAAAATCTTCCATCGTGTCCATAAGGAAAACTTAAAACAATGTTTCTTAAAGAAGGCACTCTAAATTTTAAGGAATCATTTTTATTGCCTGTCACTCTCATTCTACCTACATCTTGCAAAGTGTTATCCAATGGTATTCCAATATTTCTATAGCTATAATCTGTAAACATTGGCTCAGTATGGCAGCTTACACATTTTTGTTTAAAAATATCATAGCCCAGTTGTTCTGGCAAAATAAATTGTGCTTCGCCACGCATTACTTTATCGTATTTACTGTTGCTACTCACCAACATTACCATAAACTGACTCAACGCTTTTGTAATCGTTTTTTTATTAATACTATCGTTTCCAAATGCAGCTTTAAACATTTTTTTATAAGCAGTATTTTTCTTTATTCTTCCAATTAATTCTGGCAAACTCATTCCCATTTCATTGGGTGCAGTAATAGGTGTTATGGGCTGTTCATCTAAATAATGAATACTACCATCTGCCATAAAATCTTTTTGCCAAGCAAGATTTTGTAATGCTGTTGCATTGCGTGTTGTAAGTGCATTACCAATACCGTGCGATAAGTTATGATCGAAAGTAGAAAAAGCTGCAAATTGCTGATGACAACTTGAACAAGATGTGGTGGAATCTTTACTTAAACCCTCATCGTAAAACAATCGCTTACCAAGCTCAAATCCTTCTTGTGTTAAAGGGTTTTCTTTAAAATTATAAACAGGTTCTTGCCAACCTTTTGGAATAATAAATTTTATGGGCGTGGGTTTACTAATACCAATAAAGCCTAATCCAAATAGGACGAGTACAATAAAAGTTGCTATGGTAATAAAGTGCTTCATTTTTATAAAATCCGTTCAATCTGTGTCATCTGTGTTCCAACTTCACTATTGCCTCTGTGGTTAATTTTATAAATCTTTAAGATTAATTCTTTTTCTGTTTTGTTTATTTACCGCATTTCGTTTTTTTCCTTCAATTCTCTTTTCAATAACACCTTTAGGAATTTTTGTCGCAATTCTACTTTTCTTTTTAACTAATGCAGCATTTATCAATTCATTTATTTTAAAAACCACCAATTCTTTATTAGCCAGCTGTGTTCTTGCTGCCTGAGATTTTACCAAAAGTAAACCATCACTCGTAATTTTATTAGCTAGCTTATGGTGCAATAATTCCTTTTGTTCAACACTTAATAAATTACTTGAGTCAATATCCAATCTTCCCTCAACCATAGTTTCTACCTTATTTACATTTTGCCCACCACTACCTCCACTCCTAGCAGTTTTAAAACTAATTTCGCTTGTAACATCTATCTTCATTTTGTAAAATTATAATCAAATTATGAGAGTTGTAATACAAAGAGTTTTAGAAGCTGCAGTAAAAGTAAATAATGAAATAACAGGAGCTATTACGAATGGATTATTGGTTTTAGTAGGCATTGAAGATGCAGATACAAAAGAAGACATTATTTGGCTATCCAATAAAATCATCAACCTCCGAATTTTTAATGACGAAAACGAGGTAATGAACAAAAGCTTACTAGACATAAATGGAGGCATTTTATTGGTAAGTCAGTTTACACTTCACGCATCCACAAAAAAAGGCAACCGACCCTCATACATAAAAGCTTCAAAAGCCAATTTTGCCATTCCAATGTATCAAAAAATGATTGCCCAATTAGAGAATGATTTAAGCAAACCCATAGCTACAGGCGTTTTTGGAGCAGATATGAAAGTAAGCTTACTAAACGATGGTCCTGTAACCATAGTTATTGACTCAAAAAATAAAGAATAAAAAATATTTTGTTACCAGCTTTTTGCAAGCATTCAGCAACAGAAGCGTCGCACACTTCAGGGTTCAGCTGTACATTTTGCAAGAAGTTAAAATGCTTGTGAATACTAAAAATTAGCGGCAAACAAAATAATAATACACGCAGAGTTGATAGATAAATAGTAAAAATAGATAGTAATTAAAAAGTATTTGATAGTTGCATACAAAAAGTAAATAGTAGCACAAAAAGACCCGATATAAACCAAAAAATTGTAGGTAGTAGTATAAAAAGAGTGGGTAGTAGATAAAAAAGAGTTTATAGTAGGTCATTCCGACTGAGTTTTTGGGCTACTATTAGTTATTTTATGTCAGAATTGTAGTTTTTGTGGTGGGATGAAAAGTATCAATAGTGCTAACAGGAAAAAGAATTATAGCCGTTCAAAAGAAACTATTGGGTTGAGAATTCACTTAGCATAAACGTTTAGGGCGATTTTGCTTTATTGTTCAAAACAACACAACTAATTTCGTTTTTGGAGTTAAACTATTTGCTCTCTGAAAATAAACATAGCAAATTTTTATGGGAAATATTCCTATTTAGATATAATCAAAAAGTGGAGCAGATGAATCTTTAAAACAAAATGCAACAGTTCAATAATTATATAAAACAAATCAAAATGCTACCAATCATTATAGTTGGACTTGTTGTGATCGCTATTGTTTCAATATTAGTTATTGTAGCTCTCTTTTATAAAAAAACAGAGAGAGCTGAATGCAATGCAAAAATTTTATATAAACTAATGGACAAGATAAAGCAATCGAAATAAATTACACAATAACAATCTAAATCTACTTTATGCAAGAGACTTACTTAAAACTACAAACACTGCTGGAAACAATACCCGCTACTAATAGTGAAAGGGGAAGAGAGAAAATAGAGAAAATATTTAATGATTATAAGATACTTTTGAAAAAAGTAAGAGAGTATAGTGATGATTATAAACGGAATGCTTGGGGGCATACAACTGAATTAAGTGATATACAACATCGCATCTATCACTCAAGAAGTGCTAAAACCATTAAACTTAGAGAGGGTTACTTTAGAGAAGCAATATCATATCTAAGTGATGATATAAAAACATTAACACAACTTATTGAAAGAATAGAAAATTTTAAATTATAACTAAAATGAAACACATAGATATGGCAGTCCATTTTAAAAGAATATTGAGCATACTTGTTTTAGCTTTTTTTACAACATCAGGTTACTCTCAGATGATATTTAAAGATTTAGAAGACCTAACCACACTTTGCAAAAAAGAAGACTTCGAATCTGTAAAAATATTTTTTACAAATCAAGGTTATGAATTAAAAAGTTTTAAAACAAATTACGACCACGGTAGTTATTTTGTTTTAGCAGAAATTGAAGCAAGAAAGAAAATTGGTGTTTGTGATTATTCAATCGAAAATGAGTTTAACAATATATATGACGAGATAACAATTAAGTTTAATGAGAAGAATGATTCTAAAGAATTAAAAATATCCCAAGTAATAAGATGTATCAAAAACAATTTTATAATTGAGAATGTTAGAGGGTATTTAATATCACAGATAGTTAATGGTATTTGTAACTACACTTGGTCTAGTGCATCAATTACAAACAGAGGGTTAAGTGATTTACTTGAAGCTGGTTCAATAGACGCTTTAGGATGGGGTTCGATAGACCTTGATACTAGTTCCAAAGTAATAAATAGAATTAATTGTAATTCATTTAAAAATACTTTTTCGAAAATTGATTTTAAAAATATTGCGACTAGCTCATTTTTTGTTTCACTATTAAACTACGATCTCAAAAATGGGGATGAAAAAGACTTTAAAATTTATTATGATATCAAGGAAGACTATTATGATAAAAAAATAGTATCGCAAAACTACAGGCTCGATATGTACACTACTATGTATAAAAATAAAGTCACAAGTGCCTCTTCAAATAATACGGTAGATAAAATAGTAATTCCATTAATTCAAAAAGGTAAGTCCTACTATTTAAAGGTTAAATTTGGTAAACTTATTAAAACATATCTTTTGGATTCAGGTGCGTCAGATGTAAGCATTGATAATGAAACTCTAGAATACTTAGAAAAATCAGATAAACTCAAGTTGGAGAATAGAATGACAGATGCCAGATACCAATTAGCAGATGGTACAATTGTAAAATTCAAAAGGGTTCAAATTCCTAGTTTAGAAATTGGTGATATTGTAGTTAATAACGTAGTTGCTAATATTATCCAAAATGGAAAACCGCTATTATTAGGCAAATCTTTTTTAGATAGTTTTAAATCTTGGAAAATTGACAACCAAAAGTCATCATTAATTTTAGAACCATTTTAAACTCTGTTATCCGAATTATTCTAATGTGTTTCGCTATTTCGCCGTTTTGCCGTTGTTGGTATGGCAAAGCCTACCAACAATAGTTTCAAGAAAATCAATATTGGTGAAGAACACCCAACATTGGCAAATTATTTCTTCTCCAAACTTTTAGCCATACTTAACATTTCTGTTTCTTTAAAATGCTTGCCCATTACCTGCAAGCCAAAAGGCATACCATTGCTATGTTTAAACAAAGGCACACAAATAGCAGGTATGCCAACAAGGTTAGAAAAAACTGTATATAAATCTGCCAAATACATTGCTACAGAATCGTTGTTTTTAGCACCTATTTTAAATGCAGTTGAAGGAACTGTAGGAGATAGGATAGCATCGTAGTTTTTAAACACTTCGTTGGTGGTATTGCACAACATTTGTCTCACTTGTTGAGCTTTGGTGTAATAAGCATCAAAATAACCTTCGCTTAAAACAAATGTGCCCAGCATAATTCT
>CAZTOP010000022.1:42744-45245 GCA_964615145.1 uncultured Chitinophagaceae bacterium
TGTCTAAAATATGCAAAGCGATATTTTTTATCGGTAGTTAACTGCTTAGAATAATTGGGTACTTCCTGCAAAGAAGCAGTGCTATCAAAATCATCAGTTCCTGCAATTACTTCTAAAACCAATGCTGCATCATCAACATTATTTGCAAAAATTCCTATTTGGTCAAACGAAGAAGCGTAGGCAATTAATCCATAACGAGAGATTCTGCCATAGGTTGGTTTTAGTCCAACAATACCACAAAAATCTGCGGGTTGACGAACACTACCACCAGTATCGCTACCCAAACTCACCATACTCATTCCCATTTGCACAGCAACAGCACTTCCTCCACTAGAACCACCAGGAACAAGAGTTTCATCCAATCCGTTTTTTATATTGCCATAGAAAGAATTTTCGCTGCTGCTGCCCATTGCAAACTCATCACAATTATTTCTTCCAATAATAATGGCATCTTCCTGCAAAAGCTTTTCAACAGCAGTAGCATTGTAAACAGCCGTATAATTTTCTAGTATTTTAGATGAAGCAGTAATCTTGTGACCCTTGTAGCAAATTACATCTTTAATAGACACAATCACGCCGTGCAGCTTACCTAAAGGTTCACCTGCATTACGTTTAGCATCTAATGCTTTAGCTTGTTGGCGTGCATCATCTGCAAAAGTTTCTACAAAAGCATTGAGATGTTTTTGAGCTTCTATTTTAGATAAATAATGTTCAACAGTTTCGCTGCAACCATTAGGATTAGTGGCTAAAAAGCTGTGATAGTTTTGTATGGATAAAAACACGAATTATGAATTATTAGTTATGAATTATGATGACTTATTCCCATTCTGCTTCAGCTCTCTGCTCTTTTTTCTCTACTCTTCTACAAACAAGAATACTTACTTCGTATAAAAGAATTAATGGAATACTGCAAATGATTTGGCTGAACATATCTGGAGGGCAAATAATACCAGTTACTACTACAATAATTAAGATGGCATACTTTCTAAAGGCTTTTAAAGTAGTGGCACTTACTATACCAACTTTAGCCAAGAAATATAATACCAATGGCAATTGAAAAGCCAAGCCACAGCCAAGTGTTAAGGGTAATACTGTATTAAAATAGCTAGATATTGTTGGTAGATTTTTAATCTTACTATCTAAAGAAAAATTAGCAAAAAAGTTCACTGTGTATGGAGATAGAACAAAGTAGCCAAAACCAATTCCTAAGAAAAATAAAGCAGAAACCCAAAAAATAACACCACGTGCATTCTTCAATTCTTTTTCACTTAGGGCTGGTTTTACAAACTTCCAAAACTGCCATAAAACATAAGGAAACGCCACAATAAAACCACCAATAACAATTACATCTAAGTATACATCAAACTGCCCAGTAAGCGTTGTGCTTTGCATTTCAAGATGAATTTCTTTCATACAAAACTGATTGCCAAAGCCAAGCCAGTTGCTTAGTTTGCACAAATATGTGTAAGTAGGAAAATCAGGTCTTGTTGGACCTAATAAAATTCTTTGAACAATAAACTCATTATAAATAGCCATAATAACAGCACCAATTGCTGTGGCTATAGCTGCTCTAAACAAATGAGCTCTTAAAGCATCTAAATGCTCAATAAAAGTCATTTCTGCTTTTACATTTCCATTTGAATTTTCTGATGCCATTTATATAAAGAGAAAAACTGTTATTAGGTACTAAAAAATAAAACCTCGCAAATTAACTGCGAGGTTTTTATATAATGTTATCAATTGACTATTAATTTTCTTTTTTGGTTGAAGGCTCGTCTTTAATTGAGTTTTCGATTTCATTTCTCACATTATCCTTAGCATCTTTAAATTCTCTAATACCTTTACCTAAACCTCTCATCAATTCTGGTATTTTTTTTCCACCAAACAATAATAAAACAATCAACAAAATCACAATCATATGTTCCATTGATAAGGCTAATATTGTGAAACCTAAAAGAGAAGTTATCATTGTTATTGTTTTTGAGAATTGCTTAATTAGTTGCTGTAATAAACAGAAAATTATTTAACTCTTTTCTCTTTAATACGAGCAGATTTACCACTTCTTTCACGAAGGTAGAACAATTTAGCTCTACGAACTTTACCAACTTTATGTAAGATGATGCTTTCAATGTTTGGAGACTCGTAAGGAAACAATCTTTCAACACCAATGCTGTCAGATATTTTACGAACAGTAAATGAAGCAGTAGCTCCAGTTCCTTGAGTTTTAAGAACATCTCCTCTAAAACCTTGGATACGCTCTTTACCACCCTCAACAATTTTATAGTTTACAGTAATATTATCACCAGCTTTGAATTTAGGGTGATTTCTAGATGTTGTTAATTGTTCGTGTACAAATTTTACTGCTGCGTTCATAACAAATATTTTAAGTCCCGATTTTTTCGGACGGCAAAAGTAGGGAAATGATAATAAGTAACAAATATTTTTTTATTTATTCAGACTTATACAACTGCAATCATACTTATCTCCACATTCACATTTTT
>CAZTOP010000023.1:0-42971 GCA_964615145.1 uncultured Chitinophagaceae bacterium
ATAACTTTTTGGTTATGCTGCAACTTATTTTCTATGAATTTCCAAACACTCATTATTTCATCTTTCTGTTTTCCAAAATCTTTTTAAAACTTCTTCCTCTTATTTCATCTAATGTTAAACCTGTTGCCAATACTTCTTCTTCTGTAATTGCTCCACTGTTTAATGCACGCAAAAAATAATTTAATAAGCCCTGCCCTGTTGCTGCATCATCAAATACATCGCCAATTAAAGTAGCACGAGCAGCCTTTTCCACAAAGGTTTTCAGGCGTTCAATTGCATCATCATAACTCTCTAAAAAGAAAGCATACACAGCTGCATAACGCATTGCAAATTGTGCAGGATTTAAATCCCAACCCTGATAAAATCCATTCCATAAACTATGGCGAATATGGTCATAGCCTTTCTTCCAAGCACGATGAACCACTTGCATATTTTCTTGCTTTTGTTCTTCAGTTAACTCTCCACGATGAGGTCCAATAGGCATTGTATTGGTTGCACCATCACTCAACCAAATGCCTGTGTGTGCCAATGCAACCTTTGTCATATGATGTGCAAAATCACAAACAGGATGATCCATTTCCTGATACTTTGCAGTAATGCTGCAGCTTGCAGTATAATCATAAGTGCCAAAGTGCATTGCAATGCAACGACCTTTACTTGCTTTAATAAATTTGTATAAAGGATTGGTTCCATCAATGCTCATAATGGCTTGAGTGGTTTCTACCATCATCTCCATTTTCAAAATTCCTTTCGGAAGTTTTAATTCTTCTTCTAAAACATCAAAAAAGTTTGCCAATGTTTCTGGCTGTTCAGGAATAGTAACTTTTGGTAGCATCACCACAAAATTATCTGGTAGCTTACCATTGGTTTCTTTTACTAAAGTTGAAACAAAAATGTCCAATGTTCTTAATCCCCTTTCTTTCATTTCTTCAGTAAAAGGTTTGATACGAATACCAATAAAAGGCGACAAAGTATTTTCCTGCATTCCTTTAGCTACTTCCTTTGCAGCAGTTTCTGCTGTTGCATCTTCCTCCTCATTACTTCTGTTGCCATAACCATCTTCAAAGTCAATTCTAAAATCTTCAATAGCTTCTTTTTTCAATTTCGCAATTACTTTATCGTAAATCTTTTTACTGAAATCATTTTCATTTTTCAAGTCAAAAACTTTTCCAAATACTTCGTGATTTGGGGCATAAGTCTCTAAAATTTCCAAAGCCCTTTTCCCTAATAAAATAGGTGCATCGCTTTTAAATAAATTAGCACCACCATATAATGTATGCACAGGCTGGCGTTCACTTCTATCGCCTGGATAAATTTCATTGAATGAATTATTTGCCTGGCTTAAATTGCCAAACAATTGTTCTTTTTTTGATTGAGGTATTGATGTCATCTATTAATTATTTTAAATTTTATATTCTGAATTTTAAATTGATAACTTGATTGATGTTTAAACATAAAAATTAATTCAACATTTAAAATTCATCATTCAACATTATTATTAACTTCCTCTGTAAGTGCTATAACCAAAGGGATTTAACAATAATGGAACGTGATAATGTTGTTCATCAAATGTGTTGAATATAATTTCAACCATTGGATAAAATGTTTTGACATTTTGTTGCTGATAATATTCGCCACAATGAAAAACCATTTTATAGGTTGATGGCCTTAGGTTTTTATTTTGTGGTAATAAGTCAGGAATTCTTCCATCGTTATTTGTTCTTCCTTGTGCAATAGTTTGCCATTGATTGTTGTTGAATGATTGTAATTGAATGCAAATATTTTTTCCAGGAATACCAACTGATGTATCTAAAATATGTGTTGTAATCTGGCTAACTTTCAGGCAAGAGAAATCTGCATCAGTCAATAATTTTTTAAAACGAATGATGGTAATTTTATGCTGTTCACCCATTGCAATATTTAGTTCTTCCTCAACACTATTATTTAATCTGTCATTTAACAAATCTAACATTTCCTGTGCCGATTTTCCTGTTGCACAAACGATGAAAATAAAACCAAATTTATTTTCATAGTCAGCATTTGCTTTTGCCAAAGCATTAATTACTTCATCATTTGCAGAAGCAACACCAGCTTGCTCTTTGCCTGCAAATTTTTCTTTCAAACTATTTACATCTCCAATTTTGGGATGATGTGTAAACGATTCTCTCCAATCAATTTCTGTGCATTGATTATACCAAATATCTGTTGCAGCTTCAATCAATTTTTGTTCATTACTGAAAGGAAATTGCAGCATTATTTCATCAACCCAATGCTTGCTGCCACAACAAGAAAATAAATGTAGTGCAGCTTCTTCTTTTGATAAATTATTAAAGTCTTTTAAATTCATATTATTTCAATTTAGCACCTTGTTCAATCCAACAACGAATAGCATTTCTTTCTTCTTCAGTCATGTTAGTTTTATTATTTTGAGGCATTGTTTTGGTTAATACCACACGCTGCATAATTAAATCTTTTTTCTTAAAAATATCTTCTGGTGTATCATACTTTACTCCATTGGGTGCAACCTTATTTACATCATCTGTTGGATTTGAGGAATGACACTGTACACAACGGGTTTGAATAATTTTATTTACTTCAACAATACTCACTTCACCTTTACATTCATTAGGATTAGCAGATGGAGCAGACACAAAACAGGCAGCTAGCAATATACAAACTGACACAGGCAAAATCCAAACATTTAATTGATGTTTTTCTTTTAAGTTGAGATAATGTTTTACACCTGCTGCACCCAAAGAAATGATTGCTAAAATTAACCAGGGATATTTAAACCCAAATGTTGATGGAAAGTGATTACTAACCATTACAAATAATACAGGCAATGTAAAATAATTATTGTGTAAGCTTCTAGCTAATGCCTTTTTACCAAGCATTGGGTCTAATGGTTTGCCAAGCTTTGCAGCATTTACCATTGCCTTTTGCGATGGAATGATAACAAAGAAAACATTAGCAACCATAAGGCTTCCAATCATTGCACCAAAATGAATGTAAGCTGCTCTTGCACTAAAAACATTGCAATAGAAATAAGCAAAGCCAACCAAAATTGCAAAGCCAAATAAAGAAAAAATTAATTTGTTATTCATGAGTTTTGACTTGCATAACAAATCATACATCACCCACGCAACAACAAATGAACCAACACCAATGGCAATGCCTTGCAATGGTGTGATGTTTAAAATATTCTTATCAATTAAGAATGCATTTGCATTAAAATAATAAACGACAAACAAAAGGCAGAAGCCTGAAACCCACGTGAAATAGGCTTCGTACTTAAACCAATGCAAATTTTTTGGAATTTGTTTGGGGGCAATTTTATACTTCTCTAAATAATAAAATCCACCACCGTGAACAGCCCAAAGATTGCCAGCCAATTCATCTCTCACATCTTCAGTTCTGTTTAATGCATTCTCTAAAAATACAAAATAAAAACTGGCACCAATCCACGCAATACCAAATGTGATGTGCATTACACGAACAATGATGTTTAGCCATTCCATAAAATGACTTTCTCTTGGCGTGCCTTTGACTAATAAGTACGTATTAATACACAAGCAAATGATGATTAGCAAAATGCCTGTGTATGCAAAGTTTTGAATGGTTACTAGATTTTGCTTCTTAGCTTCATCTTCATTGTTTTCTTTTAAGAAAGATGAGAGCTTGTGCGTAAGAATTGTAAGCATTAACAAAATGCCAAACAAAACAATGTATAGTAAAATGCTTGCTGCCATTATTTAATAATCTTTCCAAAAATTCTTAATCTGCTAATGCCACCATCAGGAAAAATATTTAACCTAACGTGAGTAATTGCAGTATGTTGATTGATTTCTTTTTCGTAGTAATGTTCATTATCTGCACTCAGTTTTTGTTGAGCCAATAATATTTGCCATTCTACTTTATCATTTAAAACATCTGCGTCATTTGTTGTATTGCAACATTCAATTGAACAACTATCAGGATAGTTCCCTTTGAAATGGCAAGTGTCAACAACAATCTTTTCTGCAACGCCTTTGTGTGCTAATTTAACAATAACCCAATCTCGGTTGTTAGGCGTTCTGTTGCGTTTTGTTTCCCAACCATCACCCATATTTGCACCACGATTTGGCATAATCAAATTGCCCATTGCACTAAAAAACATATCATTACAAGCAATTGCTTTTGCACCATTTATGGCTGCTGCTAAATCAAGTGTATCATTGGCTGTAACAGTTTCCCATTGCTTAAAAACTTCACCATAAACTCTCAATCTTGCCACACCACCATCAGGATATATATGTAATCTTAAATGCGTATAAATGCCATTATCATTACATTTAAAAAAGTTTTGAGAGCCTGCATCTAAATGAGATTTTGGTAAAATCTCATTCCATTCAAAACTTTCCCAATCTGTTGGAAGTTCTTTGCCAGTAAGGTTTACAGCTTCTATACTTGCGTGTGGAGGGTGATTGCCTAAAAAGAAATTGGTATCAATATCAAAACCTTTTATTCTGCCACTTGTAGCTAACTGAATAATTGCCCAATCATGACCAGGTGTTCTTTTTCTTCTGCTTTCCCAACCATCCATCCACTTGCCTCTTTCAGTGTATTTATCAGTGATAAAAATGCCTCTTGTGGGTTTGATTAAATTTTCTTTCTCTGCAAAAAAATCATCTGTTGCATATAACACTTTGCCACCAAGTCTTTCTGTGGCAAGGTCTGTAAGCTTTGTAAATTCAGGAGATTCTTTAATAATTTCTTTTACTGTGGTTTGAGCCATTGTCCAATATTTTTATTTACTATTTTATTATTTTGATAAACTTTTTGTCCATTCACTATCGTTTCAATCACAACGCCTGTAAGCATTTCGCCAATGTATGGACTTATTTTATGTTTGAATAAAACTTCATCTTCTGTTACTAAATGCTGTAGTGTATTATTCCAGATTACAATGTCAGCATCATATCCAAATTTAATATTTCCTTTCTTATTTGCTTTAATTAACATAGCAGGTTTTGAAGTAACCAAAGGAATAAATTCTTCAATTGTCAATACATCTTTCATTGCACTCCAACTTGCAGTTAATAAAAATTGAATGCCTGCAATGCCACCCCAAGCTTTTTGCAAATTGCCTGTATCAATTTCTTTAATATTGGCAGAAGCAGGAGAGTGGTCTGTTGTTATGAAATCTAAGACCCCGCTTTTTAATGCTTGTTTTAACTGCTCGTTATTTTCTTTTTCTCTGATAGGTGGTGCACATTTATAAATTGTTTTTCCATCAGGAATTTGCTCTGCATTAAAATATAAATATTGTGTACAGGTTTCTGCTGTAATAGGCAATCCTGCTACTTTTGCCGCTTCAATCTTACTTAGACATTCATCAGATGAAACGTGAACAATATGAACAGGACATTGATGTTGGCGACATTTATTAATCATTAAATCAACTGCATCATTTTCCCAAAACTTTGGCCTGCTTTTTAAATATTCCTGATAGCTTGTTGGCTGTTCATTTAACAAAGAATGTTTATCATTATCCGACAACTCGCAATGAGCCAACAATGGAATATTATTTTTAGCAAGAATGGGCATTGCTTCATCTAAATCTTGCTCAGTTACATTGGAAAATTCATCAATACCTGAATGTGTTAAAAAACATTTCACACCAACTACACTTCTAGTAATTAAAGCTTCCAAATGCTTTGCATTACCCGGAATTAATCCTGCATAAAAACCAACATTTACATTTAATTTATTTTCTGATGCACTTAACTTTTTATGAAATGCTTCAACTGTTGTTGTAACAGGACTTGCATTCAAAGGCATATCAATAATTGTTGTGGAACCACCAGCAGCAGCAGCTTGTGTAGCAGTTTCAAAACCTTCCCATTCTGTTCTTCCAGGTTCATTGATGTGTACGTGAACATCAATAACACCTGGCATTACAATGTTGTCGCCATAATCTTCCGCATCATTCAATTTTTTAAAATGTATGGAAGTAATTGTGTCTTTGAAACAAACAGTTGCAGGTTGCAGTTTCCCATCAACCCAAACATTACTGCTATATATTTTTCTTTCTGGTAAGGGCAATTTTCATTTATTTACATGCCTATAAAATTTATTATAGACTTTTTTTATTTCAATCGTTGAACTTTCAAATATATGAAATCATAATGTATGGATATATATTGAATCAATTTTTTCGCTTATACAACTTTATTTATTGTATATAAAAATGAAAATTGTAAAGCGGCAATAAATTCGCAAGGTTAATTATTAAATTGAGTAAAGTATTATGTTAAAGTGTTTATTTCAAGGCTTTTTCCATTGCCTTAGCTTTTAGTAAGCACTCTTGGTATTCATCTTCGGGATGACTATAATGTGTGATTGCCCCACCAACTTGGTAGCTTAAATATTTTGTTTGAGAGTTATAAAAAATACTCCTGATTACTACATTAAAATCAAAATCGCCATTGGGGTTAATATAACCAATGCTGCCGCTATAAACACCTCGCTTAGATTGCTCATAATGCTCAGTTAATTCCATTACTTTATATTTTGGAGCACCAGTCATTGAACCCATTGGGAAAGTGTTTCTTATGACATCTGCAATATTGATGTTGTCTTTTATGGTTGCTGAAATTGATGATATCATTTGGTGAACTTGTGGGAAAGAGTAAATGCCAAAAAGCTCATCAACATTCACACTATTTCTTTGAGAAATTTTTGATAAATCATTTCGTACTAAATCTACAATCATTACATTCTCACTTCTTTCTTTTTGGCTTTTAAGTAAATTTTTTTTATTGTCGTCATCGATTATTATGTTTAATGTATTTCTTTTGGCTGTACCTTTTATGGGTTGAGAAATGATTTTGCTTTTTTCTTTTCTAATGTATCGTTCAGGGCTTGCACACAAAACATATTTATCTTTTATCTTATAATAAGAGCTGAAAGGGGTTGGGGAAATTTCATTAAGTTTTTGATACACTTTTAAAGGATTAATGATTGCATTATTCGCAAAAAATTCTTGGCAAAAATTCATTTCATAACAATCTCCTAATTGTATATGGTGTTGAATTTTTTTTATGATATTTAAATAGATTTCTTTCGAAATTTTTGGAGAGATTTGAAAGGGTGGATTTTGGATTTCTGATTTTGAAATAGTCTGATTAATAATTTCTTCATGAGCGTTATTTGTTTCAGTACCTATAGTTTCAATTTCTACTTTATTGTTAAATAATTTTATTACTAAAGATGGAATAAAAAAGAATAGCTCGGGGAAATGTAGTTCGTCTTTTTTTGAGCTAAAATTTGGGTATATGGAATTTTTAATGTCATAACTAATATGACCAAATATCCAATCATTATTTGTATTCAAAAATGCTTTAAAGTCAATAAAATTGCATTTCTCATTTGATTTAACTTCAAAAAATTTTGTTGCATTTACTGCTAATAAACATTCGTAAGAATTGTATTGGGAATTATATTTATTGTTATCTAAAAAACAACAGATGTCAAATTGGTTAGCCCAACTTAACATCTGTTGTTTAAATAAATTAAAATTATTTACCTGGTAGGTTTTTGAAGTTCTTTTCAATTATTTATTGATATTAAAAATCATCATCATCGTCATCAAAACCACCGTCTTTATCATTAAACAAGTCAAACTCTTTGAAATCTTCGTCTAGTCCAAAGTCATCATCGCTTGATTTCTTGCCACTCGAAGATTTTTTTGCAGCCCCTCCCTTTGATTTAGGAATATCAAACTCCTCAAAATCTGGGTCCCAATTATCTTCATCTTCAACTTTTTCCCAATCATCGGCTATTTCATCATCAACATCATCATCCTCATCATCATCTGCCTTTGATTTTTTTGATGAAGTTTTGGTACCTTTTTTTACTGGGGTTTCATCGTCATCAAAATCATCATCGTCATCATCTTCCATTTGCTTTTTCTTTTTTGAACTTAATTTTTCTTCACTGTCTACAACTACTTTTTTTGTTGCTGCTTTTTTTGGTTTATCTGATTTTGTTGCCATAGTTTAATACTGTTTGATATTGTAAAATTTCAACTGAAAATTTTAACAACCAAAAATTATTTGATTTTTTTTTGATTTTTTTTGTAGGATTAGAGTGTTATTATCTGTTCTCTCTCTGGACCATTTGAAATGTACTTTATTGGGGTATTAGTATATTGGTTAATAAAAAGAATATATTCTTGCATTGTACTTGGTAATAACTCTCCATTTATTAAATTGATAGAAGGTGTGTGATGCCATCCTTTGAAGGTTTCATAAATTGGGTCTGCTTTTATTTTAGAAATTTCGAATGGTAGCTCATTAGTAATTGCACCATTTACTTTGTAAGACGTACAAACCTTTAATTCTTGAAATGTATCTAAAACATCTGCTTTTGTCATTACAATTTTTGTAACTCCATTGATCATACAACTAAATTTCAAGGCTACTAAATCCATCCAACCACAACGTCTTGGTCGACCAGTTGTAGCTCCAAACTCACCTCCAATTTTTCTTAAATCATCACCTGTTTCATCAAAAAGTTCTGTTGGAAATGGACCGCCACCGACTCTTGTGCAATATGCTTTTGTTATGCCAATTACTTCGCCAATTTGTTTTGGAGAAATACCTAATCCAGTGCAAACACCAGCAGATATTGTATTGGATGATGTAACAAATGGAAATGTTCCAAAATCAATATCTAGCATACTTCCTTGTGCACCTTCTGCTAAGACTTTTTTTCCAGCAGCAATTTGATGGTTGATGAAGTATTCACCATTAACAATATTTAGAGTTTTTAAAAATTCTAGTGCATCAAAAAACTCTTCTTCCCAAGCAGTAATATCTTCTATAAAATTGAAATTATCTAATAACTTCTGATGTTTTAATCTAAGCTTGATATATTGTGTAGTAAAGTTTTTATCAAGTAAGTCGCCTACTCTCAGGGCATTTCTACCTGTTTTATCCATATAAGCTGGTCCTATTCCTTTAAGTGTTGAACCAATTTTGCTATCACCCTTTTGAGCTTCACTTGCTTTGTCTAATGCTCTATGTGTTGGTACTATAATATTAGTTCGCTGAGATATGTATAAATTCTTTTTTATATCAATTCCCATCGCAGCAACAGTTTCACATTCTTTTTTTAAAGTAATAGGATCTAAAACAACTCCATTGCCAATTAAATTTATTTTATCCTGGTGAAAAATCCCTGATGGAATTTGGTGTAAAACAACTTTTTTGCCATTAACATACAGTGTGTGACCGGCGTTAGGACCACCTTGAAAGCGGGCAATAACATCATAATTGGGAGCAAAAAAATCTACAATTTTGCCCTTGCCTTCATCGCCCCACTGAAGACCTAAAATTACATCTACCATAAAAAAATATTAAGTAGCAAATGTAGGGAGTAGGATTTCAACTTTAATCTTATATTTATCGTATTTCTAACTTATGTTATCAAATTATTAATTATTTGATATGTGTGTTCACTAGTAAACACTAGGGTAAATTTGCATTAAAATACTAATATGGGATTAAATAATTTTGGTAAGTTGTTCATGCCTAAAAATAAAATCTTTTACAGCTTATTTGAAGATGTGGCAGATACGGTTGATGAAATGGGCAAAACATTAAAAAAAGTAGTAGCTGAACCTGATTACGATAAAAGAGCTCCTATAATAAAATTGCTTGAAGATTTGGAGCATAGGAATGATGAAAATACGCACAAAATATTTACAGAACTAGGCAGAAATTTTATTACACCATTTGATAGAGAGGATATTCACTATCTAGCTTCTTCGTTGGATGATATTGCTGATTATATTTATAGTTCAGCCAAGAAAATAAATTTTTACAATGTAAACCCTAATGATACTGGGATTCAAAAGTTGGCAGATTTAGTAGAACAAGGAACTGTTGAAATAAAAAAAGCAGTTTATGGACTTAGAGATATGAAGCAGCTTAGAACTATGACCGAAGCTTTTATCAAAGTTAATAGTATAGAAAACCAAGCAGACGATGTTTTTGATATGAGCATCGAGCGTTTGTTTCAATTAGAAAATGATTTTAAAGAAGTCATAAAAAAGAGAGAGATTTATCAGGCTTTAGAAACTGCAACTGATAAATGTGAAGATGCAGCTAATGTTATTGAATCTATTATTATTAAGTACGCTTAATTAATTAGATATTGTGATACAAATAGTAATGACATTACTTTAAATTCACGATGTTATAACTTTCACTTTTTAATCTAGAAAATGTTTACACTACTAATTATCATTATTGTTTTAGCAATAATCTTCGATTATATTAATGGATTTCACGATGCAGCAAATTCAATAGCCAACATAGTTTCAACAAAAGTACTTACCCCATTTCAAGCCGTTTTGTGGGCAGCATTTTTTAATTTTGCAGCATATTTTATTTCTTTATATGTAATTGGCGAGTTTAAAATTGGTAATACAATTGCTAAGAGTGTTAATCCTGATTTTATCAATCTTCACGTGATTTTAGCTGGATTAATGGCAGCTATTGTTTGGAATTTAATTACATGGTGGTTTGGTATTCCATCTAGTTCATCTCACACATTATTGGGTGGATTTATGGGAGCTGCTATTTGTTTTGCACATGGGTTCACACAAAATGGTCATGATGTAATCAATTATGCAAAAGTGATTCCTACATTTTTATTTATCTTTCTTGCACCATTTATAGGAATGGTGATTGCCTTTGTCATTACAATATTAGTTGTTCATATTTTTAAAAATAGTAACCCATATAAAGCCGAAAGTAAGTTCAAACGCTTTCAGTTATTGGCCTCTGCTGCTTTTAGTTTAGGACACGGGGGTAATGACGCACAAAAAGTAATGGGGATAATCGGAGCTGCATTTATTTACTACGAAAAAACAAAAGGTAACACATTAACTTTTGATTCATTTGTACATAACTATTCTTGGGTGCCTTTTTGTAGTTTTTTGGCCATTGGTTTAGGAAGCATGAGTGGTGGTTGGAAGATTGTTAAAACTATGGGTACAAAAATTACTAAAATTACACCGCTTGAAGGTGTTTGTGCTGATACGTCAGGTGCAATAACCCTTTATCTTACTGAACATCTTGGAATACCCGTTTCCACTACCCATACTATCACTGGCAGTATTATTGGGGTTGGTGCAACCAAACGTTTAAGTGCTGTGCGTTGGGGTGTAACAATAAATTTGCTTTGGGCTTGGATTATTACTATTCCCATTTCAGCATTAATGGCAGCTGCATTTTATTATATTGTTGGTTGGTTTTTGTAATTTAAAAATCTAACTTTTCAGGTAAACTATACTTTCTGCCTTTGTTGATTCTTTTTAAATAAATCATTACAGGAGAAAAATAATCTACCATAGGCTTTGCACTCATATTGCTGTGAATGCTATTTTGAAGCAGTAGTCTCCAATCTTCGCTTGCTCCCTTATCCATAACAGATTTTAGAAAATTCCCTACTTTTTTATTGCCCCAGTAATTTGTGGCGTGTGGGTCTTGATGTAATATATTTTTTGAAATATAATTGTGAAATTGAAAAACTAAAGCATTAGCAAATGAATAGTCGTAATACTGTGCAGGGTCGTCAATAATATGTGTTTTTGTTGCAGCATCACAATATTCTTCACCTCTATATGTTGGGGGTACAATTCCCTGAAATTTTTTCACCATTTCCCACCATTGTTTATTGTACTCATTAATTGATAATTTTTTTGAGTATAGTGTATGTTCAAACTCTGTCATAACACCACTTCCCCAAGGAATTCTTATAATATAATCTAGTGCATCTTTGAGTAATTTTAAAGTGTCGTTTGAACTTTGCCCTTTTTTTATTAATCCAAGATTTTCTAAAAAAGGTTTTTGTAGTGATGCAAGGCCAATCATAGTTCCAAATGCTTCGTGATAACCTCTGTTTGCTCCAGTTCTTAATACAATTGGAATACTCTTATTGGTATACGACTGGTAATAATAAATATGTCCATATTCATGCAAAACTGTGCTCCAATAATCTGTTGTAGGGGTAATACTTTGTAATGAACGTACATCATTTTCCAAATCTAAATGCCAAGCAGATGCATGATTATTTTTTGAATAACCAGCATTAAGGGGTGCAGGATATAGACTACTTTTTTCCCAGAAACTTTTTGGTAAAGTATTAAAACCAAGTGATGTGTAAAATTCTTCACCTTTATGTGCCATCCACTCAACACCCTTTTCCTTTAATACTGCATCAATATTCAATGCCTGAACATTTATTAACTCACTCCAATCTTGCCCCCAACGGTTAGGTAACCAATGTGCAGGGATATATTCTGGTACATTTTGTTGATATTTTTTTGCTAATTCATATTTTGCCCAAGTATGTAATTCACGGTATAATGGCCAAACTTCTTTGATAAATTGTCTTGTTATTGTGATGATTTCTTGGGAACTTAAACCATATTCTTTTGCTTGATAATCGAAAAAGTCTTGGTATCCTAATGGTTTTACACTTTCATTGCGAAGGTTACGTAGGCTATCTAAGCCGGTTTTTAAAATTTTCCCAACTTCTTTACTTGCCATCCAAACTTGAAGTCTTTCATTTAAGTTATTGCTGTTCACTAAAATACTATCTATATAGCCTGTACTAATAATCGTGTTGTTATCAAGTTTGTATTTAAAACCGTAAAGTTTTGATGTTTGTTGGTTCTCTGTCGAAATTCTTTGAGATACAATATCTGCAATACTTTCAGGATTATTTCCAGCATTAAATAAAATGGTTTCAAATTGTCTTAATTGTAATTTGGTAATGCTTTTTTTCAAAGCAATAAACTTTTTTGCTGTGCTAATATTATTGTTGCTGCCTGTGTAATTTGCTAATGTTTTGCCAGTTTCATCTGCAATATGTTGTGCCATTGTATCCCCAGCAACAATGTGTGTAAGCATTTGCCATTGTGCTAAACTACTTGCATAATAAAGCTTTTGATAGGTATCATTATATTTGTTTAAAAAGTGCTGTGCTTCTTTTTGAATTTTATTTTGTTGAGAAAAGCAAAGAATATTCACTAAAAACAAAACCGGAAAAAGCAATAAAGTTTTTATTTTCATGTTTTATAATTTAAGTAGTAAATTTAGCTGAGTATTTGTTTAAACTTTTCTAATAATTTTTCTTAGTATTTCTGACGATAAATTTTCTTAACTTACAGGCGAAAATACTTTTTAAAAAATCAAGTACTATCTAAATTTAATTAAAACAATATGAATATTTATGAAAATTTGCAAACACTAACTAATGGTTTACTTTTTATAGGCGAATCTGAATTTCCATTTCAAGTAATCCATTTACCGAATACAACAACTATAGAATCTTTTATTGAAACGGATTCAAAAGAAAAAATAATAAATGCTTTTGTTGATGCAAATGATTTTTTTAAAAGATATATTGAACGATTAACCAGCTCTGATGATGAAATAATGATGGCAGATATTCCAAAGTATCAGGCATTAGATAAATTTTTAAAAACAGAATTCATCGAAGTAAAATTGTACAAAGTAGGAAAAATAAAAGTAGCTATTTACATAGTTTGTAAGCATTTGAATCAAGATATGTACATACTAAAAACGTATGCTATAGAAACATAAAAAAAGCGAGTCAATTTTCTCAACCCGCTTATTTTACTAATGTAATTGTATTGCTTTTTCTCTCATCCATTTTTCTTTCCCCCATCCTGGAATTACGTGTTTTTCACTGTGGTAACTACTTCTAACTAAAGGGCCACTCTCAACATAATCAAACCCTATTTCATAGCCAATATCTTTTAGCTCAGCAAACTCATCTGGATGCACAAATCGTTGCACAGGTGTATGTTTCGGTGTTGGTTGTAAATACTGGCCAAGAGTTAAAACATCGCAACCAACACCTACCAAATGTTTCATAGTTTCTATAACTTCGTCTTTGGTTTCGCCAATTCCAAGCATAATTCCAGTTTTGGTTCTCATTCCACCTTTTTTTAAATACTCCAATACAAAAAGGCTTCTGTGATATTTTGCTTGAACTCGTACTTTTTTTGTCATACGTTCTACAGTTTCCATGTTATGACTTACAACTTCAGGAGCAGCATCAACAAGTCTTTGTATTTGATCTTCAATGCCTCTAAAATCTGGAATCAATGTTTCTAGGGTTGTTGTTGGATTCAATGATTTTACAGCCTTAATGGTATTGTACCAAATAGTGCTACCTCCATCTGGCTGCTCATCTCTATCCACCGATGTAATAACAGCATGCTTAACTTCCATTAAACTTATAGCTTCAGCTACACGTTGTGGCTCGTCCCAATCAATGGGTTCTGGTCGCCCTGTTGCAACAGCACAGAATCTGCAGCTTCTAGTGCAAATATTGCCCAGAATCATAAATGTTGCAGTTCCTTCGCCCCAACACTCGCCCATATTAGGACAGTTACCACTTTCACAAATTGTATGTAGTTTATGGTTATCTACCAAACCCCTAACGTGCTTATAGCTTTCGCCAATAGGCAGTTTAACCCTCAGCCAATTTGGTTTTTTTAGTTTTGTTTCGTTTGTAATAGAAGATATTATTGGAAGCTCCTGCATGATGATTTCAATATAAAATTATTATTGATTATTATTTTCTTGTACCAAATAAAATAGCAATATGACCACTAAGGAAAAACTTTTTCTCTTTATTTAACAGCATTATGGGCATTGTTTGTGTGTAATATTCTGCACTAAAGCCTAGTTCAATTGCAGATAATAAATCATTGTATCTACCATAATCAAATCTTATAGCACCTTTTGCAAAAACACCAGGAATAAATTTAATTTCGCCAAATCCTTTGCCAAATGGTGCTGAGCCTAAAATATAATCTGGATCTAAAAATCTATTAGGGTCATCTTCGAACTTAATGTTTTCCTGGGTTCCTGTGTTGCTTATAACTTCTAGATAATAGGGTTTTAGCATTCCTAAAGACAATCCACCACCATATATAGCTGAAACTGCAACACCATTTTTTGCACTTTTGCTACCTAATAGTACTTGCTTACCTAATCCTATATTCAAGAAATAGAAATTATTTTCTTTGCCATATTTATATGGATTTCCCACTTGAAATCCATTGGCACTTTGTATTAGTTTTTCTTCTTTAGGATGATATCTTTCTCCAAAATTAAACCACCAAAGTTTAGTGGCATTTATTTTTTTGTATTTTCCATGTTCATACCCCAAAGAAAATCCGTCATTTCTTAAAGCAAATGAAAATGCAGATTGTGTGTTAAAAATAAGAGCTCCTTGTTCAGCTTCTTGTTGCATTTTTTTTATGCGTGCATTTATTTTAGCAATTCGCTCTTTTCTGGTTTCTTTTTTTTCAGAACTTTGAGAAATAGAAACAATTGGAATGGAGAATAATAAAAAAAGTATAATCTTACTCACTAATTAAAATTTGAAATGTAAATTTATGGCAAAAATACAAAGCAATGACATCTACAGTTATTTATAAAGGAAATTTAAGAACAGAATTAACACATTTACAAGTGCCACAAAAGGCAACAGATTATGGGAGTTTGTTGATAGTACATAAATTTTCCCAGATACTACAAATCTTTTCCCTTTTAAAAACAGTATTAGCTTTACTAATTCAACAAGCAACAAAATCAACCAAACATTTATTGGTGTTAAATTGGGTGATGTTAATTATGATTGGAATCCGGCTGTGGCTAGAGGTGTAGAGGTAAAGCCTGTGGAGTTGGTGTATGCAATTAGGAATGAGGAATTAGGTATTAGGAATTTTGCAATAAGAATACCAATAACTGTAAAAAACTTTAAAGACCTTGTAGCCCTGCAATACACACTTCATTTTGACCATACAAAATATGAATTTGTAGGCATAGAAAACAACCATCTTAATATAGATTTCAACAGCAAACAAGCAACAGAAAATGGTAATATTACAATGCTATGGACCGATAAAAATGCTATAGAAAAAACATTGGAAGATGGAACAGAATTGTTCACTTTGGTTTTACTGTCGACCGTCAACAGTCGACCGTCGACAGATTTAGAACTTGCACTTACTAACGACATCACAGAAGTTGCAGCTTGGGATAAAGACTTGAATGAACACATCATCATTATACGTAAACAAAAAACGATAAACGGCAAACTAGAAACAATAAACGAACTAGTTATTTATCCAAACCCTGCAACGGGTTTAATTAACCTAAATGTTGCAAATATGGTTGGAAAGGGAAGTATATTTATAACAAATGTTTATGGCAAAAAGGTAAAAAATCAAAGTTTAAATATTGGTACCAATACTATAAATATTTCTAACCTAAGTAAAGGAATGTATTTTGTAAGCATACTTACAAGCGAAGGAAAAACCACGAAAAAATTGTTGGTAGAATAAATGTTCTATATTCAACTGTAAACGATCTTAAAATAAAAAAGCCTTTAAATTGTAAAAGATTTGAGGGCTTTTTTATGGCAAATTTATTTATGTTATTTGTTAATAAAATATTGTCGATTAATTTGTAAACTAATATTTTAAAAGCAATCAAATAATTTCAAACAACTTTGCAGTTATCTTATTTTTGTTACAAATTAAACTGAGTTTATGAAAAAGGGTACACTAGTTATTCTTATATTAATTTTATTTAACACTGCAAATACACAAACAGCAAATAAAGTTGAGACTTTGCTTCAAGAGCTTAAACTTAATACAAATCAAGATAGCTTTAAAGTGAAAACTTTATTGGCAATTTCCTCTAATTATATGGGTAGTAATCCATCTCAAATGTTAAACTTTGCAAAAGATGCAGCCAATCTTGCCAAGCAAATAAATTTCCATCCTGCACTTGGCGATGGTATTCGCTATCAAGGGATAGCTAATTACATTTTAGGCAATTTTATAGAATCTGAAAATAAGTTTACCGAAGCTCTAAATTATTATACCAATTTACACTACAACAAGGGAATAATTGCCTGTTTATCAAATTTAGGATCTATTAATAATGTAAAAAATAATTTCCCTCAGGCATTAAGTTATTATCAAAAAGCATTGAAATTGTGTGTAGAAACAAATGATGATTTGCAAGCAGGTATTAACAATGGAAATATGGGTATTATTTATAGTGAAATGAAAGATTATAACCTTGCTTTGAAACATTTTAAAGGAGGGTTAGAAATACATACAAAAATAAATTATGCAGATGGTATTTCAAATGGTTTGGGGAATGTTGGTAATGTATATTTTAATTTAAAAGAATACTATAAAGCACAAGAATATTATGTAAATGCACTAAATAAATATGTTGAGGTGAATAATAAATTTGGTATGGCAAGAGAATATGGAAACATTGCTAATGTATTTACCGAACTTAAGATGTTTGACTCAGCCTTTATCTATCATAATAGGGCATTAGCAATAAACGAAGTAATAAAAAATAAAAAAGGAATTGCTGTAAACTATCAAGGAATTGCCAATTATTATTATCAAAAGCAACAGTTTGCCGAGGCTTACAATTATGTTTATCGTGCCAATATTTTAGCAATTTCATTAAAAATAAAAGATGTAGAAAAAGAATCATTTAAAACATTGAGCGATATTTATGAGAAAATAAATAAAACCGATAGTGCTTATTGGGCATTTAAAAAATATATTGAAGTAAAGGATAGTATTGACAATGATAACAATAGAAAACAAATTGCAAGGCTAGAAATTCAGTATGAATTTGATGCAAAAGAAGATAAATACAAAACAGAACAACTGCTAGCCAACGAAAAATTGAATCAACAAAATTTACTATTGGCAGTTAGTAAATTAAAATTGAGTGAGAGTAATAAGGAGCGAGATTTAGTAAGGCTTAATTATCTTAAAACTCAATCTGAACTTAAAACTGCTCAACTATTAAAGCAAGATAAAGAAACACAACTTGCATTAGTGGAACTACAAAAAAATAATCAACAAAAAAAATTGGATTTAGCGGAAAAAGAGAAAGTGGCACAACTGCAAAAAACTAAATTCCTAGAGCAAGAAAATACTGTTACAGCTTTAAAATTAAAGCAATTATGGTTGTATGGGATTTTAATATTAGCAATCATTGCTGGGTTGTTTGCGTTTTTTATTGGTCGTTTAAGAACTAAGTCATTAAAAGCAAAAAACGAATTGGTTTTGCAAAAAATAAAACAAGTAGAGGATACATTGCAACTTCAAAATGAAATTAAAGAAGCTGAAATGCAAACCCTTCGTTCGCAAATGAATCCTCATTTTATGTTTAACTCTTTAAACTCTATTAATAGCTATATAGTACAAAATAAAAGCGATGAAGCTAGTGGATATTTGATGACCTTTTCTAAGTTAATGCGAAATATATTAGAGAACTCAAAGCACACAACTATTAGTCTTCAAAAAGAAATAACAAGCTTGAAACATTACTTGGAATTAGAAGCAGCACGGCTAAACAATAAATTTATTTATAGTATTAACATACAAAAAAATATAGATGTAAATTATTTGCAAATTGCACCACTAATTTTACAGCCATTTGTGGAAAATGCAATTTGGCACGGCTTACAAAATAAATTAACAAAAGGGCATTTAAGCATTGAGGTTACAACAGAAAATGACGAACTCCTTTTAGTAAAAATTACTGATGATGGTATTGGCAGAAAAGCTTCTGCTTTGCTAAATGTAAACAAAACAAATCATAACTCTGTTGGGATAGATATAACAGTAAATAGAATTAAAATGTTAAATTCAAAAAATTCAGTAGCCGTAATAGATTTATACGGTGAAAATGAAGTAGCAACAGGCACTCAAGTAATATTAAAATTATTCTATTAATGATAAAAGTAATAATTATAGATGATGAACAACATTGCATTATTACATTGCAACACTTGCTTAATAAAATACATAATGTTGAAATTGTAGCCACCACTCAAGACAGCACACAAGCAAAAGATTTAATAGAAAAATATCAACCCAATATTATTTTTATTGATATTGAAATGCCTGCATTAAATGGGTTTGATGTGATTAATCAATTTAGTAATTTTAGTTTTAAAATAATTTTTACTACTGCTTACGACCACTATGCCATAAAAGCAATTAGGCTTAACGCTCTTGATTATTTATTAAAGCCAATTGATATTTCTGAGTTGCAATCTGCCATTGAAAAATACAGTAGTAATAGTATGCAAAGCAGTAGTTTGCAAGTTGAAAAAGCACAAAAATTTGCACAACAAAAAGTAATGGATACACTTGCTGTTGCTAACACAGATGGATTGAATTTTATTAAAATTAGCGATATTATTTACCTAGAAGCTAGCAATAGCTATACTTATATTTATACCAACGATGGACAAAAAAATTTAGTAAGTAAAACCCTTGCTGTATTTGAAGAGTTGTTGGATATGCAACAGTTTTTTAGAGCCCATAAATCGTATATTATAAATCTAAAAAGCATAAAAAAATACATTCGTGGCGATGGTGGAGAAATAATAATGAATAATGGAACAAGCATTAGCCTAAGCAGAAACCAAAAACAAACTTTTTTAGACCTATTTACAAAAGCATAAAATCATTAAAATGAAAAAAATAATACCTACCCTTTTTATATTTTTTACAAATTCCTTATTTGCTCAAAAGCTAGAACCTAAATTTGATTGCAACACAGTTTTTGTATGTATTGATTCGGCAGACTATGAAAAATTATTTAGTAATACCTTTATAAAAGATACTTTGTTTTTTTGTAAAAATACTACAACCAATACCACAACAGATAAATATAGTGGTAAATATTTTATTGGCAAAGCTGCTACAATTGAATTTATTAGCCCTTCTGCAAACAACAATTTTGGCGATCATTTGTATGATGTTGGCATAGAATTTAAAACTAGAAAATTGGGTATTCAAAAAGAATTTATTACAAAAGCCAGAGCTAAAAATATAAACTATAAAATAGATTCTACTCAATTTGCAATAGATAGCAATATAATAAATTGGTACAAAACCTTGGAAGTTAAAACAACCAGTAAGCAACTGGAAATAAGCCTATTAGAATATCAAAAACAATATTTAGAAAATCTCGGTTTTACTAATGAAGAAATTAATACTAGTATGTCTTTTGATTCATTTAATAATATTCTTTCTGGAGGTAGAAAATACCCACGACAGTTTAATGCTATAAAATCTGTTAGCATTCGAGTGCTGCAAAAAGATGTTGTTTATTTGCAAAATACTGCTAAAATGTTGGGGCTAGAATTTAGTAAATCAAAGATTTTTAATAAAGATTTTATATTGTATTATCAAGTTGTATCAGAGCCTGTTAAAACTGGTTTGGGTAGTATTGAAATATCTTTAGTAGATATTTTGCCAAAACAAATCATAAACATCAGTAATACAATTAGTGTACTTGTAAATGATAGCAAGGCAACTATTAATTTTAATAATTAAAATTTATTTATAGCATCATTAATTAGCCATTCACTAAATAAAATAAGCAGTTCACTAAATATTATATAGCAAGCTATTCTTGCTTTGTACTTTCATATTTATAAATAAAATTTTATAAGTATGAAAAAAGTATTACTAGCAACATCTTTTGTTTTTATAATAAATGTTGTAACTGCCCAACAAAAATGGTTTGTAAAATTTACCGATTCGGCACAACTAATATCAATTGCAAAAAACATTACTGCCAAATTTGTAAAAGATGTAAAAAAGATAAACCCTTCTATAAAATTTGAAATCAATCCAATTTTAAATACTACTCCATACCTAATATTTTATAATAACGAAAACAATGAAAAAACTGCCAATTTACCAATATGGCAACAAGTGATTAAACCTCAAAAACAGTTTTTTTATGAAATAGCTGGTAGCCAACTCGAGGGAGAAAGAATTTTTGGACTTTTTTTTAATGGCTTTTATTTGCCACACGAACTTGGACATGCACTACAAGAAATTACTGAAGGGCGAGTGAAAAACTCTTTTGAAAGTGAATATCTTGCCAATACAATTGCTATTTTATGGTGGAGAAAAAATAAAAATAAAGCAGAGCTTGAACAATGTTATAACGCAGCAAAAATGATTTGGGAAAAATTGCCTAATCCAGTACCTAGTGATTCTAATATTGAGGAATACTTCACTGCTAATTATGAGAAAGCTTCTCAAAATCCATACGAATATGGTTATATGCAATTTAAGCAATTTATCAGCATTTACGAAGATAAAAACCTGCCAAATTTTGATATTTTTATCAAAAATTATTTTGATAAAAATATCAAATAAATTTATTTCCCAAGTAGTGTAAAAGCAATTATTTAAACAAAGAGATTTCTTTAATTCCACCATTTACTAGTTAAAGCTAGCAGTTCACTAATTTTTAAATAACTGGGCTATTGTTTCTCTTTATTTTCATAGTAATAAAAATATTAATATGAAAAAAAATGTAACTCAACTGATTTTTGCAGTTTTATTGTTTGCCTTTTTGCCTAATAAAAGCAATGCACAATGGATAAATAATACAAACAATTTTACCGATGAATCGCATACTAAAGTTTGTATTGATGGTAGCGATCAAATTTATCCAATAACCACAACCAGCACCAACGATAGTAGCTATTTTGTAGCTTGGATGGATAACAGAAATGGAGATTGGGATATTTATGCACAAAAATATAATAGTGCAGGCGTGCCTCAGTGGGCTACAAATGGAGTACCTGTAGTAACTGGGCTAAAAAATCAACAATATTATTTAGGTGGTGTGGGTGTTAGTAGCTATCAAACACAGTTTTATAATTTTATGGCATCTGATAATGCTGGCGGTTTTTATATTGCTTTTCAAGATGATAGTGTGTCAGGCAATACTACAAGATATAGAGTAGGTGTGCAGCACGTTTTGGTAAATGGAAATGTAGCTTTTGGTAGTACTGGAAATATTGTTGCAGCCCCTAATGTATTCAATACCAATACCACTTGTAAAAATCCTCAATTGATTGCTGATGGGCATGATGGCTTTTTCTTGGCTTATGAAAACATACAAAATGGATCTGCATCTTATCTTACTTGGGGAAGTTATAAAGACATTAACGGCATTCTAAAATGTTTTGGTAGTGATGTAGCAAATAGAAATGTACGAACACTATCTACATCATCTCCTTGTGGTGGCTATTTAATGTATCTTGATTATGTAACTGGTTTAGTTAATAACTATCATATATGGTCTGATAATCAAGGAGGATGTTCTATTGCTTTTACATCTATTGCAAATAACTATGGCTATATTGGATATAATAAAATGGTAAGAGTGAAAAAAAATTGTGTTTCAACGCGTTCTTCAGGAGGAAAACTAGAAACAATTAATTATAAAAAGGACAGTGTTGTTCAAATTTACAATTTTTCAGCAAGCAGTAACACATCAAGTTGTAAAAATATATATACTCAAGACGTCATTATATCAACAAGTACTTGGGTAGCCAGAAATGGCTTTGAACATATAGATAATTCACCAAGTAGTTTAACAGGTATTTACTCTTATGTAAAAGGTGCTAACTTAATTACTAAAGGCACAAGCATTATTGGCAATAATAATATTAGCACAGATGTAATTGCTTATTACAAAAGAGGCGTTGTAGGCAACACAACTTTGCCACCAGTTTTATATACCAAAAATTTCATAAATGAAGTGTACGATAGCATTCCTTATGAATTAAGTAGTGATACAAGTGGTCAATTTATTGTAAAACCAGCTACATTACCTAAAATGGTTGTTAAAACTAATGCTGATATTGGCGATACTGCAATTGGGCAACCTTACAATACTTCTATTTCCGATTTTACAATGCAAGCTGCTGGCAATGCTTTATTTATTGCCACTAAATCGCCTACTGCTTCTGCTAATGCCATTGTATTGCAAAAATTAAAATTGTTACCCGATGCTTTTTACACAGATTCTTTTAGTGTAAAACGAGTAACAAACAACCAAAATGGGGTAGTGGTTGCCACAGACATTAATTCTTACCCTATACGTACTTACACTCATCCAAGCATTGCAGTTGGCAAAAATGGTAGTGCTTTATTATGTTATACAGAAAATAATGGCTTTATGCGAGTGAGTGCATTAAGCGATAGTTGTAAAATACTATGGGGTACAATTGGCTATGCTTTAGGTACAGGTTATTTAAATGGCAATTTGTATAATGCAAAATACCCAACAGTTACCATTGGTAGCAATAATAAAACAGCGTTGGTTACTTGGCAAGACAGTTATAGAAGTGGTAATACTGGCGAAAATATTTATGCAAGAAACATAGATAGTTTGCCTAATAATTTACCTGAATGTGTTAATGGATTATTACCATTGCCAAGCATTACAGGTGCAAGTGGTGTGTGTACTGGGCAGCAATTACAACTTACAAATGCAGTGCCTACAGGCTTATGGTCATCATCTTCAAATAGTATTAATATCAATGCTGGTACAGGCTTGATAAATGCTACTGGTGCTGCTGTGGGTAATCATACTATTAATTATGTAGTGTCTGGTGCTGCTTGTTCTGGCACAGTTAGCAAAACAATTTATGTAAGTGCAACGCCTAGTATTACTGCAAATGTTAATGCCCAAACAGGTATTGCAGCTAATAATGTTTTAATGTGTAAATTGGGCGATACAATAAGCCTTGTAAACTATACAGCACCTTATGGTGTATGGGCATCTACCAATAACACAGTTGCAAATATGGCTATTGCAAGTCAAAACTATGGCAGACAAAAATTTGTTATAGCATCATCAGTAGGAAATGCAGTGGTTTCTTACACATTAACTACACCAGCAGGATGTGTGGCTACTGCCAATACAAATGTAGTGGTATCAACCATTGCAACACCAGCTGCTATAACAGGAGCCAATAGTGTGTGTGTAGGCTCAACTATAGCATTAAATAATATTACACCCAATGGTCGTTGGAGTAGTATTGCAGGTAGGGCAACTGTTAATAGTGTAACGGGTGTGGTTATGGGCACAAGTATTGGAACTGCTATTATAAAATATAGTGTTACCAATGAATTTGGATGCAATGAATCAACTACAAAAAATATTCTTATTAATCCAATACCCGCTGTGCCATCAATAGCTTATGCACCAGGTACACCAAATCCACAAGCTGGGGCACCAACTGGAAGTTTTTGTGTGGGTAAAATATTTACAATTGTTGGATCACCAACTGGAGGAGCTTGGAGTTCAACAGGTATTGTAAGTATTACCAATAATGGCCAAGTATCTATAAATGCTGTTGGTGCAGGTTCAATTAAATATACTTTTACCGATAATAATCGTTGTAGTAACAGTAGAACTATGGTTGGTAATGGTTTTGCTTGTGCAGCAAGAGGAACTATAAGCAATGAGCAATTGGCAATAAGCAATGATTTTACCATTTTCCCTAACCCTGCTACAAAAGTTGTTAGTTTATTAGTTGATGAGTTGATAGGTAATGGAACTATTGTTATTACTGATTTATATGGTAAACAAGTAAAAACTCAAACTTTAAGTATGGGTACAAATACTATTGATATTGCTAACTTAAGTAAAGGAATGTATTTTGTTAGTACCATTACTAGCAATGGGAAAACTACTAAGAAATTGATGGTAGAATAAACAAACAATTATTGACAAAAAAAGTCCTCGAAGTGCTAAAACTTCGAGGACTTTTTTTATAGAAATAAAAAATAAATTATGCCACTGTAATTGTTTCATCTAAATAAACATCTTGAATAGCGTTTAAAATACCAACACCTTCGTTCATTGGGCGTTGAAATGCTTTTCTTCCGCTAATCAATCCCATACCACCAGCACGTTTATTGATAACAGCAGTAGTTACAGCCTCTGCCATGTCACTTGCTCCACTACTTGCACCACCACTGTTAATTAATCCAGCACGCCCCATATAGCAGTTTGCTACTTGATAGCGTGTTAAATCAATTGGATGTTCACTAGTTAATTGTGTATAAATTCTCTCGTCGTTCTTACCATAAGCACTTTCCTTTGTGTTTAAAGCTTTGTAACCACCATTATTTTCAGGTAGTTTTTGTTTAATGATATCTGCTTCAATTGTAACGCCTAAATGATTTGCTTGTCCAGTTAAATCAGCAGAAACGTGATAATCAACTCCATCTTTTTTAAATGCAGGATTACGTAAATAACACCATAAAATTGTTGGTAAACCTAATTGGTGAGCCATATCAAAAGCTTTACTTACTTCTTGAATTTGACGAGTACTTTCATCGCTACCAAAATATATAGTTGCACCTACAGCAGTTGCACCTAAATCCCAACATTGCTTTAAAGAGGCAAACATTATTTGGTCAAACTTATTAGGGTAAGTCAAAAATTCATTGTGATTAATTTTAACAATCAATGGAATTTTATGAGCATATTTACGAGCCATAAAACCTAATCCACCAAAAGTTGTTGCTACTGCATTACAACCACCTTCAATCGCCAATTTAATAATATTTTCAGGATCGAAGTATAAAGGATTTTTAGCAAAAGATGCACCAGCACTGTGTTCTATACCTTGGTCAACTGGTAAAATTGATAAATATCCAGTATTAGCCAATCTGCCTGTACCATACATAGACTGAAGATTTTTTAAAACCTGTGGGCTACGATCGCTGTTAATAAAAATTCTGTCAACAAAATCTCCACCTGGTAGATGAATCTGAGACTTGTCAATTGTTTTACACTCGTGATTTAATAGATACTCTGCTTTGTCACCTAAAAGTTGTTGAATGTTTTGATTGGCCATAAAGAATTTTTTTTAAACAAGCTGCATTACTACTATTGAATTTTAGTTGCGTCGCACACTTGTACTGGTTATAAATTTTCGGCAAATATAGGGTAGTGCCACCACTTAAAGCTTCTCAAAAATAATAATGGGAACGATGTCAAATTCGTTCCCATTATTCAAAGAGTTAATCTGGATTAACAAAAATTAGCAATGTTTTCCTATAAAATCTATCAGTTCAGTTTTTGTAATAGGTATACCCATAATCTTATTATAAGCAATGGCATCAACAAAATAGTGATCTCTGATTATTTTCACTAACTGTCCATTATTAATTTCAGGAATAATAACTTTATCAAAACTTTTAATAATATCTCCAAGATTTTTAGGAAATGGTCTTATATGACGTAAATGAACATGACTAACAGATTTGCCTGCTGCTTGTAAATCTAATACTGCACTTTTAATAGAACCATAAGTACTGCCCCAACCAATTACTAAAACTTTGCCTGTTGCTGCACCACTATCAATAGTTTGTAATGGAATGTAATCAGCAATTTTATCAACTTTAGCCTGACGTGTTTTCACCATGTGTTGATGGTTGTCTGTGTCGTAACTAATGTTTCCTGTGATGTCTTGTTTTTCTAATCCACCAATTCTATGTTCAAGTCCTGGTGTGCCTGGCACAGCCCAAGGACGAGCTAATTTCTCATCTCTTTTATAGGGTAAATATTTCTCTTCACCTTCATCCAAACCTTGTTTGAATTTAACATCAATAGGTTTCAAATCGCCGCTTTGAGGAAACTTCCAGGGTTCTGCACCATTAGCAATATACCCATCACTTAAAAATATAACTGGCGTCATATGTTGTACAGAAATTCTGCAAGCTTCATATACCGCATCAAAACAATCGCTTGGTGTAGAAGCTGCAATTACAGGCATAGGGCACTCGCCATTTCTGCCATAATATGCTTGCATTAAATCGCTCTGCTCTGTTTTTGTTGGCAAACCTGTTGATGGACCACCACGTTGGATATTAATAATAACCAAAGGAATTTCAAGCATTACAGCCAAACCCATTGCCTCAGCTTTTAATGCCATGCCAGGACCACTAGTTGTAGTAACACCTAAATTACCACCATAACTTGCACCAATTGCAGAGGTGATGGCAGCAATTTCGTCTTCAGCTTGAAATGTCTTAACACCAAAAGCCTTGTGTTTACTGAGGTCATGTAATATGTCAGATGCAGGTGTAATAGGGTAGGAGCCTAGGAAAATTGGTAAACCGCTTTTCTCTGATGCAGCAATTAAACCCATAGTTACAGCCTGATTACCCATAATACTCCTGTACTTGCCAGCTGGTAGTTTAGCTTTTTCTACAGTAAATCTTGTGGTAAAAGTTTCAGTAGTATCGCCATAGTTATAACCTGCCTGTAACACTTTAATGTTACTTTGCAGAATAACTTCTTTTTTGCCAAACTTTTCTTTTAAAAAGTTTGTGGTGCTTTTTAAATCTCGATTATACATCCAATAGATATAGCCTAAAACAAACATATTCTTCGCCCTATCTCTTTCCTTGGTGCCAAGTTCAGCAATGTCTTTTAATGCTTCACGAGTTAATTTCGTTACATCAATTTTAATCACTTCATATCCATCCAAACTATTATTCTCAATTGGGTTTTCACCATCAGGATAGTTGGCTAGACGTAAATTTTTGCTATCAAATCCGTCAGTATTTACTATAATTTTTCCACTTTTTTTTAAACTTTTTAAATTAGCTTTTAAAGCTGCGGCATTCATTGCAACTAAAACATCACAAGAATCGCCTGGTGTATAAATTTTATTTGAAGAAAAGTGTAATTGAAACCCACTTACACCTGCCATTGTCCCAATTGGTGCTCTAATCTCGGCAGGAAAGTCAGGAAAAGTTGCTAAATCAATACCCAATAAGGCAGTGTTATTGGTAAACTGCTGCCCCGTAAGTTGCATTCCATCTCCACTATCACCAGCAAATTTTATGACAACATCTTGCAAGACTTGTTCGTTAGTATTCATATTCCATTTTTAAAGTTACAAAAGTAAGTATCCATTTTATGTAAGGATATCTATTTTTTTAACAATCGTTTGCAATTCCAAATGTTGGGCATAAACTTTGCCTATTTTTGTAACTAATATTAATATGAGCACTGAACAAAAAAAAAGTATGTTGTATTTTTTTCTATTCCCTTTGTTTTTTTTTACTATGGGATGCACTGAACACAATATTAACAAACCTATCCCCCAAAATAGCGTTTTACAAACAAATGGATTGGTTGATACAATCAAAAAAGCAGATACAATAAAAGTAATGATATCTACTCCAATTGATTATGATACAACAAAAAAATACATTTATTTAACATTTGATGACGGCCCTCAAAACGGCACTAATGTCTGTTTTGAGTTGTGTAAAAAATTAGGTGTAAAAGCTACATTTTTTATGGTTGGTGGTCATGCGTCAACCCCATATCTAAAGCAATTGGTAAAAGATATCAAAAATTCATATCCACAAATATTACTTGCAAATCATAGCACAACACACGCTAATGGAAAGTATCATTATTTTTATGAACATGAAAAAATGGCAGCCGAAGATTTTTTTTTAGCACAAAAAACTTTGGATGTTCCTTTTAAAATTATCAGATTACCAGGTAATACCTCTTGGGTTAGAGATGGGAAATTAAGGTCTAATGGATTAACCAAACCGGTTTGTAGAATATTGGATAGTTCCGGATACAATGTAATTGGGTGGGATTTGGAATGGAATTTTAATCATAAAAATGCAAATCCAGTTGAAAGTGCCGAAACGATGATTAAACGTGTTCAACACTATTTGGAAAAAAACAGTCTTGATGTACCTAATCATTTAGTTATACTAACACACGACAGAATGTTTAGAAACCCAAATTATACAGACTCTTTATCAAAGTTTATATCTACAATCCAACAAAATAAGAATTATGTTTTTGAAACTGTTGATCACTATCCGGGGTTAAAAAAACTTAATTAGCATTTTTACCAAGTTTGAGATTTATACTAAAATTAGTTAGTTTGTAAATTGTTAAATTTAAACCTTGAACTTTAATCTATTAAACTTTTTTTATACTTTTGTTAATTATTAAAATAAAAAAATATGGCACTATTTCAATCAGGTAATCCTACACTTACTGAAAAGATTTTCGATCGTAGTCGTACACAAGTTGGCGATATTCAAGGCACAATGACTGTAAGAGGTACAATGAACAAATTTGGCTTTCTAATGTTAATGGTTCTTGGAGCAGCAGCTTACACTTGGCAACTTTATTATCAAGATAATCCTTCATTAATGACAACATTAATGTGGGTTGGTGCAATTGGTGGTTTAATTGTTGGTTTGATTATTAGTTTTAAACCTAACTTATCTACTTACTTAGCACCCGTTTATGGAATATTAGAAGGCTTTTTTCTTGGTGCTATATCTGCCGTATTGAATGAAGCATTTGCAAAAAAATTCCCAGGGCTAGTTATTACTTCAGTTGGATTAACAATTGGTGTTGCTGTTGCAATGTTTTTGCTATATAATTTTAGAGTAATTAAACCAACTCAAAAGTTCAAGAGCATGATTTTTGCTGCAACTGGTGGTATTGCTATTTTTTATTTAATAACAATGGTTATTAGAATGTTTGGAGTAAATATTCCTTTTATGAATTTTGGCGATAGCAGTATGTTAGGAATTGGCATTAGTTTATTTGTAGTTGCTATTGCAGCATTAAATTTAATTTTAGATTTTGAAAGAATTGAAAATGGTGCAGAAATGGGTGCTCCAAAATTTATGGAATGGTACAGTGCTTTTGGATTATTAGTTACAATTGTTTGGTTGTACATTGAAATTTTAAGACTATTAAGCCGTTTTTCTAGCAGAGATTAGAATGAATTATAGACATAAAAAAAGCTCCTCTTTTTGGAGCTTTTTTTATGTCTATTTCTTTTTACTAGGGTTCTTTTTTTTCTTCTTTTTTATCTTATTAATTTGATAAATTAATTCAGTTTTTTCTAATAATCCTAAAAACTCTTTGTGTAAATAATTATCCTTTTTTAAGACTGGCTCAACCAAATTTGTGATATCATCTAAGTCGAAACCCTTTGCGTACTTAGATTTTCTTAAAATAGAACCATACATACAAATAGCTGTAGCAAGTTTTAAATTCATCTCAGCAGAATCTATTTTTATTGGAATATTATTGGCAACAATTTGAGGAATAATTAATGCACTATCCTTATTCGGTTTCTTAAATTGAACAAAAATATCAGCAATATTTTGATTGCTATTATTACTATTTTTTGTAGGTTCAATTTCAAATACTGCCATTGCATTGTGCCCACTTCCAACTTCTCCACCAGCCATCGTACTTGTAGCATCTGTTACTGCATCTTTTTTATTATCGAATCCAATAAGTCTATACTTGTTTACAACATTATTATTAAATTTTACAGTTAATGAAGCATCTTTTGCAACGGAGTAAACAGTTTTTGTAAACTCTTTCATAAACACTTTTTCAGCCTCTTGAATATTATCTAAATAAGCAAAATTTCCATTGCCTTTTTTAGCCAGTGTTTCTAGTTTGCTGTCTTTATAATTACCCATTCCTACACCAATACAAGTTAAATAAATGCCTGTATTTTTTTGAATAGTAATAATATCTTCTAATTCTTTGTCAGTTGTTTGTCCTACATTAAAATCTCCATCAGTTGCTAAAATAACTCGATTGTTTCCACCGGCAATAAATCCATCTTTGGCCACTGAATATGCAACTTTAATAGCATTTGCTCCGGGTGTATCTCCTGCAGCTTCTAATGAGTCTATGACATTTTTAATATGCTTTTTTTCTGAGCCACTTGTTGAGGGTAATTCAATATCAACTCCACCACCATATGTTACAATTGCAACTTTATCAATAGGTCTTAAATTATCTACCAACATTTTAAAAGCTGCTTGTAACAATGGTAATCTATTTGGGCGTTCCATTGAACCTGAAATATCAATCAGAAAAACTAAATTGCTGGCTTTAATGCTATCAAGATTTACTTTGGGAAAACTGGTATTTATAAATAATAAATTATTACTTGCGTTCCAAGGGCAGGTTGTTAAATATGTTTTACAATTTACTTTATTAATTTCTTTGGCTGTATTGTCTTTGAAATCAAAATAGTTCAGCATTTCTTCAATTCTTACAGCATCCACAGGAACTGTAAGTCCATTGTTAATAAACCTTCTAATATTACTATATGCTGCTCTATCTACATTTAAAGTAAATCCTGTTTCAGGGTTGGTTTGAGTTTTAACGAAGTCGTTTTCGATTAAAGTAGAATAACTTTCTCCGGTATTTTCTAATAATCCTGCAGCTTCTGCATCCAAGTCCTTAGTCTTGGACGACAGCATGTTTTTTCTTACAGATACAACTTCATTTAAAAGTTTCATTGTAACTGTGTTGTATTGATTAGTATTTAAAGCTACTTTCAAAGGTTCATAACCATCTAGGTTAAGATACATTGTATCTATAGCAAGCCTTGTAGGAAAACCAAAACTCCCATCATTACCATTTGTAAGAGGGTATCTGCCAGAAGAAAAGAGTTTAATTTTAACCTCTGTTAGGGGTGTGCCTTTTTCATCTCTTACAATTCCTCGCAAATAGTATTGACTAAAAATTGATTGTGACGAAACAATCATTATAATAACTAGAAGCAGTGCTCGCCTCATTTTCTTTAAATTATTTTTTTTACTGATGCAGTAAAATTTACACAGAAATAGTTTGCAAGAATAAGGATTTGATTTCTTATTAAACTTTAATAAATCCTTAATAATTGAAAGTTGGCATCGTTTTCGCAAATACAAATAACTTCAATTTTTGTAAAATTAATTTTGAAATTTAAATAATGCCTTTATGAATAAGTTATTTGTTACTTTATTTTTATTTTTTCAAATCCCTTACATAACCTTTTCCCAAAAAAAGCCAATTGACTTCTATATAAAAAAAGCTCCATTTAATATGCCAAAAGTAACGCAACCAACTTTTAAAATTTTGCAATATAATATTATTGATTTTGGTGCAACTGGTAATGGAAAAACTCTGAATACAAAGGCGTTTAAAGACGCAATTGAAAAGTGTGAATTAAATGGTGGGGGCGTAATTAATGTACCTAAAGGAGTTTGGCTTACAGGACCTATACAATTAAAAAGTAATATTAATTTACATTTGGAAAAAGATGCTTTAATACAGTTTACTACCGATCATACTCAATATCCAATTATTAAAAGTGGCTCTACAAGTACCAGCTTTACAACAGCTTCTCCAATTTATGCATATGATGCTGAAAACATTGCTATTACTGGAGATGGAACTATTGATGGTGCTGGCGAAAGTTGGAGGCCTGTTAAAAAAAATAAAGTTGCCCCAAGTGTTTGGAATGAAATTAATAAAACAGGCATTTTAAGCAACGATGGAAAAATATGGTGGCCAAGTAAAGAGGCCATGATGGGTGAGGATTATTTAAAAAAAATAAAACTTGAAAAAAGCATATTAACTGAAAGTGATTATTTGCCTGCCAGAGATTTTTTAAGACCTTATATGGTATATTTTGTTGGATGTAAAAATATTTTAATTGAAGGAGTTACACTTAAAAACTCTCCAAAATTTATTTTCTACCCCAACAAATGCACCAATTTAACAATTAGTGGTGTAAATGTTTTTAATGATTGGTGGGCTCAAAATGGAGATGGAATTGATATAAGTGCATGCAAAAATGTAATTGTTTATAATACTACTGTTAGTGTTGGTGATGATGGGATATGTATGAAAAGCAGCGGTAAAAATGATGGCTCTGGTGAAGCTAATTTAGAAAATATTATCATTGCAGAATGCACTGTTTATAGGGCTCACGGTGGTTTTGTTATTGGAAGTAATACAGATGGTGGTATGAAAAATATTTTTGTTTCCGATTGCAATTTTATTGGTTCAGATATAGGTATTAGAGTAAAAAGCAATGCTGGACGAGGGGGGAAAGTTCAAAATGTTTATTGTGATAATATTACAATGAGTAATATCGTTAATGAAGCAATAACTTTTGACACTTACTATGAGGACGTTGTTGCTGGGAAAGAGAAAGTTATTACCACAGCCAAAGACAAAATTCCAGAGTTTACTAACTTCTATTTAAGTAATATCACTTGCACAGGTGCAAATACCGGAATTTATATGAATGGATTACCCGAAATGCCAGTACATAATATTCATTTTGATAATGTGAATATTACTGCAAAAAAAGGGTTTATTGCTAATTATGCTGAAGATATTGATTGTTCTAAAATAAAATTAAATACAAACAAACCATTATATAAATTGGATAATACAAAAAATATTACAGGAATAGAGTAGGTTGCCAATCTATAATAGCAACTATTTCTTCTAAAAATTTTGCATCAATATCGTTGAATTCACTAATGTTTATACTATCAATGTCCAGTATAGCTACAACTTTGTTTTGATAAAAAATAGGAACAACGATTTCGCTTTTTGATAAACTACTACAAGCAATATGACCAGGAAATTTTTCAACATCTGGTACTATTAATGTTTTTTCTTGTTGCCAAGCTGTACCACAAACCCCTCTTCCCTTTTTTATTCTAGTACAAGCAACCGGACCTTGAAATGGTCCTAAAACTAATTCATCGTTTTTTACTAAATAAAATCCAATCCAAAGCCAATTAAATTGTTCTTTTAAAGCTGCAGCGATATTAGCAAGATTTGCAACTAAATCTGTTTCGCCTGTTAACAAGCCTTTAATTTGTGGTATAAGTGAAATGTATTGTTCCTCTCTTGTTCCAGTGTTTATCGATAAATCTTCGGCCATGGTTAAATAGAATTTAATAGTGCAAAGTAAAAATTTTTTTTAAAAAAAAATAGCCATCCTATAGAAATAGGACGGCCTCTAACGATTGCTTGCCATATGAAAACTTTTACCGGTTTCTAGAGGTGCAATCAAACCTATTAAAAACCAAATTATTTTAGTGCTTTGGAGCTTCAGCTGGTTTAGCAGTAGCAGGGCTATCAGCTTTTGGTGCTGCCGGAGAATCAACTTTTGGTGCTAATGCAGCAAGAGAGTCAGCAGTAGCTTTTTCAGCATTAGCTTTTGCAGTAGAATCAGCTGCTGCTTTTGTAGCATCAGCTTCGGCATTGTTACAAGCAACAAATCCAACGATAGCGATTAACGCGATTAATTTTTTCATTTTAGTTTAATTTTTGTGTGAATGATTTGATGTTAATACCACATCATAATAATAGGTAACCCAAGTTTTTTATTTTTTTTCAAATTATTTTTTTTGGAGTTGTTTGGGTTACTTTTACAGCCATTCAAGTATAAACTACTAAGAAAGTGAGATCCGAGTTTAACGAACAAGCACTATTATCAGGATTAGCAAACAATGACTCAAAAGCCATTGAAACCATTTATAAACAAAATTTTAATATGGTTCAATCTTTTGTTCTCAATAATAATGGCACTTACGATGAGGCTCGAGATATTTTTCAGGAAGCAATGATTGCACTGTATGAAAAAACAAAAAGCGAATCATTTGTTTTAACCTGTAAAATTAATACTTATGTATATTCCGTATGCAGGAGGCTTTGGCTCAAACGCCTTCAACAATTGGGAAAATTTAGTGGCTCGGTTGAGAGCTTGGAAGAGACTGTTTCGGTTGAGGAAGATCTTGAAATACATAGAAAGAGAAACGCCGAACACAATATAATGGAACACGCCTTAAGCAGCATTGGCGAACCTTGTAAAAGTTTGTTAGAAGGTTATTATATTAAAAAGCACGATATGCAAACTTTGGCAAGGGAATTTGGATATACTAACGCTGATAACGCAAAAAATCAAAAATATAAATGCTTAATGCGTTTAAAGAAAATGTTTTTTGCACAATATAATATAGGTGAATAATTATTGGTTTTACAACTTGTAAAGTCAAGAAATGAAAATAATTATGGAAGATATTCTATTATTACAAGCAATTGAACGCTACTTAGATGGCTCAATGCTGCCTGCGGAAAAAGCTTACTTTGAAGAATTAAGGCAAAATACTCCAGAAATTGATCAAATGGTTGTAGAACACAGTATGTTCTTGCACCAAATGGAAAATTTTAGTGGAAGGAAAGAATTGCAGCTTAATTTGTCATCAATTCACAATAAACTTCTTTCATTAGGAGATATTAACGAAGGCGGTGAACAAACAACAAAATCTAAAGTTGTTAGTATTTTTAACAGATACAAAAAAGTTACAACAATTGCTGCTGCTGTTGGTGGTGGTATAGCACTAATGATCAGTTCTTTGGTTGCATATTTTAATCCAATTTCTCCAGATGTTACCAAGCTTGGTGTACAGATAGAAAAAAAATTACAACAACAGCAAAATCAAATTGCTGCTTTAAGTAACGATAACGAAATTATTAAAAGCAAAATTCCAACTGGTGTTACTATCAAAGGTGGTGGATCTTCTTTTTTAATTGATGGTCGGGGTTATTTGATTACAAATGCTCACGTTTTGGACGATGCAACTTATGCAAGTGTTTTTAATGAAAAGGGTAAGGAGTTTAATGCTATTATAGCTTACAAGAATGATGAAAAAGATTTAGCTATTTTAAAAATTGTAGATGAGGATTTTGAGGCTATCAAGAATTTACCTTATGGAATTAAAAAAACTAACGCAGATTTAGGTGACGAAATTTTTACTATAGGTTTTCCAAATTTTCCAAGAACAGATGTTGTTTATAACAATGGTTATTTAAGCTCAAACAAAGGATACAAAGGAGATACACTTGCTTTTCAAATTCAAATGAATGCAAATCATGGTAATAGTGGGGGTCCTATTTTTAATAAGCGTGGTGAGATAGTAGGAGTTTTAAGTACCAAATTATCAAAAGCTGATGGAGTAAGTTTTGCAATAAAAAGCAAAAATATTTACCAAATTGTTGATGAGCTAAAAAAGTCAGACTCTAGCTACAGCAATATCAAACTTAGTTCTGCGTCTTTAATGAATAAAGAAGATAGAGTTGAGCAGATAAAAAAAATTGAAAGCTTTGTTTATATGGTTAAAGCCTATAAAAAGTAACATCCAACGAAAAATTGATAACTGTTGAAGTAAAATTCAATGTACAAATTTCTATTTGAGTTTTTCGATAAAAGTTATGTTACATTCTACACATGGTGGTATTTTTCATTTTTTAAAATACTACAAGCACGATAAATTTGCTCTGCCAATATTAATCGAACTAGCATGTGTGGGAATACTAGTTTAGATAAACTCCAAACATAATTAGCCCTTGCTTTTACAGTTTCGTCTACACCAAAAGCACCACCAATTAATATTACAATTCTCTTGCAGCTTTCGTTGGCTCGTTGCTGTATAAATGTTGCAAGTTCTACTGATGATAATTGCCTGCCTCTTTCGTCTAGTAAAACTAAAAAATCCTCTTTTTGTATTTGAGCAAGAATAGAAATGGATTCTGCTTTCTTCAAATCAATTTCGCTTAAAGTAGCTGCATTTTTTGGTGTAGAAATTATTTGCCAATCAGAAGGAAAATATTTTTTTATTCTACCACTAAAATCTTCAATTGATGACTTTAAATCAGCATCGTGTGGCTTTCCAACTGAAATAAGTTGAATCTTCATTGTATTAATTAATTGTTCGTTTGTGCTATAAAAGTATTGGCATAATAGCCATTCAGTTTCATTAAATCGGCATGTGTACCTTGTTCAATAATTTCACCTTCATCTAAAACCACAATATTGTCAAAAATAAATTCTCTAAATATTCTGTGCGAGATAAAAATTGCCGACTTATTTTCTAGGAAATTTGTCAATGCTGTGCCAATTTTCTTTTCTGTAATATTATCAACAGCACTAAAGCAATCATCAAACACATACAAATTGGCATCTTTCATCAATGCTCTTGAAATAGCAATACGTTGTTTTTGACCACCACTTAATGTTACGCCTCTTTCGCCAATTATCGTGTCGTATTTTTTTTCAAAAGCATTTATTTCATTGTCAATGGCAGCAATTGCAGCTATTTTTTCAATCATTTTAACATCTGATTTATTATTATTACCGAACTCAATATTTTCTTTAACTGTATCACTAAACAAAAAAACATCTTGTGGCACATAACCGATTTGCTCTCTCCATTTTTTTAGATTTATTTTTTCGATTTCAGTCTCATTGGCTGTAATGTTTCCTTTATCGGCATTATAAAACCTCATTAATAATAAAGCAAGTGTTGATTTTCCACTTCCTGTTTTACCAAGTACAAATATTTTTTCTTTTCCTTTTATTTCAAGATTGATATTTCTCAAAGCTTTTATTCCTGAATGAGGATAAATAAATTCCAGGTTAGATATTTTAATATCTATTGGTTCATTTGCAAAATCATTGAACTGGTTAGAACTTTGATTGTTATTTTCAGTTTCAATTTTATTGTCAGATATTCTAGGCTTAATGTTTAAAAATTCATTTAATCTTTTTTGAGATGCTGCTGCACGTTGAATCATACTAGCTGTTAAACCAATTGCACTTACAGGGAAAGTGAGCATGTTTACATAAATTACAAATTCTGCAATTGTACCTGCTGTTACTAATGTTGGATTTTTTATGTGTAATACACAGCCAACTGCAATTGCAATTAATGTACTTAAACCAATTAATAATGCAATACTTGGAAAGTATAATGCTTCAACTTTTGCCAGACTTGTTGCATTTTTTTTGTATTCATTGCTTTTTACTTCAAAAAAATGTTGTGTAATATTCTCTTGTACAAATGATTTAATAACTCTTATTCCCGAATATGATTCTTGTGCAATAGTTGTTAGCTCAGATAAGCTAGTTTGCAATTGCTCACTTTTATTATTGATAACATTATTTACATAATAAATAATTACTACTAAAATGGGTAAAGGTGCTATTACATATAACGACAATGTAACATTTTCTTTAAACATAAAAAACAAACTAAAACCAATGGTTCCAAGCAAATTGATGATATACATTATTGCAGGTCCTGTGTACATTCTAACTTTTGATACATCTTCACTAATTCTATTCATTAAATCGCCAGTGCTGTGCGTTTTATAAAATTCAAGATCAAGTTTTTGATAGTGTGAAAAAACTTCATTCTTTTGGTCAAACTCAATATGGCGACTCATTACAATGATGGTTTGTCTCATAAAAAACATAAAAAAACCACCTAGTAAAGCCAACAATAGCAAACCAACTCCACAGTAAATTACCAAACTCCCAATTTGTGTTTTATTGAAATATTGGATGAAATATTTTACAATGAAATTGTAGTGATTAGTTGCAATAGTAGTTTCAGAAGGATTGATGTCTGCAATAACTTTATCAATAATAAACTTAGAAACTTGTGGACTTAATATTCTGAAATAGTTGGAAAGTAAAGTAAATACAATACCCAATAAGAATAGCTTTTTATATTTTAAAAAATATTTGTTTAAAGAAAAAAGATGTTTCAAAAAGAAAATAAATTAAAAGTGAACAAGAGTATATCGGAAAATAAATTACGAAGTTGATGTATTTAGCAAAATGAAATTATATTAAACTAAAAAACCGAAGCAAAATTAGCCTCGGTTTTTAGTTTAAATATTCAAATCAACATTTGAAATTTGGTTGATTTATTTAATGCCAAATGCTTTTTTTACTTTGGCTACATAGTCTAATTTTTCCCAGGTAAATAACTCAACTTTTACTTTTTTTGTTTTACCATCAGGGGTATTGAATGTTTTTTCAACCACCTCATTTTTACGGCCCATGTGTCCATAAGCAGCAGTTTCACTATACATTGGAGTACGTAATTTAAAACGTTGCTCAATAAAATATGGACGCATATCAAAAATGCCTTCAACTAGTTTGCCTATTTGACCATCAGTCATTTTAACTTTCGCAGTGCCATAAGTGTTTACGTTAATTGATGTTGGTTGTGCCACACCAATAGCATAACTAACTTGTACCAAAGCTTCTGTACAAACACCAGCGGCTACTAAATTTTTAGCTATATGACGTGTAGCGTAAGCAGCACTTCTATCAACTTTACTAGGATCTTTTCCAGAAAATGCTCCACCACCGTGTGCACCTTTACCACCATAAGTATCAACAATAATTTTTCTTCCTGTTAAACCAGTATCACCATGTGGACCACCAATAACAAATTTACCAGTTGGGTTAATGTGATATTTAATTTTATTATTGAATAAATGTTTGTACTGAGGGTACATTTTCATTACTCTTGGTATTAAAATATCAACAATATCCTTTTTAATTTTAGCCAGCATTTTTGCTTCTGAATCAAAGTCATCGTGTTGAGTTGAAATGACAATTGCATCAATTCGCACTGGTTGATTATTGTCGTTATACTCTAACGTTACCTGACTTTTAGCATCGGGGCGTAGATATTTTATTGCTTTATTCTCTCTTCGTAAAGCTGCTAACTCTATCAATAAAGTATGTGCTAAATCCAAAGCCAAAGGCATGTAGTTTGCAGTTTCGTTGGTAGCATAACCAAACATCATACCTTGGTCGCCTGCACCTTGTTCTTCTTTTTTCTTTCTATCTACACCTTGGTTTATGTCGGCACTTTGTTCGTGAATAGCCGATAAAATTCCACAGCTATTAGCTTCAAACATATACTCACTTTTTGTATAACCAATTTTGCGAATAACACCACGAGCAATTTCTTGAACATCAAGGTAGGCTTTGCTTTTAACCTCACCAGCCAGTACAACTTGACCAGTAGTTACTAAAGTTTCGCAAGCTACTTTACTTTGTGGGTCAAAGGCTAAGAAGTTGTCAATAAGTGCGTCTGAAATTTGGTCAGCAACTTTGTCTGGATGTCCTTCAGAAACGCTTTCAGATGTAAATAAATAAGGCATCTTTTTAATTATTAATTGTTAATGATAAATTGATTGTTAATGATTTTTTTTAAAAAAGTCTTAAACTATTTTATTAATGTTCAGCTAGTTTATTATAAAGTTCTAAGTAATCGTCTAAAATTGAATTATTGTCTTTGTATTGCAATATCTTTTTGCCCCTCACTTTTGAAAATTCTTGCAATAGTTCAGGGTTTACATTTTCTGCACCAAACGTAATGGCATCAGCATATTTTGCTCCACCTCTATAAAGTGCATTATTATCACCGGGTCTAAAAACTTCTAAATCCTTTTCTGTAATAGCGTTACCAACAATAGCATTGTCAATAAAAGTATCACCAATGTTTTCATCAAAAGTGTGTTCTCCAATTGTGAATACAACTTTACTGTGTCCGAAAACCGGTTCACGTTTATAAGCTGTTTTTATAAAAGCAGGAACCAGCCCACTCATCCAGCCACTACAATGTACAACATCTGGAGCCCATCCAAATTTTTTTACAGTTTCTAAAGCAGCTTTTGCAAAAAATATTGTTCTTAATCCATTATCATCAAACCACTTTTCTTCTTCGTCGTGAAAAATGAATTTTCTTTTATAAAAGTCATCATTCTCTAAAAAGTAAACTTGTAGTCTTGCACTGGGTAATGATGCAACTTTGATTTGTAAAGGATAATCATCATCATCAACAGAAACATTGATACCCGAAAGTCTCACAACTTCGTGAAGTCGATGTCTTCTTTCATTTATAACACCAAATCGAGGCATTATGCAACGAACTTCGTAGCCATTATCGTTGCTTTTTATTGCAAGCTTGTTAACTGTTTCTGCAAACTCGGTTAATTCCAAGTAAGGCGACAATTCAGTTGCAATGAATAATATTCTTTTCTTTGGTATCAGTGGTTCCAATTTCGGGGGAAATTTTTTTTAAGGTCGCAAAAGTAAAGAAAATAAGGGGAATTTTTGAATTTCAATGAAAAAAAACAATAAGATACGTATTATAATTAATTTTTAATGCTGATTTGTTTGTCAATATTGGTTACAAAGGTATAAACAAGCCATCAGTAGTTAATAGCTTAAAAGAAGTAGTTTAAGAAGGTAATAACTTCATTTTATTTATAATAGTATAAAAAAAACTAGTTGTCCTTGGAGTTCTAGTATTAGTTAATGTGTTCAGTTTGTAACTAAAGACAATAAAAAGCAATGCGTAGCATTACAAATTTATAAAGATTAAAATAAATTCCTTAGTTACAAACTAAGGATAGTAGGGTTTAGAGTTTGGTATGAACATGCAAAGTGTAAAAAGCAATGTGCTGCTGCCCAGTACCAGCGATATGGCTGTTACCATTGGTTATAAACTGAACCCCCAATACCTATGCCCACCACCTACATAGAATATCAAAAATTTATCTGCCTCATTATTCAATAAAAAGACGAATTTTGGAAAGCGATGGAAGTGCTCAATAACAAACAACTTACAAAAAACTATTCTATTTAGGAAAAAAATATTTATGAAAATTCTAGCACTATTCATTATAATTCAAATTTGTTCAATAAGAACCTATTGCCAATCCGAAAACATCTCTATAAATAAAACAATTTATTTTGATGTATCGAATATTGGCACAATAAGCAAGATTTTTGATTTAGATAAAAACGGGATTTTCAATGATAACATTAAATCGTTCTCAAGCGATAATTCAGTATATAGAATTACTTTAAATGAAATTAATACTTCAGAATATTATCTGAAGAGGAGTAAGCGATTTAATCAAATTGGATGGACATTAATTTCAACTGGAGCATTAATTTCAGCAGCGAGCCTTTTATTGATTCCTAGAGAAGGAAATTCATATCCAAGTCCAGATGCTTTGAGAACTTTTTTTGCATTGATTGGCACACTACCTATAATAACAAGTATCCCTTTTTTTATTAGTGCAAACCATAATAAAAAAATAAGCATAAGTCTGCAAAAAACAAGTTTGCATCTGCCTAATCAAAACATAAATGAAAGTTTTGGATTTTCACTAAATTTTAGTTTGTAATAATTTAAATAAACAAAATGAAAAAAATAACAAAATTAATAGTTGGGGTACTTTTCATATTGGTTCTTTCTTGTAAAAAAGAAACTACAAATCCTACTAACAATACAATTAGTATCTATGGCAAGTGGACAGTTGATAAAATGAAGGCACTATTTTGGCAAATTAGTGGTACACCTGAATACGATAGTACACTTTTAGGTACTGGAAACTATATTGAATTTAGAAATAATGGTTTCGCTTACTCTGAAACTATTACAACATACAACGGACCTGTTATTAGAATCAAACCTAAGAGAGATACATTAAATTTTCTTCTAAATGGAGATACTGTTTTATTATCTAAAAAAGGAAGTAATCCTGATACTTTGTTTATTATTCAACAAACTACAACTAATTTAAATACTTTTTCTCGGTATAACCTAGGTTTTGGAAAATCCGAAGTTTGGTATTTTATGAGTAAGTAATTCCCTAGTTGTCCTTAGAGTTCTAGTATTAGTTGTTGTCTTTAGTTTGTAACTAAAGACAATAAAAAGCAATGCGTAGCATTACAAATTTATAAAGATTAAAATAAATCCTTAGTTACAAACTAAGGATAGTGAAGTTTATTAAATCCTTAGTTATAAACTAAGGATAGCGAAGTTTATTAAAAACCTTAGTTATAAACTAAGGATAGCTTATTATTTTTGCAAAAAAAGTATGGGAGATGGAGGGTATAAAATAAAGAACAAGGAAGGCATCCATTTTATAACCTTTGCAGTAGTAAAGTGGGTTGATGTATTTACTAGAAAAGAGTACAGAGATATTGTAATAGATAGTATTAAACACTGCCAAGCCAATAAAGGGCTGGTATTGCATTGTTGGTGTTTAATGAGCAATCATATACATTTAGTTGTTTCGGCAAAAGAGCATAATACAAGCGATATTTTAAGAGATTTTAAAAAGTTTACGAGTAAGCAAATTATACAAGCCATAAAAGAGCATCCAAAAGAAAGCAGAAGAGAATGGATGTTGCATATTTTTGAAATTGCTGGCGAACAAAACAGCAGAAATAAGGCAATGTGGTAAAAAACAGTTGGTTTTTGGGTTAAAATAATTTCGATTTTT
>CAZTOP010000024.1:0-42526 GCA_964615145.1 uncultured Chitinophagaceae bacterium
TGCAATGTCATTAGCAGTTCCTTCATTAGAACCACCACCACCAGCACCACCACCTGGAACAACATAATATGTAGAACCTTGGTAGAAGCCAGACCAGCCACCACCACCACCACCACCACCAGAACAACCTCCTGGTCCTGCAGCACCACCTGTACCACCACCATTTGCACCAGCAGTTCCACCAGGTGCACTACCAGCACAACCTTGTCCATATCCACCACCACCACCAACAGCTACAGTGTATAGATTACTACCATTAGCTGGTAAAATATATTTTCCATAAACTGCACCACCTGCACCACCACCAGCACCAACTGGACCATCAGGACCACCAGCACCACCACCACCACCAATGGCTAAAATTTCTATATTGGTTAAGCCAACAATTGAATCAACTGTAGGCTTATTGTTTACTGTTAGTATTAATATTGCTGTGCTATCGCAACCAACTGCATTAGCTGTTTGATAAGTGTAAGTTCCACTTGTTCTATATGTAGTGCCATTCCAAATTAAACTATCACAAACAGTAACTGTGGACGATGAGCTTGAAGAATAATTAACAGTCAAATTTAATGTCGCTGTGCTATCGCAACCAGCAGCATTAGTTGTTGAATAAGTATACACACCACTCGATGTATATTTTGTTCCATTCCAAATCAAACTATCACAAACAGTAACTGTTGTAATAGATGTTGTAGCATGGTTAACTGTTAAATTCAATGTTGCCGTACTATCGCACCCTGCAGCATTTGTTCCACTCCAGGTATATGTTCCACTTGTTGTATATGTAGTTCCATTCCAAGCTAAACTATCACAGGCAGTAACAGTTGTTGTCGATGTTGTTGGATGATTAATAGTTAAGTTTAAAGTCGCGGTACTGTCGCATCCAGCGGCATTTGTACCACTCCAAGTATATGTTCCACTTGTTGTATATGTAGTTCCATTCCAAACTAAACTATCACAAGCTGTTGCTGATGATGTCGATGTCGAAGGTGCACAAGCCCTTGTAACTGTAATTGTGTAAGTTTTAGTGCTTCCGTCTTGTGCTGTTACTGTTACATCAATTGTATTGCTTCCAATATTTAATGATAATGCAGCACTTGCATTTCCACTTGTAACAGTGGTATATGAACCTCCATTTATTCTTATTTGAATCGATGCATTATCATCCGATTTAGTTGGAGTAACAGTAATCGTATTTGTACCATTTGCAACGCTAGCTGTGTAAGCTGTAGTTGCCAAATCAAAGCTTGGGTTTAATGTGCCAGCAGTTGTGGTTAATGCAGAAAGATTAGCATTGTTTGATGGTGTGCCAAGCGTTCCATCTGCATTTACACTTTGTGCATATAGATTTGAATAATATTGACTCAGCCTGTAATCTGTAAAACTAATAATTGCTCCATTTGAACCGTTTGTTACAATTTTGGGATTGCCTTGATTTGGATTGCCAACAGCATAGGTGCAAATGCCAACACCATCTCCGTTGCCAGTTGGAGTCCATTGTAAAGAGCCCGATGAATTAATTTTTCTTGCATAAATGTGAGCTCCAAACCTATTACTTTGCCAAGTAATGATTGCACCATTATTTCCATCTGAAACAATTTGAGGATTTAATTGCTGAAAAGGAGTGTTACAAACTGCAACTCCATTGCTAGTCCATTGTGAGGAACCTGATGAATTGATACGTTGAGAATAAATTGCCCAATTAGAATTAGACCGGTAATCCATCCATGTTAATATTGCACCTCCTGCACCGTCTGTTGTAATTTGTGGGGATGTTGCTTGATAATTTGATGGAACTAAATTAACACCGTTTGTATTCCATTGAATGGTTCCAGAAGCATCGCAATGTTGTGCATATACTCCATTGCCTGGCGACCAACAAATTATTGTTCCACCAGCACCATCAGAAATAATACAATTGGCTGTAGCATTAGCACTGCCTGAATATAACTGTGTTGGACTATTCCATAAAGTACCAGTTGAGGAAATATGATTTAACACAAGTGGACCATCGTTTTGGCTATAGGTAAAAAATGCACCGCCTGAACCGTCAGCAAGCATTCCAATTGCTCTGCCATAGTATTGATAATTTACTCCTGGGTTATATTGAAATGATTGAATGCCTCCAACTAAAGTTTGTGATGAATTTATATGAGTAGCATAAAAATAAACATAACCATTATTGCCATGATTTGTTTGCCCTCTTGTCCAAGCTATAATTGCTCCACCATTGTCATCATAAGCCAACACTGGTTGATTTTCTGCATCGGTTGTATTGTGAATTTCTACCCCAGCATTTGCCCATAAAGCATTTCCGGATGCATCAAGATGTTGAGCATAAATAGAACTTGTATTTCTACTATCAACCCAAACAACAATAATTCCTCCTGATCCATCACTCACTAGTTGTTGTTGAGTTTGACTACTTGATGAAGAAGCCACAGCAACGCCATTCGTAGTCCATTGTGCAATACCAGCCGCATTAAAATGTTGGGCATAAAGGTTGGTATTATTATTTCTGTAATCTACCCACACAATAAATGCCCCTCCTGAACCATCAGCAAGCATTTGCTGTTGATTACAAGGAGATGAAACATTGACAGGTGTATTAACTGTTGAGTTATTGCTCCACTGAGCATTTGAAACCAAGGAAAATAATGAGCAAAAAATTGCTAAAAATCCAAAGTACATTTTTTTCATAATTCAGTTGTATTGGTCAATGATGGAATTTGAACAGTAAATTCTTGAACACAAGCTTAAGTTTTGAAACAGCTGGTTTAAGAACATTGTTTTGCAGTATTTAGTTTGAAGGAGGCTTTTCTGGTACAAATTAAAGGAAAAATGTGTAAAATGTTAATTTTTTTATATTAAATTTTGTTTTTATGGTACATTTTACAAATTTACTATTCTTTCGGTTTTGTTGCTTTCAACTGCAGCTTCAATTATTTTCATCACATTTATTCCATCTCTTGCTGTAACTGGTTCTGCTTTGTTATCGACAATTGATTGGTAAACTGCATTGTAAAAATGATAATAGTTCCCTTGTTGCGATACTATTTTTTCCCTTATAAGTTTTCCCTCTTTTGTATAGTGAATGATTCCCTGATGTTCTGTGTTTTCGGTTCCCCAGTTGGTTAAGTTGGGTTCATTGCCTGATAATAAGTTTGATTCTTGAACGTCGCCACGAGGTTTAACAAAAGAGCCATTTAATCCATGAACCTGATAAGCAGGGATAGGCTCTTGAACAATATATCCAGCTTTTAATCTTGCCCTCATTGTGGGATAATACAGTAAAATTTCAAAGTAATCGTCAACCGCTGTAGTGGGTCTTGTCATTCTAATATCTGCAAAAACTTTAGTGGGCATTCCAAATAAACATAAGGCTTGGTCTATAAGGTGCGGACCTAAATCTAATACAATCCCAGCTCCGGCACCTGGCACTTCTTTATGTTTTTTAGGAGATAAATTAAGGTTAAATCTATCGAAATGAAATTCGGCTTCGCTGATTTGTCCAAGCCATCCATCGTTAATAATTTGCTGCACTGTTCTAAAATCACTATCCCATCTTCTGTTTTGAAAAACGGCTAATTTTTTATTGACTTGTTGTGCTAGTGCTTGCAATTCTTGGGCTTCAAGTACAGTTGTAGTAAAAGCTTTTTCAACCACAATATGTTTATTGGTTTGCAATGCTTTTTTGGCTAATTCAAAATGCGAGTTGGTAGGCGTATTAATAATTACTAAATCAATATCATCGTTCAATAAATCATCATAAGTATTATAACTTTTGGTATTGGGATAATGATGTTGTAAATTTTTGGTAGAGCGTTCCCAAGCACCTACTAATTCAAAGCCTTGATGTAGTTGAATAAAAGGAGCGTGAAAAACCCTTCCACTCATTCCAAAAGAACATAATGCAGTGCGTATTTTTGTCATTGTTTAGTTGTTGGTTATAAGAATTGACAAACCTAAATATTAAAAATTATTCCACCACTCATTTCTCTGTTTTTATATCTCTATTCGCCTGTTGATATGGCAAAGCCTACTAACGACGATTATGACAATGCTATTGGTGAAGAATACCAAAAGAGGCGAAATAAGCTTTCGTGTGAAAACAATTTACTTTTTTATACAGATTGATACACCAAATAATCGCCACTCAATAGTTCAAATGATTCTTTGCTTTTAAAATTAAATTCTAGAGCCGAAAACACATTTTTGTATTTGCCAGCAAGCCATTCGTGTTCTATAATAAAATTAACCCTGTCGTGTTTTGATAGGTTCAAAATCACCAATACAATTTCTTTTTCTTTTTTTCTAAAGAAAGCAAAAATATTTTCGTTGCTTGATGGTAAAATAAATGTTTCGCCTGTGGTTATTATTTCTGAATGATGCAGTGTTGAAAGCTTTTTGTAAAATGTTTCTAATGGGGTAGGAGTGAGCCATTCAATACAATCTTTATCAAAAAATGCTAGTCTTTTTTTATTGGCGGTTTCTTGTCCGCTATATATTAATGGCATTCCTTTCCACGTAAAAGTGAATACGGCAAAGGCTTTGGCAAGATTACCATATTTTTCATATTCGCTGCCGTTCCAGCTATTTTCATCGTGGTTAGAAGTGAAAAATAATTTATTTGAATCTTTCGGATATTGTGAGTAGGCGTGTAGTATATTGTTAATACTGTTGATACTTGATTCGCCTTTTATTAGTTTTTCTGTTTCGTGCATCCAGCCCCAGGCATAAGAAACATCAAATACATTATGGTAATCTACCACCTCACATTCTGCCAACCAAAACAAGGGTTTAATGGCATCGCATTGTGTTCTTGCATCTTTCCAAAAATCCAATGTAACCAGGTGAGCCATATCGCATCTAAACCCATCAATATTGCAATGGTTAATCCAGTATTGCATTGATTGTATCATTGCAGTTCTCATTTCCAAAACATCATAATTCAAATCAATAACATCTGCCCAACCATTTCTTTCAGTAAAATTTCCTTGTTCGTTTTTGATGTACCAATTGGGATGTTCTTTTGTCCAATGATGGTCAATGCCAGTATGGTTGGCTACCCAATCAATAATAACTTTTAGCCCTAATGAATGTGCTTGTTTTACCAAAGCTGTAAAATCTTCTAATGTGCCATATTCATGATTCATTGCAGTATAGGAACTACAAGCATAATAGCTGCCTAATGTGCCTTGCCTGCCAACAAAACTTATTGGAGTAATAGGCATCAGCCAAATAATATCGACCCCCATATTTTTTAATCGGGGTAAATGTTTAGCAAAAGCATTGAAAGTGCCTTCTGTTGTGTATTGACGAATATTTACTTCGTACAAAACTGCATTTTTTGCCCATTGAACTGTTGGAAAATGATTAGCCATTGCATCAATTTTATTAAATGAAACTGTATGAATATTGAAACAAAACAGGCACATAGAAAATACTATGTGCCTGTTTTCTATGTGGTGAATATAGGGCTTATTTTTTTGCTCTAAAATCTACTGAATCTTTAACCTCGCCACAATCTAGCATTTTTTTTGGTAGATAAGGATTAACTATTTCAGAGGAATTGCTTAACCAATCGGCTCCTTTATTATTAAACGCCATTGGGCAATGTGTAAAATAAATCACTTCTTTGTCGTATCTAACAGCTCTTACTAAAACATAAAGTTCGTTAGTAATCATTTGAAAAGATTTTCTTTTATTATCTAGTCCGGTTTCGCCCAGCAAACCCTTTACTTCATCGGCAATAGTTGTTGCATTTATTTTGGCAGTTTCAATAATTAAGTCATCGGCTTTTAGTTCATTTAATTTTAAACTGTCTGCTGCTTTTTTTAATTCAGTTGCTGCAATGTTTACTTTTACTGTATCTTCTTTTACAAAAGCATCTTTAAGGGAGTAATAACTATTTAACACTGCTGCAAAACTATTATTGAAAGCTTCGTTGTTTTTGCTTTGTGTTAAAGCTGCTTGTGGTACTTCGGCTGGTTTAGCTTTTTCGTCGTTACTGCTACAAGACATGAGCAAAACAGGAATTGAGTACAAGAATATTTTTTTCATATTTATTTATTAAGGTGCAAAAATAAGTGTTGATGCGTTTGCGAAAACAAAAAAGGAGGCAGCTATTGGCTACCTCCTTTTTTTAAAAAAACATATCTACTACTTTATTGCTTTGAAAATTTTGATACAGCGGTTTCGTTAAAATTAGATGATATTAATTTTACGGTGTAAGTTCCATTGGCAAGTTTTTCAGTATTTAACGAAATGGTGTTTTCGCCTTTTCTAATACTTGCATTTTGCTTAATTAAAATTTTACCTACAATATCAGTAACAATAATAGTTACAACTTCATCCTTGCTTGTATTTACGTTTAAGTTTACTTGATTGAAAGCTGGGTTTGGATATAAGTTAACAATTTGGAACTTGTCATTTTTATTTCCTGCTAAACTAACTATTTTAGAATAGCTGTTTTGTCCGTTTTTATCAATTTGTTTTAAACGATAGTAGTTAGTAGTTGCAAGTGGGCTTCTATCTTCATAAGAGTAAGAAATGATAGCGGTACTAATACCATTTTCTGCTTTTGAAGCAATAAAACTTAGCTTAGAAAAATCTCTTCCATTAGCACTTCTTTGCAATTCAAAACCACTATTGTTTAGCTCGGTAGCTGTGCTCCATAAAAGCAAATTCGAGTTAGCTTTTTTCTCGCCAGTGAATGAAGCTAAATTTATTGGCACTAATATACTTCCTACAAATTCAAAAGCTCCTGCATCAGGTGTTGTAAGACTTCTTGCACCTTCAAGTATATCTGTAGTTACATTTAAGTTAGCACCAATATTATCACATTGGATGGCTGATGGTATATAATCTCCATTTGCTGTTCCTGTAAATGTTGGATTTACACTTACTGAATTTTGATCGTAAGAGTTTGTATTTGCAGTTTGCCAATCGGCTAGTGTAGTAAAGTTAGTTGTACCAAATTGTCCAACGTGGTTATTTGTACCACCACCTGCATTCATGTAAAGTACATTATTGTTACTACGAATGCTTGATGTATTCGTTACAAAGTACATACATCTTTTTAAGCCAGTACCTCCACGAGTAATTGAAATAATGTTGTTTCTGAAATCAACGCCGCTTGCGGAACCTGTTTGATAAAAACCATAGGCAGAACCACTTGCAGATGTGATGTCGTCAATAACAACTGTGTTGTGATAAGCTTGCATGGTATCGCCAGTAGAATTGTAAATACCATAAACAATTCCATTACCACTAATATTTGAAATTACATTGTTCACTACTTTGGTTTCCTGACCTGCTTTTCCTTTTGCTCCAACATAAATACCATAGAATGTAGCTGTACTTGAAAGCTGAGCATCAAACATATTTTGAATTCTGTTTTTCTCAATCACAGCACCTAAGCAACCTGTGGTTAAATAAACTCCGGCACAAGTGCCACTGTTTGTTCTATTTTCTCTACTCATACTATTCTTGCTTATTACTAAACCAGTAGATTGATATGTTGCATATATTGAATAGGTGTACACATCATTAATAGTGTTTTTGATAATTTGATTGTTTACATTTTGAACAGTAGAAGTGGTGCTGCCATAAAGGTAGATTCCATAATAACCACCATTAATTGTATTGCCGGTAATTAAGTTGTTATTTCCATTATTTCCCGAACCACTAGTTGCACTTGTAGAGCCATTGATAAAAATACCTCCATAGTTAGTTGTAGTGGAATTAATATCAGTAGTAATTGTACAGTTTCTGATAATATTGCTATCGGCCTTGGCAGTTAATACAATTCCCCAGCCATAAGTACCTTGAGATACATCAATATTTAAACTGTCAATTACTATATTATCTGCACCATTTAATATAATTGCAGCTTTGTTATTTGCATCTGTTGTAACATAGTTTAAGATAGCACCATTACCGTTAATCGTTAATTTATTGGCAGAGGTGATTCCAGCAATTTGTGGTATGATAATTCTTTCATTATATGGGCCCGAACCCGGTGTAACATTTAATGTTATTGCACCTGCTACACCAGCACAACTAATTGTATTTAGTGCTTCGGTAAATGATTGAAAGTTTGTGCTGCTTGTAGGTTGTGCGTTATTGATTGTATAGTTTCCAGATAACGAAGATGGGGTAAGAACTTGTACACTTGCTGAGTAAACTGTTGTACCAGCATTGCAAGTAATAGCAGCCCTGTAATATCTTGTTGCAAGCTGAGAGGTAGTGTATGATGAACTTGCCGATGCAACACCAATATTTGACCAGTTTGAATTATTGGTTGACACCTGCCATTGATATGTTTGTCCAGTACCAGATGTGTTTCCACTTAAACTTAGGCTAAATGAAACACTAGGACAAACTGAAGTAACGCTTGCAACAGCACCACCTGGTGATGGTGGATTAATGCAGCCAGTTACTGCAATTTCAAACGCACCCGGGTCTGGTGTTGTTCCTCTTGCATTTCCATTAATATCTGTTGTAACACCCACATTAGCTCCAACACCATTAATAGCCCCATTTGTAGGAATATAATCGTCAGGATTTGGGTTTGATAATACTGGGTCAATATTTAGTGATAATTGATCATATGCATTGCTGTTGGCGGTTTTCCAATCGGCTAATGTGGCATAGTTTGTTGTTCCAAATTGCCCAACATTGTTATTGGTGCCGCTTGATGAACTTAAAAATAAAACATTGTTGTTACTTACGATAGAAGAAGTAGTTGTAACAAAATATATACATCTTTTAATTCCGGTACCATTTCTGGTAATATAAACAATATTATTTTTATAAACTATTCCATTAGCAGCTGTTGTTTGGTATAAGCCATAAGCAGCACCCGTAGTAGTAGAGGCGTCATCTAAAACAATTGTATTGTGATACACTTGCATACTATCACCACCTGCATTGTAAATACCATAAGCAGCCCCATTACTGTTTATGTTATAAATTAAATTGTTAATAATTTTATTTTCAAAGTTTGGCTTCGCATCGGCTGAAACATACACTCCATAGAAAGTTGATGTACTTATTCCATTTCCATCAAACATATTGTGAATTCTATTTTTTTCAACTAATGCACCAATATTGCCTGTAGTTAAGTAAATGCCCGCTGTAGTTGTAGAATTTGCTCTTGTTGGTCTAGAAATATTATTTCCTGTTATTTTAAATCCTGAAGATTGGTAGCCTGCAAAAATTGCATAAGAGTAAAAATCGTACAAAATGTTTTTAGAAATTATATTCCCTACGTTCTGATTGGTGTTTGCAGTATTCCCATAAATGTAGAAAGAATAATAACCACCAGTGATTGTATTGTTGGTAATGGTGTTGTAATTACCATTATTTCCACTTGCTGCTGTGGTACTATTTGAACCATTAATTAATATACCAGCATAGTTAGAAGATGTTGAGGTTGTGTTGTTGATGATATTACATCTTTTAACCGTATTACTATCTGCTTGATTCATTAAAACAATTGCCCAGCCTGCTGTTGAGCCATTTGATACATCGATAGTTAAACTGTCAAGAATGATATGATCTGCACCATTTAATGTGATTGCTGTTCTATTTGCAGCATCTGGAGCTGTATAAAATATACTTGCACCATTACCATTAAATGTTATGGTTTTAGTAGCAGATGTACCATTAATTGCAGGAATTGTTATTTTATCAGTATATGGTCCGCTTCCAGGTGCTACATTAAATACAACTGGTCCACTAATGCCACAACCAATATAATTGATAGCCTCTGGAAATGACTGAAAATTAGCACCACCGGTTGGTAAGTTACCATTAATTGTGAATGTTCCTGAAACTAAACTTGGAGTAGTTATTAGTTGAGTTGGTGTATAAACAGTTGCTCCAGTTCCACATTTTACTCCACATCTGTAATAATAACTTGTTGTTTGGGATGTAATTATAGTTGGATTTGTAGAAGCAGGGAATACCGTAGTCCAGCCTGTTGTTCCATTAGCTGATTTTTCCCAAGTATAAGTTTGTCCCAAACCACTCGAATTTCCATTGAGTGTTACTGAAAAATTATTGCCAGAGCAAACCGTAGTTGGAGCCACAACTATTCCAGCAGCAGGAGGAGCAGTACATGGTGCTGGGCTAAATTCATAAGCACCTGGGTCGGGAGTATTTGTTCTGGTAACCCCAGAGATATCTGTAGTTACGCCCAAGTTTGCACCAATATCATTAATAAGTGCAATTGATGGTTGTAAATCACCAGTTGATGGGGCGTTGAAAAATGGGTCTGTTTCAACACTAAGTTGATCATAGGTATTTGAATTGGCTAGCTTCCAATCGGCAAAGGTTAAGAAGTTGCTAGTAGCTATTTGACCAAAATTATTATTAGTTCCAGAACTTGGGGCAAAATAGAATACGTTGTTGTTAGAAGTAATGTCAGATGTAATAGTTGCAAATTGAATTGCTCTCTTAATTCCAGTACCACCTCTGTTTAAAAAAATTATATTATTTCTAAAATCAATTCCAGTTGCAGCACCGGTTTGGTAAAATCCATAAGCATTACCAGTGGTTGTATTGGGGTCGTCAAAAACAAAGGTATTGTGATAAATTTTTACGCTATCTGCACCCGTGTTATAAAACCCATAAATGGTGCCATTTCCATTCATGTTATAAGCAACATTATTGTAAAATTTATTCTCAAATCCAGCTTTACCATCTGCCGCATCATAAAAACTATAGGTAGTTGCTGTGCTGGTTAAAAGTGCATCGAATAAATTGTGTACTTTATTTTTTTCTACAAGTGTAGCAATACATCCTGTAGTTAAAAATACTCCTCCTGTTGTGGTAGAATTTGTTCTTGTTGGTCTGGAAACATTGTTTTTGCTGATAATAGTATTGCTTAAATATGATAAATAAATACCATAACTGTACATATCATTGATAGTATTATTAGAAACGATATTGCCTACATTCTGATTAGGATTTGTTGTATTTCCATATATGTAAACTGCATAATATCCTCCATTAAAAGTATTATTGGTTATTATATTGTAATTACCATTGTTACCAGAACCAGCAGTTGCTGATTGGGAACCATTTATTAATATACCTTGGAAATTGGTAGATGTAGAACTAATACTTGAATTGATTGTACATTTTGTTATTGTATTATTATCTGCTGAGTTGGTTAATAATATACCCCAGCCATAAGTACCACTTGTAGCATCGATAATAAGGCTATCAATAGTTATATAATCAGCTCCATTTAAAGTTATAACAGCTCTGTTATTAGTATTAGTTGAGCCAAACGAAATTGTTTCACCATTTCCGTTAATTTTTATGGTATTTGTAGATGAAGCACCGCCTATTTGTGGTATTGTAATTTGTTCGTTATAAGGACCAGACCCAGGAGTTACATTAAAAACTACAGGACCTCCAATTCCACAATTTATATACGAAATAGCATCATTAAAGGTTTGAAAATTTAGACCTCCAGTTGGTAAAGAACTATTAATAGTAAATGTTCCAGAAACCGGTGCTGGTGTATTTACAAAAACAGATGTTGATGTAGCTGTATTTCCAGAACAAGTAACTCTGCATCTATAATAAGTAGAAGAGATTTGTGTTTTTGTAAAACTTCTTTTAATCGCTCCTGCTATTGGGAACCAAGTAGTTCCATTTGAAGAGGAATCCCATTGGTAAGTTAAACCAGTGCCTTGGCTAGATCCAGTAAGATTTAATGTAAAATTACTGCCAATACATCCGTTTACAGTCGAAGATGTTGCTGTTCCCGCAGCAGGGGGTGTTGTACAAGGTAATGCTGGAGAAAAAGTGATTGAACCAGTGAACCATCTTGGATTATTTGTAGGTGTTGGAAAGGCACCACCATATCCAACATAGGAGCCATTAATTTGTGCATCTCCTAAAATTAAGTCAACTCCGTCAGCAGATAAAGTGCTTGGAGTACATTGTCCAGCAGCAGTTCCACTGTATGCTATTCCATTATCACTTTGCAATGCAAATCTATATTGTGTATTTGCTGGAATTTGAAAATTCAAATTCGTAAAAATTGTGTTGTATCCATTTATTAAGCTTAGTGGGGTAGAAGTTGTAGCAATTTGAGTCCATTTTGGTGATGCTATTGTATCTGAGCCAGACATATTAGACGATGAATACCAGAGTGTAAAACTAGCAGTGCTACCCGGATTAGTCGGATTCTTAAAGTCGGAAACTTCATCTAAAATTATTGCAGATGAGTTAGTGTTACTAACTACAAATGTAATACAAGAGTTGCCTGCAACCCCATTTGTACCTGTATAACCAGTTGTACCCGTCTCTGTGGTAATAGTGGTTTGTGCTAATAAGGATGAAGTAGTAACCAATAATAGCAGAAAAATTGAATAGAATTTTAGTTTCATAAAAGTAATTTATATTAAAAGTTTATTTAGCGTCGTAATGCATCTTTTCGGGAAAACATATTAACAAAACTCCCTCATCAGTATTGCGTAACGAGGGAGTTTTGAATAATTAATTTTTAAGAAATTTATTCAATAATTAATTTCTTAGTTGTTTTTCCCTCGTTATTAACAGTGCTGATAAAGTACAATCCTTTTGAAAGTTTAGAAATATCAATTAAGTTGTTTCCTAAACTTAAATTTTGAGTTTGTAATTCCTTACCATAAATATCTGAAATCACAATTTTACCAGTACCGTCCATCGTTTCTACACTCAAATTTACTTTTGATTTAGCGGGGTTTGGATATAATGAAAAATCAAATTTTTGAGATTCATTATTTAATTCAACTCCTCTGGCAGCACAAGTAAATCCATTACCATTTATTGTTCTACTACTGGTACATCCAGCAGCTGTTGTATAGGTATATTTAATGCTTCCAACCCCTGTGCTAATGATGGTAACTACACCACCACTTGTTATACTAGCAACTCCAGTCGATGTCCAAACTCCACCACTTGGAGTACCTACTACAGTAAATACTTTGCCTACACAGTAACTTCCACTTGGTGCACCAGCTTGTGGATTAACAGTGCCAGATGCATAATTGATGGTAGGTGCATTAGGGATAGCATTTACAATAACCGGATACGAAACATAAGCACTACATCCATTTGCATTTGTAGTTGTGTACCTAACTTCTCCTGTTCCAGCAACATTGCCTGTATAAACACCTGAGTTATTTATTGTACCTCTAACATTGGAACTACTCCATACACCTCCACTTGTTGTGTTAGACAAAGTTGTAGTGCTGCCTACACAAATGCTATTATTACCAGTAATTGCATTTGGAGTAGTTTCTTTTGCAACAGTTATTTGAACGCTTGAACTTGAAACGCAACCACCATTAGATGATTTGCTATAACTGATTGATGCTACACCGTTGCTATTGGAAGTGACTACACCTTGACTTGTTACACTCGCTATTGCAGGATTGCTACTGCTCCAGGTTCCAGCGTAAGTTGTATCAAAATATCTCACAGATGATCCTAAAGTACACATTGTAGCAGTAGTTATTACAGTTCCTACACTGTTTGTTATCTGTCCAATTACAGGGCTAGGATTTACTGTTAATACAACAGAGTTACTGTTGGCTGTAGATGAAGTTTGGCAGGTATTATTCGCTGTTAGTTCACAAGTAATAACATCGTTATTGCTTAATGTTCCTGCAAGGAAACCAATAGAACTACCACTGCCAACATTAAATCCATTTTTTCTCCAAACATAAGAAGGAGAAGAACCTCCATCGGTAATTGATGATGTAAAGGTTACATTGCTTCCACTACAAACAGTTGTTGATGCAGTAGATATTGTAATTGTAGGATTGTAAGTTATTGTTCTGAAATAATTTCCTGTTGGATGCGATGTTACATTGTTTACACTTGTTGCAATAATTCCAGCAGGTAATGAGCCAACATTAGTTTGCAAGTCTTGTGCAACAACATAGTAATAAATACTGTCTCCGTTTGATAATCCAGCAATATTTGAGTAATTGATAGTAAAACTCCAATTACCGTTTGTAGCGTTTCCACTTGTTAAGCTACCAGTGCTAGATCCCCAAGAGCCATTTACACCTTTCTTGTAGTAAATTCTTGGTGTATTTCCTCCTGTGGTAGCAACACCATTTAAATCAGATATTGTAACGTTGCTTAATACTTTACTTGATGATTGAGAAGGACCGCAATCTTCTGTTAAATTAGTGTAACTGATTGTTGGAGCGGTTACATCATTTTGATAAGCACCAGCAGTAAATGTTACTCCTCTTAAATCTCCATTAATATCATTTGTAACACCAATATTTGCACCAACAGTATTTACGGCACTTGCAGTTGGACGATAGTTGCCACTGGCAGGGTTTACAAAACCAGGATTCACGCTAACACTATTTTGATCAAAAGCTCCAGAATTTGCAGTTTTCCAGTTTGTCAAAGTAGCATAGGCAGTTGTTCCAAATGTGCCAATATTATTATCTGTTCCAGCAGCTGCATTCAAATATAAATTATTATTATTGGATGTTATGGTAGATGTAGTTGTTGCATAGTGTAAACAACGTTTAATACCAGTACCAGAGCGAGTAATGTAAATGTTATTGTTTCTGATATCAAAACCAGCAATTGCACCTGTTTGATAAATACCATAAGTTGTACCAGTAGTAGCAGCAGTACCATCAAAGACTATCGTGTTATGGTATGCTTGCATATATGCACCTGTTGTGTTATAGATACCATAATTTGTACCATTATTATTAATATCATATATTAGGTTATTAATAATTTTATTCTCATTTCCAGCTGTACCATCACCTGCAACATAGAATCCATAGAAAACAGAAGTACCAGTTGTTGCAGTTCCAAATGCATTGTGAATCTTATTTTTTTCAAATCTACTATTTGTAACACCAGTTGTTAAATAACAGCCATAAGCAGTTGTGTAAGTTGTTCTGTTTAATTTGAAAATATCATTATTGCTAACAAGTTCACCAGATTGGTATGTGTTATAGGATGGATAGAAATATTGATCTCTAAGTATATTATTTGATATTGTATTATTCATTCCAATATTAGCAGAACCACCACACGCAGTAACTCCATAGTAACCTCCAATGATCGTATTGTTAGTAATTGTATTGTTGTTTCCAACTGTACCAGTTGTTGTTGCAGATGTAAATGAAGCACTCATTATTATTCCAGCAAAGTTTGAACTAGTCGCATTTTCTCCCACATCAATAGTACAATTAGAAATTGTATTATAATCGGCTTGATTGGTTAATAATACTCCCCAGCCATAAGTTCCAGAAGTTCCATTAATATTCAAGTTGTCTATTGTAACATAGTCTGCACCATTTAGCGTTATACCAGCTCTGTTCGAAGTGTTGGTAGAATTAAATGAAATAGTATTTCCATTTCCGTTAATGGTAATAGTATTGGTAGAAGATGTACCATTAATAACAGGAATATTTACCTGTTCAGCATAAGGACCACTATTAGCAACAACATTGAATGTTACAGGTCCATTAATTCCACAAGAGATATAACTAACTGCTTCTGCAAAAGTTTGGAAATTAGTACCACCTGTAGGGGTATTTGCATCAATTGTAAAAGTGCCTGAAATTAATGATGGACTTACTATTTGCACACTTGGTGTGTAGGCAAAATTTGAAGCATTACAAGCAACTTCACAACGATAGTACATACTTGATGTTTGACTGGTAATGTATGAAGTAACATCAGCAGCAGTTCCAATATTACTCCAAGTTGAGTTGTTGATAGATGATTGCCATTGATATGTTATACCTAATCCAGTTGTTTGTCCAACCAAATCTAATGTAAAGTTATCGTTTGAGCAAACTATTGAACTTGATACATAAACGTTTCCTGATGTAGGAGTTCCTGAGCAAGTTGGGATATCAAATTCAATAGCACCAATATCTGGTGTTGATGAACTTCTTACAGAATCATATAAATCATAACCAACACCAACCGGTGTACCTAAATTATTAAATGCATTAGAAGTAGGTTTAAAATCGCCAGTAATTGCAGATGTAAATCCTGGATTCATTGAAACGCTATTTGCATCGTAGCCATTTGCATTGCCTGCTTGCCAAGCTGCTAATGTTGTGTATGTGCTTGACATTTGTGCAACATAGTTAGTTCCTGCAGGTGCATTGATGTAGTAGTTATTGTTGTTGTATGAGTTTGATGTTCCAGCAGAAGAGATGTATAAACAAGCTTTAGTACCAGAACCACCTCTTGTAATATAAACAAGGTTATTTTTAACATCTAAATTAGTATAGCTACTGCTTTGATATAGTCCATAAGTTGAACCAGCTGTAGAAGCAACATTGTCTAATACTATTGTATTGTGGTAAGATTTAATATAATTAGTTCCAAAATACATTGAATAAACAGTACCACTATTGTCGATATTATAGACTAAATTATTTCTGAAAATATTTTCATTGCCTGCTGTTGGCGAGCCTGAACCGTATAATACATAAGTTGCACTTGTATTAGAAGTGTTTCCTGCATATACATCGTGAATTTTATTTTGTTCTACCAAACTATTAGTAGTACTAGTGCTTAAATAAATGCAATAACTTGTGGTAAACGTTGTTCTGTTAACACGTTTTACTTCATTGCCTTTAATTAGTGCACCATTTTGGTAAACTGAATAAATATTGTAAGTGTAAGCGTCTTCAACAATATTATTGATAACTGAATTATTTAAGCAGTTGCCTGTAGAATTGCCATATAAAGAAATGCCATAGTAACCTCCAATAACTCTGTTGCCAATAATTGTATCATAGTTACCACTATTGCCAGATGTAGTAGCAGAACTTACAGAATTAGAGAAGATTATTCCTCCATAATTTGTAGTAGTAACATTTGCACCAACATTAATGGTACAATTAGAAACAGTGTTGTAATCGGCACCATTAGTTAAATGAACCCCCCAAGCATAAGTGCCTGCAGAGCCATCAATATTAAAATTGTTGATTTTTATATAATCAGCACCATTTAAAGTAAAGCCTGCTCTTGCACTTGTATTTGTAGAGTTAAATGAAATAGTATTGCCATTTCCGTTAAATGTTACTGTATTGGTAGTGCTTGTTCCAGAAATAACTGGGATAGTTACTTGCTCGTTGTAAGGGCCACTATTTGCAACAACGTTAAATGTAACTGGACCTGTAATACCACAAACCATTGAATTTACTGCATCTGTTATACTTTGGAAATTTGTTGAGCTTACTGGAGCATTTTTATCAATAGTATAAACACCATTAATTGAAGCTAAAGTTGTAACTAAAAGACCTGGTGTGTAAACGGTGCTACCACCACTACAAGTCATTCCTAATCTGTAGTAATGGCTAGTAGTTTGAGATGTAATGTAAGAGGCACTAGTTGAAGAAGAACCTAAATTACTCCAATTAGTATTGTCTGTTGAAATCTCCCATTGATATGTTTGTCCAGGACCGCTAGAATTTCCTGTAACATCTAGTGTAAAATTAACACCTGTGCAAGCAAATGCAGTAGAACTTGTAACAGTGCCTGGAGTTGGAGGGTCGGTACAACCTGCACCTGTAAATTCAATAGCTCCTATATCTGGAGTTGAACCACTACGAGAGTTTCCTGTGATGTCAGTAGTAACACCAACATTAGTTCCTAAGTCGTCCATTGCACCAGCATTGGGTGTAAAATCGTTATTCGATGGATCTACAAACTGAGGGTTTACACTCACGCTATTTTGATCGTATGCATTTGAGTTGGCTGTTTTCCAATCTGCAATGGTTGTAAATACGGTTGTTCCAAAATTACCAACCGCATAGTCGGTTCCGTTTGATGGATTTATATAAAGATTGTTGTTTGAACTTGCAATTGTAGAAGTTGTAGTTGCAAAATAAACACACCTTTTTGTGCCAGTACCACCTCTTGTAATATAAACCAAATTATTTTTATATTCAATTCCTGCAACAGCAGTAGTTTGATAAATACCATAAGCAAGACCAGCAGTTGATGTGGTACCATTTAAAATAATAGTGTTGTGATAAGCTTGGTAATAAGCTGCACCAGAATTATACAATCCATATTGAGAGCCATTGCTGTTAGTGATGTTGTAAATTAAGTTATTTATAATTTTATTCTCGGCTCCTAAAGTACCATCAGCTGCAACATAAATTCCATAAAATGTTGAAGTATTTGTACTAACAGCAGCATCAAACATATTATGAATTCTATTTTTTTCAATCAAGTTACCGCCACCTCCAGTTGAAAAATAAACTCCAGCTGTAGTAGAAATGGTAGATCTTGTTGACCTAGAAATGTCATTACCGCTAATGGTTGCATTTTTTTGGTATACGCAATAAATACTATATAAATATGCACCAGTAATTGTATTATTTAAAATTTTATTATTCGTATTGTATGATGAAACAGTCGAACTTCCGTACATTACTATTCCATAATAACCTCCGCTTAAAATATTTCCAGTAAAAGTGTTATTACTTCCATTTACACCACTTGTAGTTGGGCTAGTTGTTGAACCACTAATAACTATTGGATAGTGATTGGTTGAAGTTGTACTCGTAGTACTAACATTAATAGTAGAGTTAGAAATCGTATTGTAGTCTGCACCGTTCGTTAATAATACACCCCATCCATAAGTGCCAGCACTCGCATCAATTATTAGGTTGTCAATAGTAACATAGTCTGCCCCATTTAAAGTGATACCAGCACGTGCTGTACTAATGCTAGAATTAAAAGATAGAGTTGCCCCATTACCATTAATGGTAATAGTATTAATTGCAGAAGCTCCACCCACAACATTTAAAGTTGCTTGTTCAACATAAGGACCACTGCCAGGTGCAACATTAAATACAACAGGACCAGCTATTCCTTTACAAGATAAATCTGCAAATGCATCAGTAAATGAGTTGTAATTACTGCCACCTGTTGCAACTCCACTGTTGATAGTGTATGTTCCAGCTGCAAGTTGTGAAGGTCCAGTTACTAATGTGCTAGTTGATGTTGTAGAAGATGGACCATTAGCACAAGTAATAACGCATCTATAATAATTATTTGGAGCTGTTGGAGATGCTGTATATGCATTAGAAACTGCACCAGCTATATCACTGTAATTCGTGCCATCGGTTGAAAGTTGCCATTGATACGTATTTCCTGTTCCACTTACAGCATTGGCTAGTGTTAAATTGGTTGTAGTTCCAAAACAAGTAACATTACTAATGCTTGCATTTACTGAGTTGACAGCAGGTGTGGTGCAACTATATATAATTGAACCATCCCACTCATCGGCACCTAAGTCTGGAGCAGTACCACCACCATTAACAGAGCCAACAGGACCAGGGCGAGCGTCTCCGTCAAAATCAGTACTTATAGTTACTGTTGGGTCTCCTTGAGATTCGATTTGATTGGAAGAAGTGCCCATATTGATGTGTAAATTACCAATAGCTGAATTTGTGAAGGTTACAGTAGCGGCAGTATATGAATTTGCATCACCAATTGCAGATTGCCAAGCTGCAAAAGTTTTAGCACCAGCAGCGTGGTAACCAACTGTTGCTGTGTTTGCTGAGTTTAAAATGTTATAGTTAAAAGTTAAACCAGTTGTTGCACCAGTTGAATTAAAGTTATTACCAACTGCAAAATGTCCAGTAGTTCCGCCAGTTCTTTTATTATTGAAAATGTTGTTATTCACAGTCCAAGCCGCAGCCCTTGCTGTGGCACTAAAATCTCCTCTGTGAAAGCAAAAACTTGGCATAGCACCGCTATTTTGAGTGCCTTCGATATTGACAGAGTTATGATATAGGTATGCTGGTGCTGGATCTGGACTAGAACCGTGATTGCCCCAAATACCAACCATAATCACATTCGCAGTATCACCATTACCCAAACTTATCATATTATTATAAATGCTGTCGGATGTAGTTGATGAACGTACTGCTATACCAGCAGCAACAGAAGGAGTGGTAAGTGTAACGCTTTTTCCATAATTTCTTATTGCATACACTCTATTGTTGTAAATAGTTGGGGTAGTTGCTTGTGCAACTACAATTCCAGATGCAATTACATTTGTAGTTGCAGAACCTGCATAAACTATTTCAGATATTGTATTGTTATAGATTCTAGGGGTCAAGCCAAAAGTAATTTGTATTCCGGCTAAAGCTGTGTGGCCAGTACTGATGCCTGTTAATGCTTCATAACTCGTAATATTTTTAACTGTGTTGTAATAAACATTTACTGTAGATGTATTATTTGATGTAGTTGTGGTTCCAATACCTTTTGTATAGCCAGTACCAGTTCCATAATTTGAGATATTTTGTATTGTATTGTTATAACAATTAAAAGTAGTAGGGGCGGTTGCATAAAAAATGCCACCTGCTATGCTAGAAGAAGTCGTTGTACTTAAAGTCCCAACAGCTAGATTGTTAGCAGTACTATTTCCGATTGTATTGCCATTTACAGTTAGTGTAGCTGCAGCACCATTGTATATTCCATATAGACCCAACACATTTGTGGCTGTAGCAGATGTTACGGCAATGGAACCAATATTATTATTACTAATATTAATTGTTCCAGCTGTTTGATTACAAATTGCCACAGCACCGCCACCACTTGCAGCAGCAATAATAGCAATAGAACCTGTACCAGATGTAGCACCAATTGTATTGCCTGTAACGGTTCCAATATTTGCATTTCCTGCATTTAAGTTAATGCCAATAAATGTAGCTGTGGTTGTTGAAGCTGAATTTGAACTTGTAACACTAAAGCCTGTAATGATATTTCCCTGAACTGAAATGGGAGTTCCTCCAACATCTGAATTATTTACACTTATACCAACTAATCTTGTAGCACCTGTACCACTAGAAATAGTGTAAGTTCCAGTTCCAGTTGAACTAGCATAACCAATAATATTATTTGAACAAACGTGACCAGCACCAGTACCTAAAACAATTATTTGATGCGTATTTGCAGTTCCATAAGATCTTGAAGCAGTTTGATATAATTTGTTATTGTCGATTAACCAATTGTTAGAACTGCTAGCATTGGTATTGTTTAGATGAATACCGAAAGAAGGAAGTGTATTGCTATAAAAATCGTGTACTTTATTATTATCTAAAGTATCGCTGCTGTTATCAACTGTGATACTAGTACCTAAACTGAATATACAGTTTGTTGGATAATTCGTTCCTGCAGGTCCAATATCACAACCAGAAATTCTTATGTTGTCATTACCTGTTGTGGTACCTGTTGCAAACATAACAACTGCTTTTTGAGAAGCATTAGCAGAACCAGTAATCGTACAGTTTTTAATTTTAATATTGTTAGCATCATTAATAAATCTGATGGTTGCAACAGAGCCAGCAGTGGTATTTGAAATTGTTAATGCATTACCTCCCGAATTTAAACCATCAATGGTAACATTGCTTGCACCACTAAAATCAATTAAATCTGTTGTGGCAGCAGCACTAATTGTCCAAGCACCACCACTTGGTTTAATGGTTAATGAAGACCACATTCCACCTACACCTGTAAGTGCCACACCTGTAGTTGGCTCAGTTACATTGGCAGTAACTGACACTACAATGTTGTTACCGGTTTGATTGCTTGCGTTTAAAGCTGCAAATAATCCAGTACTTGAATTTGTAAATGTGGTATAAGTGCCATTTAATGCACCTGCACCACTGACAGAAATTTGTGCTTTAGCGTTATGCACTAATGCTACCAGTAGCATACTCAAAACCGAAATTCTTCTTAAGAATGCTACCATTTTTGTAGATGTTTTCATTTGTTAATTCGTTTTAGTAATTGCTGCAAACTATAGTTTTATCAAATCTGTTTTGCCGATGAAAAAAACGAATTAACAGTTGGTGTTATCTAGTAAACAAATGGACTTATGCGGCAAACACTCAAAAATTTGAAAAGAACGAATTTCTTTATTTTTTATTTTATAGTTTTCGTTTTTTGCATAAGCTTATTTTTTTATCGATATCAATTTTCATTTGCTTTCTATCCACCTAAATCTGGATGTTTGTTATTTTTTTTCAGTATAAATTATATAATAAGTAATTTATACCATAATTCATTTATAGCTAACCAAGTAATTATTGTGGTATCATTTACTTTTGTTTAAATTAATTTTTTAAAATGAAAGAAAGAAAAAACATAATTACTTACAACATTAGTAATATAAAACAAAGTGGTTCGGAAAGTAATGATTTTAGTTTCTACACATTAGAGGAATTCTTTAAAGGGATTGAACATCTCAAAAAACCACACAGGCAAAACTTTTATGCACTCATAATTGTATTTTCGGGAATCGGCGAACACATAATTGATTTAGAAAATTTTGAATTAATTAGTAATAGAGTTTTCCTTATTAACTATGGTCAGGTGCATACTTGGAAACAATTTAATAAGTTAAAAGGATATATGGTATTTTTTACTACAGAATTTTATAATCTTGTTTTTACGGGTCATAATAAAATAAAGAGTGATGCTGCAATTATACAAAATAGACCATATATAGATTTAGATAAATCAGAGTTGCAAGAGTGGAAGAAAATGCTATCTACGATTGAGCTAGAGCATAAAAATAAGAATTCAGTAAGTAATGAAATCATTTGTTTACTTCTTAAAGTGTTAGTCTTAAAATATAACTCAAACAATACAGTTTCTAACGTAACCCAAAATAAGTCCAGCAGAAAAATTGGTATTACTCAAACCTATAAATCATTAATAGGGCAATACTATAAAGAGTGGAAATTGCCAAAGTATTACACACAGTTGCTATTTGTCACACCTAATTATCTTAACAGTATTTGTAATGAAGTCGAAGGGGTGTCAGCAACACAATTAATTCAGCAAAGAGTAGTTCTTGAAGCAAAAAGATTATTATCTCACACTGATTTAACAGCCACTCAAATTGCCTATGAACTTGGATTTGAAGACAATTCACATTTTGGCAAATATTTTAAAAATGTTACTGGTTTTTCGCCAGATGGATTTAGAAAAAATTTTAATCAATAAAATAAAATTATGAACTACACAATTAAAAATATACTTGTTCCTACCGACTTTTTAGATTGTTCAAACAATGCCTTAAAAGTTGCTGTGGCTATGGCTTACAGGCAAAATGCTACTATACATTTATTGCACGTCATTCAACCTGTACAATTTAGCAGAGGAGGAACTTTTCCCGAGGGTTTAATTAGTGTTGAATCTACATTGCTAGAAAATGCAAATAGCAATTTAGAAAAACATAAGGCTTCAATTTTGTCTTTATTACAATTGAATGTAGTTACTGTTTCTTCTATTGGCGATGTAGCAAATAATGTAAGTCAATATATCATTGATAATAATATTGATTTAGTTGTTATGGGTACTCATGGTGCATCTGGCTTTAAAGAGTTTTTTATTGGTTCCAATGCTTATGCTGTTATTAAAGAAGCTAATTGCCCTGTATTAACAATTCCAGAATCATTTCAAAAAACAACATTTAATACTGTATTATATCCAATAAGAAACACCGAAGGTGTTGTAGAAAAATACGACTATGTTAAACCTATTATTAAAAAAAATGACTCCTTAATTCACATTGTTGGACTGTCAATTCAAAATGACATGGAGGATATGTTTGAACTTTCTAAAAAGCTTGAGGCTGTAAAAGAAGCTATTTTATATAATAATGAATACATTTCATACGAGGCTCTGCAATGTAACAATATCGCAGAAAAAGTGCTTGAAATAGCCAGCAGAAGAAAGGATGACTTGATTGTAATTAATGCAACTTTAGATAAAAAATGGTATCAATTTTTTGCTAGTACATATACCCAGCAAATTGTAAACCATTCAAAAATTCCAATTTTATGTGTAAAGCCACAATTAACTCCGGAAATTGTAAAAGCCAACAAAGAATTTGTTCTTGAAAACGCTAATCTGTACTTTCCTTTTAGTACACAATCCCTTTAATTATGACACTTAATAATATCGAAATTGTAAACTTAAATATCAATAACTATGCTGAATTAATCGATGCGATGAAACTTTCATATAACAATTGGCAAGGAGGTTTTTGGAGTATAGATTCAATAAATAAATTGATACAAATTTTTCCAGAAGGACAATTTATGATTGTTGCCGATGATAAAATTGTGGGTTGTGCCTTATCTATCATTGTTAATTATGATGAGTATGGCGATGTGCATACTTACAAAGAAATTACTGGAAATTATTCTTTCAACACACATACACCAAATGGAGATGTATTATACGGAATTGAAGTTTTTATACACCCTGACTATCGTGGTTTAAGATTAGGTAGAAGATTGTATGATGCCAGGAAGGAATTATGCGAAAAATTAAATTTGAGAGCTATTGTTTTTGGTGGAAGAATTCCCAATTATCACAAGTATTCTCAAAACATTTCACCCAAAGATTATATCCAAAAAGTTAAGTATAAAGAAATTTTTGATCCAGTATTAAGTTTTCAATTGAGCAATGATTTTCATGTAAAAAAAGTGATGACTAATTACATGCCTGATGATGTGCAAAGCAAAGAATTTGCTACCTTATTACAATGGGATAATGTTTATTATATTAAAGATTATGCTGCTACAAATAAGATTAGAAAAAATGTTAGAATAGGGTTAGTGCAATGGCAAATGAGATTGTTTAAATCTATAGATGAATTATATGAGCAAGCTGAATTTTTTATAGATGCTATCTCTTCATACAAAGCAGATTTTGCAGTTTTTCCAGAATATTTTAACGCACCATTAATGCACGAATTTGGCAACTTGTCTGAAGCAGATTCCATTAGAAAAATGGCTCAATACACCAACCAAATCAAAGAAAGATTTTCAAGTTTTGCTGTAGCTTATAATGTAAATATTATAGCAGGGAGTATGCCGTTATTTGAAAATAATAAACTTAAAAATGTTGGATTTATTTGTCATAGAAATGGCAATATTGATCAATATGAAAAATTGCACATTACCCCAGATGAAATAAAAGCTTGGGGTTTAGAAGGAGGCGATAAAATTAAATGTTACGATACCGATGCAGGTAAAATTGGTGTACTTATTTGTTATGATGTAGAGTTCCCTGAACTGCCTAGAATGTTGGCAAATGATGGTATGCAAATATTATTTGTACCTTTTTTAACCGACACTCAAAATGCTTATATGCGTGTTAAATTAACAGCACAAGCCAGAGCCATAGAAAACGAATGTTTTGTTGCCATTACAGGTAGTATTGGTAACTTACCTCAAGTACATAATTTAGATATCAATTATTCTCAATCAGCAGTATTTACACCTTGTGATTTTGCTTTTCCAGCCAATGGCATTAAAAGTGAAGCCACACCGAATACTGAAATGATTCTAATTGCAGATGTTGATTTAAGACTTTTAGATGAGTTGCATACTTATGGCAGTGTTCGAAATTTAAAAGATAGAAGAACAGATTTGTACGAAATAAAAAATCTTCTTAACTAATTTTTACTCCTCCCCAAACAATTATTATTTAACGATAAACAAATAAAATTTTATATGAAAAAAATATTCTTTTTACTACTTTTATTTATATGTGTTCAAAGCTTTTCACAATCATTACAAGATGGTATTAAACAATTGCAATATCAAAAATTTCAATCTGCTGTTAACACTTTTGAAACATTAATTAAGCAAAATGCTAACGATAGTTTAGCCGTATTTTGGTTAGGAGAAACCTATATAAAAAATAAAGACGCTAATAAAGCTTATAACTTATTTATTGAACAAAAAAGTCTTAAAAATGCTGCTTTTATAAAAATTGGTTTAGCACACGCTAATGCTGCTTTAGGTTTAAGAAAAGAAGCTGAATTGCAGTTGAAAAATGATGGATTTGATAATGCTAGTAATGTTAATTCAGAAATGCTTTGTGTTGCAATAGGACGAGCCTATGTGGATATATATAAGTTTGAAAAAGCAATTTCTTTCTTTACAAAAGCAAAACAACTCAATCCATCAAACCCTTATAATTTAATAATGTTGGCTGATGTAAGTATTAGAAATGCTGATGGTTCGGCTGCATATAAATATTATACAGAGGCAATAAAACTTGACAGCAATTATGCTCCAGCATACTTTGGTTTGGCTAAAATTTATATATCCCAAAAAAATCCATCTTTTTATTTGCCTCAACTATTGAAAGCTGTTAGCAAAGATTCAATGTTTGTACCTGCTTGGTACGAACTATACAAGCACGCATATTACAACGATAAATCTAATGCAAAAAAATACTACGCCAAATACCTTGAAGTTGCAGACAAAACACAAAAACAAGCTTATCAATTATTAGTTATGGATTATAATGCTAAAAAATATTCCAATGTAATTACAAAAGCAAAAGAATTGTTGGCAGACAAGGAAAGTGATGTGCCTGTTGAGTTTTATAAATATGTTGCATATAGTTATTATGTTACAAAAAACAACAGTGAAGCATATAATAATATGTTGCACTATATTGATGTGCAAGACTCAAATAAAATTACAAACTTTGATTATTATTTAACTGCACAATTTGCAGCTCGATTACAAAAGAAAGATTCAATTGCTATAGGCATATTAACTCAGGAATTTGATAGAGATACCACAACAAAAAATAAACTTATTTATGGTAATGCAATATTATTTTATCATACTACAAAAAAAGACAATGTAAAATCTACAATCTGGAAAGAGAAAATGTTGCCATTAACAAAGTATAATAAAGTAGATATGTATAATGTTGGATTATCTTGGTATAACATCAAAGAGTTTGGTAAGGCAGATACAATATTTCAACAATTTATTGCAAAATATCCTAAGGAATTTAAAGGGATTTATATGATTGCTGGGATTAAAGCACAAGTTGATAGCACCAGTCAAACTGGCGATGCTGTTACTTATTTTCAACAGTTTGTAGATAGTGCAAAGAACAATACTACAGCTGATTACAAGCCAATGCTAGAGCAGTCTTACAATTATTTGGGAGCATATTATTTGTCAAGGAAAGAATATGCAAAGGCTTTATCTTACTATAATGTTTTAATAAAATATCAGCCTAGCAGTAAATCTTTAAAAAGCACAATCAATGATTTGAAAAAGTATTTAAGGGATATGGAGAAATACAATAAGAGTAAATCAAAAAAATAATTATTTAACTAAAATATATATTATGAATATCACATTGCAAACACTAAAATTCAAAGAGTCGCCTGAGTTGAATGTTTATGTACAAGAAAAAGTAGGCAAATTATTTCATCAACATCCTGATATTTTAAGAGTAGATGTTACATTAAAAGAAGGAGCAAAAAACAATCCCACAAATAAATGGTGTGAGTTGTATGTATCTGTTCCTGGCGAAAATAAGTTTACCAAAAGAAGCTCAGGAAGTTTTGAAGAAAGTATATTAAAGTCGGTTGAAGTAATGGAAAAAATATTGCTCAAGGAAAAATAAAGTAAACAGTATTATTTACGATTAATCAATTTAGATGCTTATTATAAAAAAAATAAAATCATTTCTAAAGCAAAAGTTTGAAAACCTAAATAATGAGAAACTAAAAAAGAATATTTTGAATGCATTACCTTTTTGGGTTGGTGCATTCTCTGTTGGAGTAGTAGCAGTAATTTATGCAAAACTCTTTTTTTGGGCAGAACTAGGTACAAAATATGTTTATAATAATGCTTCATGGATATTTTTTTTAATGACTCCATTGTTATTTTTATTAGCATGGGTTATTACTAATAAATATGCACCTTTTGCCCGAGGGAGTGGTATTCCACAAGTATCTGCTGCCATTGAATTATCAACGCCAGGGCATAGTCATAAAGTAAATTCTTTATTAAGTATAAAGATTATTGTAGTAAAAATTGTTTCAAGTATTATAATGGTTTTTGCAGGTGGCGTAGTTGGGCGAGAAGGACCAACCATTCAAATAGCAGCTTCAGTTTTTAAAAAAATTAATGATTGGTTGCCTGGTTGGTATCCCAAAATTTCTAAGAGAAATATGATTGTAACTGGAGCAGCAGCAGGGCTAGCTGCAGCTTTTAATACACCATTGGGTGGAATCGTTTTTGCAATTGAAGAACTGACAAAAACACATATTAGTTTTTTTAAATCTGCACTATTAACAGGAGTTATTATTGCAGGATTAACTGCTTTATTTTTATTAGGTCCATATTTGTATTTAGGTTATCCATTGCTTGATAACTTACCTTTTTCTATTATTTTTATTGTTGTTGTATTAGCAATAATTACAGGGTTAGCCGGAAGTTTAATGGGCCAAATTATTTTATATATTAACAAAAGAAAGGCAAAATTTAAAAGCAAATTCCAGCAAATACTCTATATAGTTTTGTGTGGTTTGCTCATTGCTACTATTGGCTTTTTTTTAAGCGATAAAGTGTTTGGTTCAGGTAAAGAAATAATGGTTACAACTCTGTTTTCAAACGAAAAACACTTGGAATGGTATGTGCCAATCATTCGATTTTTAGGCCCAATAATATCTTTTACTGTAGGTGCAGCAGGTGGTATTTTTGCACCATCTTTGAGTGCAGGTGCTAGTTTTGGAGCTGTTATAGCTGGATTAGCACACCTTACTGCTAGTGAAACAAATTTGTTAATACTTTGTGGTATGACAGGATTTTTAACGAGTATCACACGCAGCCCATTCACATCGTCTATACTAGTTTTAGAAATGACTAATAGTCATAATGTAATTTTTTATATTATGCTTACTGCATTGCTTTCTAATGTAATTGCAAATATTATTACAAAACATTCTTTCTATGATTATCTGAAACACCAATATATTGAAGATATTCATAAAGCAAACCAATTGTAGTTAAATGCACTCAAGCAATAATTGTGTGTACTAACTCATAAAATATCTTGAACAAATTGTTTCATATATCTCAGTAATTATTATGGATAAAATTATTTTACAATGGGGAACATACATTTTAACAGTTCGAATGTTATTGGGTGCTGTTATTGTTATAGCTATTGTTAAAATACTTTTATTAATTATTAAGTCTATCATTAATAAACAAATTAAAAAAGGCGAAACACATCAAAACAGATTGTTATCATTATTTCAATTACTAAAATATTTTATTTGGACATTAGCAATAACGCTTATTCTTGATCAATTAGGCATTAGACTTACATTATTACTTGCAGGTTCTGCAGCATTGTTAGTTGGTTTAGGATTAGGAATTCAACAAACTTTTAATGATGTAATTTCAGGTATAATAATTCTAGCAGAGGGAACCCTAAAAAAAAATGATATAGTTGAGGTTGATGGTTTAGTAGGAAAAGTAAATGAAATAAATTTGCGTACGTCTGAAATAGTAACACGAGATGGCATTTATATCATAGTTCCAAATCATAAACTCATTAATGAATATGTAATTAACTGGTCGCACCATTCTCGAGCCACAAGATTCAAAGTTAATGTAGGCGTAGCTTACGACTCTAATGTAGAACTAGTAAAAACAATTTTATTTGATTGTATTTATGAAGAGGAACAAGTAATCAAAAATGAACAAGAAACTTTTCCAGTCTACATTAGAATAATAAATTTTGGTAATAATTCTATTGATTTTGAAATCCTTTTTTGGAGCAATGAAATTTTTTATATAGAACAAATAAAAAGTAATATTAGATTTAAAATTCTTCAAAAATTTCGAGAACATCATATTAGTATTCCATTTCCACAAACTGATGTTCATATTAAAAGCAACTAATACGTTATGAGTCATCCAAAAAAATTAAAACAATTAGCAGCTACAGCCATTTGTGGTAACGACATTACTTCTTCTTGCCTATATGTTTCAGCATTATCAATTTTATATGCTGGTCAGTATGCTTGGATTTCATTACTCATCGTTTCTGCTGTACTTTTTCTTTTCCGAAAAATTTATGGAGAAGCTGTTGGTGCATTGCCATTGAATGGCGGTGCTTACAATATTTTATTAAATACAACTACAAAAAGTAGTGCTTCTATTGCAGCTTGTTTAACCATTTTATCTTATATGGCTACAGCAGTAATTTCTGCAAGTGAAGCAATGCATTACTTACATCAATTGGTTGCTAATATTTCAATTTTTTGGAGTACAGTTATCTTGCTTTTTTTGTTTATGATGCTCATTATGTTGGGTATTAAAGAGTCATCATCTGTAGCCATTTTTATTTTTATTGTGCATCTTTTTTCAATGTTATTGTTAATAGGCTTTGCTGTGTGGTTTGTTGTAAATAATGGAAGTTATATTTTGCAAACTAATTTTAAAGTACCAGTAAAAGGCAGTATTCCTATTGCACTTTTTTTGGGTTTCAGTACAGCAATGCTTGGTATATCTGGTTTTGAAAGCTCTGCAAATTTTGTTGAAGAACAAGAGCAAGGTGTGTTTAGAAAAACATTAAGAAATATGTGGCTTGCAGTAACCATTATTAATCCTTTAATGGCTTTGGCAATTATTGCAGTTTTACCATTAGCACTAGTAGGTGAACACCAAGAATCATTGCTATCTTTTTTGGGTAATAAAGCAGGTGGTAATTGGTTGGCAACATTAGTTTCGATTGATGCAGTATTAGTATTGTGTGGTGCTGTATTAACATCATTTATTGGTGTTTCTGGTTTAATGAAACGTATGGCTTTGGACAGAATATTTCCTCAGGCTTTAATAAAAGAAAATAGTAAAGGCAGTTCACCAAGAATATTGATTGTGTTTTTTCTTTTGTGCATCTCTGTTTTAATTATTACTAATGGAGAATTAGGGCCACTTGCTGGTGTGTATACCATTTCATTTTTATTAGTAATGGCATACTTTGGATATGGTAATTTTTTATTGAAAATTAAAAGAGCCAAGCTACCTCGTCCTGAGTTTGCAAAGCCATATATTGTAGCAATAGCAATACTTTCAGTAATGATAGCTATATATGGCAATATCACACTTCATCCAGATTATTTAATAGTTTTTTTGCAATATTTTATTCCATCGATTATCATAATATTTGTTTTGTTAGATCGAAAATTTGTACTACAATATTTTTTAGTAGTCATTAAAAGTGTATTTGATTCCTTCCAAAACCAAGCTAGAAAATTAGAAGCATTAATCACAAAAAGAATTAATAAATTATCTTTTCAAGAGTTTATATATTTTTCAAAAGGAGAGGATATTTCGGGTTTAAATAAAGCTATTCAATATGTTCAAGCCAATGAAATTACTACTAAGTTGAAAATAGTAACCGTTTTAAATGAGAACACAGTATTAGATGAAAGTTTTTTAAGAGACTTTAATGCTTTAGATAGAGCCTATCCTGATATTAATATTAAGTTTGTTCAAATAGTAGGAAAGTTTGGTCCAGAGCTTATTAATGAGTTATCTGAAAAATGGAAAATACCAACCAACTTTATGTTTATTAGCTCTCCAAGTGATAGGCTTACTTATAGAATTTCTGAACTAAATGGTGTGCGATTAATAATGTAAAAAAATTACTAGCAGGATTCAAAAATCAAATTCATCAGATAGATTACAACTTAGGGATAACAACAGTTGTATAACTACTATCCTTACAGCCTGAACTAGCAGTAATAACCATTTTAACTGTGTATGTACTATCATTTATTTGTTTGTTATAAGTATGTCTTGCATTGTAATCATCGTGTGGTCTATGTTCACTGTAACCATCACCGTAAGTCCAAACTATATCTGATAAGTAAGTGCCGTTATCGAACTTAGATAAACAGTTGAAGAATCTTCTTATTGTTGTACTCGTTTCTTCTACAATTGATGAGTAAAAGTATGCAATAGGTGTTACGTTTTGTCCTTTTGCAAAAACTGAATCATAGTTGCTACAAAGTTGTCTTCCATTGTACATAATTTTCATTGTAACATCATATCTATTAGGAAATGTAAATTGATGAGATACAGTTTTCCCGGGAATATCTTTTACATAATCTTTAAAATCCCAAATATAAAATGCTCCTTTTGGAACTCCAATTGAATCGGCCATAAAAGTAAAAACCTCATTACTTGGTTTACATGCATCGGTTTTTGTGTAAGTGTATTTGCATTTTAAATTGCTATAATCTCCGGGAACAAAAACACTTTGTATTGCAGAATCCTTACAGCCAGAACTATTGCTAACAAAGAGTTTTACAGTATAGGTTTTATCGTAAGGTGCTTTGGGGAACTCGTGTTGAATATATTTTTCTGTTGAGCTTGTACCATCATTAAAATCCCAGTATCTGGCATTTACAAATCCATCAATCGGTTCAATATCTGTACTATAAAATGATATAAAATTTTTCCTATTACTATCTATACAATCAGCGTGTATGGATACATTTTTATTGTTACCAAATTGCCCAAATGGATTAACATTTATATTCAAGTTGCCAACTACAATACCCTTTGTTTTAACTTCCAATTCGACCGTCCAGAAACCAGCTCTTTGGAAAATAAATTGAACTTTTTTCCCAGTTAAAATAAATGTACTTGCCATTCTAATTGTCCAAGTATAAGTAGTGTTTAGTGTATCTGTAATAGTAGGGGTGTTAGCAGTAAAATAATATATTTCATGGCTTGGGTTACAAGGGCAGGAGCGTTGATATTGTACTATAATACTGCCATTGCTATTGGTTACAATTTGTGGTGTTTCTTTAAATATTACAGGTCCAGTAATTATAGTATCAACAGCAGGTAAACTACTGTTAGATGTACTTGTTGTATTTGCTTCTTTGTTACAAGAAAGAAATAGTGTTGATATAAATAAACTATAAAAAAAAATCTTTAGCATTATTGCAATTCTTTATGGGATAGTAATGCCAGGTGATGTTGTGATACTTCCAACGCAACCTGAACTTGCTGTTACAGTTAATTTAATGATATAAGTTGATGGTGAAGTAATAGGTACATAAGTATGACTCGTATAAGGCGTATTGCTTGAGTCTTTTACTCCATCGCCGTACTCCCAAACAAGTTTTGTAATAATGTGACCATCTCCAACTTTTCCACCGCCATTAAATTCCCATCTCGTATTTGAAGGAGGGTTTTTCGCATTCATTGTACTAATATAAGCTGTAGGTTCAATATCATCACCTAAAGCATATACACTTGTATTTCTATAAAGTTGTTTAAGACTAACACCACTAGTACCCATAATTTTTATTGTGCAAACAATTGGATATGTTTTTGAATACACAAAATGATGTTGAATTGGATTGCCATAAAACGTGCCTGTACCATCGCCAAAATTCCATTCGTAAAGTGTGTTAGATGGTAGGCTTGTTGGGTCTTGAGTAAAAGTAAAAATTTGACTATCTGGAAAACAAGCTGGCGTTTTTGTATAACTAATGCCACCAACATTTGTGTAAGATGCCGGGACAAAAATATTGTTTGTGGCACTAGTTTGACAACCAGCATTACTAGTAACTGTAAGGGTTACAGGATAATTGCTGTCCTTAGCAATTTCCGGAAATCTATGCTCTGTATAGCTTGTGGCAACAGATGATTGAGTACCATCTTTCCAGTTCCAATGGTATGATATAATTGAGCCAGTTGTTACACTTGATTGTGCATTGAAGGCAACATAGTTTGGGTCTAAATAATTATTGAGCTGTGAACCAAATGATGCTATGGGTGTAACATATTGACCATAAGATTTTATGGCTGTTGTAATTTCTTGAACAGTTTTATTATTAACTTGTATTTTTAGTGATAGCGTATTAACATTTCCATATCCATATTTGTGTTGAACATATATGCCTTCAGCTGTACCTCCATCTCCAAAATCCCAGCTATATACAGCGTTTGAGGGATAATTTGTAGTTATTACTTTAAAATAAAAAACTTCATTGCTTGGATAACAAGGCGACGAACTGTTGTACCTGATTGTAATGTTTTGAGCATTTACATAAGTTGTATCGCCACTAAAAGTTAATGAACCAGAAATTGCAGGCTCAGTTGGTACATATATAGTTTCAGTTTTTGTGCAAGAAAATATAAACAAGATGATAATGACTATACCAATTTTAAAAGCATTAAAAGTTTTCATTACAAATTTTGTTGATACGTTAAACTAATGTTGCAATATATTGTTAATGCTTTGTAAATATCAAAATGTGTATAATACTAAAGCATTCAACTTCAATATCAACACTATTTTTGTAACTAGTATATTCAATGAGTAAGTTGCAGTAAATTTTATTGCAATTAGTTAAAAACTTTTACACAATAATTTTGCTGTGATGTAATGCTACCTATGCTTTCGGAGTACAAATTATTTTCAATAAGCAATGCCTTTATAATTTCGGCATAATCTTTTTTAACAGCTATTAATAAACCTCCACTTGTTTGTGGATCTGCTAAAATTGCTTTGGCATAATCTTTTTCTACAGCTTCTTCAAATGAAATTTTGCTGCCATAGCTATCCCAATTTCGATTTGTACCACCTGGTATACATTTACTGTTAATATAAAAGGGAATATCTGTTGTAATTAAAGGAACTTTATTAAGATAGATATTAGCACTGCAACCACTTCCTTCAGCCATTTCAGTTAAATGTCCTAATAGTCCAAAGCCAGTAACATCGGTCATTGCGTGTACAGCATCAATTTTTCCCAATAATTCACCAATTTTATTTAGCTGCATCATTTGTTCTGCAGCTAATTTTTTATGCTCATTTTTAAGTAAACTTTTCTTTTCAGCGGTAGTTAAAATTCCTACACCAATTTTTTTCGTTAGAAATAAAACATCACCTACTTGTGCAGTATTGTTTTGTTTGATATTTTTAATATCAACAAGACCATTAACAGCTAGTCCAAAAATAGGCTCAGGCGAGTCGATGCTATGCCCTCCAGCCAATGAAATTCCAGCTTCTTTACAAATACTTCTACTGCCTTCAATTACCTGTTGTGCTATCTCTGGTGGAAGGTTATTAATAGGCCAACCTAATATTGCAATAGCTAAAATGGGTTTACCTCCCATTGCATAAACATCACTAATAGCATTGGCACTGGCAATTCTACCAAAGTTGTAAGCATCATCAACAATTGGCATAAAAAAATCTGTTGTAGAAATTAAGGCTGTGCCATTGTCTAAATTATACACAGCAGCATCATCTTTACTATGATTTCCTACAATGAGTTTGTCATTATCCGGCATTGCAAAATTGGAAGCCAGTATTTGATCTAATACTTTAGGAGAAATTTTGCAACCACAACCTGCACCGTGAGAAAACTGCGTAAGCTTAATGTCTTTGATATCTTTAATATCCATAATATTATTCATTAAAGTTTATTAATTTATTAGCATTTGCTTCTGGTTCAACTTTGCTGCAAACAATTTTATGTAAAATATTATCAATGTTTTCCTTTAAAAATAAACCGTTGTAATAATATTTATCATAGTATTTTAAAAGTATAGAAAAACAATTTTTGATATCTTTTTCAATTATAAAGTTGATAGCATTTTTAGTGTCTAAACCGCCAAGCCTTTTTTTAATTCTAATAATTGCATTTATTAATTTTTCACTTGAAAATTTACCGTAATCCTTAACTATAAATTCCAGTCTTTCCTCAAATGGAATTTCAATAAAATAAACAGATGCTTTTTGTTTTTGTTGATGAATTTTACTAGGTAAGTTAACATTGCCAATTCGCTGACTTTCGTCTTCTATCCAAATAATATTTTCTTTTTTTGAGAATAATTCCAACGCTAAATTATTCTCAAACATTTCTTGTGAGGGTTGTGGAATTTCAGCAAGGTTCCCAAATGCAGATCCCTTATGACCTGCTAATTTTTCAAAGTCAATAACTGTAGCTCCAAGTTTTTGTAGCGAGTATAAAGTTTCTGTTTTTCCACTTCCTGTATAACCGCCTAAAACTTTAAAATTATAGTTTACATCAAACTGTTTTAAAACCCAGTTTCTGTATGATTTATATCCTCCAATAATGATGTTAACTTTAAAGCCATATAAGTCTAAAAGCCACGCAACACCTGCACTTCGCATCCCGCCACGCCAACAATGAACTACAATGTTGAGTTGATGTTGCTCAGGTTTGTTTTTGCTTTTGGATATAATATCTTCAACAAATTCAATCATTGCAGCCATTTTAACTCCAAAATAGTTGAGCCCAATTTTAATAGCATCCTCTCTGCTTTTTTGTTTATATGCTGTTCCAACAACTTTTCTTTCCTCGTTGTTAAATAGTGGTAAATTCAGAGCATTGGGAATATGAGCATGTTCAAATTCTGCAGGGCTTCTAACATCAATTATCAATATATTTTTTGATGACATATTTAAAAAATCTTCTATCGTAATTTTTTGTACTGCCATTTATTAATCCATTTTGTATTGATGTTTTAGGAAAAGTCTTTAATTGCTTCGTAACTTTTTATATTGATTGATTAAGTGATTGGTAGATGAATCGTGTGTATGAATTAAATCATCATTTAACAATTCTGGCAATATTGAATTGGCAAGTTGTTTCCCTAATTCAACACCCCATTGGTCATAACTGTAAATATTCCAAATAACACCTTGAACAAAAATTTTGTGTTCGTATAAAGCTATTAAAGTACCAAGTGTTAATGGAGTTATTTCCTTTATTAAAAATGAATTAGTAGGTTTATTTCCGCTAAAAACTTTAAAAGCGGTCAGACGTTTAATTTCGTCTTCTGTTTTGCCAGCTTTTGATAATTCTTTTTTTACTTCATCTTCAGTTTTACCATTCAATAAAGCTTCAGTTTGAGCAAAAAAATGACTTAAAAGTTTTAAATGGTGGTCGCCAATTTTGTTGTGAGAAATTGCAGGTGCAATAAAATCGCAAGGAATCATTGGGGTGCCCTGATGTATTAATTGGTAAAAAGCATGCTGACCATTGGTGCCCGGCTCTCCCCAAATTACAGGACCTGTTGAGTAGCTAACTTCATTTCCATTTCTATCAATCATTTTTCCATTGCTTTCCATATTGCCCTGTTGAAAATAAGCAGCAAATCTGTGTAAATACTGGTCATAAGGCAAAATTGCTTCACTTTGTGCATTGAAAAAATTAACATACCAAATACCTAAAAGCCCCATTAAAACAGGAATGTTTTTTTCAAATCTTTCTTCTGTAAAATGCTGGTCTGCTGCATAAGCTCCCTTTAGTAGCAAATCAAAATTGTCATATCCAATTGTTAAAGCAATCGACAAACCAATAGCACTCCAAAGGGAATATCTTCCACCAACCCAATCCCAAAATTCAAACATATTTTCTTTTGCAATTCCAAACTTTACAACCTCGGTTTCATTAGTACTTAAGGCTACAAAATGTTTGGCAATATGTGTTTCATTTTGTGCAAAATCTAAAAACCAATTTCTAGCAGTATGAGCATTGGTCATTGTTTCCTGCGTAGTAAAAGTTTTTGATGCAATTAAAAAAAGTGTTTCTTCGGCATTTACTTTTTTCAACGTTTCTGCAATGTGGGTGCCATCTACATTACTTACAAAATGCGTTTCAATACCATTTATCCAATATGGCTTTAAAGCTTCTGTAACCATTACTGGACCTAAATCGCTTCCTCCAATTCCTATGTTTACTATGTACTTTATTTTTTTTCCAGTATATCCTCTCCAGTCACCACTATGTATTTTGTTGCAGAATATACTCATTTGTTCTAAAACCTTTTTTATATCTGGCATTATATCTTTTCCATCAACAAAAACAGGTGTATTGTTTTGTTTTCTTAGTGCAGTGTGTAATACAGCACGATGTTCAGTTTCATTAATTCTTTCGCCGTTGAATTGAGCTTGTATGGCTTCTTTTAGGTGACAATCATTTGCCAATTGTAATAGCAGTTGTACAGTTTTTTCGGTAATGATATTTTTCGAAAAGTCAAAATAAATATCATTAAAATCAATCGAATATTTTATGGCTCTTTCTGAATCATTACTAAATAATACTTTCATTTTTTTATTGCACATTTCTTCTTCGAAGTGTTTTTTCAATAAAAACCAAGCTTGAGTAGATGCAGGATTAATTTTAGGAAACATAGTTCTTGCTTTATATTACAAAGGAAATGGTTTTATTGAATAATCAAGTTTTGAGAATAACTATAAAGCTGATTTAAAATTATTCACTTCTTTTTTCAACAATTGCTACATTCGCTTTAATGAAGCTTCTATATAATTTGTTTATTCAGCTATATACAATTACTGCAAGATTGATTGGCACATATAATGTAAAAGCAAAACAGTGGGTAAAAGGGCGTGAGCATATTTTTGAAAAACTTGAAATTGCATTTGCTCAAAATCATTCTAAAGTAATTTGGATGCATTGTGCATCTTTAGGTGAGTTTGAGCAAGGAAGACCCATTATTGAGTCCTTAAAACAAAAGTTTCCAAAATATAAATTTTTATTAACTTTTTTTTCTCCTTCGGGCTTCGAAATTCATAAAGACTATCCCTGTGCCGATTATATTTTTTATTTGCCCATTGATACTAAGAAAAATGCAAAGCAATTTTTCGACATTACTAAACCATCTTTTATTATATACGTAAAATATGAATTTTGGTATTATTATTTAACCGAGGCAAAAAGCAGGAGTATCCCTTTGATATTGGTTAGTGCTATTTTCAGAAACAATCAACCTTTTTTTAAATGGTATGGAAAATTGCATTTTGAAATGTTGCATTGTTTTACACATCTTTTTGTACAAAACAGTGAATCGAAATCTTTATTAACTACAATTAATATTAATAAAAATGTAACTGTTTGTGGCGATACCAGATTTGACAGAGTTACCGAAATTACTGAGCATATTTATTCTTTTCAAGAAATTGAGAATTACATTGGAAACTCTAAAGTAATTGTAGCTGGTAGTACTTGGACAGAAGATGATATGGAACTAGATCATTTTGCTAACACGCATCCAGAAATTAAATTTATTGTAGCTCCGCATGAAATAAATAAGGATAGATTAAACGAGTGCTTAAGTCTGTACAAACATGCTGTTTTATATTCCCAGATTGAATTATTAAATGAAACCATTAATGTATTGATAATTGACAATATTGGCTTATTAAGCAAGTTGTATAAATACGCTACTATTTGTTATATTGGTGGTGGCTTTGGTGGAGATGGTGTACATAATGTTTTAGAGGCAGCCGTGTATTTTAAACCTGTAATTTTTGGTCCGGTTTACGAAAAATATTTAGAAGCAACAGAACTAATAGATAGGGATGGAGCTTTTACTGTAGAAAGTGCAATAGAACTTGAAACAACATTTAATCAATTGCTTACAGACCAAAAATTTTATCAAAAAACTTGTAAAAATGCAGGCGAGTATGTTATTTCCAAAACTGGTGCTACCAATAAAATTATAGATTGGATTTATACAAATCGTCTTCTTATTAATTGATCAAATTGTTTTACAATTTCACTATCTGCTTCCCAACAAAGCTTTGTAAATAATTCTCTTTTTATCCATTGTTCCGCTTCGGGGTAAACAGAAAAACCATTAATTGTTTTAATACTTCTTTCATACATAGCTTCATCGCCGTGAAATAATTCACTTATATAAACGTATTTATCATTAATGCCAATTGCCTTCCTTAAATCCTTTACTGGTGTTTCAATTATTGACGATGCTACTTCTTTTTTATCCTCTTTAAAAAAATCATTAAAGCTTTTGCTGTCATTGCTTCTTAAATCATTTAGTTCAATAGTTTCTTTTTTTTCTTGTAAAGCAAGTGTTGGAGGCGTATCTGAATCGTTTGCAAAAATGCTGTAAACTTCTTTTGGTTTTGTTAAAATTGGGGTTACTATTTCATTTGTCTTTAAAGTTTCATTTGTAACAACTTGTTTTATTTCAGGTTTCACTTCTATTGTTGGTTCAACAATAGTACTTGCAATACTTTCCTGTTCTTTATAAAAACTAGCTGGCATTAACACTGTTACTTTTCCGTGCTGCTCGGGTACTTCCATTGCTTGCAATTCGCTCAATAATAACTGCGTTGTAGTAATTAATTGTTGAGCGGTATTACCATTGTCAAGCTGTTCTTTCAATTTGTTAATAAGTGTATGTACTCTTTCCATTTTAAACTATATTTTTGAAGCGATTAAAAGTATAAGAAATACTCTTAAAAATTAAAAATGTTAATATTTTAAGCAATGTTTATAGAGCCAAATATAAGTGGGGAAAGAAGGGGTTGGATTGAAGTAATTTGTGGAAGTATGTTTAGTGGTAAAACTGAAGAACTTATTCGCAGATTAAAAAGAGTGAAAATTGCAAATTTGAAAGTTGAAATTTTTAAACCTGCCATTGATACACGTTATGATGATGTTAATGTAGTAAGTCACGATGCTAATGCTATTCACAGTACACCGGTTTCTAGTTCACAAAACATTTTATTAATGGCAAATGATGTGGATGTGGTAGGTATTGATGAAGCCCAATTTTTTGACGCCGAAATTGCTAATGTATGCGAAACACTGGCTACACAGGGCATACGTGTTATTGTAGCTGGTTTAGACATGGATTATTTAGGAAACCCATTTGGACAAATGCCTAATCTTTTGGCAAAAGCAGACTATATAACAAAATTGCACGCAATATGTGTTAAATGTGGCAATATTGCTAATATTAGTTATAGAAAAACCAGCCAGGAAGGACAGGTTTTATTGGGCGAAAAAGATATTTATGAGCCAAGATGTAGAATTTGTGCTCAAAAAAATTAAATAAAAAATATATGAAAAGTTATAATATTTTGTGTTTGGGCGATTCATATACTATTGGAGAAAGTGTGCCATTGCACGAGAGCTTCCCATATCAACTAGTACAAATGTTACGAAAAAAAGGACATTTGTTCAATGCTCCTGAAATTGTTGCTAAAACAGGTTGGACAAGCTTTGAACTAATGGAGCATCTTGAAAAAATAAAATTAAATAGTCAATACAATTTTGCAACCTTATTAATTGGTGTAAATAATCAATATCGAGGATTAAGTACTGAAGCATTTGCAAAAGACTTCGATTTTTTATTAAATAAAGCCATTCATTCCGTTGATAAAAATGCCAAAAATGTTATAGTGTTATCAATTCCCGATTGGAGCGTTACTCCTTTTGCAAAGGATAGAAATGTGGTTCAAATAGCTTCTGAAATTGATGCTTATAACGGTGTTTGTGAGCTTATAGCTCAAAAATATCAAGTGCAATATTTGAACATTACAGACGATACAAGACAAGCATTGCACGATGAAACTTTGCTGGCTACCGATGGCTTACATTATGCTGCAAAAAGCCATTCAATTTGGGCAAATAAGGTTAGTGGTATTATTGAAAAAAGTATCGACAGTTCATCAAAAAGCTCCTTATAATATCTTGTAGCAAAGCTTTTTTACACAAATTTGTTGTTTATAATAAGAAAGAAATTTTATAGAAGTTTCATTTGAGCAAAAAAAGAGGCTGCCAACTAGCAACCTCTTTTTTTATTCAGTAAAAAGTAAAAATTTAAAACCTTAAACTTTGAACTGTATTAATATCTGTAAGCATCATTTTTAAATGGACCAAACTGAGGAACACCCAAGTATGCAGCTTGTTCAGCAGTTAATTCATCTAATTCAACACCAATTTTAGCAAGGTGTAAACGAGCCACTTTTTCATCTAAATGTTTAGGTAACACATACACTTTATTTTCATATTTATCTGTGTTAGTCCAAAGTTCTAACTGAGCCAAAGTTTGATTTGCAAATGAATTACTCATTACAAAACTTGGATGACCAGTAGCACAACCTAAGTTTACTAAACGACCCTCAGCCAAGATAATTACATCTTTACCATCAATATTATAAATATCAACCTGTGGTTTAATAGTATCTTTTGTATGGCCATAATTAGTATTTAACCAAGCCATATCAATTTCAATATCAAAGTGACCAATATTGCAAACAATAGCTTTGTCTTTCATCAATCTGAAATGTTTTTCAGTAATCAAATCACGGCAACCACTTGCAGTAACAATAATATCAGCTTCTTGTACAGCTTTAATCATTGGTTTCACTTCAAAGCCATCCATTGCAGCTTGTAAAGCACAAATTGGGTCAATTTCAGTTACAATAACACGGCAACCAGCACCTTTTAAACTTGCAGCACTTCCTTTACCCACATCACCATAACTACCAACTACAGCAACTTTTCCAGCCATCATCACATCAGTTGCTCTACGAATAGAGTCAACTAAACTTTCCTTACAACCATATTTGTTATCAAATTTAGATTTAGTAACACTATCGTTTACATTAATAGCAGGAATAGGTAATGTGCCATTTGCCATTCTTTCGTATAATCTGTGAACACCCGTTGTTGTTTCTTCACTTAAACCTTTAACATGAGAAATTAACTCAGGATATTTATCAAATACCATATTAGTTAAATCTCCACCATCATCCAAAATCATATTCAATGGTCTGTCTGCACCACCAAAGAATAAAG
>CAZTOP010000025.1:0-41015 GCA_964615145.1 uncultured Chitinophagaceae bacterium
TTCATTCCTGCCAATTGCAGTTTCAGTTCATTCAGTCTGTCTTTAATTTCACTTAATAGATGTTCAGCCATCTCACGGCTTTTAGATTTTAGTCTTAAAGCACTTTCTTTTTCCTGTAATGCGTTTCTCAAGTTATAATAAGCAGCATCGGCTTCGTTCAATTTCTTTTCTTCTTCTTCTTTGGCTTTAAGTAAAATCAATAGTTCTTCGGCACCAACTTCCAAAGCAAATTTGCTTTCCTCGATAATAGCAACTGAATCTTTTAACTGCTTGCTATTCTGCTCTATTTGTAATTTAAGAGATTGTAGTTGTTCTTCTTTGAACTTCAACTCCTGCGTCAAAGCAGTTAACTTGCTTTGTTGTTTGGTTAGTTCAATATTGTTTTGATTGTACTGATAAGAGATAACACTGTATTCTTGTTCTGCAGTTTGATATTCGGCTTCGATAGTTTTCATATCGTTGGCAGACTGTGTTAATCTTTCGTTCAAACTGGTTAATTCTTCTCTTGTATCTGCAATTGACTCTTGCTCACCTTCCAATCTTTCACGCATTTCTTCCAGGCGTTGTAAGGCATTGTTTTTTGCAAGTTGCAGGTTTTCAATTCGGTTTTTAATTGCAAAAACTTGATTCGTTAACTGATTGATCTCTTGTTCAGTAGCACGAATGGCATTTTCCTTCAGCTGTTCGTTATAAGTAATAACCTCGTTGTGCTTGGTTTGAATTTGTGACTTAAGTACATTTACTACCGCTTCCTGAGCAACGATTTCTTCGTGTAGCTTTTCAAGGTTCTTGGCTCTACCGATTTTTTTGCCCTCAAATAAACCCACACTGCCACCGGTAATAGAGTATTTTCCTTTAACGTATTTACCAGTTTTTTCTAAAACTATGGCATCATTGCTATTTTCCAAAGCTTCATCATCCTGTGCAATAAACACATTTTCAAGCAAATGCAACGCTAGTGGCTTGTATTTGTCATCTACCTCAATCACATCTAAAGCCTTAATAGTATTTTTTGGTTGATGACTTGCAGTGTTATTTGTGTTTTGTAAAACTGCATCTAAAATAAAGAAGTTTGCTTTTCCTTTTTTATTGGTATCAAGCAAGTTAATGGCTTGTAAACCTTCTTGTAGGTTGTTAACCACATAATAGTTAAGATAAGGTTCTAATACATTTTCAACAGCAGCTCTATACTCAGGATTTACATAAATAATATCGGATAGGATAGGAGCCTGATGATTCCATCCCTGATTGTTATGTAGAAATTTAACACTCTCGGGATACCCTTCCATTCTGTCAACCATACTTTTTAGCAGGTCGTGTTCGTTACGTTTAGCGTCAAATTTTCTGTTTTCATCAGCTAATTGAGCACGTAACGTTTCTAAAACAGATTGTGATTCAAATATCTGCTCTTTGGTTTTTTGATGATGTTCCTGTAATTGTTGTAAATCGTAACGTTTAGTTTCAAGCAGTTCTTCTTTATCAACTAATTCGTTATTTAATTGTTGTAGTTGTGCTTCTCTGCCATTATTCTCTTCAGTTATTTGGAAAGAAGAACGTTGCAGGTTCTGGATTGAGGTATCAGCAACTGCTACTTTCTTCTCGGCATCGAACTGACTTCTTAAGATTTGTTGATGTTGCGTTCTATTGGTATCAACCAATATTCTTTTTTCATCAACAATTTTTCTACTTTCTTCAGCTTGCGTTCTTGTAGCTTCAACCTGAATTTGTATGTCTTTTAATTTAGTTTCTTCTTCAATTAAATGCTCCTTACTGTATGATATAGAATCTTCTATGCCTTTTAATTGCCCATCGGCTTTAGCTAAAAATTCCTTTAGATTAGCTTCTTTTTCCTGTAGGTATTGTAGTTTTTGAGTAGCTAAATTTTTCTCATTTTCCTTGGTTCTCAAATTTTGAACCAACTCATTAAAGCTATGTTGCATACTTTGCAAAGCCTTTTCTTTTTCTATGAAGCCAACTTTGTCGGCTTCAATTGCAGCTTCCTCTGTTGCTAATTCTGCTTCTAAACGAACTTTGTTGTTGGTTTCATTCTCTTGTTGTTCGTTTAATTCTTTATAAGTAAGGTTAAAACCTTGTAGACTGGCTTTGGCAAGTTCTACAGCAATTTCCTTGTATTCTTTTTTAATTTCATAGTATTTCTCAGCCTTTTTTGCCTGACTTTCAAGCATTTTAAGCTGATTATTAATTTCAAACAACAAATCCTCTATTCTGGCAAGGTCTTGCTCGGTGGCATCTAATTTACTTTTGGCTTCCTTCTTTCGTGTTTTGTAGATGGTTATACCAGCAGCTTGTTCCAACATTCTACGTCTGCTGTTTTCTTTGTCCCGAATGATATCATCTACCATACCAAGTTCAATAATTGCATAACTATCTGTACTAACTCCTGTGTCCAAGAATAAGTTGTGAATGTCTTTTAATCTGCATTGAACATCATTTAAACGATATTCACTATCACCATTTTTATAAAATTTACGAGTAACTGTAATGGTACTAAACTCTGTTGGAAGTAAGTTTCTGGTATTTTCAAAGGTTAAACTTACTTCGGCCAAGCCTGAAGCACTTCTTGTTTTTGAACCATTAAAAACCAATGCTCCTTGATTTTCACTACGTAATGCAGAGATCTTTTGCTCGCCTATTACCCATCTTATACTGTCTATGATATTACTTTTTCCGCAACCATTTGGTCCAATAATACCTGTAATTCCCTCATCAAAACTCACGAAAGTCTTATCAGCAAAACTTTTAAATCCTTTAATTTCTAAACTTTTCAAACGCATAACTAACCCATTTAGTGTCTGCGAACATAGAGGTTTTTTGTGGTTGATTTACCCCTAAAATGTGCTATGTGAATAAGTGGTGAGTAACGAAAAAATAGTTACTTTCTAAAATCTATTTTAATGCTTAAATTAGCAATTAAATATTGTAGTTAAATAAATGAAATATAGCTTATTGCTAATTAAAAATAATATTAAAAATAAAATATGTATTAAAAATCATATAAATATTATAAGTAATTTAAAAAGAAATATTTGTAATTTTTTAATACAACTAATTTATACAATAAATAGCAATATTAAATTATCCATATTTTTTTGTTAATAACTGTGTAAATATCAACATTTGAAATATCAGTTTAATTCTTGCGTTATTAACGGTACCTTGCTTTTGTAATTCGTTGATTAAAGTACCTTATGTTAAAGTGGCTTTGCACATTTTTTTTAGTTTTGGTTGTATCAAATTTGTTAGCACAAGTAGATACTGCTTTTTGGTTTGCTGCCCCAGAAATTATCAATGACAATAGTAGCCCCCATACGGACAGGCCAATTTTTTTAAGAATGACTGCATTTAGCAATTCGGCAAATGTTACAGTCTCTCAGCCAGCCAATCCAAGTTTTACAACTGTTACAATTTTTATTCCTGCTAACTCAAGTGTTTCTGTAGATTTAACAAGTCAAATTGATTTGGTAGAGTCTAAGCCAGCCAATCAAATTTTGAATTCTGGATTATTAATTTCAAGTACAGCAGCCATAAGTGCTTATTATGAGGAGGCTTCAAGCTCCAACCCTGAAATGTTTGTTTTAAAGGGCAAAAATGCTTTAGGCACCAGCTTTTTTATTCCTACTCAAAATATTATGAGTAATTGGGCTTATTACGCTTTACCTCCCATTTTGCCATCTTCATCTTTTGATATTGTAGCAACAGAAGATAATACCTCTATCGTTATCAATCCTGCTAATGACATAATTGGTCATAGTGCAGGTATAGCTTTTACAATTATGCTAAACAAAGGGCAAGTTTATTCAGCAACTGCTGTTGGAAGAAATCCCTTAGACCATTTAATGGGGAGTACGATTTTAAGCAATAAACCTGTTGCCGTAACAATAAAAGATGATAGTATTGGTGGAGATGGATACGCAGGTTGTTTAGATTTGGCAGGAGATCAAATTGTTCCATTGAGTTTATTAGGCACAAAATATATTGCTTTGCCAGGTTTTTTAAATAATCCAGTAAGTAAACCAAGTGATCATTTGTTTATTTTGGCAACAGAAGATAATACGATAATAATCATTAATGGTAGCATTAGGGCAACTATCGCCAAAGGAGTTACTTATCACGATTCGTCATTTAGTCAGGTTCAATATATTGAAACTAGTAAACCGGCTTATGTTTTACACTTAACAGGTTTTGGTTGCGAAGTTGGACATGCTGTATTACCACAAATTGAATGTACGGGTAGCAATAAAGTAGCATTTACAAGAAGTGATGCAACAGCATTATATATGAATATTCTTGTACCCGCTGGATATGAAAATAAATTTAAGTTCAATGGTGGAACAAGTGTTATTAATGCATCTCAATTTAGTGTAGTACCCTTTAGTGGTGGATTATGGAAATATGCTCAGGTTTTTCTTGATGTTAGTCAATTAGCTGTAGGTGCAGGAGCCATTGTTGAAAATAGTGACATTGAATTTCATTTAAGCATTATTCATGGAGATGCAACTGGAGGAGCTAGGTATGGATATTTTTCAGATTTTAACAAATTAAATGTTACTGCAACAAGTAATGCTGTAAACGGAGCCATTTGTGCTAACAATGATTTAAAATTTTTCACCAATTTTAATAATGCATTAGCTGTACAGTTTAGTTGGACAGGACCTAATGGCTTTAGTGCTAATATACCCAACCCAGTATTGTCCAATATTTCAACAAGTGGAACAGGATTATATTCATTAACAGCTACAAAGTTTTCTTGTGCTGCAGTAAATGTTCCAATAAATATTACCGTTAATCCCATTCCCACCCCTTTATTAAACACAAACGCTCCAATTTGTAGTGGAAAAGATTTAACTGTAAATGCAAATTATGTAGGAGGCAGCTTTAGCTGGACAGGTCCTAACGGATTTGCCAGTTCAAATGCGAATAATTTAATTCCAGGTGTTTTGCCAATTGGGAATGGCTATTATACAGTTACTACAACTGCAAATAATTGCTCTGCAAAAGATTCAATTTTTGTTCAAATAAATCCAACACCATCTGCAGGTGTATTAGCTGCTAGTAGTACTGTGTGTTTTGCAAAATCATTACAAATTTCCAACTCTAATACTGTACCTAATACTGCCTATTCATGGTCATTGCCCAATGGAAGCAGTTCTAACAGCCAAAATATTAATATAGCAGCTGTTCAATTTTCAGATTCAGGAAGATATGTTTTAACTGCATCAACTTTAAATTGTAGTTCAACAGATTCTATTTACATCAAAATTATCTCAACTCCTAAACCTTTACTTTTTACCAATGCTCCCATTTGTAGCGGAAAAGATTTAATCATAAATGCAAGTTATGCAGGTGCAAGTTTTAATTGGAGTGGTCCTAATGGATTTAACAGCAGTAATGGCAATAATACTTTGACGAATGTTTCTGAAATATCATCGGGTGTTTATAAAGTATTTACTAACTTCAATACTTGTGTTTCCAGCGATTCAGTTGTTGTAGTTATATACCCAACGCCATTGCCAGCAATAAATGTGATAAGCAATAATGCTTGTTTACTCGAAAATGTACAGCTGAACAATAATAATACTATTCCTAATGTGCTTTATAAATGGATTTTGCCTAATGGAACAATTTCATCTGCCCAAAACATTAATATTGCAACCATCAACTTTGCTGATACAGGAAAATACATTCTAACAGTGTCCACAGCTCATTGTTTTGCATCAGACTCTACTAATATTACTGTAAAGCCCATTCCACAAATTCAATTCAATACAGTTGCCGAAGTTTGTAGTAATGTGCCAGCCTTTAGTTTAAATGCAACTGAAATAACTGGCATTGCCGGAAATGGAGGTGTTTTTTCAGGTTTTGGAGTAAATAGCAATGGATTATTTACACCATCAACTGTTTTTAATGGTACAACAAAAATAAGATTTACTTACACTGCCAATAATGGCTGTGTAGCATTTAAAGAACAAGCTGTTACTGTAAACCCAATTCCAAGTGTTTTTTTAGAGAAGGAGCAATACGTAAAATTAGGCTCATCTATTATGCTCGATGCTCAAATTACAGGTAATTATAATAATTTAGTTTGGGAGGATATTAGCAACACTTTATCTGATAAATTTATTCCTAATCCAATTGCCACGCCCAAAACTTCAACATTTTATAAAATTTTTGTATCTACCAATAAAAACTGTGGTGTTCAGGATTCAATATACATACGTATTGCCTCAGATTTATTTATACCCAATGCTTTTTCTCCTAACGGAGATGGTATTAACGACCAGTGGGAAGTAGAAGACAAAGCACAGATTTTATATTTAAAAGCCAATATTTTTGATAGATATGGAAAACTTGTAAAAACATTATTTGGTAATAAAATTGCCTGGGATGGTTTATATAATGGTAAGCCCTTGCCAATGGCAACATATTATTATGTATTAAATGTTATTAATGGCAATTCTACCCAGAATTTGGGTGGCTGGATTCAGTTGCTTAAATAATCTTTCTATTGTCTCATCCTCTCTTTAGTTTTGATGAATAAATTGTTTTTTATGTTTAAATATATATTAGTAGCCGTTATTTCAATAACAACAATATCCTGTAAAGAAAAAGTAAAAGCCACTGACGCAGAAGCAGCTCAGTTTTATAATACTATTCAGCAATCGTTTGGAGCTTCATACGAACCTGAACATTTGTTTATGGAGCAAGCATCTGATGCTGTTGCAAAAGTAAAAGCTGATAATAATGTTGTAATTGATACAAAAGAGATAAAGGCTATTTTATTCGAAGCTAAAAAATCAAGCATTGATAGAATGCGAATTGTACAGTCGGTAAAAGAAGTTGATGAAAGTATTGGCTATAAAACTGCAGTAGCAAAATCTATTGATTTATTTAGCAAAGCCTGTGACAAGGAGTTTAAGGATTTTGTTGAATTATTAGATATGAAAGTAGATAATAAACTAGACAAATTAACCCAAATAGTGCAACAAAAACTATACGAAATTGAAACAGCTGCAAAAGATGCTGAAGCTGCAAAAAACGAATTGATTGCAAAATACAAGATAAAATCTTAATTGGTTTTATTCAAGTTCTTTACAGAAATTCCTAATCCAATTCATTGCTTTTAGCCAATAACACTAAGTTTGCTGCCAAGCAGTTTATGAAGTTACAAGCATCTACATCAGACAGTTTTATTTCAATGCGTATTCCCGAATTCAGGCATTTAATGTTTGGAAGGTTTTTATTTATTATGGCATTGAGAATGATGGGAGCTTTGGTGGGTTACTGGATGTACGAATTAACTAATAATCCATTGGCAATTGGTTTAATTGGATTGTCCGAGGTAATTCCTGCTGTTTCCTTATCCCTGCACGCAGGATATAAAATTGACATTTCAGAAAAAAGAAAGCTTTTACTTACAGGTGTTGGTTTATATTTTCTGTCGGCATTCACATTACTTTTTTTGTCAACTCATTTTGCTTCACAAATTGTAACAAAAAATACAATAGTTTATAGCATCTATTTCATAGTTTTTTGCACAGGCGTTTTTCGTTCGTTTACCGGACCTTGTTTTGGTACATTAGTAGCAGCTATTGTTCCCAAAGAATTATTGCCCAATGGCATTAGCTGGAATCAGGGTGCTTGGCTTTCGGCATCGGTAATTGGGCATGCTTTGGTAGGCTTTTTAATTGCTGGTATAGGAATAAGTGGTGCTTTAGGCGTTATTGTAGCATTGGTAATTGCAGGTTTTTATTTCATTTTTTTATTAAAACCTCATCCGCCTGTGGCATCAAAAAAACACGATAAAGTATGGCATAATATATCCGAAGGATTAAAATATGTTTATAAAACCAAAGAACTTTTAGGAGCATTAACCCTGGATTTATTTGCAGTGTTATTTGGAGGAGCAGTGGCTATGATACCTGTTTTTAGCAAAGATATTTTGCAGGTGGGTCCAGTAGGATTTGGGTGGTTAAATGCAGCCACCGACTTAGGTGCTATTATTTGCATTATTACCATTTTACGTTTTCCATTAAAAAATCAGCAGGGAAAAAAGTTATTACTTTCAGTTGCTGGCTTTGGTGTTTGTATGGTGGTTTTTGCTGTATCAAAAGTATTCTGGCTTTCATTTACTGCACTGTTATTGAGTGGTATTTTAGATGGTGTAAGCGTAGTAGTAAGAGGAACTATAGCCCAACTAAAAACCCCCGATGAAATGCGGGGAAGAGTGATGAGCGTAAGTAGTATGTTTATTAATAGCAGCAACGAATTAGGACAATTTGAAAGTGGTGTAGCTGCAAGGTATATGGGCAATGTGGCATCGGTAGTTTTTGGCGGTTGTGTTACTATTGTGGTGGCTGCTTTTACCTGGATAAAATCGCCAACCTTAAAGAATTTGAAGTACTGAGTTGGTTTGAAATAATTCCCGTCATTTCGAAAGGTTAGTGCCAGAGAAATCTGCTTCGCCGATGTTGGGTGTTCTTCACCAACATCTTTTATCGCCACCCACATAGCTTGTTGGTGAAGAACACAAAAAAAGGGCATAATAAGCAACAAAAAACCTCGAAGCATTTACACGCATCGAGGTTTATTTATTTCGCCAATGTTGGTGTTCTTCACCAACATTTTTTGTTATTATCTCTTATAGAGTTTAAAACTCTATAAGAGATTCTGATGTTGTTGGTAGGCTTTGCCATACCAACAACGGCGAAATAAATTGAAAAAGATAGCTTTCCGATGAGGCGGAAAGAGGAAACTGCTTATTTTTAAAGTCTTAAAATGGAGTTTATGCGAAAGATGTTAATAATTGTTGGGTTGATGATAAGTGTAGGGGTAAGTGGGCAATGGAGTGAGTTGGGTGGTGTGAATAGCTTGAAAGCAAATAGTGGAATTTATGCTATGTGTAATGATAAATTTGGCAATGTTTACGCCGCTGGTTGGTTTGATAATAATACTAGTAATGGATTATTTATATATGTTGCCAAATGGGATAAAGCGACTGATACTTGGAGTGAGTTAGGTGGTCATAATTCTTTGCACGGAATTAGTGGACTTTATGCACTATGCTGCGATACTTTTGGAAATGTTTATGCAGGAGGTGTAAATTATGCTGCTTGGGGAGTTGGAAGTGGGCAACATCGGCTTTTAGCAAAATGGGACAAGACTACTAATACTTGGAGTGATTTAGTTAATAGCTCACATATGCCTTCTAATAGTATATCGTCTTTATGTTCAGATGAAGAAGGAAATATTTATTCTGGTGCTGGTTATAATTATTGGCTAAGCAATACTCAAATATATAACATTGGTAAGTGCGATAAAGCAACAAATACTTGGGTCAAATCCGGTATTAATGATACATCAATACTTAAATTTAATGTAAATGCGATGACAATTGATAGGCTAGGTAATGTGTATGCTGTTGGTCAAAATTATCAGCCTGTATCCACTTATCCCTACGTTGCAAAATTGGATAAGGCAACAAATACTTGGAGCAAATTAGGGGGAGCAGTTTCTTTAAATGGAGGAACTTTATATTCAATTGCTGTCGATACTTTTGGGAATGTCTATACAGGGGGCTATTTATTAGATGATAGTAACAAATCTTATGTAGCCAAGTGGGATGGCACACAATGGAGTGTACTTGGTGGACCTAATTCAATTGGAATATCTTCCAATAACATCATTACTTCAATTATAGTAAATTCTTCAGGAGTTGTATATGCTTCTGGTCGATTACAAGATAGTGCTGGTTATTGTTTTGTTGCAAAATGGGATGGCATAAAATGGAGTAAACTTGGTGGAGACTCACTATCTGCAAACGGACAAATAAATTCACTATTGTTTGATGAAACTACTAATGTAATTTATGCAGCAGGTAATTTTAAAAATTTTAATGGTAATTATTTTGTTGCAAAATACATAAGTAATATACCCCTACCCCTCAAACTCCTCTCTTTCTCAGCACAAAAAGAAAGCAATAATGTGTTGCTTAATTGGCAAACTGCTAATGAGGTTAATGTTTCACATTTTAACGTTCAACGCTCAACTAATGACAAAGACTTTATAACTATTGGTAAAGTAGCAGCACAAAATAAAAACAGTAATGAATATACGTTCTACGATTCCCCTCCTGTGGAGGGGCTAGGGGTGGTTTATTATAGAATAGAAAGCATAGATTTTGATGGCAAAAAACAATACAGCGAAATAAGAACTTTAAACATTAAACCTCAAACTTTAAAAGGCGTTGGCATTTCCCCCAACCCTGCAAAAACTAATGTTACGGTAACGAGTAAAGGGATAAGACAAATAGAAATATTTGATATAATGGGTAAAAAGGTAATGGTTAAGGAACTAAATAATTTAGATAAGATAAATATTGATATTAGCAAGCTAAATAAAGGGTTATTTTTGGTGAGGATAACTGGACTAGATGGAGAAACAAATACCAGTAAACTTGTAATAGAATAGCTATGGGATATTCAATAAACATAACAGCAAAGCACCTTTATAGTGTGCTTTGCTGTTTACTTATTTTTAGTATAACAACTTTATCTAAAGCACAAACTAACCTTGTACCCAATGGTAGTTTTGAACAATATACCACTTGCCCAGTCAATAATCGAAATGATAAACCTGATTATTGGTATAAACCCGATTATCGTTTTGCTTTTTATTTAAACGCTTGTGCCAATGCAGCCAACATTGGTGTACCAGCACACGGTACTATTACTGGTCCAAGTTTCCAATACGCAAAAAGTGGATTTGCCTATATGGCAATGTTTTATCGTAATGGCGGAGATGCAAGAAATTATTTACAAGTTAAACTAATTGATAGTTTACAACAAGGCAGAAACTATTATTGTGAGTATTTTGTGAGTCTTAGTAATCCCTTTAGAATTGGCTGCAATAATCAATCAATGCTTTTCACAAAAACTGCTGTTTACGTAGATACAGTTAACTCAGAATTTTTGCCTGCCAATCCCCAAATCTCTAACTATGGCAACCCCATTATAATCGATACTTTAAACTGGATAAAAGTGAGTGGTATTTTTAAGGCACAGGGTGGAGAGCAATATTTAACATTGGGCAATTTTAGAGATAATGCAGTAACTGACTATACCATTATTCAGCCCACAGGCTATTTTGGTGCTGTTTATTATGTAGATGATGTTTCAGTAATACCCCTAGATAGTTTTTGCCTAAAAGCAGATGCTGGTAAAGACACCACCATTGCACTTGGAGATAGTGTATTTATAGGCAGTTATACCAATGGTATAGATAGTTTAAAATGGCAAATACAAAATACAACAATAGACAGCACGAGACCCGGTTTTTGGGTAAAACCAACTGTTACCACAAGCTATATTTTGCAGCAAGTGGTCAATGGGTGTTTTAGTGCAGATACTGTGGTGGTTACTGTGGGTACGGTGCCATTGAAAATGATTAATTATAAATTATTAATGATAAATGAACCGTCATTGCTGCAAGGTACGAAGCAATCTGTAGAAAATTTCTGGACTACTGCTAATGAGGTCAATGTTTCTCATTTTAACGTTCAACGCTCAACTAATGACAAAGATTTTATAACTATTGGTAAAGTAGCAGCACAAAATAAAAACAGTAATGAATACAGGTTCTACGATTCCCCTCCTGTGGAGGGGCTAGGGGTGGTTTATTATAGAATAGAAAGCATAGATTTTGATGGCAAAAAACAATACAGCGAAATAAGAACTTTAAACATTAAACCTCAAACTTTAAAAGGCGTTGGCATTTCCCCCAACCCTGCAAAAACTAATGTTACGGTAACGAGTAAAGGGATAAGACAAATAGAAATATTTGATATAATGGGTAAAAAGGTAATGGTTAAGGAACTAAATAATTTAGATAAGATAAATATTGATATTAGCAAGCTAAATAAAGGGTTATTTTTGGTTAGGGTAATCAGTGCAGATGGAAAAATAATTAACAGTAAATTTTTAGTAGAGTAATATGAAACATACAGTAATCATAACAAAAACAACAAAGCACTTTTATAAAGTGCTTTGTTGTTTTTGTTTTTTATTATTGAATAAATCTGTTTATTCACAAATTAATTTAGTGCCAAATCCATCATTTGAACGATATAGTATATGTCCTGATAATTTAATTTGGAATGGTAGTCGAAACAGCAAACCTGATATTTGGTATAAACCTGACTATAGAGACGCTAACTATTTCAATAGATGTACAAATAAATATCCCAAAGACGGGGTGCCGTATAATTTGGGAGGGGGGGGATTAATTACCAAGAACCCAAAACTGGTGATGCTTATTTTGTAATGTTTTATTATAATCAGAATGCAAATAATTATATACAAGTTAAGCTATTTGATAGTTTAATAACTGGTAAAAAATATTATGGTGAGTATTATATTAGCTTAATGGATTCTTACCTGAAAGGCTGCAACAATATTGCAATGTTGTTTACAAAAAATGCTGTTTATGTAGATACCAACAGCACTACTTACCCTCATTTATTGCAAGCCAACCCCCAAATAGTGGGTTATGGTAACCCCATTGTTACAGATACAATGGGTTGGGTAAAAATAAGTGGCATTTTTACTGCACAGGGTGGGGAGCAATATTTAACACTAGGCAATTTTAAATTGGCATCGCAAACACAGTATGCATTATCCCAGCCTTTTAGCAACCCCGGTTATGATGGTGCAGCCTATTATGTAGATGATGTTTCAGTAATTCCCTTAGATAGTTTTTGCCTAAAAGCAGATGCCGGTAAAGACACCACCATTGCACTTGGAGATAGTGTATTTATAGGCAGTTATACCAATGGTATAGATAGTTTAAAATGGCAAATACAAAATACAACAATAGACAGCACGAGACCCGGTTTTTGGGTAAAACCAACTGTTACCACAAGCTATATTTTGCAGCAAGTGGTCAATGGGTGTTTTAGTGCAGATACTGTGGTGGTTACTGTGGGTACGGTGCCATTGAAAATGATTAATTATAAATTATTAATGATAAATGAACCTTCATTGCAAGGTACGAAGCAATCTGTAGAAAATTTATGGACTACTGCTAATGAGGTTAATGTTTCGCATTTTAATATTCAGCGTTCAACAAGTAACAAAGACTTTTTAACTATTGGTGAAGTATCAGCCAATAATAAAAGCTATAATGAGTATAGTTTTATAGATGATGTTGGGAATTTGGAATTAGGAATTAGGAATTTGTATTATCGTATTCAGTCTGTAGATTTTGATGGTAAAAAACAATACACCCAAACAAAAACTATAAACTATAAACCACAAACTTTAAACAGCGTTAGCATTTTTCCCAACCCTGCAAAAGAGTTTGTAACTGTAGAATGTAAGGGAGCTAAGGAATTAATGATTGTTGATTATTTGGGAAGAACTATTGTTGATAAAAAAATAATCAATAATCAATTAACAATAATCAATGTTCAAAGGGTTATTAAAGGCATTTATGTTGTAAAAGCTATAATGAATAATGGAGAGCTAAAAACTGAGAAATTGATAGTAGAATGATTTTCATTGGCGATGGTTTTAACCAACACCAATATCATAAAATTACTTAGTAATCTGTAGCCAATTTTCCCACAAGCACCTATACTTAAATCTTAAACAAATACATTTGTTTATTCTTCAAATTATTGTACCCAATTATATATGTCGCAGTTTTCGCATTTACACGTTCACACACAATATTCCTTGCTAGATGGTGCAGCAAGTATTGATAGTTTATATAAAAAAGCCATACGAGATAATATGCCTGCATTGGCTATTACCGACCATGGCAATATGTTTGGTGCTTTTGAGTTTGTGGCACAAGCCTGGAAAAAAACAAAGTCAATTGGTAAAGATGTTAATGGAAAAGATATAGAAGTGCCATTGGTAAAACCCATAGTGGGTTGCGAGTTTTATGTGGTGAATGATAGGTTTGTAAAAACCTTTTCTAAAGAAGTTAAAGATCAAAGATTTCATCAGGTTTTATTGGCAAAAAATAAAGTAGGATACCAGAATTTAGTAAAACTTACATCGCTTGGTTTTATTGAGGGTATGTATAGCAAATATCCAAGAGTTGATAAAGAACTTATTTTAAAATATCACGAAGGACTTATTGCCACTACCTGTTGTTTGGGTGCTTATGTGCCACAAACTATTTTAAAAGAAGGCGTAGAGGCAGCAGAAAAAGAATTCAAATGGTGGTTAGATTTATTTGGCGATGATTATTATGTAGAAATTCAAAGGCATAATATTAGAGAACAAGTATTGGTAAATGATGTACTATTAAAGTTTGCCAAAAAGTATAATGTACCCATTATTGCTAGTAACGATAGCCATTATACAGATAAAGAAGATTACAATGCTCACGATATTTTGCTTTGTATTAATACAGGCGAAAAACAAGCTACACCTGGTTTTGATGATATTGTGAACGATGATTTAATGGTAAAAAATAAACGTTTCAAATTCCCTAACGATCAGTTTTATTTTAAAACCACTCACGAAATGAAGCAACTATTTGCCGATATTCCTGAGAGTATTGATAATACCAATGCAATAGTTGATAAGGTTGAATTTTTAAATTTAAAAAAAGACATTCTTTTACCTGCATTCCCCATTCCTAAAGAATTTCAGATACATCAGGTAGATGAAGTAATAGGAAAAGATATTATTAAGCCAGATGTAAACAATCAGTGGGAATATCTAAAAGCCCTAACTTACAAAGGAGCTAAAGAGCGTTATGGCGAAATAGAAAGTGCCACACAAGAACGGATAGATTTTGAATTGTTTACTATAAAAACAATGGGCTTTGCTGGTTACTTTTTAATTGTAAGCGATTTTATAAAAGCTGGCAGAGATATGGGCGTTTTTGTGGGTCCGGGTCGTGGTAGTGCTGCTGGTTCTGTAGTGGCATATTGTATTGGTATTACTAATATCGACCCCATAAAATACAATTTACTTTTTGAAAGGTTTTTAAACCCCGATAGAAAGTCAATGCCCGATATTGATACAGATTTTGATGATGATGGCAGACAAAAAGTAATTGACTATGTAATAAAAAAATATGGCAAAGCACAAGTAGCACAAATTATTACCTACGGCACTATGGCTGCTAAAAGTAGTATTAAAGATGTGGCTCGTGTAATGGATTTGCCTTTGGCAGAAAGCAATGCACTAGCAAAACTGGTGAGCGATAAACCAGGCACAGAACTTGGAAAAATATTGCAAGCCCCATTAACCAAAAAAGAAGGCGAAAAAAGCCTTGAGGAAATGGGTTATACAAATGACGATATAGAAAATGCAAAAAGATTAAGAGAAATATATAATGCCAATACCGACGACTTAAGAACAAAAATTTTACACGAAGCAGAAAGGCTTGAAGGTAGTGTAAGAAACACAGGTATTCACGCAGCTGGAATTATTATTGCACCCACCGATTTAACAGATTTAATTCCTGTGGCTACAGCCAAAGACTCTGATTTGTGGGTAACACAAATTGAAGGAAATGTTATTGAAGAAGCAGGCGTTATTAAAATGGACTTTTTGGGTTTAAAAACCCTATCAATTCTTAAAACAGCACTGGAGTTAATTAAGAAAAATTATAATGTAGATATAGATTTAGACAATATTCCTTTAGATGATGAAAAAACTTTTCAACTGTATCAAAAAGGCGAAACCAATGCTACGTTTCAGTTTGAAAGCCCCGGAATGCAAAAATATTTGCGTGAATTAAAGCCCGACAGATTTGATGATTTAATTGCTATGAATGCACTGTATCGTCCAGGTCCTATGAGTTATATTCCAAGTTATATTGCACGTAAGCACGGTAAAGAAAAAGTGGAATATGATATTGAGGAAATGAAAGAATATCTTGAAGAAACAAATGGAATTACAGTATATCAGGAACAAGTAATGCTGTTATCTCAAAGTCTTGCTGGATTTACAAAAGGCGATGCCGATGTATTAAGAAAAGCAATGGGAAAAAAGCAAATTGCTGTACTTGATAAAATGGAAAAGCAGTTTATGGAAGGTGCAACTGCTAAGGGTCATAAAATAGAAAGTTTAACAAAAATCTGGAACGATTGGAAGGCTTTTGCACAATATGCTTTTAACAAATCCCACTCCACTTGTTATGCTTTTGTAGCTTATCAAACTGCGTATTTAAAAGCACACTATCCCAGTGAGTATATGAGTGCAGTTTTAAACCACGCTGGAAGTATTGATAAGATTACATTTTTTATGGAAGAATGTAAAAGAATGGGAATAAAAGTTTTGGGTCCAGATATTAATGAAAGCATCAGAGGATTTTCTCCAAATAAAAAAGGTGAAATCAGATTTGGATTGGGTGGTTTAAAAGGTGTTGGCGACAATGCAATTGAAAATTTAATTGAAGAAAGAAAAAGAGGAGGGGAGTATAAAAATATTTTTGATTTTATAAAGCGTGTTAATCAAAGGGCTGTTAATAAAAAATCGCTTGAAAGCCTTGCCTACAGTGGCACTTTCGATTGTTTTACAGAGTTACACAGAGCTCAATACTTTAATTTACCAGAAGGGGATAAAACAACAGGAATTGAAAAAATTATTGCTTACGGACAAATGCAAAACGATGTGTCAAAAGGTAACACAAATACTTTGTTTGGAGATTTACAGCAAGTAATGGATGTGCCACCACCCAAAATTGCCAATTGTGAACAATGGACATTAACAGAAAAGCTGGAACACGAAAAAGATGTAACTGGAATGTTTATGAGTGGGCATCCATTGGATAATTATAAGTTTGAAATGAAGTATTATGGTATTATGCAGTTAAGCGATTTTACTGAAATTAAATCATCCATTACGCTTGCACAGGCAAATGTTGGCAGGCAATTAAAATTGGCAGGTTTAGTTATCGAGGCTCAGCATAGAACCACAAAAACAAACAGAGCTTTTGGTATTTTAAAAATAGAAGATTTTAGTGGCAATGCAGAAATAGCTTTATGGAGCGAGGATTATCAAAAGTTTCAACATTATTTAGAAGTTGGAAAAAGTTTAATGGTACACGGCTATTTTAAAGCCAATTGGAAAGGCGATGGATATGAATTTAAAGTTACCAATGTGCATCTTTTAGAAACTGCAAAATCTATGCTTACCAAAGCTGTAGATATTACCTTGCATCCTGGGGCTATTTCTGAAGAATTTATTCATACCATAGAAAGAAATATGAAAGCTAATCCGGGAAAATCTTCTTTTAAGTTTAATGTTATTGACCCCATTGAAAATATTAAAATTAGTTTATTTACCAGCGAAAAAGGCTTTTCGATGAACGATGATTTGGCAGAATATTTACTTAACAATAATGACATTGATATTAATGTTAGTTTAAATTAATTTGAATAAATGAATGATATTTTAAACTATACTTTTTGCGACAATACAATAAAAAATTACTCGATTGTTCTGGGAGTTATTTTACTAACAATATTGATTAAGAAATTAGTATCGCGATATTGTGCAGGATTGCTTTACAGGCTTATTGGAAAAGCTGGAAAAGGTATTACCAAGCAATCTTTTTTTAGTTTAGTAGTACAGCCATTAGAGCTTTTTATTCTGTTATTTATTGCTTATGTCTCTTTTGATAAATTAAACTTTCCAAGTGTGCTTGAGTTTAATGTTTTTAAATTCACTTCCCGACAAATTATTGAAAGTTTTGCTAATGGTGCTTTAGTTATCATTTTTATCTGGCTTTGTATAAGGCTGATAGAGTTTACTGCATTGATATTAGAGCAAAAAGCTAATATTGCTCAAGATGCCTCAGATAACCAATTAATTGTTTTTTTTAAAGATTTTTTTAAAGTTATCATCATCATCATTGGAATATTAATGGTATTGCATTTTTCTTTTCATAGAAATATTGGAAACTTGCTTACAGGATTAAGTATTGTAGGTGCTGCAATAGCATTAGCTTTAAGAGAAAGCTTAGAAAATTTAATTGCTAGTTTTATCATTTTTTTCGACAAGCCTTTTACTACTGGCGATACAGTAAAAGTGTTGCAGTTTACTGGTGCAGTTGAAAAAATTGGATTAAGAAGTACAAGAATAAGAACAGAAAGTAAAACCTATATATCTGTTCCTAACAAACAAATGGTAGATAGTGTGGTAGATAATCTTTCATTGAGAACACAACGTAAAGCAGAAATTAAACTTGAAATGAGTTTAAAAACTACAGCCCATCAATTAAGTATTTTAATGAAAAAAATTAATGAAGTATTACAAGCAAAAGAATTAGTAGAATCTTATCAAGTACATTTATTCGAGACTGGTAAAAATGCACACATTATCTCGGTAGATTTTTTTGTAAATGCTACTGATTCTCTGGAATCTTTTTCAAAATTAAAAGATACTGTAAATTTTGAGTTAATTGAATTGGTTGAAAAGTTAGAATTGAAGTTTAACGATGCAAGTCAAAATTTATTAAAATAATTACCTTTTCTTTTGGTTATTAAACTAACAACCCTACATTTGCAACCCAAACCATTTAAGGAGGTATTATTATATGCTAATTATCGATTCAAAAGATTGTGAAAACATTGACAAAGCTTTAAAAAAGTACAAAAAGAAGTTTGAAAAAAGTAAAACTTTGTTACAATTAAGAGAGCGTCAAACTTACACGAAACCTTCAGTTGTTCGTCGTGGAGAAGTTTTAAAAGCAATCTACAAGCAACAGCTAGCTAGTGGAAAATTTGACTAATTAGTCAATCTTTCCCCCAATATAATTTAAGTAGCCTATAGCATATAACTTTAGGCTACTTTTTTATGTTTACAACTTCTCAAAATACTTTAGTAATATCATTTTTAGATTATCTTAAATTTGAAAAAAGATATTCCCAACATACAATTGTGTCTTATCAAACCGATTTAGAGCAATTTTTCCAGTTTTTATTATCTCAATTCGAAGTCGTTGCTATTAATGAAGTTACTGCTACAATGGTTAGAAGTTGGTTAGCAGAATTGAAAACTGATGCAATGACTGCTAAAAGCATCAACAGAAAAATATCCTCTCTTAAATCTTTCTTTAAATATTATTTAAAAACCGGAGTTTTAAAAGTAAGTCCAATGACAACTATTACTTCTCCAAAAATATCGAAGCGATTACCATCTTTTATAGATGAAAAACATTTAGATACTTTATTTAATCATGTACATTTTAGCGATTCCTGGGAGGACATAACAAAAAAATTAGTTTTAATATTATTATATAATACTGGAATGCGTTTAAGCGAGTTGATACATCTAAAAGTTTCGCAAATTGATTATTCGAACAAGCAAATAAAAGTTTTGGGTAAAGGAAATAAAGAGAGAATTATACCAATTAGTGATGTTGTTTTGGAAGAAATAAAAAAATATTGTTCAGCAAAGCCATTAGCTAATGTTGATAATGTTTTTATTACTGAAAAAGGCAAAATATTGCAACCAAGGTATGTATATGGTTTTACAAAAGATTATTTGTCGTTGGTAACAACAGTAAAAAAGAAAAGCCCACACGTATTAAGACACAGTTTTGCAACACACTTAATGAATAATGGGGCAGAATTAAATGCTGTTAAAGAATTACTAGGACATAGTAGTTTGGCAGCAACTCAAATTTATACCCATAATACCATCGAAAAGTTAAAAGATGTGTTTGCAAAAGCACATCCTAAAGCATAATGTAGAATATCACAAAAAAAAGAATAAAAAAATAGAAAAATGATTGCAAAATCCTTACCTTAGTTTTTCAAAAAAGTTTGCCTATACAACAATTATACTTGCTCTTTAAATTTAATTATTCATCTTTTAAAACGTGTAATTATGACCGTTAACCTTCATTCAGTACATTTTGATGCAGATGTAAAACTTGTAGATTATGTGAACAAAAAAATTCAAAAAATTACTCAATTTCACGACAAAATTATCACAGTTGATGTGTTTATGAAACTCGATAATATTGTACACCAGATTAAAGATAAAGTTGTGGAAATTAGAGTACAGATTCCTAAACACGAACTTTTTGTTAAAGCCTCTTCCAAATCTTTTGAAGAATCTTTTGATGATGCTTTAGAATCTTTAATTAATCAAATTAAACGAAAAAAAGAAAAGCTTGCTGCTTAAAAAAAGACTACAAAAAAACCTCAGTTTATGCTGAGGTTTTTTTGTACTACTTGTTTGTTATATAAGTTTATTTTGTACAGCATATACTGCTAATTCTTGTCTTGTGTGAATATCAAGTTTATTAAAAACTGCATCTCTGTAATTTTCTACACTTCTCGGAGCAACAAACATTTTCTCACCAATTTCTTTATAGCTCAAAGCAGTGCAAGCGAGTTTAATAAATTCTAATTCTTTGTCAGAAAAATCAATATTGGTATTGTTAAAATAGTCAACACTATTTTGTATGGCATTACTAAATTCATTAAAATCTTTCTGTGACAGATATGCATCGCCTCTCAATACTGTGTGTATTGCAAGCAACAATTCTGAAGGATTAGCTGATTTGCTTACAAAGCCTTTTGCACCACAACGCATTACTTTGGCAATAGAAAAACCATCAGCTTCACTGGAAACTGCTAAAACTTTTATGTAAGGATATTTATCTTTCATCCAAGCAGCCACTTCAAATCCATCTTTCTCTGGCATTCTAATATCCATTAATAAAATATCTGGTAAAAGTCTTTTTTTTAAGTTGTTTTCTAATTCGCTGAAATTTGGAACATCAAATAAAACATTAAATTCATCAAACGCAGCAAGTAGCGACTTTAAACCAATCCTCACCATTTCGTGATCATCAATTAAAGCTATACTTGGTTTGCTTCGGTTTGTTTTCATCAATAATAGTTTTTTCAAATTCGGGTAAAGGTAATCTTAAATTTATTGTAGTGCCAATGTTTGGTGTACTTGTAATGGTAAAGTCTGCTCCAATTTGAATAGCTCTTTTATGCATTCCTGCAAGTCCTAATCCAGAATTTTTGCTTTTTTTCTTCTCTTTAACATTAAATCCTATTCCGTTGTCAATTACATCAAGTGTAAAAATATTCTTATCAATTAAGTTAAGATGTATTCTTATTTCAGTGGCTTTTGAATGTGAGACTATGTTGCCAATAATTTCTTGAAAAATTCTGAAGATATACACTGAGTTATTCTCGCCAATAATTACGTTTGTTAACAAAGAATCATTTGAATCAAAATTAACTTTTATAGAACTATTGTTAGATAATCTTTTTGCTTCAAATCTAATAGCATCAACTAGTCCAACTTGATTAATTCTGTCTGGAGACAGACTGTGCGATGTAAGTCTTACCTCGTCTTTTATTCTAGTTAATTCTTGGGCTATAGAATTGATTTCTTCTGGCAAATTATTAATTTTCTCCGAATTTTTTTGTATCAAAAATGCAATTAGATTAAGTCTTTGTATGGTTGCAACCATATCATTTTTCAGCCCGTGATGAAGCTTTTCTGAAATTTCCTTCAATGTAGCTTCTTGCATTTCAAATTGAACTCGTAGAATTTGTTGGTCATATTCTTCGTGCATAATAGCCATTTCTTTTTTATGCTCATTTTGTTTTTTTTGATATAAGAATAAAAAAGAAACAATAAAGCCAACTAGCAACAAAGCCAGAATAACTCCAAGGATAATGACTAATAGTATTTCTTGATTTTGCATTTACCATTCGAAAGTATGGTAAGTTTTATAAAATTATATTTCTTTTTTATAGACGGAAAATTTAAAAAAGAAAGGCACAGATTCTTTGAAAGTCAATAATTACAGGCTGTCTAGCAAATGCTTGTTTACTATTCATTTGGGTTTAAATGACAAGGTTTACCTTTTGTAGGACCTCCACCATCTTCATTTCTTTTACAAAGTGGAGGTAGTTTTTTATAGCTTGTTTCTGTAGCTTTTTCATTGTCTGCATCGAACCCTGCATTATTAATAATGATTCTGATATCTTCTGGAGTAATTCTATCTGGATAATATTGTATTTTAATCTCAGATGTAAATAGGTTGAATTTTATTTGAGCAATACCACTTTCAAAATTTGATTTGCTTTCTTTGTCAATATAACTTTCAAGCCTGTCTTTACAAATCCAACAGCGAAGATTTGCAGATTTAATGGTTATCCATTCTGGTTTTTGAGCCATTACTTGGCTATAAGATTTTGAACTAATAAAGCAAATAACTGTAAACGCTATTAATTGAAATATTTTTTTCATATAAAAAGTTTTTATATAATTGACAAATTTACTGCCAAACTTTATGCAAGTAAAGCAATAGTGTTTTCAATTCTTTTTACAGTTTCTTCTTTACCAATGATTGAAGCAATTTCAAAAACGCCCGGTCCGAATTTTCCTCCTACTAACATTACTCTTAATGGAAGCATCAATTCTCCAGCTTTAATTTGTTGAGTTTCTGCCAGGGTTTTAAATTGTTGTTCAAGTTGTGTAGCGTCGCTAACAAAATCAGTATTCCATTGTTTAATTAGTGCTGTAAAGAATGATTTCTTGTTATCATCCCATTTAGGTTGAATTGCAGCAATATCAATGTCTTGAGGGGTTTGAAAGAAATAGCTAGCTTGTTGTGTAAAGTCGGTTAAAAATGTACATCTGTCCTTTACCAATTCTATTACTTTATCAAGTTTTGATGAATTATCTATTGCTATTGCATTTTGTACAAATATTTTCTCAACTTCCAACTTCAAACGTTCAACATTTACTTTCTTAATCCATTCGTGATTGAACCACTTAGCTTTTTCAAAATCGAATTTGGCACCACCTTTATGCACTCTTTCTAAAGAGAATTTTTCAATCAATTCTTCAAGACTAAAAAGTTCTTGCTCACTTCCACTGTTCCAACCAAGCATTGCTAACATATTTGTAAACGCTTCTGGAAGAAAACCTCTTTCTTTAAACCCTGTTGCTTGTTCATTGGTTCTTGGGTCTTTCCAATCCATTGCAAACACAGGAAACCCAAGTCTGTCACCATCTCTCTTACTCAATTTGCCATTACCATCAGGTTTTAAAATCAATGGTAGATGTGCCCATTGAGGCATATTTTCTAATCCAAATAATTTATCCCAAAGAAAAATATGCACAGGTGCAGATGGCAGCCACTCTTCTCCACGAAATGCGTGAGAGATTTGCATAGCATAATCATCAACCACAACAGCCAAATGATAAGTTGGCATTCCATCAGCTTTTAATAAAACCTTATCATCAACTTGTGTTGTATCAAAATGAACTTCTCCACGAATTAAATCTGTGAATTTTATTTCTTGATGTGGCTCTAACTTAACCCTGATAACATAAGGCGTATTTGCATCAATCAAATTTTTAACATCGACTTCACTCAATGTCAATGAATTTTTCATTGACATCCTGGTAGAATGACCATATTGAAAATTTACAATTTCTTTACGCTTTGCATCTAAATCTTCAGCAGTGTCAAAAGCATAATAAGCTAATCCTTTAGTCACCAATTCTTCTGCATATTTTCTGTAACTTTCTTTTCTTTCACTTTGACGATATGGTGCGTGTGGACCTCCATGTTTTGGGCTTTCGTCAGGCGTTAACCCACACCACTCCAATGTATTGAAAATGTATTCTTCTGCACCTTCTACAAATCTTGTTTGGTCTGTATCTTCTATTCTAACAATAAAGTCGCCACCATTTTGTTTAGCAAAAAGATAATTATATAAAACGGTTCTAACACCTCCTAAATGTAAGCCACCTGTTGGGCTTGGTGCAAATCTTACTCTAACTTTTTTACTCATTTGGCAAATGTAAGAATGCAGCTCATAAGTTGGATATTGGATTTATACAAGTTGCATTAAATCACTTAATTTGCACTAACACGAATTTATTTACAAATGGATCAGCAAAATAAAGACCCACTTCACGGCATTACACTTGAGAAAATATTGACTTATTTAGTAGAAAATCATAGTTGGGAATATTTGGCTTCTGAAATTAATATCAATTGCTTCAAAAGCAATCCTAGTATAAAATCTAGTCTTACATTTCTTAGAAAAACGCCTTGGGCAAGAACAAGGGTAGAAAATTTGTATCTGTATTTACTTAGAAGAGAAAAGAAAAATGCACCAAAGAACTAAAACTTTATAACCATACTTTCAACCTTTAATATATTTGCTTTGATGCAAGATTTAGACGAAATAGAAATTAATAGCCAGCCAGAGGAAGTTTATGATAAACGAACCTTTATTATTGATAAAGGGCAGGAACCAATGCGTGTTGATAAATGGCTGCAAATACGTACAGAGAATATTACACGTAATAAAATTCAGCAAGGTATTGATGCTGGTTTTTTAACGGTGAATGGAAAAATTGTTAAAAGCAATTACAAAGTAAAGCCAGGCGACGAGGTGGTTTTGATGATGTATATTAATCCTGAGTACACAGAGCTCAAGCCAGAAAATCTAAATTTAAATGTAGTGTATGAGGATGCAGATTTGATGGTAGTAAATAAGCCTGCTAATATGGTTGTACATCCTGGTGTTGGCAATTACACAGGTACTTTGTTAAATGGGTTTCTATATCATTTGCTGCAGCAAAATCCAAACTTAACCGAAGACGAATTACCACGTTTTGGGTTGGTACACAGAATTGATAAAAACACAACTGGACTACTTGTATTGGCTAAAACACCCACCGCTGCTGCACATTTAGCAAAACAATTTTTTAGTCATACTGTTAAGAGAAAATATGTTGCTTTAGTTTGGGGCAATTTGGAAGAAGACGAAGGAACAATTACTGGTAACATTGCACGACATTCCCAAAACAGAAAAATGTTTACTGTTTATGAAGAGCCAGAAATTGGTAAACATGCTATAACGCATTATAAAGTTTTACAAAGATTTTATTACACCACACTTGTTGAGTGTGTTTTGGAAACTGGAAGAACACATCAGATTCGTGTGCATATGAAACACATTGGACATAATTTGTTTAATGATTGGGAATATGGTGGTGATAGAATTTTAAAAGGTACTGTTTACAGCAAATACAAACAGTTTGTTGATAATTGTTTTGAGATTTGCCCACGTTGTGCATTGCACGCAAAAACACTTGGTTTTGTGCATCCTACAACAGGAGAAGAAGTGATTTTTGAAGCTCCATTACCAGAAGATATGCAAGCCGTTACTGCTAAATGGGCAACTTATTCAACTGCGAAAAAACTAGATCAAGAATAAAGATTTATCTAATTAATGTCATACGCTATTCAACAAATTGCAAATATTTTGAATGCAACATTAACAGTTGTTGATGATGTAATTATAGAGCATTTGCTGATTGATAGCAGAAAGATTTCTTTTCCAAAAACTTCTTTATTTTTTGCATTGAATGGACCACGAAGAGATGGTCATCACTTTATTAAAGAAGTTCATTCAAGAGGAGTTAGGAACTTTGTTATTACCGATATTAATTATATTGCTGATTATACAGATTGTAATTTTTTAGTTGTTAAAGATGTGTTGCAGGCTATGCAGCAATTAGCTTCTTTTCACAGAAGCCAGTTTAATATTCCAGTAGTTGGAATTACAGGTAGCAATGGAAAAACAATTGTAAAAGAATGGCTGAATCAATTGCTTCAGAATAATTTTAATATTGTTAGAAGTCCACGTAGCTATAACTCTCAGATTGGTGTGCCATTGAGTGTTTGGCAAATGAACAGCCAGCATACATTTGGTATTTTTGAGGCAGGCATTTCAACTGTTGATGAAATGCAAAACCTGCAAAAGGTTATTCAACCAACTATTGGTATTCTAACCAATATTGGTAATGCTCACGATGACGGTTTTGTAAATAGGAGCCAGAAAATAAAAGAGAAATTAAAATTATTTGCTGGTGTTGAAACACTAATTTATTATGCAGATAATGAAGATGTTTGTCAACAGATAAAGCAGTTAAGTGTTGTAAACAAATTTAGTTGGGGTAAAAATGCAAATGCCAATTTACAAATTATAAAGTTTACGAAAGATAATCGAACAACAACTATTGATGCTGTTTGTAAGAACAAGCAAATCAGTATTACTGTTCCATTTGTTGATGAAGCCTCTGTTCAAAATGCTTGCACTTGTTGGGCTGCATTACTTGCTCTCGATATTGATGAGAAAATTATAGAAAATGGTATCAAACAATTACAGTCTGTTGAAATGCGAATGCAACTTCAACCCATCATCAATAATTGCATTTTATTAAATGATAGTTACAGTAATGATATATCATCTTTCTACATTGCTTTAGATTATTTTGTTTCAAATGCTGGTAGTTTCAAAAAGACGATTATTCTGTCTGATTTTTCTGGTATTTCAAAAGATGAGTCATCATTTTATACAACACTAATTCAAGAGTTAAAAAGCCGAAATATCAATAAATTTATTGGTATTGGAGAAGCAATTTGGCAGCACAAAAATGAGTTCACGGTTACAGGCATTGAATCATATTTCTATCAAACAACCACTGATTTTCTGCAAGCAAATACAACACATTCTTTTAAAGATGAGTATATACTTTTAAAAGGAGGTAGAGTTTTTAATTTTGAAAGAATCAGTAAATGGTTACAGCATAAAACACATCAAACTGTAATGGAGATAAACCTTACAGCTTTAGTACATAATTTAAAAGAATATCAAAAACATTTGTTGCCATCTACCAAAACAATGGCAATGGTAAAGGCATTTAGTTATGGTAGTGGAAGTGTTGAAGTGGCTAAGGCTTTACAGTTTCAAAAAGTAGATTATTTGGCTGTGGCTTATGCTGATGAAGGAATTGATTTGAGAAAATCTGGTATTAGCTTGCCTATTATGGTTTTGAACATTGACGAAGAAAATTTCGATTCTTTGATTGAGTATAATCTTGAGCCAGAAATTTTCTCTTTTAATATTTACAATGCTTTTCATCAATACCTTTTGCAACAAGGTATTCAGGATTTTCCTGTTCATATTAAGTTGAATACTGGAATGAATCGTTTGGGTTTTGAAACAACAGATGTTTATGAGTTATGTTTTAACATTCGGCGTCAAAAAACAATGCACATAAAATCTGTATTAAGCCATCTTGTTTCAAGTGAAGCAAAAGCTGATGATGATTTTACTAACAAACAATTAGAACTATTTGAACTGGCTTGTGTGAGTATTGAGAGAAATATGGGCTACACTTTCATCAAACATATTGCTAATTCAGCTGCGATTTTCCGACATCCTAAAAGCCAATATGATATGGTTCGTTTGGGCATTGGTTTGTATGGCGTGGATAGTGCAGTAGAAAATCAACTGCAATTACAAACTGTTGCAACTTTAAAAACAACAATTGCACAAATAAGAACCATCAAATCAAATGATACTGTTGGTTACAATAGAAAGGGTGTTGTTAATCGTGATAGTAAAATTGCAACAGTTAGAATTGGTTATGCAGATGGATTAAGTAGAGCATTGGGCAATAGGGTGGGCTCTATGTATGTAAATGGTGAACTTGCACCGATTATTGGTAATGTTTGTATGGATATGACAATGCTTGATATTACGGATATTGAAAATGTTAAAGCGGGGGATGTTGTAGAGGTTTTTGGTAAAAATTTACCTGTTCAACAAGTGGCTAAGTGGTATAATACTATTTCCTATGAAACGCTCAGCACTGTCAGCCAGAGAGTGAGAAGGATTTATGTAGAAGAATAAAACCGTTTTGAGTTTATAGTTTTTAGTAAATTAATACTTGAAAACTAATAACGAGAAGCAATAAACGAGAAACGATGAACTTTATATTCGCCTGGAGATATTTTAAATCTAAAAAAACAACCAATGCAATTAATATTATAGCTTGGGTTAGTGTTGTTGCTATTGCTGTTGTAACAGCTGCTATCATTGTGGTGTTAAGTGTATTTAACGGATTTGAAAGTTTGGTAAAAGGTTTGTATTCCGATTTTTATGCTGATATTAAAATATCTTCACTAAATTCCAAAACGTTGCATCTGTCTGCAGAAAAATTGTCTCAACTAAAACAAGTGAGTGGAGTTGCAAATTTTAGTTGTGTTGCAGAAGAAAAAGCTGTATTACTTAATGATAACTACCAAAGTATTGTTGTATTGAAAGGAGTGGATGATAACTATTGTTTGGTCAATAATATTAAAAACTATATAAAAAGAGGTAAGTACAGTACTGGCAATTCGGATCATCCGCAACTGATTGTTGGAGCTGGAATAGAAAATGCTGTTGGTGCAGATGTTGAGCATGCTACAGCACCAATGCTATTGTATTTACCTAATCGAAAAAGCAATGCATCTATTACTTCGTTGGAAAGCTTTAATTCTGCTACAATTGCTCCTGTTGGAACTTTTATGGTGCAGCAGGAATTTGATAATAAATATACTTTCACTAATATAGCTTTTGTGAAATATATGCTGGATATGGGTTTTGACGAATATTCCTCAATTGAAATTAAAATAAATTCAAATTTGAATCCCGATGTAGTGAAAACAAACCTGTTAAAATTTTTAGGAAATGCTTTTAAAGTTGAGACAAGGTATGAGCAAAATAGGAGTTTATATAAAATTATGCAAGTTGAAAAATGGTTTATTTATGCTCTGCTTTCATTGATAATGTTGGTGGCTGCTTTCAATATTGTTGGTGCTTTAACAATGTTGGTATTAGACAAAAAGAAAGATATTCATATTTTAAAAGCAATGGGTGCAAGCAATATTGTTATTCAAAAAATATTTTTATCAGAAGGTATTTTGCTTGCAAGTATAGGTGGGGTTATAGGAATCGGTTTAGCCACAGTTATTTGCTTTGTTCAAGATAAATTTCATCTAATTAGACTCGAAGGTGGAACATTTATTATAGATTATTATCCAGTAAAAATGTTGGCAATGGATTACTTGTTAACTATTATAACTATTACAATCATAGCTTTTGTGGCTTCATTGTTACCATCTTACAAAGCTGCAAGAGAAATTAAAACACTCAAAAGCTAAAATATTAACAGAAGTGCCATATTTAACGCAAAAAAAATCCGCCTTATTTCAACAAACATTTACTTTTACAATCTTATTTATCATTAATACTTTTAATAGTCAATGACTAACAGCTACACTTCGCTAGTAGAACAAACTTTTCACTTTCCTCAAGAGGGCTTTAAAATTGCAGATAACGATTATTTAGAATTTAATGGGGTAGATCTGAAAGCTCTCATTGAAAAATATGGAACTCCCTTAAAGGTAACGTATTTGCCAAAAATTGGAATGCAAATAAATAAAGCTAAATTGATGTTTGCTAATGCTTTTAAAAAGCATAAATACGAAGGCAGCTATAATTATTGTTATTGTACTAAAAGTTCGCATTTTTCATTTGTAGTTGAAGAAGCTCTAAAGCATCAAATTAACTTAGAGACCTCATTTGCTTATGATTTGGAAATAGTAAATCAACTTTTTTTAAAAAAGAAAATTAATAAAGAGACTTTTATTATTTGTAATGGATTTAAACAAAAAAACTATACATCCAGAATTTGTAAATTAATAAATACTGGTTTTAAAAATGTAATACCAGTATTAGATAATAAAGAAGAATTAAAAGCATATAAAGCTGCAAGAACTCCCTTTAAATTAGGAATTCGAGTAGCGTCTGAAGAAGAGCCAAGTTTCCCATTTTATACTTCAAGATTAGGTATTAGACCTAAGGATATTTTAGAATTTTATGTTGATGAAATAGAAGGAAATGAACATAAGTTTCAACTAAAAATGCTTCATATATTCTTAAACAAAGGAATAAAAGATGATATATATTATTGGAGTGAACTAAATAAAGTTATTAATCTTTATTGCCAACTTAAAAAAATTTGCCCCGAGTTAGACTCTATCAATATTGGTGGTGGTTTTCCAATTAAGCATTCTTTGAGATTTGAATACGATTATCAATTTATGATAAATGAAATTGTAAGCAATATTAAAAAAGCATGTAAAAAAGCCAAAGTTCCAATGCCACACATTTTTACAGAATTTGGAAGTTTTACTGTTGGTGAAAGTATGGCACATATTTACAGCGTTATTGCTGAAAAGCAACAAAATGATAGAGAAACCTGGTATATGATAGATTCCTCATTCATTACTACGTTGCCTGATACCTGGGGTATTGGCGAAAAATTTCTTATGCTTCCCATAAATAAATGGGAAAATGAATATCAACGTGTGGTTTTAGGAGGAATTACTTGTGACAGTCACGACTATTATGATAGTGAAGAACATATTAATGAAGTTTTTTTACCTAAAATTGCTACCACAAAAGACGAAGATATCGATAATAAAACACCATTATATCTTGGCTTTTTTCATACTGGAGCTTATCAAGATCAAATTAGCGGTTATGGAGGTATTAAACATTGCTTAATACCTTCTCCAAAACATATTATTATTGAAAAAGATAAAAATGATAAACTTGTAGATTGGGTTTATGCTAAAGAACAAACGGCGGCTAGTATGCTAAAAATACTTGGATATCTAAAATAGCGATTCGCAATTTTTATCAATTATTAAATTACGATAAAAGCTTATATTTTAACAATAATTTTAACAAAATAAAATTGTTCAAATTCATCAAACCACTACTTTAGCACCTAAATCAAAAACTTTTCAAAATGAAAAAATTACTAACATTGTTACTAGCTGGATCAATTTTTACAACAGCAACATTTGCCCAAGCAAAGAAGGAAGCAGCTGCAAAGCCACAAACTAAAACGGAAATGAAAAAAGCCGATGTTGCTAAACCAGCAATGAAGCAAGACGCTAAAAAAATGGAAACAGCTAAACCAGCTGCTATCGAAAAGGCAGAGCCAACTAAATTAAAAAAAGACGGAACTCCCGATATGCGAATGAAGGAGAATAAAAAAGCTGCTGAAGCTAAACCAGCAGCGGGACCAATGAAAAAAGACGGTACCCCTGATATGCGTTATAAAGAAAACAAAAAGGCTGATGCAAAACCAGCAAAAAAAGGATAGTCTTAATTAAATAGATCTTAAAAGAGGCAAAGATTCATTTCTTTGCCTCTTTTGTTTTTCATCAATTAGTCAATGAACTACACCTCTTATATTTGCACAAATCATAGCAAGCAAAATGACTATTAGTTACAATTGGTTAAGTGAGTATTTACCTGAAATTATAGAGCCAGAAAAATTATCTAAAATTTTAACTTCAATAGGATTAGAAGTAGAAAGTTTAGAAAAATTTGAAAGCATTAAAGGTGGGTTAGAAGGATTGATTATTGGAGAAGTGCTTGAGTGCGAAAAACATCCAAATGCTGATAAACTATCGGTTACAAAAGTGAATGTTGGTTCGGGTGAATCTTTGCAAATTGTATGTGGAGCTTCAAATGTTGCTGCTGGTCAAAAAGTAGTAGTAGCAACTGTTGGCACTACCATTTATCCTTCAACAGGTGAGCCCTTAACAATGCGTGTTGCAAAAATTAGAAGTATAGAAAGCTACGGAATGATTTGTGCTGAAGATGAAATTGGTTTAGGTACAAGCCACGCTGGTATTATGATTCTACCAAACGATGTTGTGGTTGGAACTAAAGCCTCAGATTATTTTAAGCCCTATAGAGACTGGGTTTATGAAATAGGATTAACTCCAAACAGAATGGATGCCATGAGCCATTTGGGTGTTGCAAAAGATGTTTGTGCTTATTTAACACATCATCAGAATGGGGTAGCAAAAGTTAAACTTCCTTACACAAATGGTTTTAAAGCTGATAATACAAATGCATCAATAAAAGTTACTGTAGAAGATACAGCTGCTTGTGCAAGATATGCTGGTGTTAGCATTAGCAACATTAAAGTAGCCGATTCTCCTAAATGGTTAAAAGATAAATTACAAGCAATAGGAGTTAGAAGCATTAACAATATTGTAGATATTACTAACTATATCCTTCACGAAACTGGTCAACCTTTACACGCATTTGATGCTACTGAAATTGAAGGTAGTAACATAATTGTTAAATGCCTACCTGAAGGAACAAACTTTATTTCTCTTGATGAAAAAGAAAGAAAACTTGCTGCAACAGATTTAATTATTTGTGATGGAAACGATCAGCCAATGTGTATTGCAGGTGTTTTTGGAGGAATTAAAAGCGGTGTTAAGGAAACAACAACAAATATTTTTTTAGAGAGTGCTTGGTTTAATAATATTTCTGTAAGAAAAACATCACTGCATCATAATTTAAGAACCGATGCAGCTACAAGATTTGAAAAGGGTGTTGACATTAGTAATACTGTTAATGTGCTAAAACGTGCAGCATTATTGATTAAAGAAGTTGCAGGTGGAGAAATTAGCAGCGATATTATTGATATTTATCCTAATCCAAAAGAAAAAGCACAGGTATCTATTAAATATCATTACATCAAAAAATTAAGTGGGAAAAATTATCATCCAGATGCAGTAAAAAAAATATTGGAAGCATTAGGTTTTGAAATTTTGAGGGATGGAATTGATGAATTGCAAATAGCTGTTCCATACAGCAAACCTGATATAAGTTTACCAGCAGATATTGTAGAAGAAATTGTAAGAATTGATGGTATTGATAGCATCGAAATTCCAACAACGATTACATTGTCGCCCTCAATAAACAAATTGGCAACTAAAGAAAGGCTTAAAGATAAAATTGCTAATTATCTTGTGGGGCAAGGATTTAATGAAATACTTACCAATTCTATCACCAACAGTAAATATTATACAGAAGAAGTATTAGCACATACTGTTAAAATGGTTAATAGTTTAAGTGTTGATTTAGATATAATGCGTCCATCATTATTAGAAACTGGGTTGGAAACAATTTCATTTAATATGAATCGGAGAAACAGTAATCTACAATTTTTTGAAATCGGTAAAACCTATCTTCAAAAAGCAATTGGTTCTTATAAAGAAGAAGAACATTTAGCTTTGTACTTCACTGGCAATAATCACGAAGATGAATGGAGAGAAAAATCAAAAGCTAATGATTTGTATCGTGCAAAAGGAATTGCTTCATCTATATTAACTATTTGTGGTTTTAGCGATATTAGCTTTAGCAAAAATGAAAATGCAATAGAAATTTTTAACGGCAAACAAAAACTTGGAACCATAATTGAAGTTATAAAAAGCAAGTTGAATCAGTTTGATATTAAACAAGCTGTATTCTATATCGATATTGATTTTTCAGCATTATTAAAAGCTGTTGAACTCGAAAGAATAGTTTACAAAGAGGTTTCAAAGTTTCCTTTAGTTCAAAGAGATTTAGCTTTAATTGTTGATAAAAAAGTGCAGTTTAATGCAATTGAAAATATTGTTACTAAACAAAAAAATACTAAGCTGCAATCAACAAGATTGTTCGATGTATTTGAAAGCGATAAATTGGGAGTTGGAAAAAAATCAATGGCAGTAAGTTTTACTTTTTTAGATGAAGAAAAAACTTTGACTGATAAAGAAATTGAAGTCATGATGAAAAAATTAATTCAAGCTTTTGAAAAAGAAATCGGAGCTGAAATAAGGAAGTAGTTTATGGTTTATAGTACAATGGATTTTACTTAAAGCGAAGCTATAGATAATAAACCTAAAAGGTTTTATGCAAGAAAAAATAAAACATATTAAAGGCAAAGTGCAGTTGTTGGTAAAAAGGTACCAACAACTGCAAAAAACAAACTTGCAACTGCAATCCGTTGTTGAAAAAAATCAAATTACAATACAAGAGCAACAAGAGCAAATTAAGCAACTACAACACAAATTAGATACTTCTAAAATTAGTTCTTCACAATTAACCCGAGAAGAAAAAGTTGTTTTAGAAAAAAGAATAGACTCATATATTAAAGAAATTGATACCTGCCTAAACTTGTTAAATAAAGATTAATATGGCTGAACTATTACCAGTAAACATTGTAATTGCAGATAGAACATACAGGCTTAGAGTTTTGCCAAATGACGAAGAGGTTTTACGAAGAACAGTTAAACTTATTAATGATAAAATTGTTGAATACAAAACACAGCTTGCAGGAAAAGATATGCAAGATTATGTAAGTATGGCACTATTATGGTTTGCTACTTCTCAAAGCAAGAATTCTGGTATGTTATTACAAGAAAGTGATGACGAAAAATTATTAGAATCAATTGAAAATATTTTAGACAAAACATTGGACGAGCCATCACTTTAAAGGTAATAGTATTAATGTCTCACAGCAAACAAATATTCGAAACAAACAATCAAAAAAGATGGCAAAAGGCAAAATGGATTGGTAGAATCTTTTTGTTATTAGCAGCACTATTGTTTGGAGCATTAATTATTGAATTGCTCAACGAAAAAAAAGATCTACCAGATATCCCAATAGGTACTCACGCAACAAAAAAAACTGTTTCTGGATCTACTGAAACCTATATCCCTTCAGAATTAGCAGAAAAGTATAAAGGCTTTCAAAAACTGATAGATGAAAAATGGAAGAAAGGTAAAGGTGTTGGACAAAAAGATACAATTATTGACTTATCAAATTCTCCATATTTTCCTGATAGTACTGGTATTAGAGCAGGTTTTTTTGTTAACTGGGATCCTCAATCTTTTTCTTCTCTAAAACAAAATATTTCTAAACTAAATTTAGTAATTCCTGAATGGTTTTTTATTGATGTAAATGCCGATACAATGGTTACAAACATTGATAAGCAGGCTTACAGTATTATTAAATCATCTGGCGTTAAAGTAATGCCAATACTGTCTAATGCAAATTTTAAATCATCTAAAGGTGAGTTTGATGGAAATACACTTCATAGAATTTTACACGATGAAAAAAAGAGGAAAAAACTCATCAATAGTATCGTAGATAACTTAACAAAAAATAATTTTATTGGAGTTAATATTGACTTTGAAGAACTCAAAGAAAATGATAATTCTACTTTAACAAAGTTTCAAAAAGAGTTGTACGAAGTCTTACATTCTAAAGGTTTTTTGGTAAGTCAAAACGTTTCTCCTTTTAATGATGATTATGATTACAAAAATTTAGGAAAATATAATGACTATCTTTTTTTAATGGCTTATGATGAAAATTCTGAACATAGTAAGCCAGGACCAATATGTAGTCAAAAATGGATTGAAGCGTCTGTTGCGGAATTGGCAAAGCATATTTCCTCTCAAAAAATTGTACTCAATTTAGCAGCGTATGGTTATGATTGGTCAAAGGATACTGTATCAAGTATTACGTATCAACAAGCATTAACTGTTGCTTCTGAAAGCGAAGGTAATATTGAATTTAACGATGAAACATATAATTTGCATTATAGTTATTATGATGGAATTGATACATTGCATCAAGTGTATTTTGTAGATGCTGCTACCAACTTTAATTGTATGCGTTTTGCAACAGAATATGGATTGGCAGGCGTTGCATTATGGCGTTTAGGATCAGAAGATCAAAGGCTTTGGAATTTTTACAATCGAGCATTAGATAAAAATAGTATCAAAGATTTTAACACTTTGTTTTCTACTGAAATTAAAGCATCAACAGTAACAGATTTTATTGGAGAAGGCGAAGTATTAGATATGCTGGCAACTCCATCTACCGGAAAAGTAAGTGTTGATTTGGATACAGATGGAATGATTATTCATGGAGAGTTGTATCAAAAACTTCCATCTAGTTATGTAGTTAGAAAATTTGGAAAAACATCAAAAAAGGTTTTGGTGCTTACTTATGATGATGGCCCAGATCCTTTATACACCCGACAAATTTTAGATACACTTGCTCATTATCACGTTCCTGCTAATTTTTTTATTGTAGGTCAAGAAGCTCAAAGTAATTTATATTTACTAAAGAGGATTTACAGAGAAGGACATGAAGTAAGCAATCATACTTACACACATCCCAATATGGCGGAAGTGAGTAAAAAACGTGCTTTGCTAGAAATTGACTTAACCCGATTGTTAATAGAATCAGTTACAGGACATAGTACTATTATGTTTCGAGCACCATTCAATGCAGATAGTGATCCTGAAGCTTTTGAAGAGATGCAGCCTGTTGCAATAAGTAGAACAAGAAATTATTTAACTATTGGCGAAGCTATTGATCCTAATGATTGGGAAATGGGGCTAGTGCCTAATTTTAATAGTGATACTATTTTTAACAGAGTTTTAAAAATTTATAATGATAGATTAATTAATGGCGATAGTGTAAATATTATTCTTTTGCACGATGCAGGTGGCGATAGAAGTCAAACAGTGTTAGCTACCGGAAAAATCATTAGACACTTTCAAGCATTGGGTTATAAGTTTACAACTGTAGCAGATTTAATTGGCAAAACAAGAGATGAAGTGATGCCTCCTGTTAAAAAAACAAAAAGTTATTATTTAATTCAACTTAATAGTACTTTATTTGAAATTGGTTATTTTGGAGGTGGTTTTTTATATGCACTATTTTTAATATTTACAATACTTGGTGCAGCAAGATTGTTATTTGTTGGAACGCTTGCTGTTTTACAAAAAAATAAAGAAAGAAAACGAGATGCAGCATTATTAATAAATCCTCTTCCAAAAACTGCAGCACTTGTTTCAATCATTGTTCCTGCCTACAATGAAGAACTGAATATAGTAAGTTCTATAAACAAACTTTTACATAGAGATTATGAAAATTTTGAAATCATCATTGTTGATGATGGAAGTACAGATAATACCTTAGCAATCGTTACTAAAGCATTTGAAAGTCATCCTAAAATTAAAATTTTTACTAAGCCTAATGGTGGAAAAGCATTGGCTTTAAACTTTGGAATTTCAAAATCTACAGCCGACTATTTTGTATGTATTGATGCCGATACGCAACTTGCATCTGACGCAGTTACAAGATTAATGGAAATGTTTACTGATGAAAAAATTGGAGCAGTTGCTGGAGTTGTAAAAGTAGGTAATGAAATTAATATGCTTACAAAATGGCAGAGTATAGAATATACAACTAGTCAAAATTTTGATAGAAAATGTGCGGCATATATAAATGCAATAACTGTTGTTCCTGGTGCAATTGGTGCATTTAGAAGAGAAGCAATTGAGCAGAGTGGTGGTTTTAATAATGAAACTTTAGCCGAGGATTGTGATATTACAATTAGAATGCTAAAAGCAGGATTTGTAATTGCAAATCAGCCCAAAGCTTTTGCTTATACAGAAGTTCCAGAAACAGTGGGTCAGTTTATGAAACAAAGATTCAGATGGACTTTTGGCGTACTTCAAACCTTTTGGAAGAATAAGGATGCTTTTGCAAATTCTAAACAAAAAGGATTAGGTTTTTTTGCTTTGCCAGACATTTTATTATTCAAATATTTTATTCCTGTATTTACTCCTATTGCTGATTTTTTTATGATAACAGGATTATTAACAGGTAATGCTGCAAGAATTGGAAAATTTTATCTTCTTTTTTTATTAGTAGATTTACTAACAGGATTAGTAGCATTTATTCTTGAAAGAGAAAAGATTGGAAAATTAGTATGGATAATTCCACAACGTATTATTTATCGTTGGATAATGATGGTGGTATTGATTCGGGTTTTAATAAAAGCTGTTAAAGGGGAAATACAATATTGGGGTTTTTTGCGAAGAACCGGAAAGGTAAAAGTTGATAATTAATAAAGTTAATTGCATATAGATTAAATGCCTATCAAATAAGAGTTTTAGCTTCTATTATATTTAAAACAATCCTGCAGGTTTTTAATGCAGGATTGTTTTTTTGAATACTATTCTTCGCTCTTATTTTTCAAGCTCATTAATATTGAATAAGCCCCATTTGTAACAAATGTTTGAGTTGCTATTTTCTCTGCTTGTAAAATTTCAATCATTCCATTCTCTGTATTGCCAGTTTGCACTTCAATCATTTCAAATTGTGTGTCGTTTTTCTTTATAAAAACATATTGTTTGTTCTCAAAACGTACTACTGCATCTTCAGGAAGCACGTAACTGTTGTTAGATTTTACTTCAATCTCTGCATTCATATAAGTACCTGGAATTAATGTTTTATCATAATCTTCAAAATGACAATGTACATCTGTGCTTCTGTCTATACTCAAATCTTTACCAATTAATAATATTTCACAGCGATGCTTTTTACTAAGATTGTTATTGGTGTATGCCATAAGTTTTTGTCCAATAAAAAGTTTCTCAACATCTTTTTCAAACACCTTTAAAGCAAGATGAATATCTGTTGGATTTACCAATTCAAACAACACATCAGTAGGTGAAATATACTTGCCAATATTTACATTTACTTTAGTAACAAAGCCATCAATTGGGGCATAAACATTAATGCTTCTATTAATATTTGTTGCTGAAATATTAGTAGTATTAATACCCACCAAATGTAATTTTTCTGTTAGTGCAGTGAGTGTAATTTTTAAAGTATTGAGTTCTGATGCTGCTTGTTGAAATACCTTATCACTGCTTGCTTTACTCTGATTCAATTCTTTTTGTCTATCAAATTCCAGTTGGCCGTAAGCAAGTTTTGTTTTGGTTAGTAAATAATCTTGTTGCAGCTGAATGTATTGCTGGTCTTCAATTACAGCAATAACATCCCCTTTATTAATATGCATTCCTGGCAACAATTTAGTTGTTTTTAAATAGCCACCTAATGGCACACTAATTGAAACCATATTTTGTGGTGGCACATCTATTTTTCCATTTACTTTTAGAATAGATGAAACCTGTTGCTGACTAAATTTTCCAGTAACTATATTGGCATTTTTGATTTGTGCAGGTGTTAGTGTAATTAAGCTTTCGCTAATTATTGCCTCTGGCTTTTGTGTCTCTGTTTTCTTGCTATGGCAACTTGTGAATAATGAACAAGATGCAATCAGGAATAAGCAAGATGCTAATTTTGATAAATTTAAAAAATGCTTTTTCTTGCTAATTGTCAATTGCCAATTGTCAATTGTTAATTTTATATGTTGATTCATTTGAAGAATTATTTAGTTGTAAAAAAATGGATTTGAATAATAGATTCGTTTAGATTTCTGACTGCCTCTATATAATCATTTTGAGTGTTGATACTATGATTTATAAGTTGCACCCACTCAAGATAATTAATAGTACCACTTGCAAATTGTTGATTAGCTGTTGTGGTTATCTGTAATGCTGTTTTAAGTCTATTGTCTTCAAAATATGCAACCGTTTGTTGATATTTTTTGTAACGCAATAATGCAGCTTGATATTCACTTTGAAAATTCTGTGATTCTACTTGATAATTATTCGCAATAATTTTAGTGTTGAATTTAGCAGCTTCAACTTTAGCCTTTTGTGCTTTGCTAAAAATTGGAATCCCAACTCCAGCCTGCACAGAAGTAAATCTATAGCCACCACTATAAACTTTATCATCTGCACCAGTACCTTTAATACTAGTGTTATTGATACCTGCAATAAGCTCAGGAAGTAATTTGGATTGTTCTACTTTTACAGCAGCTTCTGCCACTTGTTGTAGTTGCTGTATTTGCTTCAATAGTGGATGATTGTTGATGTTTTGAGAGTCTGCTGACATTGACAAATCAATTTTATTATCCTTTGTGTCAATGACAAATTCTGTGCTTGAATTAAGCAACAATTGAAACTGAAGTTGAGCAATTTTAATATCTGTACTAGCTTCATCAAGTTGTATTTTAATAAGTCCAAGTTGATTGTCAGCAGTAGCTTTTTCAAGTAAATTACTTTCACCTGTTTGCAATCTTAGAGCAGCTTTTCTTTGAAAAGAACTGTACAAAGTATCAATGTAGGAGAGGAGTTGAAGCTTACTTTTTAAATAGACTAAATGGTAAAAACTCTGTTCAACTTGTTTCTTTAAAATTGATTCTTTAACTGCAATATTTAAAAAACTATTCTTAGCTTCTTGTTCAAAAAGTGCTTTATGTTTTTTATAAACAACAGGCAAGCTAAGCTGCTGCGAAACACTCAATTTAGAGTCGGAATAAAAGCTATTAATTTGTCCATATTCTGCTATTATACTTGTTGGTGCAATGCTTGTTGCAGTGGCTATAAGCATTTGCTGATAAGAAGCTTTTAGCTTTTCATTTTTAACACTCAAATTGTTTTTAAAAGCTGTATCAATTGCTGCTTGCAATGTTATTTTTTGTTGTTGAGCATTTGAAGACACCCCTAGTGAACAAAGCATAATGATTAATAATGATGCGACTATTCCTGAATTCATTTTTTTCTTTTTAAGATTTGTTTTTTCAAACACTAAATATAAAACTGGCAGCACAAACAATGTTAGCAATGTTGCAAGTAATAAGCCACCAATTACAACAGTTGCAAGAGGTCTTTGTACTTCAGCTCCTGCACCATTACTCAAAGCCATTGGTAAAAAACCTAATGAAGCAACAAATGCAGTCATTAAAACAGGTCTTAATCTTAATACAGTTCCTTTTAAAACAATGTCTTTTAGTTCAGTAACTTCTTCGTTCTTTAATCTGTTGAATTCTGCAATCAATACAATGCCATTTAAAACTGCCACACCAAATAATGCAATAAAACCAACGCCTGCACTAATGCTAAAAGGCATACCACGAAGTGCAAGTGAAAAAATACCACCCGTTGCAGATAATGGAATTGCAGAATAAATTAATAAGCCGTGTTTAACAGAATTAAACGCAAAAAATAGTAAGAGAAAAATTAATAATAGTGATACAGGTACTGCTATGAGTAATCTTTCTTTTGCAGCATTCAAATTTTCAAAGGCACCACCATAAGTTGTATAGTATCCTGTTGGTAGTTTTATTTGTTTATCTGCTTTTTCTTGTAACTCTTTAACAATGCTTTGAACATCTCTGCCACGCACATTGAAACCTACTACAATTCTTCGTTTTGCATCTTCACGTTGTATTTGATTGGGTCCATCTTTTATCTGCACATCTGCAAGTTGTGATAGGGGAATTTGAACACCATTGTTTGTTGGTATTAAAAGGTTTTGAATGTCTTTCAAATC
>CAZTOP010000026.1:0-25856 GCA_964615145.1 uncultured Chitinophagaceae bacterium
CTTTTATTGTTTAGACTACTTAAACCATACCTAAAGCATAGTTAAAGCATACTTAGAGTATGGAGAGAGTATGAAATAAACTGAACAAATGCAAACCACATTTCTTACTCTCTCAACCCCTGCCATTTTTACATCTTCCCTTTTACCAAACACCCACTCAAGGCGAGGGATCGACGAACATACATTTTGGCAGTTGGCAATTAGAACCACCCCTGCACCCCTCCATTGGAGGGGAATTTAAAACACCCCAGAGCTATGCTCGTAACCTTCGTAAAAGCTTTGCTTTTTCTCGGTATCTCTTTAAGAGGAAAACAAAACACACCCTGCACCCGGCCTCATCATATCTTCAATAGAGAAACACCCCTAGCCCCTCTATCAGAGGGGAATTTGGAAGAAGGAGGGGAATTTTAATCTCTATGTTCCGAAGCATCGGAATTTATTTGTTTGTGTTGTATTGAAATGCAATCCATCTTATGCTTTAATGCTTAAAGCACCCGATGGGCATTTGCTTACAGCAGCTACAATTTCGGCACTGGTGGCATTGTCTATTTTAACCCAGGGTTGCTCTTTGGGCTGAAATACCGCTGATAGGTTTTTTACACAATTACCGGAGTGTATGCACTTGCCCGATTGCCAAACAACAGTGATATCGCCATTGCTGTATTCTTTTTTTACATTGTTTTTATCCATTGTATGTGGTTTTAAAATAATACATCCTGATAGTCGGCCACTTTATCGAACACCTTTTTTGCAAAAGGGCAAAGGGGCATAATTTTTACTTTTTTCTCCCTTGCCAATTCAACTGCTTTATGCACCAGTTGTTTGCCAATGCCCTTGCCCTCTAACTTGGGGCTTACTTCGGTGTGGTCGATAATAAACTTATCGGCACCCGACCAAACATAGGTCATTTCTGCCAGCAGTTCTCCGGCTTCTTCAATATAAAAAGAGCCTTTTTTGCCGTTGTCTTTTTGCTCAATGTTCATTTATAATGTGGTTTGAATTAGAATTTTATTTTCCAGAATTTTAGACACAGGGCATTTGGCTGCTATTTGCAATAGTCTTTCTTTTTGCTCGGTGCTAATGGTATTGTCGAAGCTGATATCTCTTTCAAAAGTAGTGGTAAAAACGTCATTATTTTCCTGATACATATTTACTGCAACAGTAATCTGGTTAATGGTCCAGCCCTTTCTGTCGATATACATTCGCAGGGTAGATAGTGTGCATGCAACCAAAGCACTGAGTAATAAAGTGTAGGGGTCGGGACCCAGATCTTTACCTCCAACAGTTGTGGGTTCATCGGCAATAATAACACCGTTACGCCATTGAATACTCGCCTTGTATTTTTCCTGTGCAATAGTGCCTTGTATGGGTTTTTCGAGTGCGTATTTCATATTATTGTGAGTAGATAATGATTACAAATATAGGAAATGGGAAGAGGTAAATGGGAAGAGGCTAGTGGTAAGGAGCCAGTAGGTGAGATTGCTTCGGGACGGGAGTCGCAATGACTAAACAAACCACCCCTACACCCCTCCAAGGGAGGGGAATTGGAACCGCAACTACTAACTAGTAATGAGATTGCCTTGTGCCTCGCAATGACGAAGTGAGATTTCTCCTTTCGTCGAAATGACGAGAAAACCCAACCCTTCACTCTGCCCCATCCGGCTTTCAGCCATCTTTAATAAGAAAAGAAAAATGAATAATATTTAATTTGGAGTGGATTGAACTCACCCACACCCCACTAGACTCCCTAGTAACGCCCTACTGAAGCCCTATAAAATTACTTAGTAAAATATAACTGTTACAACCAATTTTTTGTTGATACAACTATCTGCCCATATATACCATTAATATCTGCACATCGCTTGGGTTTACACCACTTATACGAGATGCCTGCCCCAGTGTTCTTGGTCTTATTTTTTTAAACTTCTGCAATGCTTCGCTTGAAATGGCTTGTACTTTATCGTAATCGAACACATCGGGTATCATCATATTTTCAAGCAAACTCATTTTATCTACAAGTTCTTGTTCTTTTTCTATATAGCGTTCGTATTTTACCTGTATTTCTGTTTGTTCTATGGTATCGGCAGTAAAACCAGCCAAAGCATTTTTTATTTTATCCACCATCTTCATCATATCTAATAAAGAAGCATTGGGTCTTAAAACTATTTTACTAAGTTTTTGTTTTTCTGTTAGAGGAGATGAATGAATCGTTTCAAAATAAGGGTTAATATCTTCTGGCTCTATCCACAATTCATTGATAATCAGTTTTATATTTTCAATTCCTTGCTTTTTAGCGTTTACTTTATCCATTCTTTCATTACTAGCCAACCCTAGTTTATTGCTCATTTCTGTAAGCCTAAGGTCTGCATTATCCTGCCTTAGCAAGGTTCTGTATTCGGCACGGCTTGTAAACATTCTATATGGCTCATCGGTTCCTTTGCTAATTAAGTCATCTACCAGTACGCCTATATAAGCTTCGTTTCGTTTAAGTACAAAAGGTTCTTGGTGATGTACTTTTAAATGTGCGTTCATACCTGCTATCAAACCCTGGCAGGCAGCTTCCTCATAACCAGTGGTTCCATTAATTTGTCCTGCGAAAAACAGGTTTTTAACCAGTTTTGTTTCCAGTGTATAGGTTAATTGTGTTGGTGGAAAATAATCATACTCTATAGCATATCCGGGCCTAAAGATTCTGCAGTTTTCAAAACCCGGTACACTTTTCAATGCTTTTATCTGTACATCTTCGGGCAAGGAGGTCGAGAATCCATTTACATATATTTCACAAGTATTCCAACCCTCTGGCTCAACAAATAACTGATGACGGTCTCTATCGGCAAAGCGGTTAATCTTGTCTTCAATACTTGGGCAATATCTTGGTCCACGTCCTTCTATTCTACCGGCAAACATTGGGCTTCTATCGAATCCTGTTTTTAATATATCGTGTACTTCCTGACTGGTGTAGGTAATATGGCAGCTGCGTTGCTGCTCTGGTTTAATCTTTGGTGTATCTAAATAAGAGAATCCAACAATTTCATCATCGCCGGCTTGCTCTTCCATTTTGCTATAATCAAGGCTCCTACCATCTACACGTGGAGGTGTTCCTGTTTTAAGTCTGTCGCTCTCCATACCAAGTGCTACCATTTGTTCGGTAATGCCTGTAGCAGCTTTTTCAGATATTCTCCCTCCACCAATTTGTTTTTCACCAATATGAATTATACCATTTAAAAAAGTACCGCTGGTAACCACAACGGCTTTGCTATGTATTTCGTGTCCCAAGCCAGTAACCACACCACAGGCCACACCGTTTTTAATGATGATATTTCTTACCATATCCTGATAGAAATCAACATTGGGTGTTTCCTCCAGCATCTCTCTCCACTTGGTAGCAAATACCATTCTGTCGTTTTGTGTTCTTGGGCTCCACATTGCAGGACCCTTGCTTCGGTTAAGCATTCTAAACTGAATAGTGCTGGCATCGCTAACAATACCCGAGTATCCGCCAAGTGCATCTATTTCACGAACAATTTGCCCCTTAGCTATACCGCCCATTGCTGGGTTACAGCTCATTTGAGCAATAGTTTGCATATTCATAGTAATCAGCAAAACCTTGCTGCCCATATTAGCAGCCGCTGCTGCTGCCTCGCACCCTGCGTGACCAGCACCCACAACAATAACATCATAATTTGGAAACATAGAGCAAAGATATAGGTTGATTAAAAGAGTATTGGGTGTAGAAAGAAAAGCGTGACTCGTGGAACATTTGTATTTGTTTATTTGCCTTTAGGGTAAGGCAATGTTCCACGTGTCACAAAAACCTAGATGTTTTGTATATAGAAGGATTCTTTTTTACGCATAATAGCTGATTCATTCTTGCTTTTGTCTTTATAGCCACATAGGTGCAGGGCACCGTGGGCAATAACCCTGGCTATTTCACTTTTGAAGTCGGTATTATGGGTTGCAGCATTGTCTTTTACTCTATCTATGCTGATATAAATTTCTGCCTCTACAGGCTTGCCCTTTTCGTGCAGGGGGAATGTAATAATATCGGTATAGTAGTCGTGGTTGAGTGCTGAGCGATTTATGTTAAGTAAAAAATCGTCGGAACAAAAGACATAGTCAATAACATTGGCAGGTATTACTTCTTTTGAAAAGATATCTTTTACCATAGTCTTAAGTTTTGACTTGGGTGTAAAGGATAGCTTGGCATCGGCATAGTTAAATCTTACTGTCATAATCCAAAATTCGTAACTATTAATGGTACATAGCGAATAGCTTTGTAAATATTTTTAATCAATGGAAAAATTAAGTTTGTTAAAGGTTGGGGAGTATGGAACAATAGACTCATTTATTAAGGATGATATATCTATAAAACTTATGGAAATGGGTTGTGTGCCGGGAGAGTGTGTTAAGGTAGAACAAATAGCCCCGCTGGGTGACCCTATTTGTATTTCTGTTGCTGGATACAACCTTAGTTTACGCCTGGATGAGGCAGATAGTATTTTAATAGACAGGAAAACAATAACCATAACTAAGGAGTAATTGATTATGAATATTGGTTTATACTTTGGTTCGTTTAACCCCATACATACCGGTCACTTAATTATTGCCAGCCACATAGCCGAATACACTGGTTTAGACAAGATTTGGTTTGTGGTAAGTCCACAAAACCCACTGAAACAATCGGCCAGCTTATTAAACGAATACCAAAGGCTACACCTAGTAAGTATTGCTATAGAAGATGATGATAGGTTTAAGGTGAGTGATATTGAATTTAAGCTGCCAAAGCCATCATATACTATTGATACTTTAACTCATTTATCAGAAAAATATCCATTGCACAGTTTTAGTGTTATTATGGGAGGGGATAGTTATACTAATATTAAAAAATGGAAGAATTATGAGCAGCTTGTAAAGAATTATCCCATTCTTGTTTATAACAGACCCGGTTTTCCGATACTTGACAATGAGTTTAATGCCACCATAATAAATGCTCCATTGCTGGATATTTCCTCTACACTTATCAGAAACCATATTAAAGCTAAGAAAAGTATTAAGTACCTTGTTCAGGAGAAAGTGTATTTAGAGTTAATGAATAATAAATACTACCGATAAAACAGTTTTAGCCCACAACTCACTAATAATTACCTTTGCAAAAAAGAATAGTTGATGATTTACCTAACCAGGAAAGAACATTTTAATGCTGCACATAAGTTGTATAATCCGAATTGGACAAAGGAGAAAAACGTTGAGGTGTTTGGCCCTTGTGCCAACGAAAACTGGCACGGACATAATTACGATTTATTTGTAACAGTTAAGGGTGTTCCGTGTGCAGAAACGGGTTTTGTATATGATGTTAAAAAATTGGGTCAGTTAATAAGAGAGCATATAATTGAGCATTTAGATCATAAAAACTTAAATCTTGATGTTCCTTTTTTAGAGGGACAATTATGCAGTACAGAAAACCTTGCAATAGCTATCTGGAATCAACTAAATCCATTACTACCAGAAACAGCAAAACTGCATTGTATTAAATTATACGAAACTTCTAAAATTTATGTAGAGTATTTTGGCGAATCATGATTGCTAAAATATTACATACAAAAGTTTGTATTATAGGTGCAGGACCTGCGGGTGCTGCAACAGCTATTTTTCTTGGAAAAGAAAAAGTAGCACATTTTATAATAGATGCAGCTAAGTTTCCAAGAGATAAGGTTTGTGGTGATGGTTTGGATATGAAAGCCATTACGATGCTTAATCATATTGATAAGAATTTGGTAGAAGAGCAGGTTGTAAATTCATTGAAAATCAATGCCAGCTGGGGTTTTAGACTTGTTAATCCTAATGGAAAATACACAGAGTTTGTTTATGAACCATTGGCTGGAATGGAAAATAAGCCCCCCTACGCTACTGCAAAAAGGCTGGATCTGGACCATATTTTAACCAATCAATTTAACGAATACACTTATTTTTTTCAAGAAACCCGTGTTAATAAAATAGAAAGATTGGCATCGAATCAATGGAAAGTAACAGCTGCAGATAAACATACCATTTTTGAAATTATTACTGACCTGATTGTTGGTGCGGATGGAGACCACTCAATTGTTTTAAAAACAATTGGCGAAAGAAAGATTAATAGAAATCATTATTCGAGTGGTATTAGACAATACTGGAAGGGTATAAAAGGCATACATTGTAATAACCTGATGGAAGTTTATTTTCCAAAGGATTATCCTATGAGCTATTTCTGGATTTTTCCTTTAAAAGATGGTATTGCTAATGTTGGTTATGGTATGTTAAGTGCTGTTACATCAAAACATAATTATAATATTAAAGAGATATTTAAAACGCTGATTAAAGAAGATATTGTTTTGAAAAACAGATTTAAGAATGCTGAACCTTTAGAAACGATTAAAGGTTGGGGTTTGCCATTTGCCTCTCTGAAAAGAAAATGTTATGGCGATGGTTGGTTGCTTGTTGGCGATGCTGCATCTATGGTTTCGCCAACGACTGGAGAGGGGATTGGTACAGGAATGCAAACAGGCTTTATTGCTGCTAAGTTTATTAAAAAAGCCATCACTGAAAATAATTTTAGTGAAAGTGTATTTAAAAATTATGATAGAGAAATATATAAAAGAATGAATGATGATATCAACTTATTTAAGTTGAGTATGTTTTTTTCTCCAAATATGATGAACTGGGTAATGAATCATATTATTCCCCTGCCCTATTTTAAAAAATTATTTCAAAAGAAAGTGGGTAAATGGATTTTATCGGCTTACAATAAGGAGCTTGAAGTAAACCTAGACTAATTTTTTTGAAATCTCCTGAATTAGATTTGTTTCAAAACCCTTTGTCTGTAAGTATTTCAACGTTTTTAACTTCTTTATTTGTAATAATCCTTTTTGTTTTTTAAAATATGAATCGTATAGTTTTATTAGGGTTTTAAAATAATCTTCTTCGTCAATTTGCGACAGTGCTTTTTTTATATTGAGTGGGCTAATTTGTTTTAAACGAAGTTCGTATTGTATTTTTATTTTGCCCCAATGTTTTAATCTAAACTTTCCACCAGCATAAAGAACAGCAAAACGTTCTTCATTTAAAAAGTTTTCTTGTATCAGTTTATAAATTATTTCATCAGCATCTTTTACAGACAATCCAAAGTCAAATAATTTTGACTTGACTTCTGAATGACATCTTTCTTGATATGCACAATAAGATTTAACTTTTTGAAAAGCTTCACCAGGAGTTAAATACTTTTTTAGCACAAAAGATTATTTATTCAAAGGTTTTTTAAAAATAGGAACTGTACTACAAGGTTCGCCATACATAATGCTTTTTGCAATAGGTCGTAGTTGGCTGGTAATTGCAACATAGGCAGATTCAGGTATATACTTATCGCCACAGCCTTTTACCACCACCCTTTTATCCACATATTCTTCCTTATTGATATTTTGTATATTGTTTAAAATATGTTGTTCTATAAGTTTTTCCTTAGTTCCAAAAACTAAAGCAGCTGCTACAGGCTGTATGTAAGCTGCTGCCAACATATATGCCCACATTGGAATTATGGCATCGGCAGAGCAATGAATACAAACATTTGTATTTTCAAAACTTGACCAATCATAAGATTGTAGTGCTGCTCTATATTCTTTTTCTTTTAATATTAAACCCATGAAAAGAAAATCTTTTAAATCGAATATTTTAATTTCATTCTCTGGATAAAAATCGGCAAGGTCTAATGTTATAATGCCACTTTCGGCAACTTTATTCACTATCACATTTGTCATTATAAATATATTAAAGAGTTACAAAAATAAATTTATAAATCGGTATAGTGTTTCGTATTAAGCAAAGAAAAATCCCGAATCGGTTTTGATTCGGGATTTTAAACAATATCTGTAATTTATTATTAATACAATTCGGCTCTATTATCTTTAATACTAGCAGCTTTTTTAAGACAGTCATTGGTAATTCTACCACCTGCAGCTTTTAAAGTATTGTTTAACATGCCTTTTACAGCATTAGGGTCAGCAGGAGCAGCTGATTTTGCACCAATATTTTCTACTTTAATGGCAAAAACTCCTGTTTGTCCTGCAATTGGTTCGCTAACTTTTCCTTTCATTGACTCGTTAAAAGCAGCACCAGCAAATTTGTAATCATTACCTAACATTGGATTATATGTGTTAGTAGCGAGTAAAGTATCTAAACGTTGAACACTTGTTGTGCCACCAACAGCAGTAGCCATAGCTTCTAATGTTGTTCCTGTCATTTTACTAATAATCTGTTTTGCCTTCTTCTCATTTTTAACAAAAGTCTCAACCTGTGGACGTAAAGTTTGAGCAGAAGGAAGACCAATTTCATTAACTGCGGTTATGATACCAACAACATATTTATTATTGAATGAATGGTAGTTTTCTGTAACACTTCCTACTTTATTATCATAAATCCATCTTACTAAAGTTCTATTACTACCTAAGCCAGGTACATTAAAATCAACTTTTTTAATTCCTTCTGCCGGATAAGCAGTTTTATTTAATTTTTTAATTTCTGCATCAAAATCAGCCTTTGATTTTACAGCAGCAATAAATTTAGTGGCTTCATTTTTAGTGGCAATATCTGTTTCATTGCTTAAAGTAATAGGCTTAGCTAAATAAGCAATATTATATGCTGTACTTAATCCTTTTTGACCTAACACTTCTATATAATGATATCCATATTCAGTTTTAACAATTCCTTTTGAACCAACAGGTTTTCCGAAAGCAAAATCGTTAAATGTTGCAACCATTCTACCAGTAGGGAAATAATCATACACGCCACCTTTCATTTTACTACCATCATCCTCGCTATACTTTAAACATAAAGAATCGAAGTTTGCACCAGCTTTTAATTTCATTTCAACTGTATCCAATAAATGCTTGGCTGTGCTATCGTCTCTTGTTCTGAATGATTGTCCAGAACGTTGATCTCTATCCATAGTTTTGATAAGGATATGACGTACTTTAGCACTATCTGGTATAGACTTAATGCCTACCATTTTAGCCAACACATAATTATTAGCATCTAAGTAAGGACCAAATACACCACCAACAGGAAGTTTTACTAAAGTATCTTTTATTTGTTGCTTAATTTCTTTACCAGCTATATATCCATCGTAGTATGGCATTTCAGATGAATTTTTAGCAAAGAAAGTTTCCATATTGGCAGCAGCCATCAATTCAGCCTTTTTGGTTTCCAATTTATTTTTAACAGCAGCACTATCAGCAGCACTAGGAATGGCATCGAAACTTACATATTGAAATGTTCTTGTTTCTTCATCTTTTGAATATAATTTACTATGTTTTTTTCCGTAAGCCAATATTTCATCATCGCTCACTTTAACTGTACTGTCAACAATTGTTGAGTAGGGAACAGCTACATAAGATACAGTTGAAAAAGCATTATTGTCTGCTTGTTGCTTATCAACTAACCATTTTGGTGCATAAGCTGCTTTTGAAATCATATTGGTAAATTTACCATACTTGGCTTGTAACTTGGTTGGTTCTACAATACCTTCAAAAACACCTTTCTTTTGGTCTTCTTTTCCAGATTTTTTAAACTGATTCCAGGCTTGTTTAGCTTTTTCAACATCTACTTGTCCAGTTTGCTGGTCTCTGAACTCATTCATTAATGGAGAATTTGGCTTAAATAACTCAATACTTAATTCTTTATCTGTACAAGCTAAGCCTAGTTTATCAAATTCTTGATTTAATAAAATTTGACTTACTTCCTGATTCCAAATTTGTCCAATTAGGCTTTCTCTTTGTTGTGCATTACCCTGACTAGCATTTTCAACTTTCTTGTCAAAGTCTTTCCTATCAATACTTTCACCATTTACTTTACCTACAGTTGTACCAGCTCCAGTAATAGAACCTCTTCTGCTTAAACCATCTTGTAATATAAAGGCGATTAGAGCTAATGCAATAACTCCACCAACAATCCAAGCTCCACGATCACGAATACTTTGAATAATAGACATAAACTTATATACTTTATTTTTTTAAAGGATGGCAAAAATAGGGTAATTAGGGTATTGAACAAACTGTGGATAAACTATTCAAAAGCTTATTGACAAAAGATTTTTGTGTTCACAAATTTTATTGAAAAAAGATGAAGAGATTATGATAAAAATATTGTATCAATTTTCTATTAACACTTCTTTGTTAATAAACCTATAAAGCTGTTAGAAAATTACTTTTTTTATAGGAACAGTGTTGAAAAAAGTAGAATAACTAGGTAACTTTTTTTGGGTGAGGACTAACTATTCCAATTTTTATCCTAATTACTCTAGCTTAGTTAACAGTTAATAACCCGACAGTATCTTAATGTTAAAAAAACAAGTGTTACATATTAACTATTGTTAAAAAATGTTTCAAACTATTATAAACATTCATTTTTACTAATTTAATAAAATGTGAATTAGAGTGAATAACATCAACCTTATTAACTTTGCTGTGTGTGAATAACTAAGTTATACCGATATTAACACTCGTAATAATAGTAGTTGTTTATATATAAATGTATTATTAAATACTATTACAGCAGTTATGAACATTGACATTTCAAAAATTAACGACATAGGATTTTTAGATATTGAACTTAATCCAACAATCGATTTATTTGCAGAGATAAACAAATTAAAGAAAGAAAAAAATGCAATTGTACTGGCACACTATTACCAAGAACCCGATATTCAAGATGTGGCTGATTATATTGGCGACAGTTTGGGTTTAGCTCAAAAAGCAGCTACTACCGATGCTGATATTATCGTGTTTGCTGGTGTGCATTTTATGGCTGAAACTGCAAAAATTTTAAATCCAACAAAAAAAGTATTGTTACCAGATTTAAAAGCTGGATGTAGTTTAGCAGATTCGGCACCTGCTAATCTCTTCAAAGCCTTTAAGGATAAGCATCCTGAGCATTTGGTAATAAGTTATATCAATTGTACTGCCGATATAAAAGCACTCAGCGATATTATTTGCACATCGAGCAATGCCGAAGCTATTTTAAACAGTTTACCCAAAGAGCAGAAAATAATATTTGCTCCAGATAAAAACCTTGGTGCCTACTTAAATAAAAAAACGGGGCGTAATATGTTGCTTTGGAATGGTGCTTGTATGGTACACGAAATTTTTAGTTTAGAAAAAATAACCAAGCTAAAAATCCGTCATCCTAAAGCACAATTAATTTCTCATCCCGAGTGTGAAGAAGCTGTTTTAAATATTTCAGATTATGTGGGTAGTACCACACAATTATTAAAGTATGCCCAAACAAGTGAGGTAAGTGAATTTATTGTAGCTACCGAAACAGGCATTTTGCACCAAATGCAAATAACTGCACCAAATAAAACATTTATTCCTGCACCACCTAATAATAGCTGTGCTTGCAACGATTGTCCGTATATGAAGCTAAATACCCTTGAAAAATTGTATACCTGTATGCAATACGAGCTACCAGAAATTACTATGGACGAAACTTTAAGACTAGCTGCCAAAAAACCCATTGAAAGAATGTTGGAAATTAGTAAAGCTGCAGGATTGGTGGGGTAAAATGTGAAATATTTGTGAAACTAAGATAATTAGTAGAGTTATTAATTAACTTTTAAGTTGCTATTAAATCAATTTTACAAAAATCATTAAGCTTAGATGTTATTTTTACTTCAATCCCTATTGCTTTTGCTAAATCTTTTACAATGTAAAATCCTAAACCAGTGTTTTGGCTATTAATATTTTCGTTGATTAGTAAACTATTTATTTGCTCTGTCGTTAAGCCTTTGCCATTATCTGTAATAGAAATGGTGACTTTATTATTTGTTTCTGTAACTTCCCAAACTATAGTTCCATTCGGCTTGTTTTCCAATGCCTTTATTGCATTTGAGGTAAGGTTTTGCATAATCGTTTGCAAAAAATTAATATCGGTTTCTATATAAATATTGTTAGCATCTTTATACGAAAACTCAATATCAACTTGATTTTTATAAAAATTTTGTAAATATAAAAACACCGACTTAATGGCAATTTTTTCATTACTTGGTTTAAAGTGCTGCATTTGCCCTTTACTCCACAATAGCATTGTTTCCATTGTTTCTAAAAGATTTTCTACTGTATAAGTAATTTTTGCTTGATGTATTATTTTGGCATCTTCACTTAATAAATCAGGTGCATTTTTTTGAAGTTGTAAAAAAGTAAAAAGATTTGTAACAGGGCTACGCAAATCATGGCTGAGAATTGCAAAAAATTTTGCTTTTAATTTATTGGCATCGTCTAATTTTTTGTTCAAAATTTGCAATTGAGTATTTGTTTTTTTACGATTTTGACTTTGTCTATAAAACATAAATCCGATAAGTGCAATTAAGCCAATAACTATAAATAATGCAATAGCTTGTTTGCTTTGTGTAGCTATTTTTTGCTTGTTTATTTCTATTTCTTTATCCCTTAAAAGCACTTCACGTTGTCCTTCGATAGAAGCGATTTTGTTTTTATTTTCTTGAGAGTAAATAGAGTCGTTTAAGGCTGTGTAAATTCTAAAGTGTTTATACGCATTAACATAATCGCCAATATATTCTTCTAACTCTGCCAACAAGCCATTGATATAAGCTATTGAAGTTTTATTATCATTGAAAGTGCTTTGTTGCAATGCTACTTCATAGTATTGTTTTGCTTTTTGCAGTAATTCATTTTTTGATTGAGGAATTTGCAAACTACCCTTAATTTGTTGGTATTTATTTTCTTTAACTATGTTAAAAAACTCTAAAGCAAGATTGGTCAAATTGTTTATAGCAACAAGATGTGATGGATAATTTTCGTCCCAAATTTTTTTTGCTTTCAGTTTTAATTCAATGTTTTTTACAAGCGATTTTTCTATTACTGATAAGTTGGTGTATGCTGTTGCTAATTCTTGTGGATTATCAAATTTTATTGAGTTATCAATGGCTTTAATATAGTAGTAGTAAGCATTTACTGTATCTTTTAAATAATAATAACAATTGGCAATGCCGTTATATGAGTTAGAAAATTTTATTTCAAAATTATTTTGTTCTTGAATAATTAGTGCTTTTTTTAAGATAGACAAACTCATATTATAATCTTGTTGTTCAAAATATACTAAGCCAATATTTTGCCAACACAAACTAATGGTTTCATTATTTTTTTCAAGTTCGGCACTTTGCAAAGCTTTTGTAAAATATTCAATGGCTTTATAATAATTTCCTTTGTTTTGATAAATAACACCCATATTATTTAAAACGCCAGCTTCAAAATTGGTAAGCTTATTTTTTTTATACGTTTCATAACTTGCATTATAATAAAAAATTGCAGAATCAGTATTGCCCATATCGGCATAAATTCGACCAATATTCATATTAAAAACTGCTACTCCTTTTTGCCAATTCATTTTAGTTACAAATGCTAAACCTATTTTTGTATAAGCCATAGCTTGGTTGGGCAAACTTTTTATACACTCTTCCGAAATGGCTTTAAACATTCTAGCCTTTACAGTATCGTTGCTTGCATTAGGCATTACTTGCAATACAGAATCTATAAAAGCCTGCCCATTTTTTTGAGCAAAACTTTGTTGCAAACACATCAATAAAATTGAAATATAGATTAGCTTTTTCATTGCAATTTATTTAGTTCGTACTTGTAACTTCTACCCACAGGAATAGCAATATTATTTACAAATACCTCGTGGTTATTTAGTTTTTCAATAAAGTTTTTTTGCACAGCATAACTGCGATGTATTCTTACAAAGCTTTTAAAGGCTTCGTCTTTCAATAAATTTCCTAAACTATTTAGTACACAAAATTTTCTTTCTTTTGTTACTATACTTGTATAATCTTTTAATGCTTCTAGATAAAGTATTTGGTGAAGGTTAATTTTTATTTTCTGATGTCCTTCTTTAATATAAACAACATCGCCACCCAGAGAAATATCAAGTAATTCTGCTTTGTGTTTTATACTTAAATAGTGTTGTACTCGTTCCATAGTCTTTGCAAAACGATCATTCTTTATTGGCTTTACAATAAAGTCTAATGCTTGCACTTCAAAGCTATCTACTGCAAAGTCGGGATATGATGTTATAAAAATACACACATCAATATTATTTAATTTTTTACGCAGTTCTAAACCACTCATTTGAGGCATATCAATATCACAAAATATAATATCAATATCAGTTTTTGCAGCAATTTCAAGGGCGTTCAACGGATTATCAAATACCCCTTCAATTTTTAAAAAAGGATATTGCTTAACAAACATTGTTGTGGTTAATCTATCAATTTCATTATCATCAACAATTAAGCAGTTGTATAGTTTTTCCATAAATTATATGTATTCAAATGTAATTGTTTACTGTAAAAGTTGTTGTTTGTCTATAATAATTGTTGTTTGCCGATTTGTTGTTTTTAGGGTTGTAAATGAAAAATATGTTTGTGTTGAAATAAACAAATACAAATGAAAAAAATAATTCAATTCGCTTTTTTGCTTGCAGCAATAGCCTTTGTTAGTTGCAGTAACACCACAAATGAAAATAGTGCAAATTCTGAAAGCAAAGAAACACCAGCTAAAAACACCAACATTTTATCAATGAAAATTGATGGAAAATTGTGGGAGGCAGACAACGAAATTTTTGGTGCATTTCATCCAAAAGGATATAACAAAGCTGTGATCATTTCAGGAAGCAGAGGGCCAAAAAATAAAGATGAAGTGCCATTTAACATCAACCTATACAATGTAGATAAAGAAGGCACTTACACCATTAAAACTAATGACCCTAATAATAGTGTTGTTCAAATTGCTAATATGAATAAGGATGAATTTTTATGTGGTAGTATGATGGGCTACAATTTAACAGTATTACTAAAAAAATGTAGCGACAACCCAACTATCATTGAAGCAAGTTTTGAAGGAGAAATTAGTTGCAACTCAGAACGCAAATTAAAAATTACTGAAGGCAAATTTTATTATCACAATTAAAAACTAACACAATGAAAAAATTACAACCAATTATTGTAGCAATGTTTTTAACTGCTACATCTAATGCACAAACTAAAGTAGATAAGGCTTTTCAAAAAGGCAACCAAACAATTACAAAAGTGCAAAGTATTATACAAGTTTTTCAGCCCTATTTAATTAAGGCACAAGAAATTTATAGTCAAGGAAAAGAATTGGCAACTCAAGTAAAAACGAGTGCAAAAAAAGGTGGAATAAATAGTAATCAACCAAGTAATGTTTATAATGCTTCGCCCAATAATAACAATGGAAATACAGCAACGAATTCGCCAGACAATAACTATCCAACAACACAAGCACCAAGTAATTATCCAACAAGTTCACTTCCAAACTCAAACCAAAATAATAGTAATCAAAATAATTATAATCCTCCACAAAGCTTGCCAGTAAACAATCCTGCAACAATTAATAGTGATGGAACAGGTAATTGGGGTAATCAAAATAATGGGTTGTATGGTAATTGTTTGGATGTGCTAACAGGAACAGTAATGGGTATGGGCGAAGCTGAAGAAATGCCAGGTAGTGTAGATGTAATTTTTGTAGCTGCAAATGGAGCTTATGGGTTATATACACCAAATTTTATTCGCAATAATGCTACTGCAACTTATATGACCAATCATAGTACAGATGGTGTTGCAAAATGGAGTACAGTAAACGAATCTGAAATTGCAGAAACCAAAATAACACTGGCACAATTTGAGCAAATACAAACGAATCCTCAAATAAGTAATGTAGTTAAAAACACTACAAATTATGCTGGTTGGCTTCAATATACTAGTAATAAATTAGATGGAAAAGTATTTGCAATAAAAGCAGAACTAGAAAATAGAACGGTATATGGATTAATTGCAGTTGTGAAACATATTGGTACCGATGGTAGCAATGGTTATTTAAAAATAAAAGTAAAAGCATTGGGTTTAGATAATAATGCAGACGGGAGACCCGATGCAAGTATGTATATAAGAAATTAAAAAATAAAATAAAGAAAAATGAAAAAAATAATTATAGCACTTTTTGTATTAGCTTTTTCAAATACACTACTAGCTCAAGTTTCTTCTAAAATGAAGATGAAATCTTTTAACAACAATAAAGCTGCCATTGCTATTCCTGCAATGTTGGCAAACTGTAGTCAATACTATGCATCAGCAATTAAAGAAGCATATAATAGCACAGAAGTAGATGATAATATTATTGTAAATACTTGCAATAGTTGGACTGAAAAAAAGAGTGTAGATGGTGGGGCTCACCTAAAAAAATCTTGGGTTATTTGGAACAAATATGCTATCTCTATAAGCTTTACATTCAAAAGTGGTTATAAATTAGAAGATGGAAAATACAAGTTTCTTGAAAGAAATTTTACACTAAAACCCAATGAGTGCAAAGATTTTTTAACCGTAGAATACATAGGCTATGAAAACTTAACCAACGATAAAAACTATTATTTCATCACCAATTTTAAAGGCATTCTTTAAAATTTCAAACCCACTTTTTATGAATAAGAAAATTGCAACAATAACAACGCTTTTAACTATTTTATTTTTCAATTATTCAACCAGTTTTTCTCAGCTAAATAAAATGAAAGTAAAAAGCTATGCTCCTACTGTTAAGCCAACTAAAATGATAGATAAATTGGCTCAACCTCAAAACGAATTGCAAACCAGAATAGAAACTATTAATGGCATTACCTACAAGCTTTTTATAAATTCTAGTAATCAAACAATGTATAGAAAAGGAATTTTAGTAATGGGTAGTGGTAACAATGAAAATGCTCCTATTGTAGGAAGTTTGGATGGAGTTAATGAAAATAATTTGTGCAGAATGGCAGCTCAAAATGGATATGTAGCAGCTATTGTGCAATACACTGCTGGGCCAGGTGTAAGTAACTGGAATGTAAGTGCAGAAAAACTTGCAAACGATTATGATAAATGTATTAATGCAATTGCTACCACTTATGCTATACCAAAAACACAAACAGTAATTGGTGGATATTCTTATGCAGCATTTATGTTACTTACCGCCAATGCCTATTTTCCTATACTAAATTATTGCAAGGGGGTATTAGCACCTTGTAGCACAACAAGCACTGCTACTGCTGCCAATTTTAAAATACCCATATACAACATATGTTGTGCAGGTGGTAACGAAATTTTTGGAGAAAACGTAAATGGAACTACACTATATAATGCCATTAACTTAACTGTAAAAATGAAAAGCGAATGTGTGATTGACAACAGTTGCAACTCGCACTGTGGAGGCAATTGGACGAATCAATTGTATAATAAAATGATTGGTTGGTTTCTTTAAAACAAACACTAAGTAAATTAAACTCTAAAAAAAATTATATGAAATCAACATCAATTAAAATAGTAATTACTATTTTTATTTTCCTCAGCATTAATGCAACTGCACAGTTAAATACAATGAGGCAAAAAATAGTTTCACCTGCTGCAACTCAAGTAACACAGAATTTTGTAAAAGAAGGGATCTATTTTTTGCGTATCACCGAAACTGGTAAATATTGTGGAATTGAAGGGGTTAGCACAAACAATGGTGCAAGACTTGTACAATGGGATTTTGCAAACCAAGACAACCATAAATTCTATATATCGCCAGCTGGTGATGGGTACTATTTAATTAAAGCTATTCATAGCAATCGTTATTTAAATGTATCAGAACAAAGCCTGAATGATGGGGCTACCATCTGTCAATGGGATTATGTAAATCAAGACAATTTAAAATGGAGTTTTTATTATAATAGCAACTCAAAAACTTACACAATTAAAAACAAGCAAAGTGGCAAACCATTGGGATTGCAAACCAATTTATCAGATGTTACAAATGGTATATTGCTTTGTATTAATGGGAATACACAACAAACTTTTATTTTGCAAGATTTTAATGCTGCAATCGCATCACAATCAAACCGCACAAAAACTGCAAACGCTACGAATTTATCAAATAGCATTGATATTAGACTTGCAGATGGCTCAATAATTAAACGTCAAATTAATCCAAGGCATACTGGAATAAAAAATGAATCATCAAAAAAAATATTAAACTCAGTTCAAAATGGTGAAACCTGCGAAACAAAAACTGCTAAAATTGATATGGAAACCAAAGATTTTGTGCCTGTTACTGCAAGCAGATATTTAGAGTACAATGCACCTGGTTTAATTTATGATGTTCGTAGGTTTTATAGTGGCGATTATACCAATAAACAAGAGTTACCAAATGGAGAAAATAGAAACCCTATAACCCTTGCAACTACTGTAAGAAATACGAGTAGTTCAATAACAGAAGAAGTTAGAATACCTACTAAAAACAACATTAACCAAGCCATAGCAAATTTGCAAAGAGGATATACAACCGATAGATTACAAACTAGCAATCAAAGTATGATTTATAGAAGCAGTTATGTGGAAAACAATACCGAAATGCAATTAAAAATTGGAGCATCTGCACATTATATGATGGCAAGTTTTGAAGGCGATATGCAAATGAAAAATACCAAGCAAACCAAAACTTTTTATATAGAAGCAGAGAAAGAAATGTTTACTTTATCAACCGATAAACCACAAGAAGGATTTTTTAATGGAGAAGTTAACAATAGCAATAATTGGGGTTATATTTCATCTGTTTCTTATGGCGTTAAAGTAATTGGTAAAATAGAAGTTGAGAATACCGAAGAAATGTTAAGTGCTAAATTTAAAGCGATGATAGAAATGGGATTTGCTGGTGGAAGTATCGATTTTGCTGCACTTTCACGAGAAACCAATTTAAAAACAAATTGCTTTTTTTATGTAGTAGGAGGCTTGAGTGAAAAAGTAACAGGCACTAATTTAGCTGATGCTTACAATAGAGTAAACGAAATTTTAGCAACAGTAAACTATAAAACTTGTATGCCCATTCGCATTGAATTTAGAGATTTAACTTCAGGAAATCCTGTAACTTTTAAAGATGCTACTAATAATTTTACTTATGATGTATGCACACCAAAAGCAATACAAGAGTCTAATAAAAACTATGAAATTAAAATAAATAATTTAGTTGCAATAGGCACAGATATTGAGTTGTATGGCGATATTTGGGTAGAACTTTGGAGTCCTACCTATGGTGATTTAAAACAATATCGCACTAACGATAATACTTTATTTAGCTTGAAACAAAATGTACATTTAGAAAGAAATCAAATGCAGCAATATGCATATGGTTTGCCAACTGTGCAATACAAAAACATTCCGGCCAATATGGCTAAAGATGCTGAAATTCATATTTATTATAACCTCTTTGATTATAACACAGTTGGTGGAGACGATCATTTAAATCAACGTGGTGGAACTGTTTTTGTAACCAAATATTTGCCTGGCACCAAAACACCTTTAGAGGCTTTTTATAGAACTGTTGTACCTACAAAAGATTTATCAGGACTTACCTCTCCCAAAATTTTATTCACCGATTTTGTAGATGGCGATGGTGTTTCTATACAAATTGCTTGTCAGCAAAGTTTGCAAATGAGTAAGTAATGAATTAAAATTGCATACTAATATTTAAGGAGATATTTCACATCTTCGGAAATAGAATTTATCAAATTCTTGATTGGAATATATTATTTAATAGCCCTCGATTTTATTCGAAGGCTATTTTTTTTGCTAAAAAAAAAATTAACATTTTTTAGTGAAAAAAATATTTTTTAAAACTTTAAAATCGCATATCGTTTTAAAAAATATAGGGTTATGCAATTTTTAGATGCTATATTCAAATTTAATCACCACATATTAATTCACTGTCGCTCTCCATCTATAAACTGTTTGTAACGGAAAAACTTTCACGTTGTTACTGCACAACATCAGGGCAACACACCGAAACTTAGCGGTATCGCTGCACAATACCTAGATGTCACGAAAGTAGATAAGCATAACACGAAACTGTTTCTTGATGCCTAGGAATTATTCCTGCTGTGCAGAAACTGGTTTGACACAACACGAAATCATTTCGTGATATGCATAAATAACTTCTTGTTATGCAGAAACTTCATAGCGACAACGCTACCCAGGTTCGTGACATCGCAGCATAGTTTAGGGATAACATGAAACGATAAAATATTATCGAAATAATATTAAAAATCAATAATTTAAATAAAAAAAGTATAAAATATGAAACAGTATTATATGCCAGTAAAAGAGATTGAAAAACTCATTTGGCTTCAAAATTTCGCCAATAAAATTGGCGGGTATGCTGCAAAATATGGTATTGCAGCAGCTACAGTTACAGACATTCAAAACGGATATGCTTGGCTGGCTTATTGGATGAATTATAGAAATCAGTACAAGGAATTTCTAAAAAAATTATCGGCGTATAAAGATGAAATTATTGCAGGCAACAACATAGCATCTACCCCACCATTGCCACCTACATTGCCAGTTGCACCAACAAGTGTTGCACCAGGTATTTTTACCAGAGTAACATCTTTAGTAAATATGATGAAAGCCAATTTGGTTTATACCGTAGCCGATGGTAATGATTTGGGCATTGAGGGTGCTGAAGTTGCTGCAAGAGGAGGCGACATACAACCACAAATTAGTGTGAGATTGGTGAATGGTGGACACCCAGAAATTGTGTGGACAAAAGGTAGTTTTGATGGCATAGATATTTATGTAAATAGAGGTAATACTGGCTGGACATTTTTAGCCACAGATACATATCCAAATTATATAGATACTGCTGCATTACCAGCAAGTGGACAAACAGCTTTGTGGCAATACAAAGCCATTTATCGATCAGATGATGACCAAGAAGGACAGTATAGTAATCCTGTAAGTATTACTGTTGTTGGAGTGTAGTGGTTTTGGATTTTTAGTGAAAAGCCCCTTTGTAGAAATGCAGAGGGGTTTTTTGTTTGTGGAACTGATGTTAGGCTGCCATTCCATCAAAGAAAGTTTGAACAAAGTTTTTGATTTTTGATAAAATGCGTTTTGCAATATCGGCTCTTTGTAGAACAGATGGTTTGTCGCCTTGTAACAAATTTATTACTTCATCCATTAAAGGTTCTTTATCGGCATATAAATAATTTTCTACTAATGCTTGTGTTTTTTGGGGCTGTAAACTTTCTTCTTCGATTAATGTATTAATGGCTTTTTCTCGCTGTTCTGTCCAAAAGTTTTCAAAGGCTTCTGGTATGTCTTCGCCACTTTCAATGATTGGCAAATTTTCTTTTATGAACTGTTCTATTAATTCTTTTTTGCTTCTTAAATAAACTTCGCTGCTTAACAACCTGGCTATTTCTGCTTGTGTTTTTTCTGAATTTTTTGAACTGCCTGTTTTAAGTTTTATAAGTAATTGAATGATGTATTTTACATTTATTTCATCACGATGAATTAACTCTAACTCAAAATCCACGTCTTCTAAAATTGATACTTTTTCTTTTTGATGATTTGAATTTACTTTATCGTAGAGGTCTAAATATTTGCTTTTATAATCTTCAAACAATTGTTCGTTCATTGACAAATCTTCCCACTTGAAATCGGAAAAGGATTGAAGTATGTTTTTTATTCTTATTATTTCTCTAAATGCTTTTATAAACTCTAATTCGTCTTCTTCTGTTAGTAATTCATTAACACTATTTACAGTTGGTGCAATTTTTAATAAATCAACAAAAGCTGTGTTGCATTTTTTTACATATTCCTCATAAGGCTTAATAACAATTTGTTCGACTGCTTCTTTGTTACTAAACAATGTAATTGCCTCGTCAGTTTTTTGTTTTAGGTTTCTAAATACAACAATATTTCCTTGTGATTTTTGTTCGTTTAAAATTCTATTGGTTCGTGAATAGGCTTGTATTAATCCGTGTTGCCTTAGATTTTTATCTACATATAATGTATTTACTTTTTTTGCATCGAAGCCTGTTAAATACATATTAACCACTAATAAAATATCTATTCTATTGCTTACTACTTCGGGTTGCTTTTCTCGGTCTTTTATTTTCTTAGAAATGTCGTTGTAGTAGTTATAAAAACTTTCGCTGTCTTTGGTTGAAAAGTTTGTTTGAAATTGTTGGTTGTAGTGTTTTATATACTCGTCTAACTTTTCTCTGGTATGAGCATTATAATAAACTGATTGAGGCTCGGCAACTACATTAAAATCGAGATTGTCAAAATTTGTTTCAATGTCTAACAATCCGTTTGCATCTGCATCATCTTCGTTAGCACCATAACTAAAAATTGTGGCTATGTTTAAATTGTGTAAGCCTTGTTGTTTTAGTTTATGAAATATATCGTAATACTTTATGAGTGTGTCTATGCTGCTAACACAAAACATTGCACTAAAATCTTGGTTGTGTGTTTTACGGCTGTGGTTGGCAATAATGTATTCTGCAATTTTGTTTAAACGTTTTGCATCTTCCATTAATTCTTTGGTGTCTATATCTTCAACCTCAATATCAATTTCGGTAGCAGTAGAGACAAGGCAAGCCTTGTCTCTACGCACATATTTGCCTACATATTCTACTGAAAACTTTAATACATTTTCATCTCGAATGGCATCGGTAATTACATATTTGTGCAAGCATTCGCCAAACAAATCTTTGGTTGTTTTTTTACCAGCATCTGTGCCTATTGCATTGTCTGCAAAAATGGGTGTACCTGTGAAACCAAATATTTGTATGTTATTGAAAAAAGATTTGATGCGTTTATGTGTGTCGCCAAATTGACTGCGATGACATTCATCGAAAATGAAAACAATTTTTTGATTTTGCAATTGTTCCATCTTGCTTAAATACTGCTGCTTGCTGATGGCTGTATTTAGTTTTTGAATGGTGGTAACAATTAGCTTGGTGTTGTTATCTTGAAACTGCTCGACTAACTGTTTTGTGTTGTCTGTTCCATCTATGCAACCCTTGCTAAAACTGTTAAATTCTTTGTTGGTTTGATAATCTAAATCTTTTCTATCAACCACAAACACTACTTTTTTTACTTGTGGCAACTTTACTAAAACCTGACTTGCTTTAAAAGATGTAAGTGTTTTGCCACTGCCTGTGGTGTGCCACACATAACCATTTTTGTTGGTTGTTTTTACACGCTCTACCAAAGCTTCTACTGCAAAATATTGATAGGGACGAAGTACCATTAATACTTTATTGGTTTCATTTAGCACAATGTATTTGCATATCATTTTGCTAATGTGGCAACGCTCTAAAAATGTACTTGTAAAGCCATTGAGAATATTGGTGAGCCGATGGTTTTCTACATCTGTCCAATAAAAAGTTTGCTTGAAAGATTGTTTGCGATTGTTGGCATAATACTTTGTGTTTACACCATTGCTGATAACAAAAATTTGAATGTATTGAAACAATGCAGCGTTTGCACCAAAAGAGTGGCGTTGGTAGCGATTGATTTGATTGAATGCTTCTTTGAGTTCTAAACCTCTACGCTTTAATTCTATTTGTACTAAGGGCAAACCATTGATTAAAATGGTTACATCGTACCTGTTTTTATACTTGCCTTCGTTGGTTATTTGCCTTGTAACTTGAAACTGATTTTGACACCAATGCTCTACTTGTATAAACTCGAAATATAGATTGTTACCATTGTCTCTAACAATGTGTTGCAACTCTCTTAATGTTTTTGCTTTGTCAAATACATTGCCTTTGCTTAGTATGTTTAAAATCTTTTTAAACTCAAGTTCGGTAAATTGTTTATCGCCAGTTTTATTTAAAGCATCGGCATTGTGTTTTTCTAACTGCTGTTTTAGGTTATTGATTAAATCGCTTTCATTATTTATTGGCACAAACTCGTAAGCCATTTGTTGCAGTTGGGCAATGAGTTGTTCTTCTAATATTTGCTCTGATTGTTTTTGCATAGTTTATTGCCAAATGGGTTGTGTTTGCCAATTCAATAAATTTCCTTTTCCATCTGAAGGAATGCCTAAAAATTTTATTGGAACTGTTGGATATTTATTGAATATGTTTTCTACTTTTTGTTTCATATTATTACTTGGGTTAGCTCGTAACAACATATATCGTAACATACATAAAAAATAAAATACCCTTTTATTATTTTCAAAAGATTTATCTATCCAATTGCCTTTGGGTTTTAATAATTTTTCTGGTTCTATGGCTAAATCTCTATTCCACAAACGGCTATGGTGGGCACATATATTTCTTACATAAGTAAGGGTATGCAACCAGGATGTAAATACAGTATGGTGAACATCAAAAAAATCAGCAATTCGTTTTTTATCAGCATTGTTTTTTAACCCTCTATAAATATGCGATAGTTCGCCAATAGTTAATAATTCAAAACACATCCAACCGGGTGGATTAGCTGGTTTGTGATAACTATTAGTATAGTGCTTGATAAATGTTTCGGGGGTTCTTGCAGTTTTAGCTTTTGAAATGATAGCTTGAAAATCGGCATAAGGATTTACCAATTGACCAATTTTGTTGTAATATGGTGTAATAAAAAGGTTTTGGTTATCCTGCCAATGACTATCATTGTAATGCAAAGCCATTTGATTAACAAACTGTGTTCTTATAGCTACTTCAACTCTTTCGATACAATCGAATACCAATAATCTAAGTTCTCTATCGAAAGAATAGGTTTTTATAATTTGGTCAAATGTTATGTTGGATTCAAACTTGTCTTTGGCAGATTGATAAGGTAAAAAATAAGCACTCAGCCTATAATAACTTATTTCTTGTAAATACGAAAGTGCTTTAGGTTCATTGTCTATAAGTAAATTTCTGCTTTCGAGTAAAGCTATTTGGTCTTGAAAGCTTAGTGGTATTTTGTTATAAATATTACTCATAGGTCTATAAAAAGAGAAAACCCTCTAAGTGTGCATCGTAGAGAGGCATAGAGGGTGTATTATTATTAGTAAAAACTGTTGTAGTAGTAAGACCTGTAAGCTGTGCAAGTGGGAAGCAATACAGGTACTGTTGGTGCAAATATATAAGTAAGATTTATTTTTAGTTTGTTTTTGTGCATTTTTATTTTGTTACGACAAAGCAAATAACTGTTGCATTAATCCTTTTTTGTATTGCTGTGTATGCTGCATTTCATTTTGTGTAATGTTTACTTTTTCATCTATTGCTGAAAGGAAGTCTGCTATTTTGGTTTGTTCTTTTAAACAAGGAATATCAATTGAAATATTTGCAAGTCTTGTTGCAGAAATACTTAAAACTTTTGAACCTTGTGCAATTGTTTTTATTTGCAATCGCACATTCTCTGACTTCATTAAATGCCCATTGAAACCTATTGCCATTTTAGACAAATTGGGTCTTGCTTGTATGGTGTGTAATCCTGCTAACACTTTTTGTTTATTTAAGTTTACAATTTCAATAGCCTTTCCAACATCTTCATAATCTTCGGAAGCATCTGCAATTATTAAATCTCCTTCTCTACAATAATTGTCTTCGGCAATTTTTTTTAATTCAATTTCTGGATTTACAAATGGAACATACTCTTTTGTTATATCAAAGTGCGAATTGAATTTAGTGTGAATGTCGCCATAGTGAATGTTTTTTATTGTTCCAAATTCATAGTTTAAATTTTCTCGTGAAAATGAATTTGTAGTTCTAAATGTAAACACCTCGCCAAATTTTTTCTTCTCCCACTTTGGAAAATCTTTGCCTTTTTCGTCTTTAAATTTAAATGATTTTTGAAAATCATTCCACCCCCCCCCGTTTTCGTTTACATTGCTAAAAATAGCTTGCATTACACCTTTTTTATATTCCTTTAATTCATCTAATTCTTTTTGCAAGTTGTCAATCTTTTCATCTATGGCAGAAAGGAAGTTTGCTATTTTGGTTTGTTCTTC
>CAZTOP010000026.1:25956-27956 GCA_964615145.1 uncultured Chitinophagaceae bacterium
TTTCCATTATCGTCTTTAAAACGTAGTTGGGTTTTTGTTTTATTCATTTTAAACGTTTATATGGGTGTTGTGTTGTAGAGACAAGGCATTGCCTTGTCTCTACGGTTGGTTCGGTTAAATCATCGTTATTGGTATAGACAGGGCATTGCCCTGTCTATACGTTACCTGAATTATTGATTTTATTATTCATTTTTATAAAACATATCTTTTTCCCAATTCAATGGGTTGGTTTCAATATAATTTTGAATATTCTCAAACGATTGTGCATCTCTAATTATATGGTCGTGAAAACGAGATTGCCAATTAAATTCATTATTTATTTTCCGTGCTTTTTTTGTAACCGCCGATTTATACGAGCCAACAATTGATGACAATGTATTTTTTCCTTGATTTTGAAAACGCATTTGCCCAAATGTTTTATTTGGTTCGTTGGTTTCATTTGTAGAGACAAGGCATTGCCTTGTCTCTACATTCAATGGTTCAATTTCTGTTTTATTGATAATAATAATTCCGTGAAAATGATTTGGCATTACAACAAAATTGCCTAATGCTACAAAATTGAAATGCTGGGGTATTTCTTGCCAATATCTGTTGGCTAAAATTCCCAATTCATTTAATTGCATTTTGCCCTCTACAATTTGCCCAAATAATTGCTCTCTATTTTTTATACAAATGGTTATAAAATAGGCTGCATTGCTACCATAATCCCAATGTTGCAATCGGGCAGATGAAACTCGATATTTGTTTTTGAACAATGCAGACATAATTATTTAAAATGGTGTTGCAATATTTAACTCTTTGCAATAAGCAGCTATTTTGCTATTAATGCTTTTTTGTTGTGCAACTAATTGTTTAAGATTAGTTGCAACGGCAGTAATATTTATTTGTTCAGCAGCTTCAAAAGTATCAATATAGCGTGGTATGTTTAAGTTGTAATCGTTGCTTTCAATTTCTTGCAAGGTTGCTTTTTTGCTATATTTTTCAATCTCTTTTCTTTCTCGGTAAGTGTTTATAATTTTATTTATATCGCTTGGGCGTAAATGGTTTTGTGTTTTTACTTTTTCAAAATCATTGCTTGCATCTATAAATAAAATATCGTTGGGTTGCTCTCTACACTTTTTATATACCATTATGCAGGTTGGTATGCTTGTGCCATAAAAAATATTTGCAGGCAAACCTATAACAGCATCTAAATAGTTTTTTTCTTTTATTAAAAATGTACGAATGTGTTGCTCGGCACCGCCACGAAATAAAGCACCGTGAGGCAGCACAATTGCCATTGTACCATTGTCTGCCAAATGGTATATCATATGTTGTACAAAAGCAAAATCGGCTTTGCTTGCTGGTGCTAATTTTCCATATTGGCTAAACCTATCATCTGTTGTAAATATTGGGTTGGCACTCCATTGTGCAGAGAATGGGGGATTGGCAACAATTGCCTCAAACTCCATATCTCTATGTTGTGGGTGTTCTAAAGTATCTTCTTGCTTAATATCGAATTTGCTATAATGAATATCGTGCAAAATCATATTCATACGTGCAAGGTTGTATGTTGTTCTGTTTTGCTCTTGTCCGTAAAAGTTGGTAACGTCTGCTTCTTTTTTTAAGCGTAACAATAAAGAGCCACTGCCACAAGTGGGGTCGTATGCAGATTTTAATTTGGATTTTCCTGTAGTTACAATTTTTGCTAATATGGTACTTACGCTTTGTGGTGTATAAAATTCTCCTGCTTTTTTTCCTGCACCACTTGCAAACTGCCCAATCATATATTCGTAGGCATCGCCTAAAACATCAAGTTCTGTTTCTTTAAGTTTAAAATCAATTTTATCTAAGTGAGAGAGTACCTTAACAATTATTGCATTTCTTTTTTCTGGTGTTTTGCCCAACTTGGTACTGTTTAAATCCATATCCTCAAACAAGTTGTCAAAATCTTCTTCGCTGTCTGTACCCATTGTACTTACCTGCACATTGGTAAGAATGGTTTGCACATCTTCTAAAAT
>CAZTOP010000026.1:28056-40486 GCA_964615145.1 uncultured Chitinophagaceae bacterium
TTCATTGATTTATCTACAGTGGATAACGTTTTATTAGGGTTTTTGTTGTAGCGTTTTGAAGAGGAATATTACTATAGTGGCCATCAGGTTTGGGAAGATGTTGTGCAAAATATAAATAGTTTTATGTTTGCTTTAATAAACAATAACAATTAAACTAACATATGCCCACACAAGAACAATTCATTTCAACAATAAACACAGGCTACACATTCAAAGGCGATAAAGTAAAAATAGGTGTTGCAATGCTCGATGGACAAGTGGTGCCCAATGCCGATGTGTTTTTACCTTTAAAAACATTGAATCGTCACGGTTTAATTGCAGGTGCAACCGGTACTGGTAAAACAAAAACCTTGCAAGTTATTAGTGAGTGTTTAAGCGACAATAGCATTCCTGTGGTGCTAATGGATATAAAAGGCGATTTAAGTGGCATAGCAGCAACCGGAACACCCAACGATAAAATTAGCGACCGATGTAATCATTTAAACATAAGTTATACACCTACAGCTTACCCTACTGAATTATTTACTTTAAGCAATGAAAAAGGAGTAAGATTAAGAGCAACCGTAACAGAATTTGGACCTGTTTTACTGAGTAAAATTTTGGGTTTAAACGATACGCAAGAGGGCTTAGTGGCAATGATTTTTAAATATTGCGACGATAATAAAATGCCTTTGGTAGATTTAAAAGATTTGATAAAAGTATTGCAATACATCAGCAACGAAGGAAAGGCAGAACTGCAAAAATTATATGGCAATATTTCATCAACATCAACAGGTACTATACTTAGAAAAATTATTGAACTACAACAACAAGGTGCCGATGTATTTTTTGGAGAAAGAAGTTTTGAAGTTGACGACTTAATGCGTATTAGCAATGACGGGCGTGGCATGGTAAATATTTTAAGAGTAACAGATATGCAAAATCACCCAAAACTTTTTAGCACATTTATGTTGCAATTATTAGCAGAATTATACGCTACTTGCCCCGAGGAAGGAGACCTTGATAAACCCAAATTGGTATTAATCATTGATGAAGCACATTTGGTTTTTCAAGAAGCATCAACAGCATTATTACAACAAATAGAAACCGTAATAAAACTAATACGTAGTAAAGGCATTGGTATTTTCTTTTGTACACAAAACCCTCAAGATATTCCTGCAAGTATATTAGCACAATTGGGTTTAAAGGTGCAACATGCTTTGCGTGCATTTACTGCTGCCGATAGAAAAACAATAAAAACTGCTGCCGAAAATTTCCCTATTTCTGAATATTATAAAACAGATGAGTTATTAACACAAATGGGCATTGGCGAGGCTTTCGTTACTTTATTAAACGAAAAAGGTATTCCAACACCATTGGTGCATACAATGCTTTGTCCTCCTAAAAGCAGAATGGATATTTTGTCTGAAACAGAAATTGATAACCTGGTTAATAAAAGCTTTTTAGTAAAAAAATATAATGAAGTAATAGACAATGAAAGTGCTTTTGAAATATTAACTAAAAAAATGGAAGCTGCTACTGAACAACAGCAGCAAGAACAAGACGCTAAAGAGGAAACCAAAACAACAAAAGAAACCAGTTTTTTTGATAATCCTATAGTAAAACAAGTTGGAAGAACCGCTGCAAGTGTATTAACAAGAGGATTATTAGGAGCATTGGGCTTAACAGGAAGAAGTAAAAAAAAGTTGTTTTAAAATCATCAGTATAATCAATCAATAAAAACATTTTTATGGAAAGTTTACAAGAAAATTTATTAGAAGAATTAGAAAGTAATTTAGTGCTTGCAGGTGCTGGTCAACGATTTTTAAACTACATCATCGACTTTATTTGTTTTCTAGTTTTTATTGTAGTATTGGCAATATTTATTGGATTCTTTTACGCAGATTTCTTTTATGAATTATCTACTATAAACTCATTTGCTGATAGGGTAATTACATTGGTTTTATATGGTACTTTTATGGGAACAATTGAAGCAATTACAAAAGGAAGTTCACTTGGAAAATTAATAACAGGAACAAAGGCAGTAAATGAAGATGGCACTACAATTACTACTGCTACAGCATTTGGAAGAGGCTTTGGTAGAGCTGTTCCATTTAATGCATTCAGTGCATTTGGAAATCCTCCACACCCTTGGCACGACAAGTGGTCTAAAACTTATGTAATTGATAAAAAAGCATCTTTTATAGTTAATAAATAAATCGTTAATAAACTTTAAAATAATATTAACACAGATTTATATGTCCACACTACCATCACTCTTTCACTCTTTATTAAGCAAAGAAGTTTATAAAACAGGAAAAATAAAATTATTTGCAGCAGGCTCGGTTATATTAAATATGCACGCCTACATTAAATCTATACCTATTGTATTAAAAGGAAGTATTAAAGTAATGCAAATAGATGATGAAGGCAGAGAAATTTTGCTGTACTATATAACACCTGGCGAAAGTTGTATTATGTCCATACTTGCTGGCATTAATGAAAACACAAGTAAAATAAAAGCAGTAGTAGAAGAAGATGCAGAAATATTAATATTACCTGTAAAAGAAGCCATAGCCTGGATTAAAGAATTTCCAGAATGGACAGAATTTATTTTTAACCTATATCAAAAAAGATTTGAAGAACTGTTGAATGTTGTTAATGCAGTTGCTTTTCAAAAACTAGATGCTCGATTATTACATTTATTACACCAAAAATCGGAGCTATATAAATCAAAAGAAATTTCCATAACACATCAACAATTAGCAGAGGAAGTAGGTGCTGCAAGAGAGGCAGTAAGCCGTGTGTTAAAACAAATGGAAAAATCAAACCTAATTAAACTCTCCAGAAATAATATTTCTCTTTTGTGACGAATGTCACATATTGCCAAATTTCTATCTTGTAGTTTTGTATTAATATCAATAACAAATATTTTATTAATTTAAAACAAACTACAATGAAAAAGAATATGGGTTCTGCCGACAAAATAATAAGGATAATAATAGCCATTATTATTTCTGCTTTATACTTTACACAAATAATTACTGGAACATTAGCAATAGTATTATTGGTTTTAGGTGCTGTGTTTTTATTAACAAGCTTTATAAGCTTTTGCCCATTGTATGTGCCTTTGGGTATTAATACTTGTAAACAAAAAAAGTAAGTTATGGCAAGCCACGAAATAGAAACCCAATGGATGGGTAAAATGCAGTTTAATGCATTAATAGACGGGCATACAGTAATTATGGATGCTCCCGAAAAAGTAGGAGGGGAAAACAATGGTCCTATACCCAAACCATTTATACTTTCAGCTCTTTCTGGCTGCACAGGAATGGATATTGCAGCCATTTTGCGAAAAGGAAATCAACTACCCAAAGACTTTAATATTAAAGTAACAGGAGAGTTAAGTAAAACTACACCCATTCAATATATAGCCATTCATTTGGTATATGAATTTATAGGAAATGAAGAATATAAAGACGCTGCTTTGAACGCTGTTAATTTGTCTCAAGAAAAATACTGTGGGGTAAGTGATATGCTAAAAAAAGCTTTGCCAGTAACCTGGGAAATAAGTTATAATGGTGTAATTGTTTTTAACAATAAAATAGCTGCACTTGCTTAAATCCTTACTATCATATTGCAATAAAAATTGGTTAACCTTTTTGGGCATTGGTTTAGGCTTAATAGCAGGTTTTTTATATTGGAAATTTGTTGGCTGTGCATCTGGCACTTGCTTTATAACATCAAAGCCAATAAACGCCACAGTTTATGGAGGTTTAATGGGAGGATTATTGTTTAGTATGTTTAAAAAATAGAAAATGATATTAGATAGAATTATGAAATTATTTGGAATGGGCAATACAACAAACTTTGCTCAATTAATTAAAAATGGTGCAATTATTATTGATGTAAGAAGCCAAGGTGAATTTGCAACAGGACATATTGAAGGTTCAATCAATATTCCTGTGGATCAGTTGAAACAAAACTTAGGAAAAATAAAAGATAAAAATAAAACCATTATTGCTTGTTGTGCATCTGGAATGCGAAGTGCTTCAGCAGCATCTCTACTTAAAGCTAATGGTTACACGCAGGTTTATAATGGTGGTGGCTGGAGTAGTTTAAGAACTAAGCTATAAAGCATTGATACTTTTTAGTACAATTTCACAGATATCCATTATTTGCTCAGTTGTAGAACAAATGGGTGGAGCAATTCTAATGCTGTTGCTGTTAAATAAAAACCAATCAGTAATTAAACCATTTAATATACATTGATGAGCAACAGTTTTTGCGGTTTCAAAACTATCAAACTCAATAGCAGCCCACAACCCAGCAATATTTACATTTTTTATTTTAGAGTGATGAAGCAAATCTTTCAATATTTTCTCTTTAGATTTTACTTCAGAAATCCAATTATTTTCTAATAAAACTTCAAGTGCAGCATTGCCTGCAGCACAACTTACTGGATGTCCGCCAAAAGTTGTAATATGCCCCAATACTGGATTGTAGCTTAATGTATCCATTAATTTTTTATCTGATATAAATGCTCCTAAAGGCATTCCACCTCCTAGTGCTTTCCCTAGTAATAAAATATCAGGAACTATATTAAATTGTTCAAAAGCCCAAAGACTTCCTGTTCTTCCAAAGCCTGTTTGTATTTCATCAAAAATCAATAAAACACAATGTTCATTGCATTTTTGTTTAATGGCTTGTAGCCATTCTTGGGTAGGTTTTACAACACCTGCTTCTGCTTGTACTGGTTCTAGAATAACACAGGCTACAGAACTATCAATAGCATCAATAGATTCTTGAGAGCCATAATCAAAATGAAATACATTGGGCAATAATGGTCTAAAAGCATTTCGCCAATACTCATCTCCCATTAAACTTAAAGCACCTTGCGTGCTGCCATGATATGATTTATTAAAACAAATTATTTTGCTTCTGTTCGTAATTCTTTTGGCCAATTTCATAGCCCCTTCAACAGCCTCTGCACCACTATTTGTAAAGTACACACAATTTAGAGTAGATGGTAAATGGTCTGTTAAGTTTTTAGCATAAGTAACTTGTGGTTGTTCAATAAACTCGCCATAAACAATCAAGTGCATATACTGAGCAGCTTGGTCTTGTACAGCTTTTACAACTTTTGGATGACTATGACCAATATTGGCAACACTAAAACCAGCAATTCCGTCAATGTATTTTTTACCGTTATTATCATATATATAAATTCCATCTGCTTTTACCATTTCTAATGCAATAGGAGCATCAGAAGTTTGAGCAATATGTTGTAAAAAAAGTTGACGAAAGTTCATAAATATTAATTGAGTGTTTTAAATAAAAAAGCTGCTAAGTGTAAACAAAGCAGCCTGTAAAAAAGATATAAAAATATTACTTTTCCATTTGTTCAATTACTTGCTGTGTTACTCCAGTAAAGCTAAAACCACCATCGTGAAAAAGGTTTTGCATAGTAACCATTCTTGTTAAATCGCTAAATAAGGTTACACAATAATTAGCACAATCATCGGCACTTGCATTACCTAAAGGACTCATTTTCTCAGCATAGTTTATAAAACCATCAAATCCTTTTACTCCACTACCTGCAGTAGTGCGTGTTGGAGATTGAGAAATAGTATTGATACGAACTTTGTTTTTAACACCATAATGGTATCCAAAGCTACGTGCAATGCTTTCCAGTAATGCTTTTGCATCTGCCATTTCATTATAATCAGGAAAAACTCTTTGAGCTGCTATGTAAGTTAATCCAACAATACTACCCCACTCACTCATAGCATCTAATTGATAAGCTGTTTGGCAAACACGATGTAAGCTTAATGCAGAAATATCCAGGGTTTTATATTCTAATTCGTGGTTTAAAGATGTGTAATGATTTCCTTTGCGAATATTCATACTCATTCCAACGCTGTGCAAAACAAAATCAATTTTACCGCCAAAATGCTCCATAGATTTAGTAAAAAGATTTTTTAAATCTTCCATATTAGTAACATCTGCACCAATAACAGGAGCCTTGCACTCTTCGGCAAGTTTATTAATTTCGCCCATACGCAATGCGATTGGAGCATTGGTTAAAACAATATTAGCACCTTGCTCTACACATTTTTGAGCAGCTTTCCAAGCAATAGATTGGTCATTTAATGCACCAAATATGATTCCATTTTTGCCTTTCAGTAAATTATTAGACATACGATTATTTTGAACAAAAGTAAGGTTATGCTTTGTTTTTGATTCAGTTTTTATCAAATTAAAATTATCTAATACAATTGAATCTTTATATCACTTTTGTTTTATTACATTGCATCTTTAAATAAGTTTATGGCTATAAAAAAGCAAGCTGCACTAAGTTTTATTTTTATCACTTTACTAATTGATGTAACAGGTTTTGGAATTATTATTCCTGTAATTCCTACTTTACTACAAAAACTAACTAATTGTACCATTAGCCAAGCTGCTGTTTATGGCGGATGGTTGCAAGCAACTTATGCAGTAATGCAACTATTTTGTGCACCTATACTTGGCAACTTGAGTGATCGTTTTGGAAGAAGACCGATACTGCTTTTTGCTTTGTTTGGTTTTTCGCTAGACTATTTATTTACAGCCTTTGCTCCTACCATTTTTTGGTTGTTTGTGGGTAGAACCATTGCTGGTATTACTGGAGCTAGTTTTTCTACAGCTAGTGCATATATTGGCGATATTAGTACACCTGAGAAAAAAGCACAAAATTTTGGAATGATTGGTGTGGCTTTTGGAGTTGGATTTATTATAGGTCCAATGTTGGGAGGTATTTTAGGTAAATATGATATCAGACTTCCTTTTTTTGCAGCAGCATTTTTGTCAATGGTTAACTTTCTATATGGCTATGTTATTTTGCCAGAATCTTTACCAAAAGAAAAAAGAAGGGCATTTAGCTGGAGCAGAGCTAACCCAATTGGAACCATCATTCATTTTAAAAAATATCCTGTAATTCTTGGCTTAGTAATTTCTCTTTTTCTTTTATATGTTGCTTCTCATGCTGTACAAACCACCTGGAGTTACTATTGTATTCATAAATTCAGTTGGTCTTTAACACAAGTTGGTTGGTCTTTAGCTTTTGTGGGTGTTGTTGTTGCCATAGTACAGGGTGGTTTAATTAGAATAATGATTCCAAAACTAGGATATGAAAAAAGCGTTTATCTGGGACTAGCTTTTTATGCACTGGGATTTCTACTTTTTGGTGCTGCAACACAAGGCTGGATGATGTATGCATTTATGGTTGTATATGGCTTAGGAGGATTAACAATGCCTGCCATACAAGGTATTATGAGCAACGAAGTTCCAACCAATGAACAAGGAGAACTACAGGGAGGAATGACAAGTTTAATGAGTTTGGCATTAATTGTAGGACCATTAATTATGACCAATGTATTTTCTTATTTTTCATCATCAACTGCGGTAATTTATATACCTGGGGCTGCCATGTATTTGGGCTGTATTTTAACGGTGGCAAGTAGTTTTTTAGCTTACAATACTTTGGTTAGAAAGAAGCTTAAGAAAGCGTAAGGCTCATTACATAATCATTCATAAAAAAACCATTGCCAATTTCAAAATCTGCTTCGTATAAAACAACAAAGCCTTGTTTTATATAAAAGTCCTTTGCTTTATTGTTTCTATTGACTTGAAGCTGTATTTCTTTTGCATCATTTTCTTTTGCAAAAGCTATAACCCTTTGCAGTAAAGCTTTTCCTGCTCCTGTTTTTTGAGTTGATGGCAAAACGTATAATTTGTTTAGCTTATATATATTCGATTGTTGTAATGATGTTGAAGCAAAACCAACAATATTATTTTCAAATTCAGCAACAAAAAATTGATGTCCAGTATTCATTTGTTCTAACAATGAATTATTGCTATACATCCAATTTAGCATAAATTCCATTTGCCCATTTGGCAAAAAAGTATAAGTATCAGCCCAGGTAATTTTTGAAATTTCTTGGATAGATTCAATATCATTTTCAGTAGCGTTACGTACTATCATAAGTTCTAAAAATTTATGCTAAAATGATGTGTTTTTTATGGCCACTTTTGGTGTTTGGGTAATCAACTTTTTGGTAAGCCAATCACTTAAGTAAGCACTGCCAATACCAATAGCAGCACCTGCAAAAACATCTGTAGGATAATGTTCGCCTAAATACATACGTGAATAGCCAACGCTACTAGCCCAGGCAAAGGCAGGTACAACAACATACCATTTTTTATATTGGATAGACATTGATGTTGCTAAAGCAAATGCAGTTGATGTGTGTCCACTTGGAAAAGAAGCGTCATTTTCTATATTATTTGGAAAAATGATAGTGGGATAAACTTGATAAGGACGATTGCGATTGAAAGTATATTTCATTGCTTGAGTAATAGCTGTATTTATCAATAAAGAGCCAACTACTTTATAGCTTTGTTGTTGTAGTTTATTATCTTTATTAATAAGTCCAACAGCAAACATAGTAACAGGTGTTGCCACTGCTAATGGATAAACTGACTTTGAAATATTTTGCTGAAATGCTGAATGTGATTGACTTGGATTAATATCCTTCAATAAATTTATTTCCCAGTTTTGAGCGTTTGTATAATTTAAAAAAAAGCATCCTGCAATAGTCAAGATGCTTTTGTAAATGTTTTTTATTTTCATTTTATAATGTTGCTAAGCTTTCCTCAATAGTTTTTATTCTTGCTTCAGCATCTGCTTTTTTCTTTTGTTCGGCAGCAATAACTTCTGGTTTTGCATTTTGTACAAAACGTTCGTTACCCAATTTTTTCATTACAGATTCTAAGAAACCTTTTTGATAGTTTAGGTCTTTAATCAACTCTTCCTTTAAAGCAACGGTGTCTATTTCTTTATCTGATTCTATATAGAACTTATCGCTTTCAATTGCTACAACAGTTGTATTTGCAACCGCATCTGCAACAAATTTTATTTCTTTGGCATTTACTTGTTTTGCCAAGATACTATTGATAGAATCAAATGCTTGTTGTTGCTGCGTTTGAATGTGTAAAGTAATTTCTTCTTTTGGCTTAAGATTATTTTTTGCTCTTGCTTCTCTAAGTGTTGTAATTACTTGTTGTAGCAATTTGCCTTGTTCTAATATTGAGGAATTAGGAATTGGAAATTGGGCATTAGGTTTAACAGTTAAATCTTCTTTTCTTTCTTTTAACTGATGATAAATTTCTTCTGTAACAATTGGCATAAAAGGATGCAACAATTGCAATAACTCATCAAAAAATTCTATGGTTTTATTATAAACACTTGATTCAATTGGCTGCTCAAAACCTGGTTTAACCCATTCTAAATACCAGCTACAGAAATCATCCCAAATTAAGCTGTATATAACTTTTAAAGCAGCACTTAGTTGAAACTGTTTCATCAAATTTTCAACTTCATGCTTGGCTTCATTTAATCTGTTCTCAAACCAACTTAATGCAAAGTTGTTATCATTATCAATTGTCAATTGTCCATTGTCAACTCTTCCCTCCCACATCTTTACCAGCTTCATTGCATTCCACAACTTATTGTTGAAGTTTCTGCCTTGTTCCAAGCTACTTTCATCAAACAATAAATCGTTACCAGCAGGGCTAGAAATTAATATTCCAAATCTTACAGCATCTGCACCATATTTATCTATCAAGCCTAGCAAATCAGGGCTGTTGCCTAGTTGCTTACTCATTTTTCTGCCTTGCTTATCACGCACCATTCCTGTGAAATAAACATCTTTAAATGGCTGCTGATTTTTAAATTCATATCCAGCCATAATCATACGTGCCACCCAAAAGAAAATAATATCTTGCCCTGTAACAAGTGTCGTGGTTGGATAATAGTAATTTACTTCTTCGTTGTTAGGATTGCTGATGCCTTTAAAAACTTCCATTGGCCAAATCCAGCTGCTGAACCAAGTGTCTAAACAATCCTCGTCTTGTTTTAGTTTAAGGTTTAAAGTTTCTGGTTTAAGGTTATGTAATTCTTCTAAACTATTTGCTACAAAATAATTCCCATTCTCATCATACCATGCAGGTATTTGTTGACCCCACCAAAGTTGACGACTTATACACCAGTCTTTAATATTTTCTATCCAATGTTTGTAGGTATTTTTTGCTTTTGCAGGATGAAATACAATCTCATCATTCATAACAGCAGTCAATGTTTCAGGGTTCTTGGCAATGAATTTTTTCATATCCATAAACCACTGCATACTTAAACGAGACTCTATTACAGCACCTGTTCTTTCACTGGTTCCAACCTGCCCTTTGTACTCTTCAATTTTTTCTATTTGCCCTAATGCAGCGATATCTTCAACAATCTTTTTTCTTAAATCAAATCTATCAACTCCAATATAACTTTTTACCAAATCATTAATGCTTTCTTCTTCCAATTGTTCAGCAGTAAACTTACCATCAGCATCAAGCGTATCAATGGTTTTAAGGTTGTGCTTTCTACCAATTTCATTATCGTTTTTATCGTGAGCAGGTGTGATTTTTAAAGCACCAGTTCCAAACTCAGCATCAACATATTCATCAGCAATAATGTTTATTTTTCTGTTGATGATAGGTACTAAAACTTCTTTACCAATCCAGCTTTTATATCTTTCATCATTTGGATTAACGCAAATAGCTACATCACCTAAAATCGTTTCTGGTCTTGTGGTTGCAACCATCATACAGTCGACAGTTGACGGTCGACCGTCGACAGAAATTAGTGGGTATTTAACATAGTAAAGTTTAGAATCAACTTCCTTATAAATAACCTCTTCATCGCTCAATGCAGTTTTACTGGCAGGATCCCAATTCACCATTCTTAACCCACGATAAATAATACCATCGTTATATAATTGAACAAATATTTTAATAACAGCTTTGTAATAATCATCATCCATTGTAAATGATGTTCTGTTCCAATCCAAACTACAGCCCAGTTTCTTTAATTGTTGTAAAATGATGCCACCATATTTTTCTTTCCATTCCCAGGCATATTTTAAAAATTCTTCACGGCTTAAAGATGATTTAGTGATGCCTCTTTCTCTTAACATTGCTACCACCTTAGCTTCTGTTGCAATACTGGCGTGGTCTGTACCAGGCACCCAGCAAGCATTAAAGCCTTGCATCCTTGCACGGCGTACTAAAATATCCTGAATGGTATTATTTAAACAATGACCCATATGCAACACACCTGTTACATTGGGTGGTGGAATGACAACTGTATATGGGGGTTTACTATTATCTACTTGACTATTAAAATACCCTTTATTTAACCAATGCTGATACCAGTTATTATCTGCCAACTGATGGTCAAAGTTTTTGCTAATCTCACTCATAAATTATTTCTTCAATTGCTGCAAATGTAAGGCTGTAGCTGAAACAGGAATATGTATGATAACTGTTTTGGTAGAAAGACGAATAAATACAGAATAATATACCTATTTAACGCATTATTAACCTTGCCATTTTTCTAATCGTTCAACAGCTTTTTCAAGCGTCTCTTCTTTCTTTGCAAAGCAAAATCTGAGTACTTTATTATCTGTTTTGTTGTTGTAAAATGATGAAACAGGTATGGTGGCAATACCATAATCTTTTGTTAAACGAACAGCCAAATCAAAGTCACTTTCGTTACTGATATGTCCATAACTGTAACACTCAAAATAACTACCATATGATGGAATTAATTTGAATGGTGTTGCCTGCATTAATTGTCTGAAATAATCTCGCTTCAATTGTATTTCTTTTCCAAGATTCAGGTAAGCATTTTCATTTAATAAATATGCTGCTAATGCAACCTGTGCAGGACTGTTACAACTAAAGCAATTAAACTGATGCACTTTTCTAAACTCACTTGTGAGCTTTGGGGGAGCAATACAATAACCTAGTTTCCAGCCTGTGCAATGATAGGTTTTGCCAACAGAGAAACACACAAAACTTCTTTCATAAAGTTCAGGATATTGCAGCATACTTAAATGGGGTTTATCATCAAAAATCAAATGCTCATACACTTCATCGCTTAAAATAAAAATATCGTGTTGTGCAACAATTTCTTTCAGTTGTTTAATATCCTCTTCATCTAAAACCATCCCAGTAGGATTATGAGGACTATTAATCATAATCATTTTAGTTCTTGCTGTAATTTTTGCTCTCACAACATCCCAAGGAATTCTGTAAGATGGATATTCTAAAGAAATTAAAACAGGAACACCGCCATTAATAACAATATTGGGTATATAACTATCATAAGCTGGTTCAAAAACTATCACTTCATCGCCTTTATTTAAAACTGTTGTTAATGCAGTATAAATAGCATAAGTGCCTCCGGGTGTAATGGTTATTTCATCGTTTGCATTGATATTATTGTTATAAAGCTTTAAGCATTTTGCTGCAAGTCTTTCCCTCAACAAAGGCAATCCATTCATATGCACATACTGATTAT
>CAZTOP010000027.1:0-39193 GCA_964615145.1 uncultured Chitinophagaceae bacterium
AAACTAATCGACTTTTATAAATTGGACAGTAAGGATATTGTTTGATAATAATTTTTCTCACATAAAAAAGAGGCTGTCTTTTTTTAAGACAGCCTCTTTTTTATGATTAAAAGAATCTATTATAGTTTATCAAATAAGTCGTAATACATTTTACTTTTTGCATCAAAATTATCATAAGCTTTAGGGTCTTTCCCTTTTGATTTTTCTCTTTTAAATTCAAATAATAGCCCTAAAAATTTTACAGCATTTTTATAACTAGCTTTCTCTTGTTTGCTTTTTTCTGCTTTATCTTTTAAACTGTTATAAGTTTTTTCTAACCATTCTATTGAGTTGTCAGCAGCAGACATAATACTAAGTTCCAAGGCTGCATTTGCTTTTTTTATAGGTTCTACTTGCTCTTTAATTTTTGCTTCGGCAGCAGCTTTTTTCTTAGGATCTTTCTCGGTAGTTTTATTTGCATTTATTTCTTGCATTTTTCTCACATTATCAGCTCTTTTTTCATCACATTCGTTGTATTCATTAAAATAAAGAACTCCTACATTAAAGCCAGCTAAAATATCAGCACCTTTTTGATACGCTTTTTTAAATGCTTCCATTCCTTTCTTTTGTAGCATTTCTTTTTTGGTTGCATCATTTTCAAGTAATTCTTTCTCTTTCTTGTTATGATTGATAAACATATCTCCAAAACTCATATATGCAGTAGCACTTAAAGTACCTTTTGCATCTTCTGAATCGTAGAAGGAAATTTTTTCGTCTAAAGAGAGATTTTTGCTAATGAAATCGAATCTGTAATCTTCAAAATTTTCTTTTGGATATTTCTCTTTGGCTAATGCAAAATATTTCTCAAAATTAGCTTTATCACCCAATTCGCTATAGTTATAAATTAGGTATTTGTACATATCCAAATCATTGTCTCCTCCAAATTTAGCATCAGCAGCTATTGAGTAATACGATAAGGCCTCGCTCACTTTCTGTGCATTTTGAGCAGCATATCCGCTCATTAAAATTGGTAAAGTATCAAGTGCTCCTTTATTACCACGAATATCATTTTTCATAATGATTTTAGAAAAATAGGCAGCTTTATCAAAATTTTCAAATGCAAGATTCCAATTTTTATCTTTGTATGCATCGCGTCCTTGGTTATAAAAGTTGTCATACATCAGTCCAAGTGGTTTCCAGGTAAAAGGAACAGCTTTCATAACACTATAGCCCTTATCTAAGGCTTCATACTTTTTAAATGCTTCTAAACTTGAAGTTAGGCAAGTAGTGCATTTTGATTTTAAGTTCTCGTTATTCGCAACTTCTGCATCAATGGTAGATTTCCAAGCCCAGGTTTCAGGGAAATTAGCATTAGCAGCATCTGCTACTATTTTGTCAATCATCTCTTTTGATGTTTCTAATTTCCCAGTTAAGTAATTTTTTTCTAATTCCTTAAAAGCCTTGTTTTGTGCAAAAGAGGAATTTATTATTAATAAACAGGCAATGGCAAGCGTATTCTTTTTCATATTTTTTGATTGATGATTATTATTAATTATAAAAATACCGATGATAATGAAATATAAATTACATAAAAATGACCTTGAAAGTTATGAAACCTTCAAGGTCTAATTAATTTATTCTACTATTGGCTCATCATCGTTTGCTGAATCGATTTTTTCATCAGTTTCTTTTTCAGCATTACCTTCAACAGATTCTAACCCCTCTGCTAATTCTGTATTTTCCACTATGTCATCTTCTTCAGAATCTTCTATTTTACTAATGGCTGCAATTGAATCTTCGCCTTTTAATTTAATTAAAGTTACACCTTGTGTGTTTCTTCCACTTTGTTTAATGTCGGCTATTTTAGTTCTGAGAGTAATACCACTTTCGCAAGTAATAATTAAATCTTCTGTTTCCATTACATCTAAAATGCCAACAAGTTTTCCTGTTTTTTCTGTAACATTAATTGTTTTTACACCTTTACCACCTCTGTTAGTAATTCTATAAACATCTTCACCATCAGCATCAATTAGTGGTGTTCGTTTTCCATAACCTTTTTCGCTTACTACTAACACAGTTTTGCTTCTATCATCTCTATTAATAGTAATCATTCCTACAACTTCATCAGTTTTGTCATCAACTTCAATACCATAAACACCTATAGCACCACGACCAGTTGAACGAACTTTTTCTTCTGGAAAGCGAATGGCTCTACCACTTTTAACAGCTAGCATTATTTCGCAGTTACCATCTGTTAAACGTGCAGCTAATAGTTCATCTCCTTCACTTATTGTTATTGCATTAATTCCATTAGCACGTGGGCGACTAAAATCTTCTAAATCTGTTTTTTTAATAATACCTTGTTTGGTACAAAGCACTATGTATTTGCCTGCAATAGCCTCTTTATTATCCAAGTGTCTTACTTCAATAATTGCTTTAACTTTATCGTCTGGTGGAATTTGAATTAGGTTTTGAATGGCTCTACCTTTTCCTGCCTTTTCCCCATCGGGAATTTCGTAAACTTTTAGCCAAAAACATCTTCCTTTTTCAGTAAAGAATAACATAGTATCGTGTGTAGAGGCTACAAATAGATGTTCTACATAATCTTCATCTCTCGTTTTTGCACCAATGGCTCCTTTTCCACCTCTTTTTTGAGCTCTGTAATCTGAGCCAGTTGTTCTTTTAACATATCCAAGGTGAGAAATGGTGATGACAACATCTTCTTCTTTAATAAAGTCAAGCATATTTACCTCATCTGCCAAATATTGAATTTCGCTTCTACGGGGTTCGCCAAATTTTTGCTTAATTTCAAGAAGTTCAGTTTTAATTAAATCATAACGCAAGTCTTCGCTAGCCAATAATGCTTTTAATCTTCCAATTGTAATCATCAAGCCATTGAATTCTTCAATGATTTTTTCACGCTCCATTCCAGTTAAACGTTGTAAACGTAACTCCATAATGGCTTGAGCCTGTTTTTCTGATAAGCCAATACCTTGTTGATAATGTAAAAGGGCTTCATCATTAAACAAGTTTGCAGGTAAAAACCACTTGTCTTCAACACTTTTTGCTATTAAAGCTTGTTTGGCTTCTTCTGGTGTAGCACTGCCACGAATAATCGAAATAGCAGCATCTAAATGGTCTTTATCGGCAATAACTTTTAAATAACCCTCTAATAAATGAGCTCTATCTTCGGCTTTCTTTAATTCAAATTTTGTTCTACGAATGATTACCTCCATTCTAAATTCGATGAACTCGGCAATTAAATCTCGAACATTGAATATATGTGGACGACCTTTGCTGATTGCAACATTGTTGATACCAAAACTAGTTTGTAGTTCTGTGTATTTATACAACATATTAATCACAATTTGAGCTACTGCATCTTTCTTTAAATCTACAACTATTCTTGTACCTTCTCTTTTGTTACTTTCATTGTTAACATTAGAAATTCCATCAATAGTTTTGTCATTGACAAGTTGACCAATTTTATCTGTTAAACCATCTAAACTAACCTGATAAGGAACTTCGGTAATAACTATTTGCTCTCTGCCACTGGCTTTGGTTTCAATGCTGCATTTACCACGTACTACAACTCTGCCTCTGCCAGTAAGCAAACCTTGTTTTACGCCTTCCATTCCATAAATTACACCACCTGTAGGAAAATCAGGAGCTTTTACATACTGAATCATTTCCTCGGCAGTAATGTCTCTGTTTTCAACATAAGCAACGCAACCATCAATTACTTCGCTAAGATTGTGAGGCATCATATTAGTAGCCATTCCCACAGCAATACCACTACTTCCATTAATTAATAACTGAGGAATTCTTGTAGGTAAAACTGTAGGCTCTTCTAAGCTATCATCAAAATTGGGTTGAAAATCTACAGTATCTTTTTCTATATCTTCCAACATTGCTTCTGCAAATTTTTGCAGACGAACTTCGGTATAACGCATAGCAGCAGGTGGGTCTCCATCCTGCGTTCCAAAGTTACCCTGACCATCAACCATTGTATGACGCATAGTAAACTCCTGTGCCATACGTACTAAAGTATCATAAATACTTGCATCGCCGTGAGGGTGATATTTACCCATTACTTCCCCAACAATTCTTGCACTTTTTTTATAAGGTTTTCCACTGCCATTTCCAAGCTCATTCATTGCATACAAAACACGTCTATGAACTGGTTTAAATCCGTCTCTTACATCTGGCAATGCACGACCAACAATTACAGACATTGAATAATCAATGTAAGCAGTTTTCATTTGTTCTTCAATGGGAACTTGAATAACTCTGTCGTTATCGTTGGTTTGATCTGGGATTAAATTTTCTTCCATTTGTTTTTTTAGTTTATAAGTTTTATTGCTTGTACTTTAATGTTAATTTGTTGACCAACATTAACGATTTACAGTAAACTTTTTAATGGTTGCGAAGATAGGTTTTGACAAGTAAAATAAGGCAGAGAATTGAGCAAAATAGGGTGGGAGTTATCCACATTTTTTATTGCAATAAGTTAGTTCAGAATTAATATAAAATATTAATTAAAAGTGGTTGATTGTTATTTATTTGTGGGCTAATATCTAATTGGCTAAGATCGCAAATTTATTCTTTGGTCGGTAATCGTTTAGCCATTTAAAACCTTTTACCTGCAAATCGCCGTGATTTACTTGATTTAAAGGGAACATTGTGCCTTGTAAATTGTTAATGAAAATTACTTTTTCGGGTTTATTGTTTATAAATTCAATATTAATTACATCAGCTACAGATTGATTGACACCAACTAGTTTTTTTTGTTCATCCTGTGCATAATAAACATTTTGTGCTGGGCTGCCCTTGGTTCTTAGAACATCAATATTATCTCCCTTAAAATAACCTGTGATAATATTGCCTTTGAGCTGATTAAAGAAGCCATTGCTAACCTTACTAACAGCCATTGCATTTTCAAAAACAACTAACTTTTCTGGATTTTTATTTTTGATAAAAAGATACATTGTATCGCCTGTAATTTGATTTTCTTGAGCCCAAGCCACAGGATTTTTAAATAAACGTAATATTGAATCTGCAGAGCTATAAAACATACTGTCAGCAGTTGCTTGCAATGAATCGTTGAATATTTTTACATGGTTATAAGCTTCAAAATACCTGTCGTTACTGCTGTCTTTATTAAATTGAAAATTGTTTACTCCTTTAGCTGTATCTCTAAGCAAAGGAATGTTTTTTGACTTTTGCAACTGCGTAAATCTTCCAGAAAATAAAGTATCAGCACTTATGTAAGTTGTATCATTTTCCTGCTTTAAAAAAAGTACAGGCTTTTCTGTAGCAAGTAAAGTTTTTGTTTTGCTATTGGTTTTAATATCGTTGGCTATTAAATCAAATCCACTGAGAGAATCTTTGGTTCTGTAAACTGCATTGCCTCTAAATTGAGCTTTTCCACTACTATCTTCAAAAGCCATTTCATCTGCACATAAAGTGTAAGTGCTATCATCAATACAACTTCTTTTTGCAAACTGTGCTTTTTTAGTTTTGGTATCGTAAAAACCTTCTTTAGTAAAAATTCTTCTTTTACCATTAAAAATGGTGGTAGGGGAGATGAAGTTGGTAATTTCACTATTGATATTATACAATAATGTATCAGTAAAAATTTGTGTTTCTGGGCTATTCATTGCCACTTTATTATAAAAATACACATCTCTGGTATCTCCATAATAATAACCATCTTTACTGGTAATAACTGTTTTTTTATTTACAATTTTGCCGCCATTGTGGTAAGTTCCCATTTTAATTCCAACATCATAATCCAAATCGTTTGTTGTTAAAATTCCTTTACCATCGGTGAGTCTTACATTATTTTTTAAGAAAGCTTTTTTTTCTTTGCCTAGATATTTTACATAATCTGCATAAGTATGTACGCTATCAGCATCATTAATATGCACGTGTCCAAAAGCTTCTAAATAGTTTTCTTTTTGATTAAGAACAATACTATCTGCATCAAAAAAGGTATTCTCTTGTTGCACTTTAGCACTACCTGCAAGGGATATAAATTTGCCTAGTGTATCTCTATCTTGAATATTGTATCTTTCCGCACCAATGATTACAATAGTTTTTCCAGGCTTGATGGTGTCTTTTATTGCAGTTCTTTGGGCAAAGGAAAAGAATGGAAGAATTAGAAGTAGCGTTAATATTTTAATTGTTTCTTTTTTCTTTTTTCTATTTAAAATACTGTTTGGAGTTTGGAGTTTGAAGTTGCTTGTTATGCTGTTTTTGATAGTCGAATTCTTGTTTTCTTCACATCGTACATCGTACATCATACATCGTACACTCTTGTACATAGACTATTGTTTAATTGGTTCTAAAGGTGCTTGCAATGCTCCAGTTTTATCTTTCTTTCCAAATACAGAAATATTTACATAGCGTTTAGGATGTGTTCTTAAATCGTCCATTAATATATTAGCACTTCTTACAGTATTGGTAAGGTTGTTGTAAAGTGTTTTATCATTCATTAATAATCCAATAGACCCATCGGTACTTTTAAGTTTGGTTACCACTCCATTTAAATTTTCTATTGCAGTTTTTAAGTTGTTTACAGTTCCTTTAAAATCGGCTTCGCTTAAATTTTCTGTTGTATTTTTTACATTTTCAAGTGTTGCACTTATTTTTTCGTTTTGCTTAGCAAGATTATTGGTAAAGCTGTTTACATTGTCCATACTTTTTGCAATAGAGCCATTTTGTTTTTCTAACATACTGTTTAATGATGCTGAAGATTTAGAAAGCATTTCAGTAATTTTAGAAATATTGGCTATTGCAGTTTGTAGATTTGCCTTTGAATTTGGGTCAAAAATTCCATTGATATTTTTCAAGGCTTCATCTAATGATTTTAGTGTAGATTTTAGGTTATCTGCAACCGGACTTAGTTGATTTGATATAGATTCCATTAAACCCAAACTATTTTCAGACTTGATGTAATCGCCAGATTTGATGAAGGTTTTGCTATTACCAAGTTTAATGTTTACTTCAACTGTGCCTAAAGGGCTAGCATCGATAACTGCCACTGAATTGTCAGGGATATTAAAATTGCTGTTAAGTTTAAAACCTACAATAATAGATTTTAAATTTTCATCCTCGTTTTCAATTTCGTAAACATTACCAATTTGAAAGCCGTTTACATTGACTCTGTTTGAAACATTTAAGCCTTTAGAATCGGTAAATTTTGCATAAATAAAATTACCAGTTTTAAAAAGTGTTCTCCCTTTTAAAAAGTTGTAGCCAAGCACTAATAACGTAATGGCTATAGATGTTAATGCACCAACTTTGGTTTCGTTCGAAATCTTCATTTGGCAAATCTAAGGAACTGCTATCTTACTTGATAATTTATAGTAAAAAATTAACTAATCAGCTTTTAAACTAGTTATTATTTTTATCTTGCTGTAATCCTTTAAAGTAGATTTATAAATTTCTTTTTCTGTGAAAGTGATGGTTATTTTTTTATTTAAAAGTTTGGCAGATTCATTCATTAATGTATTTGATCCATCAAAGTATTCTAACCAATAAACTTTTTCAATTTTGCCATTGTTATCTTTTATTTCAATAAAAGAAATATCTGCATTGTTTATTTTCAATAAAGTACCGGAAAGCTTTAAATCTTTATTTTTTCTCTTTTCAGCAATTTCACTTACAGCTTCTGTATTATTCATAAATAATTTCATAAAAGCTGGACAATCGACTGCAAGTTGCATCCCTACGTCTTTACCAATTTTATAACCACTTTCCTGATCAAATTCCTCAAAATCATAAATCGACTTTAATTCGGTAAGATATTTTGAAAAAATTGGCATCATGGCTAAGCCTAATTCTGTTTGCAACTCTTCTTTAGTTTTTCCAGAAATTTCTTTCTTATTCAATTCATCACAAACATCTTTTGACATTAATTTAAGAATATTTTCTTTTTTGGTTTGACTAAAACAAATTGAAAAGAAAGATGCAGATACGAATAAGCTTGTTAGTATTATTTTTTTCATTAAATATTTTTTTAGTAAAAAATTAGTTATCAATTTCAATGCTGCTTATAACTTTTATTTTAACATATTCTTTTATTGATGCACGATAAACTTCTTTTTCAACATAAGAAACTTTTACCTTTTTATTGGAAAATTTGTTAGGTTGAGAGACAAGGTTGTCGGCACCTTCGAAATAATCCATCCAAAATAATTTTTCAATTTTGCCAGTTGAGTTTTTTACTTCAACATAACTAAACTCAGCTTCTACTAGTTTAATGAAAGTTCCCTTTACAGAGCCTGTTGATTTTTTATTTCCACTAATTAAATCTGCTGTAGCTTCAGAATTATTCGTTAATAGTTGAACAAATGCAGGGCAATCTGTCGCCATTATTCCACCTAAATCTTCTCCTACAACTTCCATTGTATTACCCTCAAATGGTTCAGATTTATACACTTCTTTAATTTCTTTTGTGTATTTGGTTACGGTTGGTAACATGGCTAAACCAAGTTCCGTTTCAAGGTTATCAATTTTCTTTTTTGACTCAACTTTTTTTGCAAGTTCATCACATATTTCAGCAGACATTTTTTTTAATAAAGTTTCTTTTGTAATGGTTTGGCAGAAACAAGTGAAGCTACAAAAAAGTGAGGCAGTTAGTAATATTTTTTTCATTTTAAAATGTTTATGCAACAATAAATAAAAATTCCTTATTTCCAATAAAATGGTTTATACCAACATCTTTACATTTGTAGCCTAAACAATTGCAAATGTCAATAACAACCATCTCTAAATACGACCCTATAAAATATAAAACTCCCACTGGTTCTACATTAAATTGCAAAGGCTGGGTGCAAGAAGCTGCATTAAGAATGTTACTTAATAATCTAGATCCAGAAGTTGCAGAAAGACCTGATGATTTAATTGTATATGGTGGTCGTGGTAAAGCAGCACGTAGTTTTGAGGCATTAGATTTAATTATTAAAGGATTAAAAGATTTGAATGATGACGAAACTTTATTAATACAAAGCGGTAAACCTGTTGCCATTCTTAAAACACATCCTGATAGTCCTAGAGTGTTATTGTCAAACTCACAATTAGTGCCTAATTGGGCAAATTGGAAGCACTTTGATGAATTAGAAAAAAAAGGGTTGATGATGTATGGACAAATGACTGCTGGCTCCTGGATTTATATAGGCAGTCAGGGAATTGTACAAGGAACTTATGAAACTTTTGCTGCTGTTGCAGATAAACATTTTAATGGAACTTTGAAAGGAACATTAACCGTAACTGCAGGACTTGGTGGAATGGGTGGGGCTCAGCCTTTAGCAGCAACAATGTGTGAAGGTGTAATACTTTGTGCAGAAGTAGAAGAATGGAGGATTGATAAACGTATTGAAACAAAATATTTGGATGTTAAATACACCAATATTGATGAAGCTATTGATGCTGCATTGAAAGCTAAAGTTGAGCAAAAGGCTTTAAGCATTGGGGTTTTATGCAATGCAATACAATTGTTAGACAGACTAATTGATAGAAATATTACTGTTGATGTGTTAACAGATCAAACATCGGCACATGATCCACTAATTGGTTATATTCCTCATACTTTAACTAATGAACAAGCCAATGTGTTAAGAGAAACAAATAAAGAAGAATACTTAAAGTTAAGTTATGAAAGTATGCACCAACACGTAATGTTAATGGTGGAATTAATGGAACGTGGTGCTATTACTTTTGATTATGGAAACAACCTTAGAGCAAGAGCAAAAGAATATGAAGATCAGTTGACAGTTGATAGTCGACTGTCGACAGAAAGTCGTTGCTTTTCTTTTCCTGGTTTTGTGCCAGCATATATTCGCCCATTATTTTGTGAAGGAAAAGGTCCTTTTCGATGGGCTGCTTTAAGTGGAGACCCAGCCGATATAGCTGTTACAGATGAAGTAATAATGAATATGTTTCCTGAAAATAAAGGTATGTTGCGTTGGATGAAAATGGCTAAAGAAAGAATTGCTTTTCAAGGGTTGCCAGCACGTATTTGTTGGTTAGGTCAAGGTGAAAGAGAAAAAGCAGGACTTGCATTTAATGAATTAGTAAGAACAGGAAAAGTAAAAGCACCCATTGTTATTGGTCGTGATCATTTAGATACAGGTTCTGTCGCATCTCCAAACAGAGAAACTGAAGCAATGCTCGATGGCAGTGACGCAGTTGCCGATTGGCCAATTTTAAATGCACTTGTAAACACAGCTGGTGGAGCAAGTTGGGTTAGTTTGCACCATGGTGGGGGAGTAGGAATGGGGTATAGTATTCATAGTGGAATGGTGATTGTTGCAGATGGTACAGATGCAGCAGCAGCAAGGCTTTCAAGAGTTTTAAGGAACGACCCAGGAATGGGTGTGATACGCCACGCAGATGCTGGCTACGAAATTGCAAAACAAACTGCTAAAGAACATCATCTTTCTGTAGAAGATAGATTGAATGATTAATTAGTTTGAATTATGGTCTCAGTTTTATGAATTTGAGTCCATAAAATTCTCTTTTTTAATGAAATATTTTATTCAGTTTGTCAATATTAAGTTTTACTTTTTTACCATTTTACATTCCAAGTTACTGATGGAATTACAGGGAATAATGAAACTTGTTTAGCCTGAATTTTTAAATCGCCGCCGGCAAGACTTCCTGTTTGATCAAAATAAATAAAATATGGGTTTTGACGGCTGTATAAATTGTAAATACTAAAAACCCAACTGCTTTTATATTTATGTTGTTTTTTAGGAATTGGAGTATAAGTAGCTGCAACATCTAACCTATGATATGCAGGCAATCTGTAAGCATTTACGTTACTGTACTCTTGAGTTAATACTCCATTTACAAAATAATATTTTTCTGGAAGTGTAGTTGCATTGCCAGATGCATAAACAAAAACAGAGGAAAATTTCCATTTATTGTTAAGTGCATAAGAACCAGTAATGCTCAAATCGTGTCTTCTATCGTATTTAGCAGGATAAGTAATACCACTATTTATTTTATCGAATTGTCTATTTGTCCAGCTTAGTGTGTAACTTAACCAACCTGTAAATTTACCTTTTACTTTATTTATATACATTTCTGTTCCATAGCTCCAGCCTTTTCCAAACACAAAATCTTCTTCTGCGTCTTTTAGCGTGTTAGGTGTAAATCCTTCTCTATATTCAATTTGGTTTTCCATTGTTTTATAATATGCTTCAATAGAAGTTTCAAACATCCCATTATTAAAGTTTCTAAAGTAGCCTATTGCATATTGCCAACATATTTGTGGTTTTACAATGTTGGTACTAGGTACCCAAAGATCAGTTGGGAGTGTATTCCCATTACTGCTTACTAGATGTATATATTGTAGATTTCTGGTTATTGCAGCCTTGAAAGATTCGTTATCGTTCAGAGCATATCTGAAAGTAAATCTTGGCTCAAAACCAGCATATGCTTTTACTGTTTTTCCTTTTCCAATAACATTGCTGTCTAATTTGTTACCATCAACATCTCTGGTATATGTAGTGTATGAACCAATTTGTTGGAAAATACTATACCTTAAGCCGTAGTTTATTTTTATTTTTTTACCAATTTCCCAATCATCCTGAATGTATGCAGCATATTCATTTGCATATTTTACTTTAGCATTATCTGGTGTAAACTGCACTGTATCCTGATTGCCACTTAATGTACTTGGGAAAAATGTATGATACGTGAATTGAGCACCAAACTTTAATTTATGCTCAGGTGTTACAAACCAGTCATAATCTGTTTTTGCACCAAAATCCCTAATACCCGACTTAAAAATTATATTAAAATTATTCTGTGTTCCATTGAAGGTGAAATTATAATCATTGTAAACTAGTGTGGTGTTTGAAAACAATTTGTTATTAAAAATATGATTCCAGCGTAATGTAGCTGTAGCATTACCCCACGGAATTGAGGTTTTAAAAGAGCGTTCAGCATTTCTAAAATCAAATTGGTCTCTACCAAAATATCCACTTAAATACAATCTATCCTTATCGCCAATTTTGTAGTTCATCTTAGCATTTAAATCATAGAAATAATATCCAGAACCATAAAAGCTATTTGTTTTTGGAATAAAAGGTTTTGTTAGTACATCGATATATGTTCTGCGTGCAGAAACAATAAAAGAAGCTTTGTTCTTTTTTATTGGTCCTTGTATAGATACTCTACTTGCAATAAGACCAATTCCTGCATCTACTTCTAACTTGTTTAGATTGCCTTCTTTCATGGCAATGTCAATAACACTTGATAGTCTACCACCATATTGTGCAGGCATGCCACCTTTAATTAAGGAAACATTTTTTATTGCATCGGCATTAATAACGGAAAAAAAACCAAACAGATGTCCTGGATTAAATACAACTGCATCATCAAGAAGAATTAAATTTTGGTCAGCGTTACCGCCTCTAACAAAAAAACCAGAGTTTCCTTCCCCAGCACTTTTTACACCTGGTAACAATTGTAAAGTTTTAAGTAAATCTACTTCTCCCAAAAATGCAGGGAGGGCTTTGGCATTTGCTACATTAATATCAATTTTCCCCATTTGAGCAGTTTTAACATTATTGTCTCTTTTTTTTGTACTAACTACTACTTCCTGAATCTGAGTTCTAATAGGCAAAAGAGCGATTGATATTTCTTGATTTTTATTTAACTGTAGAAAAATTTCTTTGTTTTCATATCCTGAAAAGGAGCACGTAATAGTATATTTACCTTCGAGTAATGTAATAGAATAAAAGCCATATTGATTGCTTGTTACACCTCTGCCTACTGGCTTTGCTAGTAAATTTGCACCAATCAGTGTTTCTCCACTTAAAGAGTCTTTTATATAACCATTGAGTGTAAATTTTTGTTGTGCTGTTGCAGATTGATTTATGACAAAAAACAGTATAGCAATGAAACTTGTCTTAGAAATTATCTTATACATCGTATTATTTTAACTGCTGCAAAGTAATATTAAGAATGAATGAAAGGTTTTGTTAAAGTGGGAATTAATAAACTATTCATATCCTTACATTTGCCACAATGGAACAAATTACAATAAAAGTAAAAAGTATTTCGAATAATTCTTTGCCTAAATATGAAACATTGGGTTCTTCAGGTATGGATATTAAAGCCAATTTAGACTCTGATATTGTGCTAGAGCCTTTGCAAAGAACATTAGTTCCTACTGGATTGTTTATTGAGCTTCCAATTGGATATGAGGCTCAAATAAGACCAAGAAGTGGAATGGCACTCAAGCAAGGCGTTACTTGTTTAAATACTCCTGGTACAATTGATGCAGATTACAGGGGCGAGATAAAAGTAATTTTAATCAATTTGTCTAATGAAGCTGTGGTAATTTCTAATGGGGAAAGAATAGCTCAAATGGTTATTCAGCAGGTTATCAAAGCTAATTTAATTTTAGTAGAGACCATATCAGATACATTAAGAGGAGCTGGTGGGTTTGGACATACTGGAAGTAAATAAATACAACTGAATAATTTAAACTTATTTATGAAAAAATATATTTTAGGATTTGTTATAATCTCTCTTTCTATAGCTTGCAGACCAACAAAAAAAGTTCAGTCATTACAAACAGCAATCATAAGAAATGATACTGCACAAATAGTAATAGTAAAAGAAACACCTATTGTAGATTCTGTAGCTATTGTAAAGGAATTATTGAGTAAGATACAACAACAGAAAATTGATTTTACAACTTTTAATGCAAAAATAAAAGTAGAATATTATGGTCAAGAGGAAAGCCAGAATGTTACAGCCTATTTAAGCATTGCAAAGGATAGTATTATATATATTCAAATCAAAGGTTTTTTAGGTATTGTGGGTCTTCAAGCAAAAATCACAAAAGATAGTGTTACAATCGTAAGTAAAATTCCAGATCACAAATATGTTCAATATAGAACTATTAGTTATTTACAAGAAGTAACTGAAATACCTTTCAACTTTACCACACTACAAGATTTGCTTATTGGTAATCCAGTTTTTTTAGATACTAATATTGTTTCTTACAAACAGCTGAACAATAATCAGATGATGGTTTTAATGATTGGAAATGTATTTAAAAACCTAATTACTTTCGAAAAGGATAAGCTTACAATAACACATAGTAAACTTGATGATGCCGATATACAGCGTAATAGAACTTGTGATATTACTTTAAGTAAATACGTAAATGTAAATAACAGTCAATTTGCTACATATCGAAATATTTCAGTAGCCGAAAAATCTAAACTAGATGTTAATATGGATTTTAAGGAGTATGTTTTTAATGAAACGTTAAAATATGCGTTTACTGTACCAAAAAATTATAAAAGAAAGTAATTTAGCTTTATAGTTTACGTTTATACTACTTTACAACCTTAATGTTTTTCCAATGAATAAAATTGTTGCATCCATCATAGTTATTATTTTATCATTAACATCACAGTCCAAAGTATTTTGCCAAGTACAAACTAAAGAAGAGCTAACCCGGCAAAAGCAACAATTGCAAAAAGAAATTGATGATTTAAACAAAGACCTAAACAATGTTAGAGGGCAAAAAGACAAGACATTGAAATTAATGTCTATGTTAAATCGAAAATTAGAAGCCCGAGAAAGACTTGTAAACAATATTAATAAAGAAATAAAAAATATTGAAGAAGAGGAGTTTCTTAGTGAAAGAGAAATTTATCGATTAAAAAAAGAACTAGATACTTTAAAACAGAAATACGCACAAAGTTTAATTTTTGCTTACAAAAACAGAAGCAATTACCAATATTTGAATTTTTTATTTTCTGCAAATGATTTCAATGACGCAGTTAAACGAGTAACATACTTAAAAAGCTACAGGCAACTTAGAGAAACCGAAGCTCAGACTATTGTAAAAACCCAGGAATTACTGCAAACAAATATTGCTAAGCTTAGTGTAAACAAGGCTGATAAAAAAGGAGCACTACTAAACCAAACAGAGCAACTAAAGGCACTGGAAGATGATAAAAAGGAAAAAGATGAAACTGTTAAACAACTAAGGGGACAAGAAAAAGAAATAACGGCTCAAATTTCAAAAAAAGAAAAACAGCGTAGAGAACTTAATAATGCCATTAATGCTGCTATAAAAAGAGAAATTGCTGAAGCTGAGAAAAGAGAAAAAGAACGACTTGCTAAAATTAAAGCTGCTGAAGATTTAAAACGTAAACAATTAGAAGCAGAAGCTGCTGCTGCAAAACTAGCTGCAGCTAAAGCCAAAGCTGATGCTGAGGCCAAAAGTAAAGCAGATGCAGCTGTGAAAGCAGATGCAGATGCAAAAGCAAAAAAAGCAGAGGAGCTAGCTAAGAAAGCAGAGGAAAAATCTGAAACCTATAATGCTACTGCTGCAGAGACTGGCAAAACAGTTACTATGCCAAGTGGAAAAATAAGAGATTATAGTGTATTCGAAGGCACTCCTGAGGGTATGAGTTTTTCAATTAATTTTGAAAGAAGGAATCTGCCGTGGCCAGTTAGTACAGGTACTATTTGTGGTAGGTTTGGTAAAGAAAATATATCTAAAACGATGGTAGTTGAAAGAGATGGTATTTTTATTTGTTGCCCTGTTGCCACACCAGTAAAAGCTGTAGCAGATGGTGAAGTTACCTTTATAATGAATTTAGATGAATATAAAAGTGTAATGGTGAGGCATGGTAAATATGTAACAGTTTATAATCGTTTAAATGATGTTACTGTTACAAAGGGACAAAAAGTAAATGCAGGAACATTGCTGGGTAAAGCAGCTATGGGAGATGCTGGAGAAGGAGAAGTTGAATTTAGGGTAATGAATGGTAGTAATAAGTTTGTAAATCCTGAAAGTTGGCTGAAATCTAGATAGGGTTATTGGTAATTTTTTAATGATAGGGTTAAGTTAAAAAAATAGTTGGATGTTAGTCCAACTATTTTTTTTATTCAATTAATGATTTTGTATTTATCTGCCAATACTTTCGTAGTGAAAGCCTTTATCTTTCATTTCATCTATTTCAAATAAGTTTCTGCCATCAAATATGGCTTTGTTTTTTAAAGAACTTTCTATTTTATCAAATTCAGGAGTTCTGAATTCATTCCATTCGGTTGCAATAACTAATGCATCTGCATTTTTTAAACAATCATACTGATTAGTTGCATAAGTAATTTTGTCTCCAATCACCCCTTTTACATTATTCATAGCTTCTGGATCAAATGCTGTAACACTGGCCCCAGCAGCAGTGAGTGCGTCGATTAAATACAAAGCAGGTGCTTCTCTAATATCATCAGTATTAGGTTTGAAAGCAAGGCCCCATAATGCAAAATGTTTGCCTTGTAAATTATTATTAAAGTATTTATTAATTTTAGGTATCAGATGTAGTTTTTGTTTTTCATTTACATCTTCAACTGCTTTGAGTATTTTAAAATCATATCCTACCTCATCACTACTCATGATGAGGGCTTGAACATCCTTAGGAAAACAACTTCCTCCATAACCAATACCGGGAAATAAAAATCTTTTTCCAATTCTTTCATCGCTACCAATTCCAAGTCTAACCATATCTACATTTGCATCTAATTTTTCACAGAGTTGTGCAATTTCATTCATAAATGAAATTTTGGTTGCTAAGAAAGAATTGGCTGCATATTTTGTAAGTTCAGCACTTTTTTCATCCATATATATAATAGGATTACCTTGACGAACAAATGGAGCATATAAATCTCCCATTACTTTTTTTGCTTTTTCGCTATTAGCACCAATTACAACTCTATCTGGTTTCATAAAATCATCAACTGCAACACCTTCACGTAAAAATTCAGGATTGCTTACCACTTCAAAAGAACCATCATCACCACATTTTAAGGTATTGTTTGATGCAGTTAATATGGCTTGTCTAACTTTATCAGCAGTTCCAACAGGAACGGTACTTTTATCAACTATTACCTTATAATCATCTTTTTTTAGTAAGGTTCCTAATTGTTTAGCAACGCCTAAGACATATTTTAAGTCAGCACTACCATCGGCACCTGGAGGGGTTGGTAACGCTAAAAATACTATTTCAGCATCTTTAATTCCTTCTTCAAGGCTTGTTGTAAAATGCAATCTTCCTTCTTTCGTGTTTCTTAAAAATATTTTCTCAAGTCCTGGTTCGTAAATAGTTATTTCACCCTTTGATAGTTTTGTAACTTTATTTATATCAATATCCACGCAAGTTACTTGGTTACCAGTTTCTGCAAAGCAAGTTCCTGATACTAATCCAACATAGCCTGTTCCAACTACTGTAATTTTCATAATATTCTTTGATTTTGTTTTTTTGATTTCGAGTTTGCAAATTAACGGTAAACTGACTTATTTATGAGAAGAAGTACTTAATAAATTTAAGCTATATTTAATTAAATTCTAGAACTTCAAATTAGATGGAGTTTTAGTGTTTTTAAATGTAGAAGTTCAGAATATAAAATAATTGAAAGATATGAGAATAAGAACCAATTTATTATTACCACATAAAACTAAAATGTTAGTCACGATATCATACAAATTTTATTAATTTCCATCAATAAAATTTAATACTTCAGTTGTTATAAAATTTAATTGTTCCTCATCAAGCTCAGTATGTATAGGAAGTGAAATTACTTTTTGTGTTAATTCATCTGTTACGGGCAGATTAATGTTATTTATTCCAAAGCTTTCAAACATTTTTTGTTTGTGCCCGGGTACAGGATAATAAATCATTGCAGGAATTTTCTTTTCATTTAAGTGGGCAATTAAACCATTTCTGTCAACATCATTTAACTGTAATGTATATTGATGATATACGTGGTTGGAATAATTTGCAACAAATGGAGTTTTAATTTTTTTATTATTTAGAAATGCATTGTTGTAATGGCTTGCAGCGTTTTGTCGGGCTCTATTATATTCATCTAAATATGCTAATTTGATGTTTAATATAGCTGCCTGAATAGAGTCTAATCTACTATTACAACCCACAATATCGTGATAATATCTAACACTTTGACCATGATTTGCAATTTTTTTCATTACTGCAGCAAGTGTATCATCGTTTGTAAAAATAGCACCACCATCGCCATAAGCACCTAAATTTTTGCTTGGATAAAATGATGTGCAACCAATATGTCCAATACTACCCGTTTTCATTGTTGAACCATTACTGAAAGTATAATCACAGCCAATAGCTTGAGCATTGTCTTCTATTACAAATAAATTAAATTCTTTAGCTATGGACATAATTTCTTCCATAGGTGCGGCGTGTCCATACAAATGAACAGGTACAATAGCTTTGGTTTTAGGGGTAATTAAGCTTCTGATGGAAGCAGGAGAAATACAAAATGTATCTTTATCTACTTCAGCAAAAATTGGTTTTAGTTTAAGTAATGCTACTACTTCTGTAGTGGCAATATATGTAAATGAAGGTGTAATAATTTCATCACCAGGCTGTAAGCCTAAAGCCATCATTGCAATTTGTAATGCATCTGTGCCATTAGCACAAGGAATTGTGTGTTTACTTCCAACATAGTTATTTAAATTGGTTGTAAATTCTGCAACTGCTTTACCGTTAATATATGCAGCACTGTCAAGTACTTCAAAAATTGCAGCATCGACTTTTTCTTTTATTTTCAGATACTGTGTTTTTGTATCTACCATTTGTATTGGCTTCATAAATAATTTTTCTTGTTACATTAATAGTGGATTAAAGCAAAAATTCTGGAAATCTTAATAATCACCGAGTGTTTCCGGAAGTTGCGACAACGCATTGGCTAACTGTTCATCATTTGGAGCGATACCATGCCATTCGTGGCCACCCTCCATAAAATCAACTCCTTTACCCATCTTTGTTTTTAATAAAATGCAAATTGGCTTACCTTGTCCTATTTTGCTCTTAGCTAAAGTAATCCCAGAAATAATGTCTTCCATTTCGTTTCCTTTTTCAACATCAATAACATCCCAACCAAAAGCTTCAAATTTTGCCCTCAGATTACCAAGGCTCATAACGTTTTCTGTAGAGCCATCAATTTGCTGCCCATTATAGTCTATGGCAGCAATTAGGTTATCCACTTTTTTATGTGCAGCAAACATGATTGCTTCCCAATTTTGACCTTCTTGTAATTCACCATCCCCGTGTAATGAAAATATTATATTATTATCATTGTTTAATTTTTTTGTAAGGGCTGCACCAATAGCAACACTCATTCCTTGCCCCAAAGAACCACTTGACATTCTAATTCCGGGTAAACCCTCATGAGTCGTTGGATGTCCCTGAAGCCTGGAATTTAATTTTCTAAATGTTGCTAATTCTTTTATTTCAAAATAACCCACTCTTGCCAATACTGAATACATTAATGGTGAAATATGACCGTTTGAAAGAAAGAAGAGATCTTCATTAACACCATCCATAGTAAAGTTGGTGTTATGTTTCATTTCGGAAAAATATAATGCTATCAAATAATCGGTACAGCCCAATGAACCTCCTGGGTGCCCACTTTGAACTGCGTGTACCATTCTAATTATATCTCTTCTTACTTGGCTTGCAGTAGATTTTAAAATATTTATATCTGTCATTTTGAGTGAATTTTGGGCAAAATAAAGGGTTTAAATTTTGTGTTGGTATTAAATTACTTAGAAAAATACAGCTTACTTTTAATTAGGTTTAGTGATTAATAGCTTGTATTTATTGTATTTTACAATTTACTCAAGATTGTGTTTTCAATTAATTCACTATCCCAAATAGTGTCTATATCATTCATCTGCATTATTTCTTGCATGATTGCTTCTTGTTTTTGACCTCTGCTTAACGCTTCGCTGTATCTGATCTGAGGAGAGAAAGTAACCTGACTATAAGCAGGTATCCATTTTTCGGGATATTTTTCGTGTAAACGTGCTTCAATCTTCTTTTGTAAAAGGAAGGATTTATTACCTGTTTTATCCCTCATTTCTGTGAAATTATTAACAGCCAAATCTGCAATAGCATCAGCATCTGGCTTTCTTAAAATTTGATATTCTTGTAAAATTTCAGCCCAGTTTTCATTGTGTTTGTCTATCAACTCATCTAATACTCTGCAATCTTCAAAGCCACAATTCATACCTTGTCCAAAAAAAGGAACAATGGCGTGTGCTGCATCTCCAATTAAAGCAAACTTATCATCACGCACCCAAGGAAAACATTTTACAGTTACTAATGATGAGGTAGGGTTGGCAAAAAACTCATCAATATAATCAGGCATCAATGGGACAGCATCTGCAAAATTGGTGTGGAAGAAATCTTTTACTTTTTCTCTTGTATCAAGTTTTGAAAAAGATAGTTCTCCTTCAAACGGAAAGAATAAAGTGCAGGTAAAAGTTTTATCCAGATTTGGTAATGCTATCAGCATATAATCTTTTCTAGGCCATATATGCAACGCATTTACTTCCATTGCAAAATCTCCATTGGCAGTAGGAGGAATGGTTAATTCTTTATAGCCACAATCAATATAGTATTGATGATAATTGAATTTTTCGTGTTGTAATTGGTGCTGCAAACGACCAGCAGAAAAAGCACCATCGGCACCAAACAATAAGTCAAAATCAATAGCTAATTCCTGACAATCGTCGGTAGATGGAGAGCAGTTATCAAAGGTAATTTCATTGGTTTTCCAGTTGATATTCGTGCATCTGTGATCGAAGTTGATTTTAACACCGTGTTGTTCTGCCAGATCCATCAATTTCATATTCAATGTTCCTCTTGATACAGAATTGATGTACTGACCTTCCTTGCCATAAGGTTGTGTAACGGTTGATCCATCTGCATTGTGAATATATCTACAGTGCATTGGGATTGAAATTTTTTTGATTTCATCTGCTAAACCAATTTTCTCTAATGCCAATAAACCCCTATCACTCAATGCTAAATTAATGCTTCTACCAGCACTCATTTTATGTTCACGCATATCGCCTCTACGTTCATAAATCGACACTTTATGCCCCCGTTTAGCAAGGTATATACTGAGTAAACTACCAACTAGTCCTGCTCCAATTATTGTTGTATTTTTTTTCATATAGTAAACCCAAAGGGTATTTAGGGTGAGGGAATTAAGCAAGTTTTGAGATGATATCACCAAATTTCCATACATCCTCAAAACTGTTATACAAAGGTACGGGAGCAATGCGAATTACATTGGGTTCTCTCCAATCTGCTATAACTCCTTGTTTAGTTAGTTCATCAAAAATTTGTTTACCGTTACTACCTGTTAATAATGAAATCTGGCAGCCGTGTTCACTTTCATTTCTTGGAGTAATAATTTCAAAAATGTTACTGGCTTTATTAACCTCATCTATAACAAACCACAAAAAGCCGTTCAATTTTTTTCTTTTTTGATGAAGTCTATCCATTCCTGCCTCTTCAACAATATCCAATGCAGCTTTGTGTGCAGCCATTGATAGGATGGGAGCGTTACTCAATTGCCAGCCTTCGGCAGTTGGTATAGCTTTAAAGCCTCTATCCATTTTAAAGCGAGTTTCTTTTTCATATCCCCACCAGCCTGCAAATCTTTGTAAATCTGTATTGCTAGCGTGTTTTTCGTGAATGTAAACACCACTAACACCACCTGGTCCACTATTCAAATACTTATAACTACACCAACAAGCAAAATCAACTTCCCAATTGTGCAGATGTAATTCAATGTTGCCAGCAGCGTGTGCCAGATCAAAACCACATAGAACACCAACTTTATGAGCGGCGGCAGTAATTGTTTGCATATCAAACACCTGACCTGTATAGTAATTTACACCACCAAACATAACCAAGGCTAAACTTTCTTTATGCTCTTCAATTGCGTGTAAAATATCTTCTTTTCTAATATTATTTTCACCAACTCTTGGAGCAATTTCAACCACGGCATCATCATAATCAAAACCATGAAACTTTACTTGTGATTCCAACGCATATTGGTCGCTTGGAAAAGCTTTAGCCTCGCAAATGATTTTATATTTTGTTTTGGTAGGACGATAAAAGCTTACCATCAATAAGTGGAGGTTTACAGTAAGTTGATTCATTACTACTACCTCGTTTGGTAAGCAGCCAACAATTTTTGATAATTGTTGAGGAAATATTTCATGATAGGGCATCCAAGGATTACGAGCGTGAAAATGTCCCTCAACGCCAAGACTGGCCCAATCTTCAAGTTCATTTAAAACATAATCCTGTGTTGACTTTGGTTGTAATCCTAAGGAGTTGCCTGTAAAATAAACAGCTTCTTTACCATACATCATAGGAATATAGAATGAGTTTCGAAAATCTCTTAGTTCATCTTGTGCATCTAATTGTTGGGCGAATTCTTGTGTATTTTGAAAGTTCATAATTTTTTTTGTTTGGAGTTTGGAGTTTGGTGGTATATGTTAAGTTGTTTTTTTACAGTAAAACAATATCTCATAACACCAAACTCCAAACAATTTAAATAGTTGCAATCACTTTTAATTCAATGCAAATTGGTGTTGGTAAACTTTTTACTTCAACTGTTGTTCTACATGCTTGAACTCCTTCAAAGTATTCAGCATAAATTCTATTGTAAGTTGGAAAGTCTTTTTTCATATTGGTTAAGAAGACAGTTACATCAACAATTTTATCCCAACTGCTGCCACTTGCTTCCAGCACTGCTTTCACATTTGCCATTACCTGATGTGTTTCCAAAGCAATATCATATTTTATAATGTTACCATCAGCATCTAATTCAAGCCCTGGAATTTTATTGTCTTCAGCTTTTCTGCTTCCAATACCTGATAAGAAAAGTAAATTACCAACACGTCTTGCGTGAGGATAAGCTCCTAAAGGCTTAGCTGCATTTTCTGTTTTTATTATTGAACTCATAAATTATATTTCTATACATACATTTTTCGTCTCAGTAAAAAATCTTAATGCTTCCCAGCCACCTTCTCTTCCCACTCCACTATTTTTCATACCACCAAAGGCAGTTCTTAAATCACGCAACAACCAACAGTTAATCCATATAATTCCACTCTCAACTTTCGCAGCTACACGATTTGCTTTAGAAACATCTTGTGTCCAAATGGTGGCAGCTAAACCATAGTTACTTGTATTGGCAAGTTGCAAAGCTTCTTCTTCTGTTTTAAAAGATTGTAAGGTTACAACTGGACCAAAAATTTCTTCCATATTAGTTTTGCAATTTGCTCCCAAACCTTCAATAATAGTAGGTTCTATGAAATAGCCATTAGCACATCTGCCTTCAAGTTTAACTGCATTACCACCACATAAAATTTTGCCACCTTCTTGTTTAGCAAGTTCGATGCAACTTATTACCTTGTCAAAGTGTATTTTACTGACAACCGCACCTTGCTTTGACGTTACATTTAAAGGGTCACCAACTACTAGTGCTTTTGTTCTTTTAATAAATTCTTCTTTAAACTCCTCGTAGATACTTTCTTCAATTAAAATCCTACTACCACACAAGCATATTTGTCCCTGATTGCTGAAAGAAGATTGAATGGTTGTTTTCATCATTTTCTCCCAATCACAATCAGCAAAAATAATGTTTGGATTTTTACCTCCAAGCTCCAACGATAACTTCTTAAACATAGGAGCAGCAATGCTTGCAATGCGTTCACCTGCACGTGTACTACCTGTAAAACTAATGGCTTTTATGTTTTTATGTTTCACGATAGCCTCTCCACAATTGGGTCCATTACCGTGAACAATATTTAATACGCCGGCTGGCAATCCTGCTTCTATACAAATTTTAGAAAGTAAATAAGATGTTAATGGCGTAACCTCTGAAGGCTTTGCTATCACACAGTTTCCTGCTGCTAAGGCTGGAGCTATTTTCCAAGTGAAAAGATATAAAGGCAAGTTCCAAGGCGAAATGCAACCTACAATTCCAATAGGGTTTCTTAATGTATAATTAATGGCTTTATCAGTCATACTATGACTTTCAGCAGCAAAGTGCATAATGCCTGTTGCAAAAAATCTAAAGTTGCTTGAGGCTCTTGGTATATCAACCATTTTACTCAACCATAAAGGCTTGCCATTGTCGTTTGTTTCAGCCAAAGCAAGTTCTTCAAGGTTTGCATCTATTAAATCAGCTATTTTATTTAGTATTTTAAAACGTTCTTCAGTTGTAGTTTTGCTCCAAGTTGTAAATGCTTTTTTTGCAGCTGTAACAGCAAGTTCAACATCAGCTTCAGTACTATCTGGAATTTGTGCAAAAACCTCTGCTGTTGCGGGGTTGATGCAGTCAAGATAGCTTCCACTAATTGGTTTTACAAGGTTTCCATTGATATAATTCTCTAAAAATTGCATTGTTAAAATTTTAAAGTGAACCTGTTCTTCCTCCATCAACAGCGACACTAATTCCATTAATATAACTTGCAGAAGGACTTGCTAAAAAAGCAACAGCATTGGCAATCTCGTTGGGTTCAGCAAATCGTTTCATTGGAATTTCTTTTTTCATTTCATCCTCAACTTCATCAATGGTTTTATTTTTCTTGCCAGAGTTTACTTCTATAATCCCTTTCAAACGATTGGTGGTTGTAGCTCCAGGCAAAACATTATTTACTGTAATATTAAATTGTCCCAGTTCGTTTGCCATAGTTTTACTCCAACTTGCAACAGCACCACGAATCGTATTTGAGACACCTAAATTTGGCAGAGGGATTTTTACAGATGTTGAAATAATATTAATAATTCTTCCATAACCTGCTGCTTTCATTGAAGGAATAACAGCTTTAGCCAATATATGATTGCAGATTAAGTGACGATTAAACGTATTTAAAAATTCATCTTCATTTGCACTAACAATTGCACCAGAATTTGGGCCGCCAGAATTATTAATTAATATGTGAACTGCATTTTTTTCAACAAATTTTTCTACAACAACTTTCAAGGTTTCTGGCTTATCAAAATCTGCAATTAAATAACTATGTTTTTGATTGAATGATGTGCTTAATTGCCTAATTGCTTCTTGTAATGATGTTTCATTTCTTGCGATTAATATGCAGGTTGCTCCAAGATTTGCAAGTTCTATGGCTGATGCTAATCCTATTCCTTGAGTACTTCCACAAATAATGGCAGTTTTATTTTCTAATGACAAATTCATTGGGCAAAATAAAGTTAATTTGGTTTACACTTTATGGTTATTATTTTGTTTTGTTTAACTATTACATTTGCTAACTGTAAACTATAACAGAAATAAAAAAATAATGCTATGCCAGTTGCACAACCTTTCAATTTAAAAAAATGGATTGATGAAAACAGGGATCTTTTAAAACCTCCTGTTGGAAACTATAACTTGTATCAAAAAGCTGGAGATTTTATTGTTATGATTGTTGGTGGCCCCAATTCTCGTAAAGATTACCATTTTAATGAAACTGAAGAATTGTTTTATCAATTAGAAGGAGATATTACTGTTAAAATTATTGATGATGGTGAACCCAAAGACATACATATTAATGAAGGCGATATGTTTTTACTTCCTGCACGTACACCACACTCTCCACAACGTGGTGCCAACACAGTTGGTTTAGTTATTGAGAAAGTAAGAAAGGATGAAGAAGATGGTTTTATGTGGTTTTGTGAAAGCTGTGGCAATATGTTATACGAAGAAAAACTTGTTGTTACTGATATTGTTTCTCAATTGCCACCAGTAATGAACGGATTTTACAGTAGTGAAGAAAAAAGAACCTGCAATAAATGTGGTACAGAAATGCAACCACCGGTAAAACGCTAATCAGTTAATCTTTTTAAACATTATTTAGATTAACCAACAAACTAATTAACTTGAAAAAATTAGATATCCACACGCATATAATGCCTGATAAAATGCCAAATTGGGTACAAAAATTTGGCTACGGAGAATTTATACATCTTGAACATCGCAACTGCAAAGCGTGTATGATGAAGGGGGATAAACTTTTTAGAGTTGTAGAAGAAAATTGTTTTGAAGTTGATTTAAGATTGAAGGAGATGGAAGCTACAAACGTTACCACACAGGTGCTTTCAACCATTCCTGTTTTGTTTAATTATTGGGCAAAACCAAAAGATGGATACGAAACATCTCGTTTTTTAAATGACCATATTGCAGAAAGTGTAGATAAGCATCCTAATAATTTTATTGGTATTGGTACAGTGCCTTTACAAGACATTGATTTAGCAATTAAGGAGATGCAACGATGTGTTACTGAACTTAAAATGCCAGGACTTGAAATTGGCAGTAATATTAATGGAAAGAATTTGAGCGATGAGTATTTTTTTCCATTTTATGAAGCTGCTGAAAAACTTGGTTGTGCTTTGTTTGTACATCCCTGGGAAATGATGGGAGAGGAGCAAATGCAAAAATATTGGCTACCTTGGTTGGTTGGTATGCCTGCAGAAACTTCAAGGGCAATTTGTTCTATGATTTTTGGTGGTGTATTTGAAAAATTTCCCAAGTTACGAGTTGCATTTGCACACGGTGGAGGCAGTTTTCCACTAACAATTGGAAGAATTGAACATGGTTATAATGTTCGCCCAGACTTGGTTGCAGTTGATAACCCAACTAATCCACGAGATTATATTGGCAAGTTTTGGATAGATAGTTTGGTGCACGATGAAGATGCGTTACACTACATTATTAAATTAATGAGCGAAGAAAAAATATGCTTAGGAAGTGATTATCCTTTTCCATTGGGTGAACATCATCCAGGTAAATTAATAGAAGATATTATTACTGATACAACACTACAAGAAAAGTTATTGTGGCAAAATGGGATGGAATGGTTAGGTAAATTTTAATTTTTTCAGGAGATTTATTTTAAAAAATCCCGTTTCGTAGAAACGAAACGGGATTACCAAAACCAACTGTATATGAAAACTCTCTATAGTATTTCTATTTCTTTTGGTTGAATTTTAACCTCTTCTTTCTTAGGTAAATAAACATTTAGTAAACCGTTTTCGTATTTAGCTTGAATACCGTCAACGTTGATGTTATCATCAATACTGAAAGTTCTTTTAAAACTTTTTGTGCTAAATTCTCTGCGTAATGTTTTGTAATTTTTTTGTTCAGCTTCCTCTTTCTTTTCATAACTAATAGTAAGTAATCCCTTTTCTGCATTCAGTTTAAAGTCTTCTTTATTTCTTCCGGGAACATTTAATTCAATATGAAAACCGTCATTGGTTTCATGAATGTTCACTGGTGTTGAAAAATTATTCCACTCAGTTTGAGATGGAAGGTTTCCAAAAAATTCATCAAACAAATTGTTGATGAAAACTGGTTTTTGCTTTACGATTGTCATAACTTATTTTTTTAATGGTTAAATAATTTGTGTTTTGTACTTTGCAAACTGCATTCCATTCATTTAAAAATTGTCAATATGTCTGTTTATTAAAATATAAAATGACATTTTGTCTTTTTCGAGCAAGGAAAAAAGCATAATTGTCATTTAGTTTTTTATGTAGATGCGTTACCTTTGCAAAAACATAAAAAAATGTATCCAGCAGAAATAGTATTGCCAATGAAGGCAGAGTTAACCGAAAATGGGTTTGAGGATTTAGTTAGTGCAGAACAAGTTGATTCAACCTTGAAAAGCCAAGGAACCACATTAGTTGTTATTAATTCTGTATGTGGTTGTGCTGCAGGAGCCTGCAGACCAGGAGTTTTATTAGCTGTGCAAAATGCAAATAAGAGACCAAATAAATTAGCAACAGCCTTTGCAGGATTCGATGGTGCAGCTGTAAATCAGGTTAGGAATCATTTACTACCTTATCCTCCTTCTTCACCAGCAATTGCTTTGTTCAAAGATGGTACCTTGGTTAGTATGGTTGAGCGACACAATATTGAAGGCAAATCTGCACAAATGATTGCACAGCATCTGATAAATGAGTTTGATAAATATTGCAATTAATTTTTTTGTTTTAGTGGTTTAGTAAGTAAGAAAAGCCTCACTTAATGTGGGGCTTTTTTGTATCAGAATAGTCCAGTTAATAACTCTTTTTGATGTTGGGCATATATACTGTTAAAAAAAGAAACAGAAATTTGTTAAAATAAATGAATATAACCATCATCATCGTTAAATTACACTATGTGTTAAGTCTGATTTCCTTCTTATAATATATGTTGTAGAACTAATTATAAAAGAGCGACAATAATTAAATTGCCGCTCTCTTTATTTACTATACTACTAACCCCAAGAAAATTAATTCATTCCTTTTTTTAAATCAGCTACTTGTTGTTGTAAATTGCTTACCATTCCAGCAAGTTGATTAACATCCCACCGTTGAACCATCCCAGCTTTTTGTAAAATATATACTGCTTTCCAAAGTTCAAGCACATCATCTGAATTTACATTGTAAGGTTCATAAGTGGGATTATCGCTTACTAATGTAATTTTATTTTTTGCTTTATTATTTTTTACGACACGCTTATAGACAATTCCATCACTTTTTGAAAGAACTACATAAGTATTTGTAGCTTTTACATCTTCGAAATTATCTACTTTTTCGCCAACAATTACACTGCCACTGGGAGTTGGCATCATACTATCGCCAATGATTTCAAATGCACGATAATTGCCAGGAGATAACATTGGTAGTGTAAAAGTATTAAGTTCATCTAAAAAATCGGGATCGGCGTAGCCCGATAGATAACCAGCTGCTGCTTTAATAGGTACAAATTGAATAACTCCTGTAGTAGGTGCACTCATTTTCAGGTTACGTCTTTGTTCCAAATAGCTAGTGGCTTTAGGTTCAGACAAATCTTTTAAGATTAAATCGTCTAAAGTTATTTTATAAATGGAACAAATTCGTTCCATAGCTTCCAGTTTGGGTTCAGCTCTCTCTTCTTCATAAGCACCCACTAAAGAACGTTTGATGTTTAGTTTGGTTGCAAACTCTTCTTGAGTCCAACCTCGCAATTTGCGTAAGTAGCGAAAGTTTTTTCCTGCGTAACTCATAACTAATTTATTTGGCACAAATATACTAATATATTTAGTATGTCCAAATTATTTTTTCACATTTTATTTTTTCATCAATATATAAACCATATTTACACAAATTTAAAAATTGAATTTTCTTAAGACTAATTTAAATCATACCGTACTCGCCAATAACAATAGATATGTTGGTAAGTATCTACATACTATAACTTTAGTTACATCCTTGTTTATAATGATTTTTTTAAGTTCTTGCGGTGTGTATTCATTCAAGGATGTTTCTATCGATTATTCAAAAATTAAAACCATTAAAATTGGTTTTTTTGAAAATAAAGCAAGATATGTTAATCCTCAGCTAAGTGTTAAGCTTACTGACAAGGTTCAACAAAAGATTACCAATCAAACAAAACTTACAAGAACTAATAGCGATGATGCACATATACAGCTAACAGGTTACATAAGTAATTATGATCCATCGCAAACAGTGGGAATTAGTAACCAACAAACATCAACTAACAGACTTACTGTTACAGTTCACATTACAGTAAAAAATATCGTTGAAAATACAAATCAAGAATATGACATAACCAGAAATTTTGACTTTGATGCAAATTTATCGTTGCAACAAGCCGAAGCCCAGTTGCTGGATAAAGATGTAATTCCAACTATTACTGACGAAATTTTCAACAAAATATTTTCTAATTGGTAAATTTAATATTAATGAATACTGCACTATCTGATACCATATTATACGTTACAGGAAAGCCTGGAATTGAAAATACAAGTCAACAATCTTTGGAGTCAATGATTGCAGAATACCCATATTTTGCACCAGCTCAATTAGTTTATGCTACTAAACTTAAGAGTGAAAATAGCCCTCAACTACAAAATCAGGTTCAAAAAGCTGGTTTGTTTTTTAATAACTTCAAGTGGCTGCAATATCAGTTACTTGAAGTAGGTTCTAATGGCTTTAATTTTTTTTCAAACAAAGATTATTCTTTACCTAGTATTGTTGATAGTGTTGAAGCATTATCGAATGCTGAAAATACTGTGATGTTAGAGGAAATAATTGAAGATACAAATCCTGCCAACTTTAATAGTGTAGCCATAAAAGCTAATGATTTTATGCCAAGTATGCCTATTCCTACTGTTGAGGAAATAAAAGGAATAATGAGTGGAATTGATGATGGCAGAGAGATGAATGAATTGGTGGTTACTCCTTTTACACAAGAAGTTTTAATGCCATTTATGACTAATGAATTGGTAGATATAAATCCTGAGGTTGTTACTGAAAATAATGTATTGCAAGAACTGCCAACAAAGGCAATAATTGAAAAGATAAATGAAAATGTTGTTGAACCATTAGTAGAAAAAACTAGCGACATACACGCAGAAATTGAAGCTTTAAAAAATAATTGGTATGCACATCAACAAGAGGTGCAACCTTTAAATGAAGATTTAGAACAAATTGAAGTTGTTAAAGAAACAAAACCTGAAATTGTTGAAGTGCTTGCTGTAACAAATAATATTGATGTAAATCAGCAGCAAGAAGTTACCACGCCAAAAGTGGAGGAGAATATGCAGGAAGTAATTGAAGTGTATAATTTTCCTGGTATTTCTACAGATATTGCACAATTAAAACAAGATTGGAATAAACCAATTGAATCAATTGCAGAACAATCTTTATCATTCGAAACTGAACCTTACTACACTATAGATTATTTTGCGTCGCAAGGCATTAAATTTGATTACACCAAGGAACCTCACGATAAGCTAACATCTAAAATGTTGCGATTTACAGATTGGCTTAAAAAAATGAAGACAGTGAAACCTGAGCAAGAAGTAATTTCTGATGATCCAGAACTTGATAGTGCTATACAAAATATAGCTTCAATGTCTAATCAAACAAAGGAAGTTATAACAGAAACAATGGCTGCAATTTTTGCTAAACAAGGCAAAACAGAGAAAGCAATTCAGTTATATATAAAATTAAGTTTTTTAATTCCTGATAAATCCTCTTATTTTGCAACTCAAATTAAAGAACTAAAAGGTATTTAAATGACAACTCTATTTGTAATTCTTATTGTATTAGCTGCTGTTGGGTTAGGTTTTATTGTATTAATTCAAAATCCTAAAGGTGGCGGATTGGCAGGAAATGTTGGTGGATTAAGTAATCAGTTAATGGGTGTAAAGCAAACAACAGATGTTTTAGAAAAAGGCACTTGGATTTTTGCTTCAATAATAGCTGTTTTAGCATTAACTTCTACATTGTTTTTAGGTGGTAAAGTTGGTTTATCTAAAGAGGCATCAAAAACATTAAAAAACATTACACCGCCTGCAAGTGCTCCAGCACCTGCACCAGCACCACAACCTGCAAACACTACAACAGTTCCTGCTAAATAAAAGCATTGTAGTTAAATAAAAATTTATTAATAAAGCCCAACATTTGTTGGGCTTTATTAATTTCAGTATTTGAAAGTAAATCATTCGCAACATTTAATCAACCAATATCTTCCCAATCAGGAAAGGCACTCATTAATTGAGGTTCGGCATTCATTATGTTCCATAACTTTGTTTCATTGCCATTTGTTATTGCAAAATAATTGGCTTTTAAAATACTGTTATAAGCCAATACCTGACTAATTGCACGGTTCGATAATTTAATATCCATTTGTTTGCACTCAATTAAAATAGCTGGCTTTTCATTTTTATAAATTACAATATCAAACCGCTTTTTTATATCAATAAGTTGAATTTCTTTTTCGACAGCAATTAATGATTTGGGATATTGTTTTGTAATAGTTAAATACATCATAATATTCTGTCTAACCCATTCTTCAGGAGTTAATACAATCCATTTTTTTCTAAACTCATCAAAAATCACTTCTTTATTATTCAGTGCTTTTATTTTATATTGATATGCTGGAAAAGCTATATTTATCACTAGTTTAAATTAATTGATTATTTTTACAATATTAAGATAGATTAAAACAATAAATAAATATGAAGACTAAAAGTGACATTGTTAAAAATTGGTTACCTAGATACACAGGTGAAGCATTAGAAAATTTTGGTGAGTATATATTGCTTACCAATTTTAGTAATTATGTAGATTTGTTTGCAAAGTGGAATAAAGTAAAAGTTGTGGGAAAGGATAGGCCATTTCAATGTGCTACAGCTAATGGTATCACTATTATTAACTTTGGAATGGGTAGCCCAGGTGCTGCAACAGTTATGGATTTATTAAGTGCTATTGAACCCAAAGCTGTATTGTTTTTAGGTAAATGTGGTGGTTTAAAAAAACGCCATCAAATTGGAGATTTAATATTACCAATTGCAGCCATAAGAGGTGAGGGTACCAGCAATGATTACTTTCCACCTGAAGTGCCAGCTATGCCTGCATTTGCTTTGCAAAAAGCTATTTCGACCACTATCAGAGATTATAAAGTAGATTACTGGACTGGCACAGTATATACAACAAATAGAAGAGTTTGGGAACACGATACTGAATTCAAAAGCCATTTACAAAGAGTTAGAGCATACGCCATAGATATGGAAACTGCTACTGTGTTTACAGTAGGCTTTTTTAATCATATACCAACTGGGGCTTTATTATTAGTTAGTGATAGTCCTATGGTACCTGAGGGCGTTAAAACAGAAGCCAGCGATAAAAAAGTAACAACAGAGTTTGTAGAAAGACACATAAAAATAGGAATTGATTCTTTAAAGCAACTTATCAACAAAGGGTTAACAGTTAGGCATCTTAAATTTTAGGTAAATAAATAATTTTTAAGATTATTCCTTAACCTTTGTAAAATCTTTTCAATGTTATTAGCAAAAAAATCTGCTGTGCTGTTGTTAAACGATGGCACTTTTATTAGAGGGAGTCATTACGGAAAGCAAGGAACAGCTGTTGGCGAAATATGTTTTAATACTGGAATGACTGGTTATCAAGAAATTTTTACGGACCCCAGTTATGCTGGTCAAATTGTAATAATGAACAATGTACATATAGGAAACTATGGTACAAAAGATTCAGATGCAGAAAGTAAATCTATTAAAATTAAGGGGCTAATTTGTAGAAATTTTGAGGAACAATTTAGCAGAGTTCAATCTAATAAAAACTTGCAAGAATATTTGGTTGAAAATAATATAGTAGTAATTGATGGAGTTGATACTAGAGCATTAGTTGCACACATTCGTACACAAGGTGCAATGAATTGCGTTATTTCATCTGAAATATTTGATGAAGTTGAACTAAGACAAAATCTTGCACAATGCCCAAATATGGATGGAACTGAATTAGCAAGCACCGTTACTACACAAGAAGTGTATGAGTTAGGAAATAAAGATGCTCAATATAAAGTTGCTGTATTAGATTTAGGTGTTAAAAGGAATATTTTAAATTGTTTGTTAGAGCGAGGGGTACACATAAAAGTATTTCCTGCTAAAACAAGTTTTGAAGAGTTGAAAGCTTTTAATCCCAATGGCTATTTCATTTCTAATGGTCCCGGTGATCCTGCATCTATGCCCTATGCAGTAGAAACTATCAAAGATATTTTAAAAGAATCCAAGCCTTTATTTGGCATTTGCTTAGGGCATCAGTTATTAGCAATTGCAAATGGAGTATTAACTTTCAAAATGCATTATGGACACAGGGGACTTAATCATCCAGTGAAAAATATTATTACAGGAAGATGTGAAATAACATCCCAAAATCATGGCTTTGGAATTAATGTTGATGCAGTTAAAAAAAATGAAAATATTGAAATAACACATATCAATTTAAACGATGGAAGTGTTGAAGGTATTAGGCTAAAACATAAACCTGCATTTAGTGTACAATATCATCCTGAATCCTCTCCTGGTCCACATGATAGCAGATATTTATTTGATGATTTTATTGATTTAATGAGTGCTAATTAATAATTATTTTGTTTAATGAACATACACATCATTAATGGGCCTAATTTGAATTTATTGGGAAAAAGAGAGACAGATATTTATGGTAATATCTCTTTTGAGGAATATTTTACTCAATTGAAATCACTATTCCCACAAATTCACCTTTCTTATTTTCAATCAAATATTGAGGGAGAATTAATTAATGAAATTCAAAAAAAAGGATTTTCTTCAGATGGAATTATTTTAAATCCTGCAGGATACTCTCATACCTCAATTGCAATAGGAGATGCAGTTGCAGCTATCACAACCCCAGTTATAGAAGTTCACATCTCAAATATATTTTCAAGAGAAGATTTTAGAAAACATTCTTATATATCATCTCAATCTATTGGAGTTATTACTGGATTAGGCTTAAATGGCTACCATTTAGCAATTAACCATCTTATTCATTTTTTAACTAAACATTAAATCTTAGATACTCTAATAAATTTATTTTTACTAAAATTATAAAAATGCGTATAACTAATATTTTGCTATCTGTATTTCTGCTTTTAACTTTTTTTTATTCCTGTGCACAACCAAAAAACACAGGTGTTACTTTAATTCAAGCAAAAGAATATCAAACTAAACTTGAAACTTTAAAAGATAAACAATTGATAGATGTTAGAACCCCAGGTGAAGCAGCAGAAGGTTATATTGCTGGTGCTGTAAATATTGATTTTAATGATGAAGGATTCGAAAAAAATGTCCTTGCATTAGATAAAAATAAACCAACATTTGTTTATTGCAAGGCAGGAGGCAGAAGTAAAGAAGCCGCAGAAAAATTAATTAAGTTAGGGTTCAGGCAAGTCTATGATTTAAAAGGTGGGATTATGAGTTGGATAAATAATAAACTTCCTCTGCAAAAAGTAAATGAAGAAACTGCTGCAACAAAAGGTGTGTCAGGCTTATCAATGGAAGCATTCAATAAAATGGCTAACTCTCATCATATTATTATAGTGGATTTTTTTGCTGTATGGTGTGGTCCTTGTAAGCGATTATCGCCAATGCTTGCACAAATTGAAAAAGAATATGGCGATAAAATAAAAGTTGTGAAAGTTGATGTTGACCAAAACCCTAATGTTGCAAACTATTTTCAAATAGAATCAATCCCATTATTATATTTTTATAAAGATGGAAAATTATCGAATCAAATAATGGGTTTACCCGATAAACAAAATTTAGTTGCTGCAGTAGATGCTTTGCTCAAATAAAACTGCAGTAGATTTGTTGAATTATAGCCTCAAACCCTTAATTTCACTCAGTAAATTTTTTTAGTCTTCAAAATATTTTTTGAAGACTTTTTTATCAGAAAAATACAATATGAAAAAAAGTAATTATAAGTTTGAATTTGAAGTTTATGAATCGATAAGTGATTTGCCTGATGCAGATTCAAAACTACTTTCAAAAGCCAGGAAGACTGCTGAGACAGCCTATGCACCTTACTCTCATTTTTTTGTAGGTGCAGCAGCAATTTTGAAAAATGGGAAAATTGTAACAGGAACCAATCAGGAGAATGCTAGTTATCCAGTTGGAATTTGTGCAGAAAGGGCTTTGCTTTCATCTGCATCTGCATTATTTCCAGAAGTTGCAGTTGAAACAATGGCTATAAGTTATCATAATTATAATTCAAATGCCAATAGCAATAGACCCATTAGTCCTTGTGGTATGTGTAGGCAAAGTCTATTGGAGTATGAAGGAAGGTGGAATAGTCCTATACGGCTAATACTAAGTGGAATTGAAGGTAAAGTGTTTGTTATTTCTCAGGCATCACATTTATTGCCACTAAGTTTTACAAGTAGCGATTTGAAATAGTTTAATATAAAACGTATTAATAAAAATTCAATAAGAATTTTTACATAAATATTTATCTTTACAAAAATTTATAAAATGAAAAAAATTATTGCAGTGGTTTTGTTAACCTTGTTTGTTTCAACACTTATTATCTCGTGTGCCTCTCGTCGTTCAGGTTGCCCAACTACAAATCCAAGATATTTTAGAGGATAATATGAATTGGAATCAATTAAACAAGCAAACACAATTAGAAGAAATAATCAACCTTTCTTTTCATAAACCTCAAGCTATATTTAAACATAGCACTAGATGTAGTATTAGTGTAATTGCAAAAAATAGGCTTGATAGTGCCGAAGTTAAGGACATAGATTTTTATTATTTGGATTTGCTATCAAATAGAAATTTGTCAAACGAAGTGGCTGAAAAATTTGATGTTCATCACGAATCGCCACAAATAATTCTTATAAAAAACGGTAAATGTATTTTTGATGAAAGTCATAGTGGAATTAATATCCCCGATCTATTAGATGCTGTTAGTTCTAATTAATTATTAAATGTGGAAAAACATTACCATAATCTATAACCATTCAAATAAATCTTAATAAATTTTTTTTTTCAATTGTAAATAAAGGCTATTTTTAGCATCGTATTTTATAACAATTAAAAATTCTACATTATGAAGAAAATCTTACTTCCAATGTTGGCATTGTCAACAATTTCAGTTGCTACTTTTGCTCAAACGAAAACTTATGCTATTACTTCTGAGAAAAAAGGAGAGTTTCAATGGACAGCAATCAGAGAAATTGATTTTTCTACAGGAGAATATACTAAAACGCTATTTACAAAAACTACAAATCAAGATTTGCAGTTAAGAAATGCCGACGGATTTGGTGTAAATTCAGATGCTTTCATCACTGGTCGTGGTGTAGCTGCAGCTGCTTACGATAAAGTAACAAACAGATTGTATTTTTCAGAAATGTATGGCAATACTTTAAAATTTGTAGATATAGCATCTGCCTCAACTGGTTCATTAGTTGTTGGACAAAATAATGATAGCCGTTTTTCTACTGGTACTAAATTATATGATGAAAGTAATGTAATTACCCGTATGGCATTTAGCAATGAAGGGGTTGGTTATGCTTTAACTAACGATGGTAATAACCTAATCAAATTCACAACCGGTGCAAATCCAACTATAACTAATCTTGGTTCTTTGCGTGATAGCCGTAACAACAAAGATGTTAGTATTCACACTCAATGTACAAGTTGGGGTGGCGATATGATTGGTGATATTTATGGCAATTTATATGTAATTACAATGCGTAATTATGTATTCAAAATTAGCGTTGCTAAAATGGAAGCAGAGTTAATTGGCACAATTAAGAATTTACCTGCAACTTTTACTACAAATGGAGCTGCTGCTGATGAAGATGGAAACATTATTTTAAGTAGTGCTTCTAATGCTGATAGCTATTTTAAAGTTAATCCATCTACCTTAGAAGCAACCATAATTAAAGGAGGAAAAGAGATGTACAATGTTTCTGATCTTGCGAATTCTAATTTAGTTTATCAAAGCAGAGGTGCAAATACCAATAATACTCTTACCGGTCTAAATTCAGAAGTTGGTGTTTATCCTAATCCAACAATTAATAAAAATTTTAACGTTGATTTGAGCAAACTAATAGTTGGTAATTACTCTTTAACTTTAACTGATGTTAATGGTAAAGTTGTAATGACAAAATCAGTAAATTCAAATAACATTACCGAAAAAGTTTCTATGCCAAAAACCACTGGTAGTGGTATATATATGATGAAAATAATTGACGCAAAAGGTAACACAGTCAATACAAGTAGAATTGTAGTTCAGTAAATTTCTCTAATTAAATAAAATTTTATCCCTCGACAATGTCGAGGGATTTTTTTTTCAATAAATACATCACATTTGCATTATGCATACACTTGAGCCTTTTTATAATTGGAGACATATTTATATTACCGAAGAAGACAAATTATCACCCTTTTATGGGATAATTCATAACGAGTTTCAGTATACTCAAACTGTTTATAACTATTACATCCATCCTCAATGGGATGAGTTTGGTAGTTCAACTTTATATATGAAATTAATCTATACAGATTATGAACTTGGATTTTGTGTTATTGAATTAATAGGAGAGTGGAATGACGCAATAGAAAATGATATTATGACTTTAAAAAGAGAAGTAATCGATAGATTATTCGAAAACAAAATATTTAAATACATTCTAATTACTGAGAATGTATTAAACTTTCATAGTGGCGATAAAGATTATTATGATGAATGGAATGAAAATGTAAATGATGAATCAGGTTGGATTGTTGCTTTAAATATGCCTGAACCAACTCAGTATGACTTTAAAAAAAGAAAGCTACATCAAATTATTGAACTAATGGAAATTCAAGAATGGAGAAGTTATAAGCCTTATCATTTGTATAAAAAAATAGATGAAATTATTTCGAAAAGATTGTACTAATATCTAAGTGGGTTTCTTTTATGATTAGTAATATATCGTTTCATATTCATCCAAAAAGCCATAATCATATAAATAATAATTGGCGACCCCATTGTTAAAAATGTAATGTAAATAAACCAGGTTCTAATTCTGGAAGATGCAATACCTAGTTTGTCTCCTAAGGCAGAGCAAACTCCAAATGCATTGAGTTCTAAAAATTCTCTTAACCTTTTCATAGAAAATATTTTTTTGCAATTTATGAACTTATTCTAAAAAAATAAAAAAAGCTTTCATCGGCACTAGGATTACTTTAATTTCGCAGCAATTGAAAAATAGTCCTCCAAAAAATTTAATCGTAATTCTTAAATCTATAAATCGTAAATTACTATGGCTTTCGACATTGAAATGATTAAAAAATTGTATGCAGAAATGCCTGCAAAAGTTGATGCTGCAAGAACAGCTTTGGGTCGTTCTTTAACATTATCAGAGAAAATTTTATTTGCACACTTACACAGCGATATGAAGTTTGACAACTTTGGTCGTGGTAAAAGCTATGTGGATTTTGCTCCAGATAGAGTGGCTATGCAAGATGCGACAGCTCAAATGGCTTTGTTACAGTTTATGCAGGCTGGTCGCCCAAAAGTGGCTGTACCAAGTACAGTGCATTGCGACCATTTAATTACTGCAAAAGTGGGTGCTAAAACCGACCTTGCTGTGGCTAATACAGAAAGTAAAGAAGTATATGATTTTCTGGCTTCTGTTTCTAATAAATACGGTATTGGTTTTTGGAAACCTGGTGCTGGTATTATTCACCAAGTAGTTTTAGAAAACTATGCTTTCCCTGGTGGAATGATGATTGGTACAGACTCCCACACTGTAAATGCAGGTGGATTAGGTATGATTGCCATTGGCGTGGGTGGTGCTGATGCTTGTGATGTAATGGCAGGATTGCCTTGGGAATTGAAATGGCCAAAACTAATTGGGGTAAAACTAACTGGTAAATTAAGTGGTTGGACTGCTCCTAAAGATGTGATTTTAAAAGTTGCTGGTATTTTGACCGTTAAAGGTGGAACTGGCGCAATTG
>CAZTOP010000028.1:0-38749 GCA_964615145.1 uncultured Chitinophagaceae bacterium
AAATTTGGCTTATGAATAAAACATCAGCAATATTGCAATTATTGGGCTTTGGTTAAAAGCAGATGGAATTCGAATTCCTTAACAACGCCAAGTTTTTGTCGTAGAAAATCCTAATTAACATCGTGCAAATAAATCAAATTATATCATATTTTGACAATTATCTTTCCTTGGATGATACCGAAAAAGAGGAACTTATAAATCGTTTGAGTGAACGAAAAATCAAACGCAGACAATTCATTTTGCAGGAGAACGATATTTGCAGGCACTTTACATTTGTTGTAGAAGGATGTTTTAAAATGTATGCAGTTGACAAAAATGGTTACGAACATAACCTTCAATTTGCAGCAGAAAATGATTGGATTGCAGATATAGGAAGTCTGCACAACGAAAAGCCAAGCCAACTTTACATTGAAGCAATTGAACCATCATTAATATTACAAATAGCAAAAAGCGACCTCTGGCATCTTTATAACCTTTATCCCAAGTTTGACAGAAACTTTCGTGTAATAATTGAGAACAAGTTTATAGAACTGCAAAGTAGAGTTTTACAAAACATTAGTTCAACAGCACACGAAAGATATAAAACATTTTTAAGCCAATATCCCAATTTGGCAAACAGACTTCCTAATACTCAAATTGCTTCTTATCTTGGAATAACGCCTGAATTTTTAAGCAAAATCAGAGCAGAAAAATGATAACAGAGATTTTACTCTTAAACTATATTAAGACTATTTCTTAAACTTGTTTATTGGCTAAGTTCATTTAGTACCAACATCTTTGCATTGCTAAATCAACCAAATAAAACAATGAAAAAGATATTAATAACAGGAGCAATTATAGCCACAGTTTTTGCTTTTCAAAATAAAGTGGCAAGTCAAGTAAACAATTTAAAACAAGTAAAAATGGTTACAACAGAAAAATCTGCAATTGAGAAAATGCTTTTCTCATACCGTGACGCTTTAAATGCGTCAGACGTAAATAAAGTAATAACGCTTTACACAAGTGATGGTGTGTTTATGCCTTCAAATGCTCCATCTGCAGTTGGGCAAGACCAAGTGAAAGGTTCTTATGAATTTGTTTTTAAAACTATTCAGCTTAACATTGAATTTTTTATTGATGAAATTGTAGTTAATGGTGATTATGCTTTTGCAAGGACAACTTCAAAAGGGACAACATTAATTCACGCCAATGGACAGACAGTTCCTGAAGAAAACAGAGAATTGTTTGTGCTTCAAAAAGTGAACAGAGAATGGAAAATTTCCAGATATATGTTTAACAAAATGAAGTAATCCTGCAGAAAGGATGCCTAGAACATTTGTTTTAGCAATATGAGGCAAAACGGAAGTGCAATCAATATTTGTACTTCCATTTTGCTTTTGTTACAGTTCTACATTATAAATTTGGCTCAAGAATAAAACATTAACAATATTGCAATCATTGGCTTAAAATATGAAACGAAGTTTACTCCAATTTAATAGCATAAAAAAGCAATAAATACAGGGTTTACTTTTTGAAGGCAATGATATGTTTTAAATAAAAGCATCGTAAACTAACTAGTAAAATATGAATGTAGAAACTGTAATGACTGAGCTAAAAGCCAAAGGGAATGAGGCTATAAAAAAAATATTGATAAAACATGGTGTTAAAGAACCATTTTTTGGAGTTAAGGTTGAAGATCTGAAAGTAATTCAGAAGAAGGTTAAAAAAGATTATCAATTAGCAAAAGATTTATTTGCAACAGGCAACTCAGATGCTATGTACTTAGCTGGTTTAATTGCCGATGAAAATAAAATGACTAAAGAAGATTTATTTTTATGGGTATCACAGGCACAATCAAATAATATAAACAGTTACACTGTACCTTGGATTGCAGCTGAAAGCAAATTTGGGTATGAACTTGCATTAGAATGGATTGAATCGAAAGAAGAATTTATTGCTGTTGCTGGTTGGGCTACATTATCAAACTTGGTAGCCATTAAACAAGACAAAGAATTAGATATTTCCGTTTTAAAAAAATTACTATTACGTGTTCACAAGGAAATTCACCAAGTTGACAATCGCGTAAGGCAACAAATGAATATATTTATCATTGCTGTAGGCTCTTATATAGTTTCGTTAACAGATTTCTCTGTTGATATTGCAAAAAAAATTGGTGAAGTAAAGGTTAATATGAATGGTACTGCCTGCAAAGTACCTGACGCTGCAGCGTACATTATGAAAGTAAAAGAGAAAGGGAAATTGGGAAAAAAGAAAAAAATGGCAAGATGCTAAACAATAGTGTTAAATAGATTTTTTAAGCACTGCATAGTCAACTCAAGTAAATACTCCAAAAATCTGGAGTCTTATTTCAAAATATCGGTTGAATAAATATTAATAAACAAATATTAGTAAGTATTAATGAATGTAGATGAACAAATAAAAAAATATATGCTCAGCCTGCCACTGCATCAAAGCAATGACTTACAAGCATTGCATAGTATCATTATGCAAACAATACCTAACAATAAATTATGGTTTTTAGATGGTAAAAACAGTGAAAATAAAATTGTTTCAAATCCTAATATTGGCTACGGAGTTCAGAGTATAAAATACGCAGATGAAAAAACAAGAGAGTTTTATCAACTAGGCATTAGTGCGAACAAAACTGGAATATCAATCTATATAATTGGAATCAGCGATAAAAAATATTTAATAAAAACTTTTGGAGAGAAAATAGGGAAAGCAAGTGTTAGTGGATATTGCATAAAATTCAAAAAGTTAGGGGACATAAATTTAGATGTTCTTGAAGATATTATCCGGTATAGCATTGAACAAAAACTATAAATCAATATTATTCTGTATTTCTTACTAATTTTTTTGTTATCGAATCAAACATATTGAATCATTTAAACTTGTATATATTTATAATATTAAGGCTTTTATTCAAATAAAAGTGTACACTTATACTTATATTAGTTTTATCGTTACTATAATTATCTTTTAACCTTACATTTGCCACCTTAAAAAAATTATACAATGGCAACAACATCAGACATCGGTCGTGGAGTAGTACTAAAATTAGATGGTAGCTTATACAGTGTAGTTGAATTTGGAGAAAATAAAACTGCAAGGGCAGCAGCAAAAGTATGGGCAAAACTTAAAGGAGTAGATAACAACAGAACTATTGAAAAAACCTGGAATAGTGGCGAAACTGTTTATCCGGTAAGAGTTGAAAAGAAAACTTATCAATATTTATATAAGGATGAAGGTGGTTATAATTTAATGAACAATGAAACTTACGAACAAATTGCTATTGCCGAAGAAATGATTGATGGAGTAGCATATTTGAAAGAAGGTGCAGAAGTCGCTGTTTTAATAAATACAGAAACTGATCAACCCATAGGTGCAGAATTACCAGAAAAAATTGTTGTACTAATTACATATTGCGAACCTGGTGTTCGAGGAGATACAGCAACAAGAGCTACTAAACCTGCTACTATTGAAAGTGGTGCAACAATTAATGTTCCCTTATTTGTTGAAGAAGGCGAATTAATTAGAATAAACACCAAAACTGGTGATTATGTAGAACGAGTAAAAGCATAAAACGATATACTTATCATAAAAAAGCTGTCTAAAAGGCAGCTTTTTTTGTAAATTGTACAAGCAACTTATTATAAAAATGAAAAAAATATTTTTTACCATACTAATTTCTGGATATACATTGTTTGTCAATGCTCAAAATTCTAGTAAATCAGACTCAGCAACACACCATAATGCATTGTTTACAGCAGTTCAAGTTGAATCTGAGTTTGCAGGTGGAATTCAAGGTTGGGTAGCTTTTATTCGAAAAAATTTGAATGGTGAAGTACCAACAAACAATGGGGCTCCAGCCGGAAAATACACTGTCGAAATTTCGTTTGTTGTAGATAAAGAAGGTAATGTTTCTGATGTTAAAGCTGTTAATGACCCTGGATTTGGCACTGCACAAGAGGCAATCAGAGTTTTGAAATTATCTCCAAAATGGAGACCTGGTTATCAAAATGGAGTTGCAGTAAAATCTATGAAAAAACAAAAGCTATCTTTTGTTGTAGAAATTGATGACCCGAAACCTAAAAAAAATAAATAAGCTTTTATTTTATAACTAGTTTAGTTATTACTACTTCACCGAACCTTTCATTAATTCTTTGTATAATTAGTTCTTTCTGAAAATGAAGCTCGTTTTTTAATGCAGCAATATGTGTAGTAACAAATAAAGTTTGATTAATTATTTCTATTTTATCAGTGTATTTAGAAATAGTTTTTCCCATAACATCCTCCCATATTTCATCAATAGCAGCAGCACGTAACCCATTTTTCAGCTTGCTTTTTGCCATTATTTCTCTTATTGCATCGCCAATATGATAAGTACCCATTTTACTAATTTATATTTCTATAATTTCAAAGGATTTATTCAAAGATACGAGTTGTTGGTATAGCCTCTCTTTATGGGTATCTGTTATAAAAATTTGGGCTTCTTCATTACTAACAATTTGCATTAAATTGTGCATTCTATTGGCATCTAACTTTTCAAAAACATCATCAAGTAATAATAATGGAGGAAATCCCTTTTGCTTATACAGAGTTTGCCATTCAGCCAACTTCAAAGCAAATAATAAGCTTTTCCTTTGTCCCTGAGACGCCTCACTTTTAAACTTGATATTGTTAATAAAAAAGTCAATATCATCTTTATGAATACCCACATTGGTTCTCTGCAAATACATATCAGATTGTAAATTTTTTGAAAGCAAATTCGCAAAATCATTGTTACTTAATGGACTTTGATATTTACAATCAATATCTTCTTTTTCAGATGCAGCTATCTGCCTATAAAAGTCATTTACTAATGGCAAAAAAGTATTCAAAAATGCAGTTCTAATTTCAAATATCATCGTGCCAAATTTTGCTACCTGCTCTGTTAATATACCAAATAAAGTTTCATCTAAAATTTGGGTAATCCCATACTGTTTTAGAATACTATTGCGTTGTTGCAAAAAACCATTGTAGCTTATTAAATACTGAAGATAGTCATCATTAATTTGAGACAATATAACATCAATAAATTTTCTTCTTACTTCACTACTACCCATTATCAATTCAATATCATCGGGGGCTATCATAACACACGGAATTTTTCCAATATGCTTAGATAGTTTTTTATACTCTTCATTGTTAAAGTAAAACTCCTTTTTATTGTTTTCTCTTAAAACACAAACTACATTGTATGGCTTATTTTGAATGAAGTAATTACCCTCAATTCTAAAACCTTGCTCATTATGATGTACATTACTGGAATCTGTTCTGGCAAAATATCCTTTAGAGAAAGATAAATAATAAATGGCATCCAATAAATTGGTTTTGCCTACCCCATTTGCACCACAAATTCCTACAATATTTTCTTTAAAAAAAAACTTTTGGGCAATATAGTTCCTGTAGTGTGTAAGAGAAATATTTTGTAATTGAGGCATTGGTGCAAAGTAAATATCAAAAACTTGTTAAAAACATAAAATTATCTTTCAATTTTCTCACTCATATAATTAAAGATATAATTCAACCATATATTTGTTTTTGATAAATATTTACAATGAAAAAAAAGGTTGCTCTTGTAACTGGTGGTTATAGTGGCGAGGCTGAAATAAGCTATAAAAGTGCTGTAACAGTAGGCAATAACATCAATAAAGAAAAATACGATGTTTATATTATTGATGTTACAAATGAAGGATGGTTTTATGTAAATGAGAGCAATAAAAAAATACCAGTAGATAAAAACGATTTTTCGATAATACATAAAAGCAATAAGATATGTTTCGATGTAGCATTGCTTTGCTTGCATGGCACACCTGGTGAAGATGGTAAACTACAAGGTTATTTTGATATGATTGGCTTGCCATACACAAGTTGTAATGCTGCTACTTCTGCTATCACATTCAACAAAAGATATACAGTTGCTGTGGCTGCTTTTGGAGGTATTCATGTTGCAAAAAGTGTTCATTTATTTCAGCATACTTCAGTTACTGCTGCAGAAATATTAAATCAATTACAATTGCCAGTATTCGTTAAGCCAAATAATGGTGGCAGTAGCCTAGGTATGAGCAAAGTAGTTGATGGAAAAGATCTGGAACTTGCAATTAAAAAAGCATTCGATGTAGACAATCAGGTTTTAGTGGAAGAAATGATTGTAGGCAGGGAATTTACTGTTGGTGTTTACAAAGTATCACATCAAATAAATGTGCTTCCAATTACTGAAATAATAACCGATAATGATTTTTTTGATTATGAAGCTAAATATTTAGGTAAGAGTAAAGAAATAACACCTGCTGATATTACAACAGAAATAGAACAATTACTTAAAACAAGTGCCATTAAGGTTTATGAACTGTTAAATTGCAGTGGTGTTGTTAGAATTGACTTTATTTTTGACGATAAACAGCAAAAAGTTTATATGTTGGAAGTAAATACAGTTCCTGGCCAAAGCCAAGCTAGCATTATTCCTCAGCAAGTATTGGCAAATGGATTAACGCTCGAACTATTTTATACCTCACTTATTGAGGAGGTAACAAAACACTAATTAATTTATTATTATTAATAAAAAATACATTGTTTAAATTCATTACACATAAAAGTTTATTGATTAATATATTAATAGGCATTTTTTTAAGTTTGCTATTAGTGGTGTTATTCTTTTTAATGTTAAGTTGGATAACCGGGCATGGAGAATATGAAAAAGTTCCAGCAGTAACAGGCAAAAACATAGACGCAGCAAAAGCCTTATTGCAATCAAAAGGTTTTACTGTTGAAGTTGCTGATTCGGTTTATGATATGAATCAACCAAAATTAACTGTTTTAAAACAATCTCCTGAACCAGATGCAACTGTAAAACATGGTAGAACTATTTATCTTACCATTAATCGAGTAGTAGCCCCAACAGTAGATATGCCCAATTTAATTGGATTATCCATTCGCAGTGCTGAATTGTATTTACAAGGAATGGGATTAAAGCTTGGCGATACTACCTACAAGCCAGATATAGCCAAAAATGCAGTTTTATCTCAACTTTACAATGGAGTTGAAATTAAGCAAGGAACAAAAATACCAATAGGCAGTACTATTAGTTTTGTTTTAGGAAGTGGATTGGGTGATGAGGAAATGGATGTTCCAGATTTAGTTGGATTAACTTATACCGAAGCTCAAAGTGTGCTAAGTACAAAGAACATTACCATTGGCTTACCTATTTTACTAGATGCAAGCATAAAAGATACATCTAAAGCATTTATATCAAAACAAGAACCTCCGGTTTTTACAGAGCCCATTCCAGGACAAAAAATTGTCAATAAAATAAGACCAGGACAAGTGATTGATGTTTGGCTGTCATTAACTGCTCCTATCAAAGATTCTACTAACATTATTAAAGATAATACTAATACAAACCCATATTAAAATGTTTAAAGTAATTACTGCAACTGAATTAAAAAACAAATTAGATAAACAGGAAAATATTTATTTAATTGATGTTAGAGAGCCACACGAAAATGCTGACTTCAATATTGGTGGCACTCTCCTACCACTTGGAAAAATTCAATCAATGCAAATTGAAGATATTGAAGATTTAAGAAACGAAGAAGTAATAGTTTATTGTAGAAGTGGTATGCGAAGTGCACAAGCAGCAATGATGCTACAACAATTTGGCTTTTCAAATGTATCTAACCTAGAAGGTGGAGTGATTGGCTGGAAAGAAACAATTAAATAAATCTAAGCGAAGTATTAATGATAAAAATAAAGTTTCTACTTTTTTTGAGTGTAATATGCAATAGCATTTTTTCGCAAAGTTCTTTTTTAAAAGAACAATTGATTTTTCCAAGAGTTGAACAAACTTTTAGAACAAAACAAGATTCTATTAGAAAACAGTTTGAAAAATCAAAACTAAATTTCCCACCGAAGCAAGTATATCTAAGAAGTTTTAAATACGACAGCGAATTGGAGCTTTGGGTAAGAAACTCAAACACAGATTCTTTTAAATTATTTAAAACATATAAAGTATGTGCTTTAAGTGGTAGTCTTGGGCCAAAACGGGTCGAAGGAGACTTTCAAGTTCCTGAGGGATTTTATCAAATCAGCAGCTTTAACCCTAAAAGCATTTATCATTTATCACTAAAATTAAATTATCCTAATGCTTCGGATGAGATATTAAGCGATTCTATTAAGCCAGGTGGAGACATTTATGTTCATGGTGGCTGTGTAACTGTTGGTTGCATTCCAATTAAAGATAGTCAAATTGAAGAGGTATATTTAATTGCCTCTTTAGCAAAAGAAAATGGTCAGGATTTTATTCCAATTCATATTTTTCCTATCAGATACAATAATACTAAAAGCTATCATTATTTAGCATTGAACAGTAAAGACAATACCGATTATCAGGAGTTTGCAGTTACAATACAACAAGTATTTGATTATTTTAACACTCATAAAAAACTGCCAATTATAGCTGTTGATGAAACTGGCAAATACATTGTTTATAAATAAAAAAGCCTCATTTTATTGAGGCCTTTTTATTTCATTATAATTTTTCAAGTACTGCGTCTACTATTCCATAAGCAACAGCTTCATTTGCATCCATCCAATAATCTCTGTCAAAATCTTTCAAAATTTGCTCTACAGATTTACCGCAGTTTTCTGCCAAAATTTTTGCTCCCAATTCCTTAGTTTTTCTTATTTGCTCAGCTTGTATTTCTATGTCTGCACTAGTAGCTTGAAAGTAGCCACCCAAACTTGGTTGATGAATCATTACTTCACCACTTGGGAAAATAAACCTTTTACCTTTAGTTCCACAACTTAAAAGTATTGAACCCATGCTTGCAGCTAATCCCATACAAATTGTACTTACTGGCGACTGTAACAACTTAATAGTGTCATAAATAACCATGCCACTTGTTACAACACCTCCAGGGCTGTTTATATAAAACTTAATTTCTTCTCCAGGCTTATCATTATCTAACAACAATAATTTTGTAACTATATCTTTTGCACTTTTATCATCAACCGGTCCCCAAAAATAAATGGAACGTTTTTCAAAAAACATTTGCTCCATTTTTTTCATTAGCATAGGGGTTGTTTCTTCTTTTTTCTCTTCCTTTGGATTTTCATCCTCATCATGAAACTTTATCATACTGAATTATCTTTAGTGTGTGGAATAGTATCTTACTATTCAAAATATTTTTTATTAAATTTATTTATTAGCTTTTCTTGGATTCATTAATAAAACTTCATCAACCAATCCATATTCTTTAGCATCTTGAGCCTTCATCCAAAAATCTCTATCACAATCTTTTGCTACAACATCAACATCTTTACCACTATGAAAAGAAATGATTTCGTATAACTCTTTTTTCAAAGTTTTTATTTCTCTGGCTGTAACTTCAATGTCAGATGCTTGTCCACCAATTGCACCACTAGGCTGATGCAACATAATTCTGCTATGTTTTAAAGCAGTTCTTTTACCATTTACACCTGCACACAATAAAACGGCACCCATACTTGCTGCCATTCCTGTACAAATGGTGCTAACATCAGGGCTAATGAATTGCATGGTATCATACACTCCCATTCCTGCATAAACACTACCTCCGGGGCTATTGATATACATTTGAATATCTCTGGTTCTATCGGCACTTTCTAAAAATAGCATTTGTGCTGTAATAATATTGGCAACATAGTCATCAATCCCTTGTCCTAAAAAAATAATTCTATCCATCATTAATCTACTAAAAACATCCATTTGTGCTATGTTTAAAGGCCTCTCTTCAATAATATATGGTGTTAAATTAGTTGGATTAAATTTTGTTTTATATTGATGTAAAACATTGCTACCAATACCTTGGTGCTTTACAGCATATTTTTCAAATTCGTTTTGTATATTCATAATAAATTTTTAGTTGCGAAAGATAAAGGGATTTATTAAACAAAAATAGTGCTGTGGATTTTAGATAGACAAAATGGCGTATAAAAAAAGCAACGTTTAATAGTTGCTTTTTTTATATCATATTATTTCCATAGATTTTGTGGATAATGTCCTTTTTGAATAATATCGTCAAGGCTAGCTTTTACTTTTGGAGCATCTTCCTTATATGTAACTCCAAACCATTTTGAATTTGTAGGAATTACTTTAACATTTCCCATTTTAGATTGAATGAAGTAATTGGTAATACTTGGCAAAAAGAACTCTGATTTGGGAATATTAATATTACTTTCAAGGAATATATCAAATTGATGTTCACACAAATCAATTACATTAGGATAGTAACAAATAAAGTTCATACTTACTTTATCATCATTATGTAAAGCAAAAACTCCCGATTCATCTTCAAAAACAATTTCATTATCATTTTTTTGATAAATTTTTGTTCTCTCAGTTATGTCAATTAAATTATGGTTATAATCTACTTTACAAACTCCACGACTTACAGATCCATTTTCGCTCAAAGTATTTTTTAAATCGTATCCCAAAATTCCAAAAGTAGCGGGACTACATTCTTTGGTTAAAAATTGAAATGCTTTAATAAAAGCATCTTCACCATAAAAATCATCGGCATTGATTACGGCAAAAGGTTCGTTTATAAATCCTTTACAACAAAGAACTGCGTGGGCTGTACCCCAAGGCTTTACTCTTTCTTTTGGCAAAGTTCTGTTTCCTAAAAATTTATTTAAATCCTGAAAAACATAATCAGTTGCAATTTTCCCATTCAATTTTGGTTCGAATGTGGCTTTAAAGTCTGCAGCAAATTCTTCACGTATTATAAAAATTACCTTTCCAAAGCCAGCTCTAATAGCATCATATATAGAGTATTCCATAATGGTTTCTCCAGATGGACCAAAGGATTGTACTTGCTTCATACTTCCATATCTGCTTGCCATTCCTGCTGCAAGAATTACTAGTGTAGGTTGCATATTAAAAAAATGTTTGCAAATATATGCCTTACAGGCTAAGCATACTCTAGTTTTGTGCAATCGAACTCTAATGAACAATTTAATAACACAGCCTAAAATAGAAAATATTCAATCTTTGGGCAGTCCCAATTCGATTCAAGTTGATGTACTTAGGCTTGATAAGATTCACAATATTGTATCAGGTAACAAATGGTATAAACTCAAATATTACTTAAAAGAAGCTGTTAAAAAAAATGCTTCGACCATTGTAACATTTGGAGGTGCATTTTCCAATCATATAGTTGCCACAGCTTTTTTATCTAAAGAACTTGATTTAAAGTGTATAGGGATTATTAGAGGAGAAAAAGTTGAAAATATTTCTCATACAATTATACAAGCAATGGATTTTGGAATGCAAATTCAGTATGTGTCTAGGGAAATGTATAAAGATAAAAAAATTATTAGTGAAAAATATATAGACAATAAGTTTTACATCATTCCGGAGGGTGGTTATGGACAATTAGGTGTTAAAGGAGCCTCAGAAATATTAGAAACAGTAAGCAATTTAGACACTTACACACATATTATTTGTGCATGTGGAACTGGAACTATGATAGCAGGAATTATTGAAGCATCCCAATCTCATCAAAAAATAATTGGAGTAAATGTGTTAAAAGGTTACTATGAATTAAAAAGTGATATATCGCTTTTACTAAGTTCAGAAGCTAAAGAAAAACAATTTGAAATATTGAACCAATATCATTTTGGAGGTTATGCAAAATCCCCAAATAATTTAATCAATTTTATGAATGATTTTTGGAAAAAAGAAAAAATCCCAACAGACAAAGTGTATAATGCTAAACTATTTTATGCTGTAAAAGATTTAATAAATAATAATTATTTTGAAACAAATAGCAAAATATTAGCAATTCATTGCGGAGGTTTGCAAGGCAATTTTTCTTTAACCCCTGGCACATTAGTATTTTAATTTATTGCATATTTATATTTGCTAAATATGAAATTTTCTGCAGTTGTACTATTCTGTTTTTTATCAATAAACCTATTATCTCAGGATAGTTTACCCAACTTTAATGTGGCTGTTTTAAGTGGTGAAAAAGCACAAATAAGTTGGACCAATCAATATCGCAATTGTATTCAACTTTCGGTACAAAAATCTTACGACAGTTTGAGATTTTTTCAAACAATATTCTCTTCATTATCTCCTGAATTGCCACAAAATGGATATGTAGATAACAACTATCTACCTCAAATCAAAATTTATTACCGAATATTTTATGTATTGGATGATGGCAAATATTTTTTTACACAGTCGAAGTCTGCATCTAAACTAAACACTCTAAATACAAAAACAGCTGCAGATATAGTAGATAGTAATGTAACAGAAAAAAATGATAGAAATGTAACTAAAAATGATACAAATCAGTACACAAAGCAGTTACAGCTTATAACCAAACCTAGTCCTAATGCTTTACCTGTAAAAAAAATGATTAGTGTTTACAAAAGAAGCCTTGATACATTGTTTAATGTTTTAGATGAAAACAGTTTTAAAAAATTCAAAGATTCGATTTTTCAAAAAACAAGAGATACACTTTTAAACCTTGAAAATGATATAGTGTTGTGGAAACCATTTATTCCTAAACCACTTTGGAAACCCTCTGTTTTTGTTTACACTACCCCAAAGGGTTATCTTGAAATTAACTTACCTAAATATAAAACCATCAAATACCACTTGATTTTTTTTGATGAAAACAATAATGAGTTGTTTAAAATAAAACAAATTAATCAGCCTAAGTTAATACTTGAAAAAACCAACTTTATAAAATCGGGTTTATACCATTTCAACCTGTTTGACGAAAGCAAACTCATTGAAAGCAATCTTTTCTATATCGATAAAGATTTTTAAGGCCGGAAAAAGCTGCAATCGAATTCTTTTTTTTAATAAATCAATTTATTACGTTCCACTATATTTGCCACTCATTTTAAAAATTAAAAATTACTATGCGTTCTATTGCATTTAGAGAAGCCCTTAGAGAAGCGATGAGTGAAGAAATGAGAAGAGACGAAAGGGTATTTTTGATGGGCGAAGAGGTAGCCGAATATAATGGTGCTTATAAAGTAAGTCAAGGAATGTTAGCTGAATTTGGTGATAAAAGAGTTATTGATACACCTATTTCTGAACTTGGTTTTACAGCTGTTGCTGTAGGTGCAGCTCAAAATGGATTGAGACCAATAGTAGAATTTATGACTTGGAATTTTGCTGTGCTACCAATGGACCAAATATTAAATACAGCAAGTAAAATGCTTGCTATGAGTGGTGGGCAAATTAGTTGCCCTATAGTTTTTAGAGGTGGTAATGGAAGTGCTGGTCAGCTTGGAGCTCAGCACAGTACTGCATTTGAAAGCTACTATGCCAATATTCCAGGCTTAAAGGTTATTTCTCCCTCGAATGGATACGATGCAAAAGGCTTGTTAAAACAAGCCATTCGTTACGAAGAGGATCCAGTAATTTTTATGGAAAGTGAGTTAATGTATGGCGACAAGTGTGATGTTCCTGAAGAAGAATATTACATTGAAATAGGAAAAGCAGATGTAAAAAGGGCAGGAAGAGATGTAACCATTGTTGCTTATAATAAAATGATGAAAGTAGCACTAGGTGCTGCCGAAGAATTAGAAAAAGAAGGAATCAGTTGCGAGGTAGTTGATTTAAGAACAATTCGCCCACTAGATTGGAGAACAATTTTAGAAAGTGTAAAGAAAACAAACCGACTTGTAATTGTTGAAGAGCAATGGCCTTTTGCTAGTGTTAGTAGTGAAATTACTTATAGAATTCAAAAAGAAGGTTTTGATTATTTAGATGCTCCAATTAGAAGAATCACTAGTGCCGATGCTCCTATGCACTACGCTCCTAACCTTGCAGCACTTGCAATTCCAGATGTTGAAAGAACTATAAAAATTATAAAAGAAGTAATGTACTCTAAGAAATAGTATTAATTTAAATTAATAAAATGGCTTTCGAGAAATTGAAAGCCATTTTTAGTTAAATAAACAATCTTAACTTTAAACATTAAATGTTAAACAAAATGCTAACATCATCACCATATATAATGTACTCAGATGGGAATGGAAATATTTTTGAGGATACAAGTTTGTATGCAATGGGACGTGCTGGCTGGGATGCACTAGAGGTTCCTGTTGAAGATTGGATTGAACTGCCAGATGGTGGAAATTTATATGAGCTGCCTGGTAGAAGAGGCATTGGAATTGATGTTGAAACTGGGGAAATGAGATTATGCGAAAAGGGTTGGGCAGTTGCTGCATTTATTCCACCAGCTCATACAGGTCTATATATTGCAGCTTACGAAACTCAGGAAGACGCCCCTACTCTACCATTATTTTGCTATACTGCAGCAGCGTGGTTTGATGATAAATTTTACGTTCCTGCTGTACGCATTGAGAAAGATATTCGCCAAGAATGTGCAGGTTATGATGATGAAAAAATTCAAACTGGTACTCAGCATTTACTAGAAAATTACAAACACAATAGATTGGTGAAACACTTAATGGAGAATTGCTGCCTAACATACAATTGCCCAGCTGCACGGAACTTATCTTTGGGTAGATGGGAATGTCCTGTTCCCTCCTCTCCTGCTTGTAATGCCAATTGTATTGGGTGCATATCTTTTCAACCTGTGGAAGAAGAAATTGTATCTACTCAAGATAGATTAACCTTTAAGCCAACTGCCGAAGAAATTGTAGAATTTACTGTCCCTCATTTAATGAATGCACCTTTCCCTATTATTAGTTTTGGACAGGGTTGTGAAGGAGAGCCTTTGTTAATGTGGGAAACAATTAAAGATTCAATTATTGAAATTAGAAAACATACCAATAAAGGAAGCATCAATATTAACACAAATGGTAGTAAGCCAGATGCCGTAAAGGCTTTGTGCGAAGCAGGTTTAAATAGTATAAGAGTAAGCACAAACTCTGCTCAAAAAAGTATTTACACAAAATATTATCGCCCTAATAATTATCAGTTTGAAGACTTGATTGAAAGCCTGAAAATTGTTAAAAGTTATGGTGGATGGACAAGTATTAACTACTTTGTTTTTCCTGGAATGACAGATACTGTGTTGGAATATGAGGCATTGCGACAATTGATTATTGAAACAAATTTAGATATGATTCAATGGCGTAACTTTAACATAGACCCTGATTGGTATTTGGGGAAAATTGGGATTATTGATACAGAGGAAATGCTTGGCATTGGCCAATTAATGGAATTAATAAGAGATGAGTTTCCTAACTTAAAATTTGGTTATTTCAACCCTCCTATAGAGAGAATAAATGGAAATTATGAAACAGATTTTGCACATTAAGCCAAAATAAAGAATTCGATTTTACTGTTTTTTTGTTGTATCAGTACTTAAAAGTAATCCATCTTGATTCGTGCTTAGTAAAATACTTGTTTCATTTATTAGATTCTTTAAATCTGTATTTTGAATTGAATCTAATATACCATTTTTTAAATAAAACGATTTTACCTTGTTGTTAGATTGATGCCATCTGATTACTTTGCAGTTACAACTCGCATTTTCTACTTCATTGATGATTTCTTCAATTGCTCCTCCTTTTCCAAGTTTTATATAAACTTCTCTAATTCCGATAATTCTGTTTTTGTCTCCTACGTCAAAATTCCAAGAAGATGAAATCACAGGAACAAACTTGTTGTTTGCATATAAGTTAAATAAGGAGTGTCTGGGAGATTCAATATTTTTTGAATTGTTTTTTATTTTTGAAAATACTGAAACAATTCCCGGCGACTCAAATTGCATATAACCAACATGATTGAAACTTGCACCATATCTATTAAATGTAAAATAACCATTTTTATAGGTTACATTAATTAAATTGGAGACATATTTATGGTATCGATTAGGGTCTGATATTCTAGCCTGTGGAGAACCAATATAACACATCCAAACACCTTCTAAGCTATCAATTTCTGCTTTGGTAGGTTGATATGGCAAAATATTCATATCAGACTTAATAGTTTGCCAATTATCCTTTAAAGAATAATAATTGGTTATCAAGTAAATGATAGCTATTAACAATGCAACAGCTATTGATATTAATGCTTTCTTTTTGCTTTTGTATTTTCTACTTTGCTCCTCAAGATATAATACTTGCTTACGAAGTTCACCATTCTCTTGTTCTATTAAAACCTTTTTTTCTTTTTGAGATTTTTCAAAACTTTCTAATAGATTTTCATCAAGTGGATTTTGTTCAAAAGCTTTTCTTCCTATTCCATATAAATAAATGTAACATGCATCAACCAAAAAATGTCGAGGATTTGCTACAATTCCATTTAAAGCGTCCTTAATCTGCCCTCCAGTAATATCATATTTTCTATATGGATATTCTTTTGTTTGTTTGTTATATTCTTCTTGATATGCTTCTGTTCCTAATTCTTGCCACCTCGAGGGAAGTTGGTTACTTATTTCGCTTAAAACAATTGCAAGAACTTCGTAGTTTTTTCTGTTGGTGTTTTGAACAATCTCTTGGCCTGTTTCTGATCTGTACTTCTCTATTACCTTCGTCAATAAGTAAACAATCTCCTCCTTACCACTTTTCAATATTTGCATAATTACCTTATAATAAAAAAGTTAATAACTTTCGGAAATGCATTTTGCCTTTCGGAAACAAATGTAATTATTTATTAGTTATTCAGAAGTTATAAAATTAGTATAATTTTTTTCGTGTTTATAAGTTTGTGAAGCTTTACAAACGATAAACTTATACGTATGAAAAAAATGTCTTCTAGAAAGAGAGCTCATCTTTCAACTAACTATTTGCCCCTTTTATTATTATTACTTACTTTATTTTTTTTAAGTGAAGAAGCAATCGCTCAAACTAAATGGTACTACAATGGTACTGGAGCGATAAATAATGTAGCAAGTTGGGGCACTAATACCAATGGTACTGGTGGTACATTAACAGATTTTACAAGTGGAGGTCGGTACTTTATTATTCAAAATACATCTTCGGTATCACTAACAGGAATTTGGAATGTTGGTAATTCAAATTATGCAAATGCCGGAGGCGATAGCGTTATAATAGGCAATCCAACTACACCAACACCCCCTATTACATTTACTATTTTATCGGGTGCAGCACTTACAGTAAATAAAGCAAGAACTATTTCAGTTTCTGTGCCATCAACAGGCAATCAAAAAATTATTTACAAAAACAATACAATATTATCGCTAGGTAGTATTTATGACCCCAATTTAGAACTTGAATTTGATGGTGCTTCTATGACATCTAGTTCTGCCAATACTTTTGGAACAATTCGCCTAATTAACAATGCCAACATCAATATGGGTGCTGCATCGTTAATACTTAAAAATTTGTTTATCGATTCTAGCTCAACATTGGCTGGTCCTATTGGTTCATCAAGTAATTATATTGCTGTTCTAACTGGGGGTAGTGTAATTGTTGAAGGGACACTAAAAGCTGGTAGAGCTGGGGGATTATATTCTGTAGGTGTTAATATTCCTGTGGTACCCGTTTCTTCTTATGGTACATTACTGTTTCAAGATACAACAAAATCGCCTAATATCACACTTGGCAAATCATCAACTATTGATTATTATCGTGGCACAACAAATCAATCAGGCAATCAAACTATTGAATCACTTAACTATGCAAATTTAACTTTATCGAATGCAGCGGTTGCTAGCAACAGAAGTTTCGGAGCAGGCACAACCACCGTATCTGGTAATTTAACAGTTAATTTACAAGGTATCATTAATGTTCCTACAACACAAAATATTGTTTTAAAACCTGGTGCCAAACTTATTATTAATTCAGCCACTGCATTTCCAACACCCTCTGGCTCGGGTAAATTTACATTACAATCCGACTCTACAGGTACAGCATCTATTGCCACTCTTGCACCTGGAGCTAGTATTGATGGTTCAATAGTTGTACAAAAATATATACCAAGTGGCTCCAGAAAATTTCGTTTTTTAAGTCATCCTTTTTCAGTTGCTCAACCAATTAGTGAACTTACAGATGACATTGACGTTACAGGAAATACCGATGGTACTAGTCTAAATACAGGACAAACAGTTGGGTATGGCTTTACCCCAACTTCAACCAACAACCCAAGTGCTTTTTATTTTAACACTGCATCTGCAAATGGAGATGTAACAAATGATGCCGGCTGGAAAGCTTTTAAAGAAGACACAACCAACAGTTGGAAAGCTGGGCAAGGCATAAGAGTTTTAATTAGAGGAAAAAAAGGGCAAGTAAATACTACTAATGGTGCTGATGCAATACCGAATGCTGTAACCTTAGACTTTAGCGGTCATCCAAACTTTGGAGATGATACAATAAAATTAGTAACAGGTGGTTCTGGTGCCACTGCTGGATTTAATTTAATTGGAAATCCATATCCATCTCCAGTTGATATTGGTGCTGTATTAAATGCTGCCACTAATATTGGTTCTAGCATTTACTTACGCAATCCACAAACAGGAACCTATGTTACAGTGAACCCTATTCCTGCAAGTTATGTACTACCTGCCTACAGTGCTTTTTTTGTAAAAGCAACCGCTCCTACTTATTTAGTTTTTACAGAAAACAATAAAGCTACTTGCATTACCTGCCCAACATTATTCAGAGATGCATCTATAAAAAATCATATTCAAATAAAAGCATTTAAAAATGGAGAAGAATATGATAATTTATATTTGAATCTAGGCAACTATTCCAATGCTTATGATGTAAAAACAGATGCAGTGAAACTATTGAATAGTGGTTTTAGTATCTACACTTTAAGTTCTGATAAACAAAAATTAGCAGCGGATTATAGAAGTGCTATTAACAATGAAATTATCCCAATTGGTATTGTTTTGGCTGAATCAAATAAACCGGAAACTTATACATTAAAAGCGACTGACTTTAATGTAACTAATGGCATCCAATTAACCCTTCACGACAAATTATTTAACAAATATATTTTGCTAAATAAAGACGCTACTTATGATTTAACAATTGACCCCTCCTATAAAAATAGTTTAGGAGAAAATCGTTTAGAAATCATCATTAAAAAGTAATCACAATCCCATTAAAAAGTTTAATATGAAAAAAAATAAAATCATTTATACCAAATCAGTAGCAATTTTAATTGCTGCATTTATTGCATTGCCTTCAATCATTTACTCACAAAATTTTGTTGATGGTGTTGTTGATTCTGTAATTGTAACACCTGTCAATCTTACCTCTTTTACAGGCAAGAAAATTGAAAAAAATGTGCAACTAATTTGGACAACTGCCACAGAAAAAAACAATAGTCATTATATTATTCAACGATCTAACGATGGTGTAAATTTTGAAAATATTGCAAAGGTTTTTGGAAAAGGAAATTCATCGTCAATTAATAATTACGATTATTCAGACCTCAATGTTCCGAATAAGAATTTGCACTACAGATTACAACAAGTTGATGAAGATGGCAAATCAACATTATCTTCTATAATATTTATAAAATATGATAAGAAAGAAAATATCGAAATAAATATTTATCCTAATCCTATAATAAATTATGAAGGATTTATTACTATTAAAAATGCACCAATTGGGCAGTACAATATTTATTTAAATGGGTTAAAAGGCGAAACTGTTTTCGTAAAGAACATTAATCAAGCCATTGTAAATACCAATGTTAACATACAGTTGCCAACGAGTATCTCAAAAGGATATTACATCCTAATTATTAAAAGTATTAATGGAGAAATAAACCTTACAGAAAAAGTTATTATTGAATAATAATAATATCAAAATTTCAGTTTAACCCAAATAAAAAACTTATGCGAAACCTTTTTATTTTATTATTTTTTGTTATTAGCATCCACAGAACAACGGCACAAATTAATAGAAGCAGTGTTGGCAAACATGAATTTTATTTCGACAATGGTGGCAAACTAAAAAACCCTATTAAGGTATTTTATTTTAGCCCCAAAGCCAATGCCGATAGTATGCCAATTGTAGTAGTGATGCATGGTGCTCACAGGGATGCTTCAGCTTATATGGACGATTTAATAAAAGCTGCTACTGTATTTGGTTGTAAACTTATTGCACCTGAATTTGATAAAGAGGATTATCCGGGAGTAGAAAGCTATAATTTGGGAAATGTTTTCAATAAAAAAACTAGGACATTTAATAAACAAGAAGACTGGAGCTTTTCAACAATCGAACCACTATTCGACAGCGTGGCAAAACAAACAGGAAGTAGTTGCAAAAATTATTACCTATATGGTCACTCTGGTGGAGCTCAATTCGTTCATCGTTTTTTAACATTTGTAAAACAAACTAAAATTATTAAGGCTGCTATTGCAAATGCTGGTTGGTACACTCCTGCAGAAGATAATATTGAATTTCCTTACGGGTTAAAAAAATCCCCTATCGATAATAGCAATTTAAAAGCATTATTCTCCACCAAGTTATATGTTTTATTAGGAATGAGTGACACCAGTAGAGAGAGCAAGGATTTTAATACAAGCATCGAAGCAGATTTTCAAGGAAAAACTCGTTTTGAACGCGGTAAATATTACTTTAATACTTCAAAAAATAAGGCAACTGAATTAAAGCTTCCATTCAATTGGACAGAAATTTTTGTTCCAAAAGTAGCACACCAAAATGGCGAAATGGGCAAGTTTGCTTTCGCTGTATTTTTCATGGATATACAATAGTTAACTATTTACAAGATGCAAAACACAATAAAATTACTTTACTACTTCTTTTTTCTTTTGCTGTGTACCAATGTGATGGCACAAGATGAGGCAAGATACGAAACTGATTCTACAGAAAACTTTGTGAGCTCAAAAGAGAATGGTAACATTTTAAAAATTAAAAAAAATTACTTGCTCGGAGATGGCTTAACCATCAATGCTTCCAATGGCGGACGCTTCAATGTTTCTCAAACTTTGCAAACATTATATGCTATCAATACTCCCAATAAAAACCTATCGGGACTTAGCTCATCATTCAGTATTAACAGAGCAAGAATAACAATGGTGGGTAATCTATTTGACAAAAAAGTTTTTTTGGTTTCCCGTATCAACTTTGCTTCTAACTACCAAAGTGCTACAAGCGGAAACAGAACTTTTAATTCAACCATACAAGAAGCTTACATTGAATATAGACCCAATAAAAACCACACTTTTAATTTTGGCTTAAGAGCAGATTACATTGATTCCAGAGAAACCAGAATTGAAGGGGAAAGTTTTGGCTTTACCAGTAGAAGTGCAATATCCACTTCGTTTGATGCCATTTTTGATTATGGCATTCGATACAAGGGTAATTTTAAACTTGGTGGTAAAAATATACTCAGGCCTTACATTTCGGTTACTACAGGCGATAGCCGATCGTCTTTACAAAAAAATTTTGGAGGCTTTAAATATGGTATTCGCTTAGATTATTTACCTTTTGACAAATTCACAAGTGGTGGTGAATTTTATATGGACGATTTAGCAAGAGAACAAAAACCTAAGTTAGTTTTTGGAATTGTTTACAGCTTTAATGATGGGGCTTCATCTGCCTCAGGAACCAATGGTGGCAGATATTTATATGGTGATGCTTCACAATCAGTTTTATTGCCTAAATACTCAAAAATTGGTGTAGATTATTTGTTTAAATACAGAGGCTTTTATTCTATGGGTAGTTGTTTTGCAACCAAAGCTACTGTGCCTTCGAATATAAAAGGAGAGTTTAAATTAAATGGTCAATTTAGTGCTTATAATACCTCACAAACCGAAGAACAAACCCAAAATATTGTTTTATCACGATTAAACTTAGGCAGTGGATTTCACGTTACAGCAGGTTATGTGTTCCCATCTGATTGGGCTTTTGCTGGTAGATACACGAGTTTAAACAGCGATGTTGTATCTGCAAATTTTGCAGACTTTAACAAGTATTACACAGCAATTGCAACAAAATATTTATCTGGCCATAACTTAAAAATTCAATTTGAAATTGGATTCGAAGAGTTAAAGGAAACACTAAAAACAGCCTCTCAAAATGGAAACTATTACTCTCAGGTAATGTTTACTATACAATTATAATTTAAAAAAATAATGATGAAAAAAATATGTATTTATTGTTGTGCTTTGTTGATACTTGCACTTAAAACACAAGCACAAACTTCTACATCAGACTCCACAATTTATTACGTAAATGGTGAGGGCACTTTTATTAACATAGGAAAAAAAGAAGGTACAAAGATTAACCTACTGGCCGCAATACAATCTGGTTTTCAAATGAGCCAATTGGATTCAGCTACTACCACTTCTAAATCTAATAGATTATCTTTAAACTTGGTAAGATTTTCTTTAACAGCAAGCACACTTAAAGATAAAGTATCGTTTGGCATAGTAACAGATTTTACAAGTACAATACCCATTTTAGAAGGATGGATAGGATTTAATGTTTTAAATAAAAGAGGTAAAATTATTCTAGGACAAAGGCAAACTCACACCAACAATCGTTTGGCAATGGCAGATGAGCGTTATTCCCAAGTTTTGGGGCAAACTCAAGCTGGCAAATCCATTGATGGGTCTGTATATGGTGGATTAATGCAAAATTTTGTAAGCTCGTCAAGAGAAGGGGGATTGTTTTTTGAAACAAATTTTAATATCAAAAAATGGAGAATTTATCCATCAGTTTCTATTACCACTGGCGAGGGACAAAACTTTTTTGCAACACAACCCAATATTGGATTTAAATACGGAGGCAGATTGGATGTATTGCCATTTGGCGACTTTGTAAAAAACAATGCTTTTATTGCACACGATATATACAAAGAACACAAACCTAAACTAGCTCTTGGTTTTGCGGCAAGTTACAACTCCAGGGTCAGCAGTCCAAATGGTTCAGATAATTCCACTACCATAAACCTTTACAGCAAAAATGGCACTACCGATTATGCCAACTATACAAAAATTGTGGGTGATTTAATTTTTAAATACAAAGGATTTACTTTTGTTGGGGAATATGTGAATGGCACTGTAACTGGTAATGAATTATACATTAATCCCGGCTCCACCATAAAACTTACTAACGAAATGGCTAGTGCTTATTACAGCGTTGGTAGTGCATTGAATATTCAATCATCCTACATATTTAAAAATAGCTGGGCTGTTGACGGCAGATTTTCATCTGTAAAACCAGAGTTTGAAACAGCAACATCATTGGTGCATCAGCAATACTGGTACACTGTGGGAGTTAATAAATTCATTAAAAACAATGCAGTAAAAGCAGGCTTCAACATAACTTATATCGACGATTCTACACCAATTATTAACACAAAAAAATGGATCGGCAATCTTGCTATTCAAATTTTATTATAAAAAACATACAATGAAATCAATAATTTCTTCTACTATAATAACTGTTTTACTTTTAAGTGCTTGTACAACAAAAATAACATTCGACCCACCTGTACCAGCAGTAGTTACATCAGACTTAATTATTTCTGAAATATCAACCGCCATTAATACTGATGCTTCTGCGGGTGGTACAAGAAGCCATTATGTAGAATTATATAACGGCACTGCTAACAAGATAGATTTATCAAATTATGCAATTGGCTACAATGCAGTTGCCGATACTTTTACACTATCAGACTGGAGCTTTAGTAGTACTTCTTTTATCACTTTTAAAAAAACTTTAGATACAGGAAAATGTTATGTAATAGCCTCGCCACAATGCGATGCTACTAAAATAAAAAGTGACACCCTTTGGGGTACAACAAGCACTGCGTCAGCATCTGCAAGTTCACCATTGCAGTTAAGTGGCAATAGTGCCATTGCTTTATTAAAAAAAGATGCTTTAGGTAACTATACTTTAAATGGAGTCAAATATAAAATTATTGATGTATTTGGCAGCCCCCTCGTTGGCAGAGTAACTTTTCGTGGCACACAAAGTGTAAGAAATAATATTTTGTGGACTATTGCAGGCGAAAATGCAGATACCCGTAATAGAACTTTTTGGAGAAAGAAATCTGTTCAAGACCCATCAACTGATTGGGCAACAACCAAAGGAACCAATATAGATAATTCAGAGTGGAAAATATCTGGCGATAAAGGCTGGGATTATAAAAACGTTGGTTTAAAATCAGAATAAATTTTAGAAGATAAACAAAAACTTAAACATCAAAAATCTACTATGGAAATATTGACTTTAGATAATACTATTATAGATGCAATTAGCAGAATTGGAAACAAAAACAAAATTATTCATAACAATTTAAGCCCTAAAACCCTTACACAGCAGACGCTTGAAAGAAAAGAAGGTGTTTTAAACAGCACGCAAGCACTTTGTATTAACACAGGAAAATTTACTGGAAGAAGCCCTCAAGATAAATTTATAGTAAAAGATAGCATTACTGAAAATACAGTGAATTGGAACAATTTTAATATTCCAATTGAAGAAAAATATTTTCTACAGCTTCGAAATAAAATGATTGATTACTTGGCAAGCAAAGATGAAATTTGGACAAGAAAAGCTTATGCTTGTGCTTCGAGGGAATATAAGTTAAACATAAGCATCATCAATGAAAATCCTTGGAGTAATCTATTTGCATATAATATGTTTCTAAGACCAAATGAGATCGAATTAGAGCAATTAGAAACAGATTGGCAAATTATTCAAGCTCCTAATTTCAAGGCAAATCCTCAGATAGATGGAACTAGAGATGAAAATTTTGCCATTATATCTTTCACGCACAAAACCATATTAATTGGAGGCACTGGCTATACCGGTGAAATGAAAAAAGGTATTTTTACTGTACTCAATTTTTTATTACCACATCAACACAATGTATTAAGTATGCACAGTAGTGCTAATGTTGGTAAAGATGGCGATGTAGCCGTATTTTTTGGATTAAGCGGCACTGGAAAAACAACATTAAGTGCCGACCCTAGTAGAAAGTTAATTGGAGATGATGAACACGGCTGGACTAGCGATACTGTGTTTAATTTTGAGGGAGGCTGCTACGCAAAGTGTATAGACCTTTCCAAAAGTAAAGAGCCAGAAATTTTTAATGCAATTCGAGAAGGTGCTTTGGTCGAAAACGTTTCATTTTTTAAAAATACTAATGAAATTGATTTCTCATCTACCACAATTACAGAAAATACAAGAGTTAGCTATCCATTAAATTTTATAAGCAATGCTTTAGAACCAAGTATCGCTGGAATACCAAAAAACATCTTTTTTTTAACCTGCGATGCTTATGGCGTATTACCACCAATAAGTAAATTATCAGCTGCACAAGCCATGTATCAATTTATTAGTGGATATACAGCAAAAGTTGCTGGTACTGAAACAGGAATTACAGAACCTAAAGCTACTTTTAGTGCTTGCTTTGGAGCACCATTTTTGCCATTGCATCCCGGTTTTTATGCAAAAATGTTAGGCAAAAAAATAACTGAAAATAAAGTTAATGTTTGGCTAATTAATACAGGGTGGATTGGCGGTGGTTATGGAGTTGGAGAAAGAATTAAGCTTAGTTACACCAGAACAATGATAACCGCTGCAATAAATGGAGCATTAGAAAACATTGCAACAAAGGAACACGAAATTTTTGGGTTACAAATGCCAACAAGTTGCCCCAATATTCCAGATGAAATTTTAAACCCTCGAAACACTTGGAGGGATATAAACTCCTATGACCTAGCTGCCAAAAAACTAGCACAACAATTTGCAGAAAATTTTGAAAAATATGCTGATGGCTGCGAAGATTCTATAAAGAATGCTGGACCCAAATTATAAACCCCCGTTTACATTACTTATAGCATTCAAATGCTATAAGTAATGCACACTGTAATAAAAAATAAAATGAAGATTTTAAAAACCTTATACGTTCAAGTGCTGATAGCCATTGTTGTTGGTATACTAATAGGTCAGTTCTATCCTTCATTGGGCGTTCAATTAAAACCTTTGGGCGATGGCTTTATTAAGCTTGTTAAAATGATGATAGCACCTGTAATTTTTTGCACTATTGTAACTGGTATTTCTGGAATGCAGGATACAAAAAAAATTGGCAGGGTTGGTTTAAAAGCTGTTTTATATTTTGAAATTGTAACCTCGATTGCTCTGGTAATAGGCCTCATAGTTATTAATCTTTTAAAGCCAGGAGTTGGAATGAATATAAACCCGGCAACGCTTGATGTTAAGGCAGTAGAAGGATATATAACTGAGGGGAAAAGTAGAACATTTGCCGATTTTATGTTGCACATTATTCCTGATAATATTGTAAATGCCTTATCCAATAGCGATTTATTACAAGTGCTTTTTTTCTCAGTATTATTCGGCATTGCATTATCAAAAATTGGCGATAGTGGCAAGCCAATAATTCGTTGTATTAAATCATTAGAAACGGCACTTTTTGCAGTAATAAAAATGATTATGAAAGTAGCTCCAATTGGTGCATTAGGTGCCATGAGTTTTACTATAGGCAAATATGGTGTTGGCTCATTAGCATCATTGGGGCAATTGATGATTGCCTTTTACATAACTTGTATCATTTTTATTGTTATTGTTTTGGGGGGTATATTAAAATCGGTTGGCTTTAATATATTCAAATTACTCGGTTTTATAAAGGAAGAACTATTAATTGTTTTAGGCACTTCATCTTCAGAATCAGCATTACCGGGTTTAATAAAAAAATTAGAAAAAGCAGGATGTTCAGAATCTGTGGTAGGTTTGGTTGTCCCAACTGGTTATTCTTTAAACCTTGATGGCACTTCTATTTACCTCACTATGGCTGCTGTTTTTTTGGCACAAGCCACTAATACACCATTAGATATTGGGCAACAAATTACACTCTTGTTGGTTTTATTACTTACTTCAAAAGGAGCTGCAGGCGTTACAGGCAGTGGCTTTATAACATTAGCAGCAACCTTACCTACAGTTGGTCATATTCCTGTAGCAGCCATTGCAATAATATTAGGCATTGATAGATTTATGAGTGAAGGAAGAGCATTAACCAACATGATTGGAAATGCTGTAGCCACAGTAGTTATAGCTAAATGGGAAAAAGAAATTGACATACCAACTGCTAAAGAAATAATGGGGTAATATTTCGCCCAACATCATCCTATTGTAAATAAAAAAAGTTTACCAATTATCCTGTGGATTTTTGGTAGTGATTAAGAAATTTCTAATTTTTTTTTCAATCAATCGTCTTTTCTACTAAAGAAACAATAAACAAAATGAAAATTATCAAAATCGCAGTTATTGCAGGTGATGGAATAGGACCTGAAGTTTTAGCAGAAGGAATAAAAGTATTAAAAAGAATAGAAAAATTAGAGAACAATCTACATTTTGAGTTTACACATTACCCTTGGGGTTGTCAGCACTATTTAAAGCATGGGAAAATGATGGACGATAATGGAATGGATTTATTAAAAAACTTTGATGCTATTTATTTGGGAGCTGTTGGTTTTCCTGGGGTACCTGATCATATTTCTCTATGGGATTTACTCTTGAAAATTAGAAAAGGGTTTGATCAATATGTAAACTTGCGTCCTATTAAATTAATTGATGGAGCTCCTTGCCCCTTAAAAGATGTAAAAAAAGAAGACATAAATATGATTGTGGTAAGAGAGAATAGCGAAGGGGAATACGCTGGTGCAGGAGATTGGCTTTTTAAGGGAAAGCCAGAAGAAGTAGTATTACAAACAGGTGTATTTTCCAGGAAAGGAACAGAGAGAATAATAAGATATGCCTATGAATTAGCAAGAAAAGAAAAAAGAACATTAACAAGCATCAGCAAAGCCAATGCTTTAAATTACTCAATGGTATTTTGGGACGAAATATTTATTGAGGTTGGAAAAGAGTATTCCGATGTAAAAACATATTCATATTTAGTGGATGCAGCAGCAATGTTTTTTATAAAGCAACCACAACGATTTGAAATAGTTGTAACATCAAACTTATTTGGTGATATTATAACAGACTTAGGTGCAGCTATAGCAGGAGGAATGGGATTAGCAGCAGGTGCAAACATTAACCCAGAAAGAAAATATCCATCAATGTTTGAACCAGTTCACGGTTCTGCTCCAGATATTGCCGGAAAAGGAATTGCAAATCCACTAGCTGCAATATGGTCTGTTAGCCAAATGTTGGATTTTTTGGGTTATGAGGATTGGAGTAAAAAAATATTGGTTGGTATAGAAAAAGTATTGGTTGAAGGAAAAACATTAACGCCAGATTTATTAGGAACTGCATCAACATCTGATGTTGGTGATGCTGTGGTAGAAATGTTATAGTTAATTCTATTCGTTATACATCCTTTTCTTGAACAAATACCAATCATTTTCGTTACTGATTTTTATTCAAAATTGTATGGGTTTGCAATTTTTAAGAGAAATTTATTGGTAGGTATATAAATTCATTTTGAACGCTGCTTTTTTATTATGTGAAATTAACCATATAACAATTCAAACAAATGTCATAACCTCAATTTTTTAAATTATTTCAAAAAACCACAGCCATAAAACACAAAATTTCATCAAACAGGCAGTTATTTTTTTAAAAAAAATCTTCTTAAAAATGCTTTTCATCTTGCCAAAAACATTATTTACTTTTTAATATACCATTGATAATAAGAAAACTAAACAAGTTCGGAAATAAAAATGCAATTTCAGAAAACGAGAAAACCATTTTGTAATAATTCAGAAGTGACTAAATTTTAAAAAGCCCTGCAAACGATTGTTATTTTGTTTATTATTTAACAATTGCAAAACATGCGTATGAAAACATTATCTATTTACACAAAAATTAAGTTTCCAACTTTGAAAACATTTGTTGGAATTTTATTCCTGATTGCTTTGATTACACCTTTTAAGCAAGTATCTGCCCAAACATTGTGGTACTACAATGGCACTGGTGCATTGAATAATACAAGTAGCTGGGGCACCAATTCAAATGGAACAGGCGGCACTCTCTCTGACTTTACAAGTGGTGGTCGTTATTTTATCATCCAAAATACTACTGCGGTTTCTTTAAGCGGTGTATGGAATATTGGTAACACAAATTTCGCTAATGCCGGTGGTGATAGTCTTATTATCGGTAATCCAACAACCCCAGCAGCACCTATTACATTGACCATGTTACCAGGTTCATTATTGTCGGTTAATAAAAGTAAGACAATTTCAGTTTCAATGCCTTCAAGCGGCAATCAAAAAATTATTTATCAAAACAGCACCCCATTATCATTTGGTACACTTTACGATCCAAATGTGGAATTGGTATTTGATGGTAATACTATTACTACCAGCTCATCAAATTCATTTGGAGATGTAAGTGTAATTAATAATGCAGATGTAAACATGGGCTCAGCAAACGCAAAGTTTAGAAATTTTTATATTGAAGCAGGCTCAACTGTGTCTGGTCCAATTGGCGGAACTTCAAATTACATTGGCATTCGTACTGGTGGTACTGTTACTATTAATGGTACTTTTAGAGCAGGTAGAACTGGCGGTTTGGCTACAACTACAGGAGTGGTTGCATTTCCATCAACCATAATAACAAATGGTACTAATACAACCAGTACAAATAGCAGTGCTGCAACTGCTGCTAGTACATCAGGATTAAATCAAACGGTTACCTGTGCAAGTACTACTAACCTTACGGTAGGTGCAATTATTACTGTTGCAAGTGGCACTGGTGCTTTTCCTGCTGGCACTTACGTAAAGGCTATTACAAGTTCAACTAAATTCACAGCTTCTGTTGCCCCAACAACTGCATTAAGTGGTGCTACCATATCTGCCACATTAAGAACACTACCTTGTATTTCCAGTAGTGGTGTAACAGTAGGTGGTACTGTTTCTTTAGTTGGAGGTACAGGTGCTTTTGCTTCAAACACTACTATTACTGGTGTTCCAAATTCAACATCAGTTGCAATATCAGCAGCTCCCACAAGCACAATTGGTAGCGGCTCTACAGTGCAAATTACATTTGCACCTCAAAGCTCTTGGTCAACACTAGTTTTTGAAGATACTGTAAGAAACGTCATTTTAGGTTCATCATCAACCATTGACTTTAACAGAGGAACAAGCGGACAAACAGCTGCACAATCTATCGACACTATGTCTTATGCCAACATTATATTATCAAACTCTGGCACATCTAGTGGCAAAACTTTTGTAGCAGGCACTATCAATATTTCTGGTAGCTTTACAGTTAATAACTTATTAGGTTCCATTACACAACCTTCGAGTACTACAATTAATTTTACTGGCACTTCTGCACAAACAATACCAAGTCAGTTAACTACTTTTTCTGTTTTGGGAATTAGTGGTGGTGGTACAAAAACTTTATCTGGCAATGCTTCTGTTACTTCATCACTCAATTTGGTTGATGGCGTTTTAGCTACTTCTACAAATACATTAACTGTTACATCCTCTGGAACAGTTGCAAGAACCAATGGCTGGGTAAACGGAAATTTAAATAGAAATATTGGAACAGGAACAGCTGTGGCAAGAACATTTCATATTGGAGATGCAACCAACTATACCCCGCTTACACTAACTTTTGCAAGTGTTACAACAGCTGGTAATCTTACTGCAAGTACGGGAACACCAATTTCAGGTGTTGCAAATTATGTTTCTGCACCAATTAGCTCAACTGCTTATGTGAATAGATATTGGAATGTTACCAACCCTAGTTCACTTTCATTCACCAATTATGATGCTAAAATCAATTATGTTGCTGGTGATTTAGTTGGAGGTGCAACATCATCAAGTTTAATAACTGCTCAAAATGTTAGTGGCACTTGGTCAAAGCCAACCACAACAGGTTCAACGAATTTTAGCACAGCCAGTGGATTAACAACTATTGGACATTTTGTTTTAGCAAATAATTGCATTACTGTAACACCAAGTGTCTCTATTAGTAGCACTTCAACTTCATTTTGTACAGGTTCAAGTTCTACCTTTACTGCAACAGCAACAAACGGCGGCTCATCTCCTACATATCAGTGGAAAAATAATGGTAATAATATTGGAACCAATAGTGCTACATTAGTACTAAATGCAGCTAATGTTGCAAATGGAGACGTAATTACTTGCGTTATGACTGCTAATAATGTTTGTCAAACAACTGCTACTGCTACAAGCAATAGTTTAACATTAGCTGTTGGTAGTACAGTTACTCCAAGCGTTAGCATTTCTGGTGCTTCAACAATATGCAGTGGAAGTGCTAATACATATACAGCTCAGGCTACTAATGGAGGCTCATCACCATCTTTTCAATGGTTAAAAAATGGCAACAATGTAGGTAGTGCTTCGTCTATACAATTTGATGGTGGCACTCTAAATACCAATGATGTTATTAGTTGTGTATTAACTGCAAATAATACTTGCCAAACAACTGCAACCGCAAACAGCAACACTATTACATTAACTGTAATACCAAGTCCTGTATTAGGTACATCATCAAATGTGTCCACTTTCTGCACACTAGGTAGTGTAAAAACAATTTACAATACCAATACATCAAATGGAGGTGTATGGGTAAGCAGCAATCCTTCTGTTGCTAGTGTTAGCACTGCTGGAAATGGAGCTTCTGGTGCTATTACAGCAAATGCCAATGGCACAGCTAATATTACTTATACCAAAACTGGTGCTAATGGTTGTGTTTCTACTTCAAATGCAGTTGCAGTTACAGTTGCAGCAGTTGCAACGCCTGAGGCTATATCTGGAACTAATACTATTTGTATTGGAAATACAACGAACTTAAGTACCTCTACTACAGGCGGAGTTTGGAGTAGCTCAAACAACAAAGGTACTATCTCTAATGGTGGCGTTTATACAGGAACCAATGGTGGTGCTGGCGAAGCAAGATATACTGTTACAAATGGTAGTGGCTGTAGTGCTTATGCAAGCTATGCTATTACTGTAAACAACTATCCAAACTTACCAACAATCAGCTACGCACCAGGAACTGTAAATCCACAAACAGGTGCTCCAGCCGGAAGTTTTTGTACTAACAAAACATTTACAGTAGTGGGTACACCAACAGGGGGTGTTTGGAGCAAAACAGGTGTAATAAGTGTTACAAGTCCTGCAGGTGTTGTAAGTACAGGAAGCACACCAGGAGCTGGCTCATTAACTTATACAATTACTGTTAATGGTTGCAGCAGCAGCAGAACAATATCTGGTAATGTGGTAAGTTGTGCAGCAAGAGGAGTTGTTGACAATAGTTCGTTGACAATGGGCAATAGTCAGTGGACGATGTATCCTAATCCAGCAAAATCAGTTATCAATATTAATGTAGAAACTTTGGTTGGTAGTGGTAAATTATTAATTATTGATTATTTAGGAAAACTAGTTAAAGAACAACCATTAAGTATGGGAACCAACACAGTAAATATTGCTAACCTAAATAAGGGAATGTACTTTGTTAGCACCATTACAAATGAAGGAAAAACAACTAAGAAGTTAGTAGTGGAATAATATTCGCTTAAATTAGCTGGTGTATCCACACGAAAAGAGGCTGTCTCAAAAGGGCAGCCTCTTTTTATCATTGCATCTTTTTTACAATTAGAATTGGTTTCCCTATTAGAATAAATTCTTGTTTCAAGAATGTATATGAAGCAATTTTTTAGAATTAACCTATCGTTGATATCAAAAATAAATTGAATTACAAATTACTGGTTCAAAATATTTATTCGAGAATCTACAGTAAATAATATCAGCTACTTTAAGTAACTTAAAAGTTCAATTTTAAAGGATATTTATTACAAAATCGTTCTAAAATGATTGGTTAGCATTAAGTTAAATAATGAAACATTCAATAGATACTATATCAAAAACAGCAAGAACGAAAACTTTACACACTTATTGTATTTGTTAATGAAATCTTAACAGATATTCGAGAAAATATCCATAGATTTGTTTTTCAAATAAAACTCACACTCGTTAGTTTTATTATTACTGTATCATCTAAAATGAAATATATGCACCATTTAATCCGTACTAATTTTACTGTTCACTCAGTACAGGCAGAAAATTCTGCCAACAGAATCTTTGGTTTTGTAAAAACAAAACAAAGATTTTTTTATTTGTGCCTATTGGCAATTTTATCACTGTCAGTTATTAATGATACAAAAGCACAAACAACTTATTACTGGGACTGTTCTACAGCTTCCGCAACAAGTGGTACTAATGCTAATTTATCTGTTGGAAGTTTTTCTCAAGGAAACAATAATGGCACAACTACCCTAATTACAACAACATCCCCATCATCTGGTAGTGGTGCTTACACAGGAAATTCAGGTACAAGTAATTTTGGAGCTGCAGCTCGTACAGGAGCTATTAACACAGGAGCATCGGGTAGTGCCTATTTTGAAGTAACATTAACACCCGCTAGCGGTTATCTTGTAACTGTAACTGGCCTTAGTTTAGGCTCAAGAGGCACCGGCACCGGTCCAGTTACCTTAGGATTAAGAACTAGCAAGGATAGTTATGGAGCCAATATTGCTACAGCTACAGTTTTAGCTAATAGTACATGGGCCTTGAGTACACCTACAGTTACATCAACAACTTCTGCTGCTGGCACTGCTTTAACTTTAAGAATTTATGGTTATGGTGGCACGGGAAGTCCTTCGGCGAATACTGCCAACTGGCGTATTGATGATATCAGTTTAACTGTTAATGTTACATCTGCTGAGGTTGCACCCGCTGCACCAACTTCTGGAGGGAATCAATCTATTTGTTTAGGTTCTTCTGTGCCAAACCTAAGTGCAACCGCACCAAGTGGTGCTGAAGTAGATTGGTATAGTGCTGCAACAGCCGGAACTTTATTACAATCAAATTCAACCAGCTACAACACAGGAGCAACAACAGCAGGCACATACACTTATTATGCTGAATCTAGAAATAACCCGGGTAGTTTAGTAAGTGCTACAAGAACTGCAGTTACCTTAACTATCAATCCAGTTGTAACCCCAACACTAGACATTGATGCATCTGATTTGCAACCAACACCAGGTTCTAGTGTTGACTTTTATGTGAATGATCAAACAAATCAAGGCACATCGCCAACTTATCAATGGTTTAAAAACAGTAGTCCAATTTCAGGAGCCACCAGTGCAACATACTCCTCCAGTGTATACGCTAATGGAGATACATATTATTTGATTATGCAATCAAATGCTGTGTGTGCTTCACCTACATCTGTGCAATCCAATACGCTAACAATGATTGTAAATACTGGTGCTTGTAGTGGTGCACCTCCACAAACAACCACCAACGCTACTATTGAAAACGTATGTAGTGGGTCTTCATCTGATTTAAGTTTAACTGGACTTGGAGGACTAACTGGTTACACTTTCCAATGGCAAGAATCAAGCACTCAAAATGGGACTTATTCAAATATTTCTGGTGCTAATTCGGCTGTTTTTTCACTTACCAATATTACTAATACAAAATGGTATAAATGTATAGTAACCTGCTCTAACTCTTCTTTATCAACTGCATCTTCACCAATACAAGTAACAGTAACAGCAAACCTTACTCCGTCTGTTGTAATCTCTTCTAATTCAAATCCAGCTTGTGCAGGTTCATCTGTAACATACTCTGCAACTCCTACAAATGGGGGTGCTGCTCCTGTGTATGCGTGGTATTTAAACAATAATTTAGTAAATGGACAAACATCTGCTAGCTACTCATCTTCTTCGTTTGCAAATGGAGATTCAGTTTACGCTGTCCTTACTTCAAACTATGTATGTTTAACCACAAATAATGCAGTTTCAAATAAAGTAGAACAAAATATTACAGCAAATGTTGCAGCAAGTGTTTCTATAGGTTCATCTGCAAACCCTTCTTGCTCTGGTGCAAATGTAACTTTTACTGCAACCCCAACTAATGGTGGTTCAAATCCAACATATCAATGGTATAATGGAGCGTCTCCTATTAGTGGTGAAAACGGAGTAACCTACAACTCTACAACAATTACATCTGGCTCATCCATAACTGTTAGAATGACATCGAATGCTACTTGTGTTACAGGTTCTCCTGCAACATCGAATGCAGTAGTACAAACAGTTACAGCCAATGTTACACCTTCATTAACTATTGCATCTAACAACAATCCTGTTTGTTTAAGTGGCAATGCAACTTTCAATATTAGTCCATCAAATGGTGGTGCTACACCAGTATATGCCTGGTACTTAAACAATGTATTAGTAAGTGGACAAACAGGCACTACATATACCCTATCTCCAGTTACAAACGGAGATTCTGTGTATGCTACTATGACTTCAAGCATTACTTGTGTAACTACAGCAAATGCCACATCTAATGTAATTAAAGAGTCGGTTGTTTCTCAAACTGCACCAACTGTTACCATTGCTGCAAATCCTGGAACAAGTATTTACGAAGGAACGAATATAACATTTACAGCAACTCCTATTTTTGGTGGAACTGCTCCAACATATCAATGGAAACTTAATGGCAATAATGTTGGAACTGGCTTAGCAACGTATTCATCATCTACACTTGAGAATAACGATATTGTAAGTTGTGCAATGGTATCTAATTACACTTGTGCTACTACATCAAACGCAAGCAGTAACAATTTAACCATTACAATATTAAGTGCTAATCCATTCACTCCTGGTAACATTTTAGTTTATAAAGTAGGCGATAGTGCTACTGCCCTATCTGCTAATGGAAGTCCTATTTTCTTAAATGAATATACACCTTCAGGTACATTTGTTCAATCTAAAAGGTTGTCAAGAACAACTGCCGGTGTTAATACAATATTATCTGCTGCTACTTCAAACTCTGAAGGTTATATTACCCTAAATACTAATGGAACCAATGTTGCAGTAGGTGGATATAATGCACCTACTACTAATGCATCATCATTATCTGGTGCTTCTGCAGCTACTATCAGAAGAATTGTTGCAATAGTTGATAGAAATCAAAATATTGATACAACTACCAAATTAAAAGATGTGAGTGGAAATATTCGTGGAGTTGTTTTAAATGGGAATAAAGTGTATGCATCCAGTTCATCGGCAGGTGCAAGATATGCTTCAAAAGGAGATTCTATATCAACACAATTATCTACTACTGTATCAAATTTAAGAGTTATTAATATTTTTAATGGTCAGTTATATGTTAGCTCACAATCTGGTGCATTTAGAATGGCATCAGTTGGCACTGGATTGCCAACCATAAATGGTCAAACGATTGTTAACTTGCCAGGATTTTCAACTTCCACAGGTTCTCCTTATGGATTCTATTTTGCCGATTTAAATTCATCAATTGCAGGCGTTGATGTACTTTATGTTTGTGATGATGTAGCTAATTCTATCAACAAATATTCTCTGGTTAACGGCAATTGGACTGCTAATGGAAGTGTTACGGCAAGTGGCGTTAGAGGTTTAACAGGTTATGTTTCTGGCTCTACAGTTCAACTTTTTGCAACTGGTGCGGTAACTAGTCCTTCAGCTGGAACTTTTGTATATGCACTTACAGATAATTCGGGTTACAATGCTACTATCAGTGGAACTGTAACAAATATTGTTGATAGAAGTTCAGTTAGTTTAATTGCATTCAGAGGTATTGCATTTGCACCAACTGAAATTACTGCACAACCTAGCAATACCAATATTTGCACTGGTAGTACTGGTCAATTCTCTATTACAATGGCTACTGGAACCAATGCATCAATTTATACTTATCAATGGCAAGAATCTACAAATGGTGGCTCTAGCTGGAATAATTTAGCTAATGGTGGTGTATATAGCAATGTTACTACTGCTTCAATGTCAATCACCAACCCTTCAATTGGATTGTCTAACAATCAGTATCGTTGTGTGGTAACATATATGAGCAATGCTATATTAACTTCTAATGCAGCCACGCTAACTGTAACCACTACAGTTACCCCAAGCGTTAGTATTTCTGGTGCTTCAACAGTATGTAGTGGAAGCAATACAACATTCACAGCTTTGGCTACTAATGGTGGCACATCCCCATCTTTCCAATGGAAAAAGAATGGTAATAATGTTGGAAGTGCTTCGTCTATACAATTTGCTGGTGGCACTCTAAACACTAATGATGTTATTAGTTGTGTATTAACTGCAAATAACACCTGCCAAACAACTGCAACAGCTAATAGCAATGAAATTATATTAACAGTTAATGAAAGCCCTATTGTTGGCACATCTTCAAGTGTATCTACTTTCTGCACACTTGGTAGTGTAAAAGCAATTTACAATACCAATACATCTGGTGGAGGTGTATGGGTAAGCAGCAACCCTTCTATAGCTAGTGTTAGCACTGCTGGAAATGGAGCTTCTGGTGCTATTACAGCAAATGCTAATGGCACAGCTAATATTACTTATACCAAAACTGCTGCCAATGGTTGTGTTTCTACTTCAAATGCAGTTGCAGTTACAGTTGCAGCAGTTACAACACCAAATGCAATCAGTGGTAATAATAATATATGCGTTCAGGGTACTACAAATTTAACTACATCTACTACAGGCGGAGTTTGGAGTAGCTCAAACAACAAAGGTACTATCTCTAATGGTGGCGTTTATACAGGAACCAATGGTGGTGCTGGCGAAGCAAGATATACTGTTACAAATGGTAGTGGCTGTAGTGCTTATGCAAGCTATGCTATTACTGTAAACAACTATCCAAACTTACCAACAATCAGCTACGCACCAGGAACTGTAAATCCACAAACAGGTGCTCCAGCCGGAAGTTTTTGTACTAACAAAACATTTACAGTAGTGGGTACACCAACAGGGGGTGTTTGGAGCAAAACAGGTGTAATAAGTGTTACAAGTCCTGCAGGTGTTGTAAGTACAGGAAGCACACCAGGAGCTGGCTCATTAACTTATACAATTACTGTTAATGGTTGCAGCAGCAGCAGAACAATATCTGGTAATGTGGTAAGTTGTGCAGCAAGAGGAGTTGTTGACAATAGTTCGTTGACAATGGGCAATAGTCAGTGGACGATGTATCCTAATCCAGCAAAATCAGTTATCAATATTAATGTAGAAACTTTGGTTGGTAGTGGTAAATTATTAATTATTGATTATTTAGGAAAACTAGTTAAAGAACAACCATTAAGTATGGGAACCAACACAGTAAATATTGCTAACCTAAATAAGGGAATGTACTTTGTTAGTACTATTACTACTGAAGGAAAAACAACTAAGAAATTAGTAGTGGAATAATTTATATTGTTACTGGTTTAAACCAGCTACAATGAATTAAAGACCTCCAAAGCAAGCAGCTTTGGAGGTCTTTTGTTTAATAAATCAACCAACCTTTACAGGGTTTAAAACCTTGTAAAGGTTCTATATAAAATGTAATACTATTGCAGCCTTAATATTTGCTTTGTAGGGTAAACTACAATACTTTTTTTAAGTTGCTCTGTTAGTAGCAGGATACCTTTATCATCCTGTAGATGTAGCCACAACAACAATTAGAATACTCATTGGTTGATATGTTCATCTTTCAAATTCCCTGATACTACTTTATGCTTAAAAAAGTGTACTAACGGCTTGTGTTAGTTTCCTAACAACAAAAAAAAGCGTCCTAACGGCTGGTGTTAGTGTACTAACAACAAAAAAAAGTATCCTAACGGCTGACGTTAGTGTACTAACAGCAGAAAATAGTATCCTAACGGCTGACGTTAGTGTCCTAACAACAAAAAAAAGTGTCCTAATAGCTGGCGTTAGGATACTAACAGCAGAAAA
>CAZTOP010000029.1:0-38374 GCA_964615145.1 uncultured Chitinophagaceae bacterium
CAGATGTATCTTTAAATGGATCTCCAACTGTATCACCAGTTACAGATGCTTTATGTGGCTCAGATTTTTTGTAATACATCTCACCATTAATTTCAACTCCTTTTTCAAATGATTTTTTAGCATTATCCCAAGCACCACCAGCATTATTTTGGAAAATTCCCATTAAAACACCACTTACAGTAGCACCAGCTAAAAATCCACCTAAAGCCTCAGCACCTAAACCAGGCATAAACCCAATGATTAGTGGAGATACAATAGCAATAGCACCTGGTAACATCATTTTTTTAAGAGAAGCTTCTGTAGAAATAGCAACACATTTTTCGTATTCTGGTTTGGCAGTTACTTCCATAATACCAGGAATTGTTCTAAACTGACGAAGAACTTCTTCTACCATTGCCATTGCTGCTTCACCTACAGCACGAATAGCTAAAGATGAGAAGATGAAAGGAATCATAGCTCCTACAAATAAACAAGCTAATACATTTGCTTTGTAAATATCAATACCAGAAATTCCTGCAACACCCACAAATGCAGCAAATAATGCAAGAGCAGTTAAAGCAGCAGAAGCAATGGCAAAACCTTTACCACTTGCAGCAGTAGTGTTACCAACAGCATCTAAAATATCGGTTTTTTCACGAACTTCTTTTGGCAATTCACTCATTTCTGCAATACCACCTGCATTATCTGCAATAGGTCCAAAAGCATCAATAGCAAGTTGCATTGCAGTAGTTGCCATCATACCAGCAGCAGCAATTGCAACGCCATATAAACCTGCACACTCATAAGAACCCCAGATACCACCAGCTAAAACTAGAATTGGTAAGAATGTAGATTCCATACCAACAGCTAATCCACCAATGATATTTGTAGCGTGACCTGTAGCAGACTGACGAATAATAGACATTACTGGACGTTTGCCCATAGCTGTGTAATATTCTGTAATGATACTCATTAAAGCACCAACTACTAAACCTACCATAATAGCTCCAAACACACCATTGCTGGTAAATGTATGACCACGTAAAGTCATTTCACCATCAGGTAAAATATAATAAACTAATCCAAAAGCAGCAAAAGCAGTCAATACCATTGAACCCCAGTTACCCATATTCAAAGCATTTTGTACTGCTTGAGTACTAACGCCAGCTTTATCACTAATTTTAACAAATAAAGTTCCAACAATTGATAATAATATACCTACACCTGCCAAAATCATTGGTAAAAGGATAGGAGCAAATCCTTGAAAGTTATCGTGGCTTACAGTCTCTCTTCCCAACACCATTGTAGCCAACACAGTTGCAACATAACTACCAAATAAATCAGCACCCATACCAGCAACGTCACCAACATTATCACCAACATTGTCTGCAATAGTTGCAGGGTTACGAGGATCGTCTTCTGGAATACCAGCTTCAACCTTACCAACTAAGTCAGCACCAACGTCAGCAGCTTTTGTATAAATACCACCACCAACACGTGCAAATAATGCAATTGATTCAGCACCTAAAGAAAACCCTGTAAGCACTTCAATTGTTCTAATCATTTCTGGAGAACTAGGAGTGGAATCGTTTGCAAAAATGAACTTTAAAATGATGTATAAACCGCCTAATCCTAAAACAGCAAGTCCTGCAACACCTACTCCCATAACAGCACCACCTCTGAAAGAAACATTTAAAGCTTTAGATAAACTAGTACGAGCAGCTTGTGCAGTTCTAACATTTGCTTTGGTAGCGATGCTCATTCCAATATAGCCTGCTAATGCACTTGCAAATGCTCCAACGATGAATGCTACTGAAATACTCCAATGACTATCAGGATTTGCATTTGCCATTAATCCTAGTAATAAGGCAACAACACCAACAAAATAGCCAAGAATTTTCCATTCAGCTTGAAGAAATGCCATTGCACCTTCTGCTATGTAAGCACTTATTTTTTGCATTTTTGTGTCTCCAGCATCTTGCCTAGAAACCCATTGATATTGAATAAAAGTGTAAATAAGACCAATTAATCCCATAACAGGGACTGAGTAAAATAAATAATTCATAATACAGTATTAAAAATTTAGGTGGGCAAAAATAGGGGAATGATGTTAATTTGTGTTTTTAGTACACTTTATGGGGAAATTATTTTTTATCATTAAACAAACTAACAAAAAAGTCTTGCTGCAAATCGTTACAACAAGACTTCAAGAATTTTTTAAAAAAAATTATAAGCCTGTGGTTACAGTAGCCGTACCATCAGCATTTAAAGTCATCACTAAACCCTTTCCAACTACCCAATAACGATAACTTGTTGTAGAAATAGTTTGATTATTTGTCATGCCGAAATTTGATAATAATTGCGGAAGCACTGCATTTATTAAAGGATTTGTTGAAGAAAAATTGGTTGTAATATCCGTAGAATATTTTTGAATAACGGTGCTTAAAGAATCTGCATAACCTTTTATTTTCATTGTACCCCAAGCTATATTGTTACTTTTAACAGATGTAGATTGATTTACAGTAATTGGACCATTGAGTGCAATTGGTGAAGTAATATTTGCATTAAAAGTTAACTGTCCGCTACAAGTTTGTGCAAAACTGTCCCTATAGTTAATTGGAAAACTAGCTAAAGTTTGATTAGGAGTTAATTTAACTGCTTGCTTAGCCAAACTTGCAGTTCCCAAAGTTGGAATAGAAATGGTAGCAGCACCATAATCATCGCCCATAATTGTCCAAGCAGTATTTGAAACTTTAAAATATCTAAATATTGACAAGTTTGTGCCTAACATAGTTTGATTTATTCCATTAGTGTAAGTAGCACTTGGAAAATCTGTAGTATTTGTAACAGCCTTAAGAGTGTCTTTCCAAGCTGTTCCATTGGGTACACTTAAATAATTAAATGTAAACCCACTTGTTGAAGTTGGTACAGAAATAATACCAGAATCTAATCGGTAACCTTCGAGTTTTGAACCCGACAAATGCGAATTAATAAATGCATTAGCTGTAATCTGTGGCCCAGTTGCTGTTGGTGTACCACTTCCATTATTATCATCTGACTTTTTACACGATGTTACTATTAGGAATGCAAATGCATAAAAATAAATATTCTTACTCATAATTTTTATTGCAATATATATAAGATTGAAATACTAAGTAATTAATTTTTGCATAAAAAAACCTATCGTGTTACGATAGGTTTTTTTAGTAAAATGATAACTTCTATCTTTTGAGATAAAATTTATATCCAGAAGTTGATGCAACGCCAGTTGTTGCGTCAACCAAATCAATGTAAATCTGAAATTCTTGATTACAAGAAGAGAAAGTGCTTGCCTTTGCACTAGATGTCCTAACACTTGTAGCCGTAGCAGAACCATAAGCCTTACCCGTTGGTTGTAGTGGGATTGTAAGTTTAAAACTTGCAGGATTAGTCCAATCTAAAGTACAAGTAATGTCATTCCAGCCATCATCATATAAATTCACTAAGGATGCCGTTGCTGTAGTTGCCCCGGTTGATACAACATTTGTCAACGACGCAGTATAGGGACCGTAAGAAAAAGCACCAGCACTGTTATATTCATTAGTATTGGCATAATCGCCAGCCAAATCTGGTAAAACAACATCGCAATATTGTTGTAAAACAACAATTATCGAATCTTTACCTTTAAACAAATTTACATCTCCGCCGGTTAATTTAACTTTTACCGAGTCTATTCTTCCTGTAGAATATTGAGAGTATATACCACTTAAAGTTAGTGATGAAACTGCTTGACCACTTTTAAGGGTCAACGTAGTTGGTGCATTAAAATGAGTCCCGTTACTAGCCCCAGTATTTGAGGTGTAAGAAATTTGTACCGTTCTATCTACAGAAGATGTGCTCGTTACTCCAATCGGAATAGAAAAAGTGTTGCCACTCTGCCCTATAGAATATAACTTGGGCGTCAAGTCTGCAAAAGCAACTTCTGCATAACTTGGAGAAATTATCGGGTCTTTATCAACAGCAATATTATTTTTTTTACAAGAAGCAAAAATTAGTAGTGCCAAAAAAGAATAGATTACTGTTTTATTTAAATATTTCATGTTTTACAATTTAATAAATTAAGGATTTTGATCTGCAGCAGTCATCAATGGATTTGCATCCAATTCTCTTTGTGGAATTCTCATCAAGAATCTTGGACTTGCATCTGGTTGTGTGTAAACAACTGCATCTAAATTAGGTGTTCCATGGTTTCCTGTTCCAGTAGGTCTATTTAAGCCTGAGTGAGTTCTTTTAATATCCATCAAAGCAAAACCTTCACCCCACAATTCAATTCTTCTTTGCAATAAAATTTCATTGACTAAAGAAGTCCCACTGAAAGATGATGCCGAGTATGCAGGATATCTAGTTTTAATTAAAGTTTCTAAGGTTGTTTTAGCTTGAGCCTCTTTCCCCTGACGGGCTAAAGCTTCAGCCTCAATAAGATACATCTCAGCAGTTCGCATGTACACATAATCTGCTGCCCAGCTACCAGGCGTTGGTACTCTAAATTTCAACTGATTATAAACAGGACTAGTACTGTTTGGAGTAGTATAGCCAGTAATTGCTGACGTGTAATTTCCATTGGCAGGGGTTAAATTTGCACTTTGTTGGAAAACAGTTTTTCTAACGTCACCTACTGGTATTAAATCATATAAATCTTTTGTAATCTTTTTTTGTCCGCCTAATGAAGCATATCCATTAGTTTTGATATCTAAGTGCGAGAAGAAAGATGCATATATTGTGGCTTGAGCAGCTGGAATCAAAGAGCCCCACATCCATTCTGGATTACTAATTTTTGAGAAGCCTTCCTTGTATTGAGTAGGATTCATTAACTGAGGAGTTGCACCGTAATTATACGCCTTATTTGCATAAATTGCAGCGGTATTCCAATCTTCCATCAACAAAGCTGTTCTTGCTCTAAAACCCTGAACTACGTGAACATCGAAAGCAGTTTTTTCAGAAAAAGTTTTTCCTGTTAATAAGGTTTCAGCTAATGTTAAATCAGCAATGATTTGTTTGTAAACATCTTCAACAGTTCCTCGTCCTTTATTACCATTTGTATTTTCAATAAAAATTGGAACTCCAGGCTTTGTTTCATTTCCTTTATATGTTTGTTGCATATAATTCACAAGAAAGAAATAACAGTACGCTCTCATACCCAATGCCTGACCCATTATAGGGTCTTTCTCTGATTGTGTTCCTTTTGCAGTTGGAAGAGACTCGATAATAGTATTCATTTGTTTAATCATATCATAGTATCTAACCCAAGCAACATCTGATCTACTGTTATTAGTAGCTAAACCCCAAGTAATGTATTGATAATCTCTATTATACCAACCATAACCTTGTGAATGAACAACCATATCATTTCCCATTAAATCACTCGCTAAATCAAAGGATTTTTGTCCATAATTATCATGTCCTGTATACCCACCAACTCCAAAAGAGAATAATTGTGTTATCGCACCAGAAAGGGCAGACGATATGTCAGAGGTGGTTCCAGTTATTTGTGCTTGTGTGATAGCATTGGAAGGGTTGGTCTCCAAGAAGTCCTTCTTACAACTAATTGCAAATACTAAAAACAAACTTGCAACTAAAAATTTTAAATTATTATTTTTCATTTTTGCTTTTTTTATTGATTAAAAATTAACATTTAAACCAAAAGTAACGGTTCTAAATGGAGTGTAAGATGCATCAGTTGTACCACCAAAAGAGTTTTGAGGATCGCTACCCTTTTTAGAAGTTATTAATAGCATATTATCAATATTTGTAAACATACTCATTCCTGAAATCTTCCATTTTGAAATCACTGCTTTTGGAATATTGTAAGAAATCGTGAAATTTTTAAAATTGATGTAGGACGCATCAAATAGGAATCTAGTTGAACTAGCATCTAAACCAGAGTTTGCTTGAACTCTAGGAACATTAGTTACATCACCTGGTTTTTGCCATCTTTGTAAAATATCAGTATGCCAAGCTGTACCATAAGTACCAGTATGCATTAAACCAGAATAATTCCCATCGTAGAATTTGCCTCCATAAGAAAATGTAACTAACAATGAAACCTCCCAGTTTTTGAATCTAAATGAGTTAGTTAAGCCTCCAGTGAATTTAGGAATTGCTGAACCATTATAGTAGAAAGAGGCTTTATTAGGATCACTAGTAAGAATTCTCTCTCCAGTAGGTTTTTTATTGGCATCTAAAACATCGGCGTAATACAATGCTAAACCAGTAGCTTGATCAACACCAGCAAATTCTCTTAAGTAGAAATCAAAAATCGAATGTCCGGTATATATTTTTTTACTTCCAGAAACAAATCCTTGATTTTTTTCAAACTCAATTGGCATTTGTTGCATTACATTTTTAAAACTAGTTAGGTTTAAATCTATTCTCCAATCAAACCCTTTAGTCTTTATAGCATTATAACCCAATTGCAATTCTACTCCATAGTTTTTTAATTGTCCAACATTTTGATATTGACTTAAAAAACCTGTAGCAGGTGATAAAGGAACATCAAATAGCATGTCTGTAGTATAACGTGTGAAATATTCAACAGTTCCTTGTAGTTTTCTATTAAACAAAGTAAAATCAAGACCAAAATTGGCAACACGATTTCCCTCCCACTTCAAATTATAATTAGATTTCCTTGTAGGCTTAATGAAACCACCAACATTATCAGCCCTATACCAAGCTCTGTAGATATAATAGTTTAATCCAGAACCTAAATTTTCATTTCCTTGCTCACCATAACTAACTTTAAGTTTTAAATCATTTACCCATTTCACACTTTGCATAAACTTCTCTTCAGAAATTCTCCAACCACCACCAACAGAGAAGAAAGTTCCCCATCTGTTTTCAGGAGAAAATCTAGATGAACCATCTCTTCTTACTGATGCAGAAAAAAGATATTTTGAGTTTAAATCATAATTAAGACCAGCAAAGTAACTTTCAATTCTATGATTATCTTCGAATGAAGATGGTTGACCTTCATTTGTAGAATCATTATCCAAACCGTTTAAGTTTTGGTATTTATTATTAGTTCTTGTAGCATCAAGGTAGTTGTAATTGTAATAGTAACTCTCGTGTCCAGCCAACATTTTTACGTTATGCTTTCCAAAAGCTTTACCCCAAGATAAAACCTGATTAGCCGTAATGGAAATTTGTCTATCGGAAGAAACAGTAGTTCTACCGTGTACATTTTGAGCATCACCATACATATTATTCTGATAACGCTTGTATCTGTCTTCATATAAATTAATTCCGACAGTATTTTTAAGACTTAAATTATTTGTAAACTTAACCTCTAAAAAAGTATTGGCATTAGCATTATACGTGTTAGAAGAATTCTCATCTAAGAAATTTGAGCCAACTGGGTTAGAATTTGTTTGAAAGGGTCTTGTACCCATTTGATTAGGAACTCCCCAATCCCAAGAATATCCATTTGCATCAGTTACGATTTCACCTGTTGTTTTATTTCTTTGATAAACAGGGTATATTGGAGCAACAAATCTACTAAAATAAAATGGATTATTAGCAAACGAACCAGATCTTGGAGAGAATGCAGTTTTAGAATAGCTTCCATCTAAATTAATTCCAGTAGAAAGCCAAGAAGTTGGTGTTGAGTTGGAATTAACTCTAAAAGTGTATCTTTTATAACCAGAATTAACTATTGTTCCCTGCTCGTTCAAATATCCTAAAGAAAGAAAGAAGTCATTTCTATCAGAAGCACCAGAAACATTAAAGTTTATGTTGGTGCGGTTTGCTTTTTGGAATAAGGCATCCTCCCACTTATCTGTCCACAACAACTTAGCATTTGAATTTAATTTTCCACTCGTTGGATCTAACAGTGTTGTAGCTGAAACATTGTAAGCATTGTAAATTAAATCATTGTTAACAAGATCTGCTGAAGCTGTTTGACCTGCCTCTGCAAAAGTTTTTCCAGAGCCATACACAAGTCCATTTCTTTTAGCTTCCCACATTGTCTCATAGTATGTTTTTTGGTCTATTCTGTCATACTCAGGAATACCTCTGCTAGAGAAACCTTGACGTATTGATAAAGTGGAGGTATATCTTCCTTTTTTACCCTTTTTTGTGGTAATCATAATAACACCATTAGCAGCTCGAGAACCATATAATGAAGCTGCTGCCGCATCTTTAAGAACAGAAACATTATCTATATCATCAGTAGAAATGGCAGAAATATCCCCATCATAAGGAACACCATTTACCACATATAATGGAGCACTACTAGCATTGAGCGACCCAAATCCTCTAATTCTGATTCGGGCATTATTATCTCCTGGCTGTCCACCACCATTTGTAGCTACTATACCAGGAACCAATCCATCTAATACATTGGTAATTGATGTTACTTGTTGTTTTTGAATGTCCTTAGTGCTTACTGTTGATTCAGAACCAGTAAAAGCAGTCTTTTTAATAGTTCCATAAGGGACTTGAACAACAACCTCCTCAATAACATCTCGAGAGATACTCATTGATGCGTTAATCACCCCAGAACTAGGGATAGTTACTTTTTGAGTAGTTAATCCTAAACCACTAATTGTAATCGATTTTACATTTGGTGATACAGAAAGTGAAAAAGTACCATCAGATCCGGTGCTCGTTCCTTTAGTTGAACCATCTGCCTTAACAGTAGCACCTGCTACTGCAGCTCCTTTTTCATCAGTAACCTTACCTGTAATAGTACGGTTCTGTGCCCATACCTGAGCAACCGAGAAAAGGAAAAACATTAGAAAAGTTGTGAGTTTTCTCATATTGTGTTTTTAAATTAAAAAATTAAGTTTGCAATAGTAAGACAAATTATTTTAACAATTTGTTGCATCAATTAACAAAAAAATAATAATTAATCATAAAATACTGATTTATAATAACGAATTTACACAATTTTGCCTTATGGATAAATACGATTACATCGTTTGCGGTGCCGGCTGTGCAGGTTTAACATTTTTATATGAAATTTTGTGCTATAAAAATTTGAAATCCAAAAGAATCCTAGTTATTGATACCTCTTTTAAAAATGAAAACGACAGAACCTGGTGTTTTTGGAATAATGACAAAAATCAGTACAACGAAATAATTAAGCATAGTTGGGAATTCTTGAAATTTTCGACAACTACTTTTCAAAAAACATTATCGATCAACCCATATAAATATAATTTAATTAATAGTTTGGATTTTTACAATCACATTTTTTTAAAAATTAAATCATATGACAACATTGAGATAAATTATGAAAAAATAACCTCTATTATTAACATAGACAATGGAGTAGAAGTAATAACTGAAAATGGAAAATATACTGCTGATTTTGCATTCAACTCAATCATCTTTAACAAAAAAACATTAAACACAAACAACAGTTTATTACAGCACTTTAAGGGAATTGTAATTGAAACACAAAAAGAGTGTTTTAATCCATCAGAAGCTACATTTATGGATTTTTCAATTAGCCAACAAAATGGTACTAGCTTTATGTATGTATTACCAACATCTAAAACTAAAGCATTAGTTGAATACACCCTATTCACAAAAAACATCTTAGAAACAGAGGAATACGACAAAGCACTTAAGGATTATATTCAGTATAAATTAGGTATTGTTGACTTCACCATTACCCATACAGAATTTGGGATTATTCCAATGACAGATTATGTCTTTCCAAAATATGAAGGTAATATAATAAATTTAGGGACTGCAGCTGGTTGTGTAAAACCCAGCACGGGATTCGCTTTTAACTTTATTCAAAATCATACCAAACAAATTGCAGCATTACTTGCCAAACAAAAAAAACCAAACTTAAAAAGAACATTTAACGATAAAAAATTTCATTTGTACGATTCAGTTTTACTTGAAGTTTTGGTACAAAATAAAATGTCTGGGAGTAAAGTGTTTGAGAGTATTTTTAAAAAAAATCGTCCTCAGTTAGTCTTAAAATTTTTAGATAACAGAACGAATATTTGGGAAGATTTAAAAATTATGGCAAGTGTTCCTGCAAAGATTTTTTTACCTATAGCTTTGAAAAAAATATTTGCTATAAAAAATGTCTAAAATACTAACACTTACCCTCAATCCTAGTATTGACAAAACAATATGGGTAGATAAACTAATTCCAGATAAAAAATTAAAAGGGAAGCATCCCGAAGACGAACCAGGTGGTGGAGGCATCAATGTTTCAAGGGCTATCAAACTGCTCGGAGGTAAAAGCCGTGCAATCTTTCTTAATGGTGGCTATACAGGCAATTATTTTTTAGACTTAGTAAATGATGAAAATATAGTATATGCCGAGTCTCGTATATCAGCAAACACCAGAACCAATCTAATGTTAATAGATGAAAGTACCCTTTTTGAATATAGAATTGGAATGGAAGGCCCAACAGTTACTGCATCAGAGGTTGAAAATATTTTACACATTATTAAGCAACAATCAAATTACAATTTTTTTATTGCAAGTGGTAGTTTGCCATTAGGCATTTCAGACGATATTTATGCCGAAATAGCTGCTATTGTTGAGTTTCAAAATGGAAAATTTATATTAGACACCTCGGGTATTGCACTACAAAAAGCGGTAGAACAAAAGATTTTTTTACTAAAACCAAACTTAAACGAACTGAGTTTGCTTTGTGGTATTAGTGAAAATGCAGCCATTGATGATATTATTCAATCAGTGAAAAAGCTATTACATAAAATACAATGCACGGTAATAGTTGTTTCATTGGGTGCTAGTGGAGCCATATTGGTTACAAAAACTGAAACACATCATATAACTCCACCAAAAGTCGAAGTTAAAAGTACAGTAGGTGCAGGAGATTCAATGGTTGCAGGCATGACTATAGCATTGTCAAAAAAATTATCTTGGAAAGAGGTACTGCAATATGGAATTGCTTGTGGCAGTGCAGCAACGCTTAACAGCGGTAGAGGCTTGTGTAATCCAAGAGATGTGGAAAGATTATACCAAGAAATCAGAAGCAACAATTCATAATATCAATAACATCCATACCTTTTATCTTCGCGGCATTATGCAGCAATTAACCAACCAACAATTAATCCAAGCAGCACAGCAATTTGGAACTCCACTCTACGTGTATCATACAGAAAAAATCACTGAGCAGTATAAAACGCTAAAAACAGCATTTAACAAATCCAATACAAAAATATTTTATGCATGCAAAGCCCTTACAAACGTTAATATTTTAAAACATATAAATAGTATTGGTGCTAATATTGATTGTAGTAGTATTAATGAAGTAAAATTGGCTTTTGTTGCTGGTTTTAAAGCATCGGATATTTTATATACCAGCAATGGAATTAGCTTTTCCGAAATTGAAGAAGTAAAAAATTTTGGCGTAAATATTACAATTGATAGCCTCTCGAATCTTGAAAAATTTGGCAATAAATTCGGCAGCTCCTATCCAGTTAACATAAGAATAAGACCCAATATTATGGGTGGCGGAAATTTGCAAATTTCCACAGGCCACGATGAAAGTAAATTTGGCATTCCAATTACACAATTGAATCAAATATTACACATTGTACAAAAAACAAATCTCAATATTTCAGGACTTCATATACACACAGGAAGCGACATAAGCGATATTGATATTTTTATAAAAGGTATCGAAGTCTTATTCGATATTTTACATTATTTCCCCAACTTAAAATATATTGACTTAGGCAGTGGTTTTAAAGTAAAATATAAAGTTGATGATAAGCCTACAAATATTGATGAATTGGCTCGAAAAATTTACGAAGATTTCGACAATCATCCAGCTGCTAAAAACTTAGAAATCTGGCTTGAACCCGGAAAGTTTTTAGTAAGCGAATCTGGCTACTTTATTACTCAGGTAGATATCATCAAACATAATGAAGAAGCTACTTTTCTTGGTATTAATAGTGGTTTTAATCATTTAATTCGTCCTATGTTTTATGGCTCTTATCACAACATAAAAAATATCAGCAACCCTAATGGTTCAGAAAAAGAATATGCAGTAGTTGGCAACCTTTGCGAAACAGATACTTTTGCTTGGGAACGAAAAATTCAAGAAACAAAAGAAGGAGATTATCTATGTTTTTACAATGCGGGTGCTTATGGTTTTGAAATGAGTAGCAACTTTAACAGTCGCTTAAAACCAGCCGAAGTAATGTTTAAAAATAATGAACCATATTTGATACGTGAAAGAGACAATTTTGAAGACCTACTTCACAAACAAATTACAATACAACAATTTTAGATTTACTATTTATTAAGAGAAACGGGAGCAATGATTGAAATAAAAAACATAAAAAAAACCTTTGGCGATAAAACAATTTTGCAAGACATTTCTGCTGTTTTAAAAACAGGCAAATGCAATTTAATTATCGGAACCAGTGGTAGTGGGAAAACCGTTTTAACTAAATGTATGGTTGGGTTGTTTCAACCAGATCAAGGCGAAATTTTATATGATGGCATTAACATGCTATTGATGAATGATGATGAACGCAAATCACTTCGACAACAAATTGGAATGCTGTTTCAAGGGTCTGCATTATTTGATAGTATGACAGTTGAAGAAAATATTAAGTTCCCTTTGGATATGTTTACAGATTGGTCATTAACAAAAAAAATGGATCGTGTTAATGAAGTATTACACCGTGTAAATTTAAAAGATGCCAATAAAAAATATCCTGCAGAAATTAGTGGCGGAATGAAAAAAAGAGTTGGTATTGCAAGAGCAATTGTACTCAATCCAAAATATCTTTTCTGCGATGAACCCAATAGCGGCTTAGACCCTCAAACCTCTTTACTTATTGACAAACTTATCAGAGAAATAACAACAGAATTTAATATTACAACCATTGTTATTACCCATGACATGAATAGCGTTATGGAAATTGGCGACAACATCGTTTATCTACATCAAGGTAAAAAACAATGGGAAGGAAACAATAAAGAAATCATTTTCAGTAAAGATGAATTACTAAACAATTTCATTTTTGCATCAGAATTTTTGCAAGATGCAAAAGCTATGAGAATGATGGAATCTGAAGGAAAAATAAAAACATAAAATTAATTTTATAATTATAAATAACTTAAATGAAACGTATATTATCATTCATTTTCATTCTACTTCCAGCAATTGCATTTTTGCAACCTTCAAAAGATAAAGACGCCCCTTATTTTAAAAATAATGGATATCCAGATATTAAACTTTTATTAACTGACAGCTCTACCATTTTTACAAAAATAGATTTGCCAAAAGATAAAACAGTTGTTCTTATTTTCTTTTCACCAGACTGTGAACATTGCCAGCACACAATTAAAGAAATGCTTCCTAAAATGGATAGTCTTTCTAATCTTTTTATGGTTTGGAATGGCCCAAGCTATCTTCCCCTAGAACAAGTAAAAGAATTTTATACTCACTATCATTTAGCTGATTACGGCAACATTGTTATGGGCAAAGAAATGAGTTATTTTATGCCTTTGCATTATAGAATTGAAATTACTCCTTACGCTGCTATTTATAAAAATGGAAAGTTTTTTACCGAGTTTAGAAAAGGAATTGAGTTGGAGGATTTAATAGCCATAGCTAATAACACCTATGTTATTCCTCCTATTGTAACAGAAACAACTCCTGAAAAAAAGAATATGAAGAAAGCAAAGAAAAAATCAAAAAAATAAAAAAGCTTACCATTTGCTTGTAGTTTTGCAACGCAAAAATTATTCTCTTAAACCATAAAACATTTTCAATGAAAATTACAGTAGTAGGTGCAGGTGCAGTAGGTGCAACTTGTGCCGATAACATTGCTCGCAAAGAACTTGCAACAGAATTAGTATTACTTGACATCAAGGAAGGCATTGCTGAAGGCAAAGCTCAGGATATGATGCAAACTGCAGCATTACTTGGTTTTGATACAAAAATTGTTGGCAGTACAAATGATTACAGCAAAACTGCAAACAGCGATGTAGTAGTTATTACAAGCGGTTTGCCACGTAAACCAGGCATGACACGTGAAGAATTAATTGGTGTAAATGCTGGCATTGTAAAAAGTGTTTGTGAAAATATTTTAAAATATTCTCCCAATACTATTATTGTTGTTATCAGTAATCCAATGGACACAATGACTTACTTGGCATTGCAATCAACTGGATTGCCAAAGAATAGAATTATAGGAATGGGAGGTGCTCTAGATTCAGCTCGTTTTAAATATCAATTATCAACTACTTTAGGTTGCAGCCCTAGAGATTTGAATGCAGCAGTAATTGGTGGGCATGGTGATACAACTATGATTCCACTAATTCGTTTTGCAACTTGGAACAGTGTTCCTGTTTCATCTTTATTAAGTGCAGATCAACAAAAGCAAATTGTTGCTGACACAATGGTGGGTGGTGCAACACTTACTAAACTAATTGGTACATCTGCTTGGTATGCACCAGGTGCAGCAGGTGCAGCTGTTGTTGAAAGTATTGTTCGTGATCAAAAAAAACAAATTACTTGTTGTGTAGCCCTAGATGGTGAATATGGTCAAAAAGATATTTGTCTTGGAGTGCCTGTAACTATTGGCAGAAATGGTTGGGAAAAAATTGTAAACTTTGATTTAAACGAACAAGAAAAAGAGCTATTCAGCAAATCAGCAGATGCTGTAAGAAGCATGAATGATGTATTAAAAACTTTATAAATCTTTTAATTAGTCAAGCAAAATTAAACAGATATAATAGATTCTTTATAATCTTAGCTCAATTGTGTAGAGAATAATATCTGTTTATTTTGATTGAATACTTTATAAATAAAAAGGCTACCTTATTACTTTTGTTTAAGGCAGCCTTTTTTATTTTTTCTTATATAAGTTTATACTACATAAATTCATACTAGTTTTTTAACAAATTTATTACCCAATATCTTGTTCAAAATATTACATAAATAAAAAAGCTGCCCATTTAAGGCAGCTTAAATAATATTGTTCAGAAAATAAATTAGTTTTTTCCACTAGCTTTAACCTGCTTTGCACCTGGTGGCAACATGGGTTTGGGTGCTGGTTGTGCAGGACCATTTGTAGTTGAAATTCCTGCAGCGTGAATAGCTTCCGTTACTTCTTTTGGTAAGGGAATTTTTAAGGCTGCCAACACTCTTAATGCAATATCATTAGGATTTTCTGCGTGTACCACTTCTGTAGATTTGAATACGTGTGTGTATTTTTGTTCCTTAATTACGCTTTCTAAAACAGCATAAACCTTTTGACGAAATGGCTTTAACAACTCTTCTTGTTTTCCTTGTAAAACCTCTTGCTGGTATTGCTGCCAGTTTTGTAATTTATAATATTTCTGAGCAGCTTCTTTTTGCAATACTGATTTTAAACTAGCTGTTAATTTGGTAGAATCTTTTAACAAACTATCTAGTCTTTTTAAATCGTCCATTAAACCATCTCTCTCTGTTGCTAGTGAGTCTGCAGCAAAACTTTGTAATGCTGTATCAATTTTTCCAATGCCTGGCATTAGTGCTAAAACTGCTTGCTCGTCAAAAAAACCAATTTTTACTTGTTGTGCTTGTACGGTATTTGCGATAAATAAACTAGCTGCAAATGCAACACATAATGTAAGTACTTTTTTCATTTTTCTTTGCCCTAACCCACAAAGGGAATTTTTTGGGGTTTGTTTTTTTAATTGTTAATTATTGTTTTTTGAAGTTAATGTCTATATAAAAAAATTTCAGTGTTAATTGTTTACCCTTAATTCTCTTAACACTTCTTCACTCTTATCTAATTTTGGGTCGGCAAATATAACTGTAATGCCTTCACTTTTATCTAATACAAAATCCCAACCTTTAGCTACTGCAAGTTTTTGAATAGCGTTGAATACTTTATCTTGTATGGGTTTTACCAATTTTTGACGTTCTTTAAATAAATCTCCCTCATAACCAAAACGTTTTTTTTGCAAGTCTCTTATATCTTTTTCTTTATTAAACAATTCTGCTTCTCTTTTCTTTTTCAACTCCTCAGTAAGCATATATTGCTCAGCATCATAATTTTTATACATTTTGTCCAACTCAGCTTGCATATCATCCAATTCTTTTTGCCATTGGTCTGCAGTTATTTGAATCTTTTTATCTGCATCCTTATACTCCTTCAATTTATCTAAAATGTATTTAGTGTCAATTACTGCATAACGTTGTGCAGTAACAGAAATTGATGTTACTAGAAGAATTGCTAAAAGTATTTTTTTCATACTGTTTAATTTTTGTTTTACGCAAAGCTTAAATGAAGCAAAAACGCAAATATTATTATATGTAAATCTAAAATCAACAAATCGCAAACTGAATTACTCAGCTTCAAATCCAAGCATAAAAGTGAATCTGCTCATATCTTTTAAACTGGATCCTGGAGTATATCTATCCAATCCTATGCCATAATCGAATCCAAGTAATCCAAACATTGGCAAAAAGAACCTCATTCCAACACCAACACTTCTTCTCAATTTAAACGGATTGTATTCTTTAATGTTATACCAACCATTTGCGGCTTCTAAAAAACCAACTGCATATATTGTGCTGCTTGGATTTAAACTCAAAGGATATCTGAGCTCTAATACATATTTGTTAAAGATTGTAAAATATTGACTTGCTCCACTTTGTTCTGGATTAATTTTAGGATCTGAATTCTGATACACAGGATAGCCTCTTTGTGCAATAATATCGTATCCTAACAATGCAAACTGATTAGTTAAACCAGCATCCCCAACCTGAAAACGCTCAAAAGGAGATATTTGCAATTTTGAATTATATCTGCCCAAGAAACCAAATTTTGCTGCAGCCTTTAAAACCAATTGTTTGTGATCTTCTCCAACAGCTTTTGTAAGTGGTATATACCACTCACTATTCAACCTTGTTTTGTAATATTCTACCCATTTATATGGATTAGATTGTGTGGCTATATCTGGATTAAGTAATGAATATGGTGGTGTGAATTGAAATGTCCACAAGAAATTAGAACCGCTTCTTGCAAACATTGGATTATCAACAGACGAACGTTGCAAAGCAACTTTAAAACTTAAGTTATGAGAATACCCGTTGTTAAAACCCGGTAAATTAATTCTGTCGATATAGTAATTTTTTAAACTATACCTGGCAAAATTCACCCCCATTGATAACGAAAAATAATCATCGGGCCATTTCAATTGCTTACCCAAACTGATGCCTCCACCTGTAGTTTGTATATAAGAATTGTTGGCAGCAGCACTGGTGTAAGTGCCAGTAGTTGGGTCATATGCATTCGCAAATTTGGTGTCGTACAAGGAAATACTCAAGGCATTCCTCTTTTTCCCACCTAACCACGGCTCTGTAAATGAAAAGTTATAGCTACGGAAGGCTCTGCCATTACTTTGAATACGGAAACTAAGTTTTTGCCCATCTCCCATAGGCAATGGATCCCAGGCCTCTTTTTTGAACAATTTTTTAATAGAAAAATTATTAAAACTAATACCAAGAGTACCAGTTAAACCAATATTACCTCCCCAACCTGCACTTAATTCTAATTGATCACTACTTTTTTCTTCCACTTGCCAAGTTACATTTACTGTACCATCCTCTGGATTTGGAACTATATTAGGTGTAATTTTTTCGGGGTTAAAGAAATTGAGTTGAGACAATTCACGTATAGAACGCATAATATCTGAACGTACAAATTTTTCGCCAGGCAGGGTTCGCAATTCTCTGCGAATTACGTGTTCTTTTGTTTTATCATTTCCTGTTATTCTTACTTCTTTCCAAGTTGCTTGCGGTCCCTCAACCAATCTGATTTCGTGGTCAATGGTATCATTATAAACCGCAGTTTCTATAGCCTCGCTTCTAAAAAACAAATAACCATCATCCATATATAAACCACTAACATCGCCACCTTCTGGTGGTCCACCACCCTTACCAAGCTTTTTATTGAGTGTTTCAATATTGTAAACATCTCCTTTATTAATCCCAAGAATTACAGATAAAATAGAATCCGAGTATTTAGTATTTCCCTTCCACGTAATCTTACCAAAATAATATTTTCTTCCTTCATTAATTTTTATATCAATGTTTTTATCACCAGCTTCATTATAGTAAGTAGTATCCTTTACAATAACTGCATCCCTGTATCCAACAGAATTATAATATGCAATGATATTTTCTTTATCATCTGCATATTTTTTGGCATCAAACTTAGCACCGGTAAATATTTTTAATCTAATGTATGGGTCTAATAATTTTTTTGTAAGACTATAGGTTAGATATCCTTTGTCTTTCAGATAGTCATTGAAAGTGTATTTTGTAGGCTTAATAAACCCACCTTTGCTTTCAGAAGGAAACAGAGTCAATCTTGCTTTTTCCTTCGTGTCTTTCATTTTTTTCTTAAGTTTCAAAGCATCAATAGCATAATTACCTTCAAAAGCTATGTTATCAATTTTAACTTTACTGCCTTTGTTTACAATAAAGTTGAGTGATATAGAGTTTGCTATTGCACTGTCTTTAATTTCTTGTATTAATACATTACACCTTTCATATCCTTTTTCAGAAAAAAACTTTTTAATAACCTCAATGGCGTTTTGCTTACTGTTTTCTGTAACAATTCTACCTTTAACCAACCCAACTTTTCCCATTAAATCATCGGCATTACTTTTAGATATCCCTAAAAAATGGAATTGAGAAAGTCGTGCTCTTTCAGTTACAGCAATTTCAATTTCAATGTTTTTTTCTGAAAGATTAGTAATAAAAATTTCGATATTACTAAAATAGTTTTGTGCCCAAAGTTTAGTAATAGCCTTGCTAAAATTATCCCCACCTGGAATGGTTACTTCATCGCCAACACTTAAATTAGCAATGGAAGCCAATAAAGTTTCATCAAAATACCTGTTTCCTGAAACAGTGATTTTTGAGATTTTATATTTTTTTGGAGGTTTTTGATTGAAAATATTGATCAAATCAGTATTAATGGATTTTATGTCGGGTGTTGTTTCCTGAGCTAATGCCACAGAACCTACACTTCCACAAATCAACATTATCAATAAACACTTATAAAACTTATACATTCATCGTGGTTTTAGTATGTTGTTTTCCATAAAAAAAGAAACAACATTTAAAAAGTGTAGCAAAATAAGGGGAATATTGAAAAGGGATTGCTAAATAGATTTATAATATTGAGTTAAAATTTTGATAAATGTCTATTTTTTTAAAAAAAGCATTTCATTAATCATCAATTGTTATGGTAATTTACTCAAAAAAAATTAACAATAATTCTAGATTGAAATTTCTAATTCGTTTTAATAATCGGTATTAATAAATTCTCTGTCCCATTATTAACTATTATTTTATAATCACTAGCAGGAAGTTGCCTTATATTCATCTCAAATGTGTTATTACCAACAATAGATGAAAATATTTTTGAATATACCTTTACCCCAATGTTATTATAAATGACAATATTAATATTTTCTTGCTTGTTACTTACGTAATTCATGTAAAGATTATTAACACATGGATTAGGATAAACTTGAATTTGTTTTGGGTATGATTTTCTAAGTAATATTACTTTACTATACTGTGTTTTCCCTAAGGCATCTATTAGTTTAATACGATAATAGACTATGCTTTTTTGAGAAAATATTTGCGAATCTGTATATGAATAATCAAAGGTATTGTTTGATTTTACAGTTTTATAATCAGTAAAATCAATACCTGTGGTACTTTTTTGCAAAGTAAAATAATGGCTATTCATACTTTTATTTGTTTGCCAGCTTAATATAGCGTCGCCATTATTTTCTTTGGCTTCAAAACTTAACAGTTCAACTGGTAATGGAGCCCCTACTGTAAACACACCCAAAGGCATGTTTTTTAAGTAGTTTAAATTACTAATGTTCTTTGTAATACTATATGGGTTACTTCCATTTGCAGATAAATAATTAGATGCTGTTTTCCAACTACTATCGCTGTAATCATAATATCTAATTTCAGCCAGATTTCTATTAAATCCAAACAATTCTTCTGTTCCATTCCATTGAAGAGTTACATCAAAATTTACTCCACCGGGTATTTCTTCATTCACAATCCAAGTTTTATTTACGGCCAAGCTTTGCACTGCATTCAATAAACCGAAAGCATTACCGCTATCATATTTTAAATAAGAGCTATCTTGAGTTCTTATTGAATAAACGTCTGATACCCCTTTATTACTTAATGTAAAAGGTAAATAATTATTTATTGTTCCTACCGGATAGACAATTGTTTGATTAGTGGGTGATGTTTGAATAAGTTGACCAGAACCATTTGTAACAAAATATTTACTTGAATTATACCCAGCCAAAAAAGCATTGGATTGTAATTTACAATTATAGTTGTTAAGAAAAATTTTTCCATGAACTAAAGCACATTGGCTATCTATTTGAAAATGGTTGTTAAATGATAATCCATAAGGATTTTCTATAAACAAACTTCCAAATTTTAGACTAGATGTACTATTTATTTTTTGCTGTGTTATTCCAGCAAAGTGCCATTCGCTATTTTTATTGTTATCAATTGTACCACTATCTTCTATATCTGACTCCACAACAACTACTGTATTACTATCTATCCTAATATAACCATTGTTAGTTAGCGTTGATTGGGCTTTAGTTAATGAACAAGTGAGCAGCATAAAGCCACTAGTAATGAACAGTAATTTTTTCATCTTGAATATTTTATTCAACTACACATTGATGGGTTATATATAAATCGAAACTATTTCGCTTGACTTAAGGAGTTCAAAGTTTTATTATTTAAACCCTTTTCAAGCTCCTCAAATTTTTTCAATAATTCACTTAACTGATTTTTTAATTGTGCATTTTCCTGTTCAATTTTTTTAATTGAATTATTTGCAATAACAACTTGTTTTAGTTCATTAATTTCTAATTGTTGCTCTTTAATTGCTTGTAATAGAATTGGCACCATATTGCCATAAGCAACACTTAAAGTTCCTTTTTCATCTTGCTTTACCAACTGTGGAAATTGTTCTTGTACCTCTTGTGCCAAGAAACCAATTTGCAATCCTCTTTCTTTTTTATCATCAATCCAGTTGTAGCTATAACCGTTTAATTTATTGAGCTTGCCCAAAACATTATTCAATGGTTGTATATTTTTCTTTAAACGCTTGTCGCTGTTTTGTGTGAGTGTTCCTGTAAGTGTAGCATTACCATCAGCTGTCATACTAAATATACTTGTTCCGTTATTATTTATTGTAAAATAAGATGCAGATGCTGAATTTGAATTGTAAGTATTAATACCCCAATAGTTACTTGAACCAGCATTTTTAAGTTGAATATTTGTTGGAGCAAAAAGCCCTTCTTCTTCAATTAATAAATTGGGGAAAAAACTATTGCTATTATTTTTAATATGAAGTTTGGCATTAGCATTATCAGTACCTAATCCTAGCGTGTTTAAATTGGAGATATAATTCGTAGTGCCATTTGTTAATAAAGCCGAACCAAAAGTTTTCCAATTTGTTCCATCATACCCTTCAAAATTTGTTCCATCAAAACGAATGGTACCAGCATTTGTGTTTGATGAATAACCAATTTTAACACCTCCATTTACTTCTAATTTTTCAGTTGGAATTGTATAAGTACCCACACCAAGATTATCGGATGGGTTGTTTAGTTTTACACTTCCTGCAGTTGTTCTATCCCATAAATCAGCACTTGTTAAACTTTTCCAACCCGACCCATTGAAATAAACCTGCAAATCATTGCCACTATTCTGAACAGTTCCATCAGTTGGGGTTATTGCAGCAGAACCTCCACCAATAACAATTGCACCATTGGTTTCCAAATCTTCACTAGCAAAAGATTTGTTAATAGCCAATCTTCCGTTTGTTTTTATTGCTGTACCTTTAGCAGGGTTAATATTTCCAGATACAAATTGTGCAGCATAGCCCATGGCATCACTACCAACAACTTTTAGTCTTACACTATCACTAATATAGCTGATTGATTCGCCCATAACAACCCTTGAATTAGACAAATTTCCAGAAAGCATAACAGTATCTCCCAGAACATTCCAGCCTGTATTAGCAGCAGTTGTTGAAATAGTGTTTCCTGTAATTGTAATGCCACTACCTGCAGTTAAGCTACTTGCAATTGTATTACCTGTAATGTTTATACCACTACCAGCTACCAAGTTGGTAGATATTGATGAACCATTAATATTAATTCCTGTTCCTGCAGTGTAATTGGTGCCGGCAGTTGGTGTTTGCCAAAATGCAGTACCAGCAGCATCGCTTGTTAAAACTTTACCAGCGGCTTGTGTACCATCAACTATTTTAATTGAACCCGTAATATCAATACCACCTAATGTTTTTAATGCGGTATAACCAGCCCCTGATTTATGTTCTAAAAGAGCTGTTGGATTTCCAAAAATATTTCCTCCATAAACGTATAAGCCCCTACCATTTTCAGTATATCCATAAAAAGCATCGCCATATTTGCTAAATCCTTGAATGCCTACATTTCCGGGTTGTCCACTTAATGGGCTGCCTTTAGGATTTCCGCTTGTACCACTATCCGCAACAGCCAACGCTATAGAATATGGCGTTATAACTTGTGTTATTGTAGCAAGAGTGTTTTGTCCCCCAGAGTTAGTAGTTGTATTATCTCTAATTTGAAAACGAGGAGTAAAACTGCTTGTCATAAATGGAGCATCTCCCATTAATATTTTTCCTGAATTATTATTCACAATATTATTATTGCTAAAATCCCAATAACTACTACTACTGCCACTTGGTAATGATACACTATTTCCATTGGCTATAGATAAAGTATTACCACTTAAACTTAATGTTTGAGGAATGGTGCTAATTACATTTGATGAAATATTAATGCCACTTCCGGCTGTATAAGAACCGGATGTCAATGACTTCCAACCATTGTGATATCCTAAAAAATCGGTTCCATTATATGCTATAATTCCATTTACAGGATTAACTCCAACTCCCATATTTTCTATTTTTATGGCTCCTGCTATTTCTAATTTTTGACTTGGATTTGTAACTCCGATACCTACATTTCCTGTATTACTATTGCTAATGTTATTTCCATTGGTGGTCCATTGAGCACCTATACCTGTTAAATTTAACCAACTACCTCCATGCATTCCTTGAAAACCAGCACTGGTTGTGTAACGAATAGTTCCATTAGTTGGACTTGCATTTGCATCTGCTATTTTTATAGCACCCGCTACTTCAAGTTGTTGACTTGGATTTAAAAGACCGAAACCAACATTACCACCTGTCGCCAACAAAGCATATCCATTTCCTGGTGCACCAGCAGTAACTTGAAAATATCCTGCAACTCCATAATCTGTTTGACCTTTAACACCCACACTTGCATTAGTTGTTCCAATTCCCCAAACACCTTCTCCTTGCATAGAATGTCCCTTAACACCAGAGCCATTAGTAGTAACTCCATACATTGCATTACCTTCAAACATACTACTCATTAGCCCGGTTTTTATTCCTGTTGGTTGCAATACACCTGAGTTTCCGTTGGATATATAAACAGTTGTTGCACTACTTGAAGCATTTGTTTCAGTAACCGAAAACTTATTTATGGTTGAGCTTGAGCCTATACTAACAGCTCCAGAATTAGTATTTGAAATGTTATTTCCATTAGCTACCCAAGGGCTTGTTCCACCAACACCTCCACCGGTTAAGTTTTGCCAACTACCAGCGTGCATTCCCTGAAAACCATCAGTTGATGTGTAACGAATTGTTCCATTTGATGGGCTTGCAGTTGCGTCTGAAATTTTTATAGCTCCTGCTACTTCAAGTTTTTCTGTAGGATTATTGATATTTCCAATACCAGTGTTAGCATTTCTCAAAATTGTAATTGCATTTGAACGTATTGAAGCTGTGGTATTGCCATTTCCAATTTGAAAAATTCTATCTGTTGAATTTGGTATTCCTGGATGAGGATTATCCGTAGTATCATTATTAAAACCTCCACAAAAACCTCCATAAGATTTTGAAATAGTATTACCCAAAGCCACACCATAAGACCCGTAAGTTTTTGAGAAAGGACCACCAGCTAGAGAGTTGCTACCAATTGCAACTCCAGCACCAAACGCTAAAGAGTTTCTACCTCTTGCTTCACTAAATCCCCCTAAAGCAACAGCCCAATCTTCTGTAGCTAAAACATTATTGCCTATTGCTACTGAATTGCTGCCTGTACTTCTAGGAGCATCCCCAAAGGCAAAACTGGAATATCCTTTAGCAACAGAGTTGTACCCTCCTGCAAATGAAAACAAACCAATACTATCTTTATTCCATTGATCTGCATCAACATAACCCACTCTAAAAGCATTTTTATCTGAATACCACATCATTCTACTACCAGCACCACTGATGGGAGGTTTATTATAAGAGAATAAGACAGTTGGCGAGCCTGTAAATACAACACTACTATCCATTACGTGTAATTTTGCTTTAGGATTTTGTGTTCCAATACCAACATTGCCGCTATTTGAGTTATAAATATTGTCACCCAATTTCTTCCAAAGCAAATCTGTTGTACTCTGTAGTCTTACCCAGCCCGAAACCGTATTCATCATTATTGACAAGCTATCTGTATCAAAAACTAACAAACCATTAGCAGGTGTTGCTATGGTAGTTCTTTGCATACTAGTCATTCTTGGTATTAGCAAACCTCGATTAGTACTTTGTACATCAAGCATTGCACTTGCATTGGGTGCTGTGTTACTTGATGCTATAGCAACTTGTGCATTTATCTTGCTGGTAAGAAAAATAAAAAGCAATAGCGTAAATATCATGTTCATTGCAGTAAGTTTTACTACACAAACTTGATTCTTTATTAAATTGATTCAAGGATGAAATGATATTTAGCAAATATTTTGAGTAATTGGCTAATATTATAGAGTAGAAAATTTTTCAATAAAACCTTCCTTTCTGTTTCTAGCTACCGAAATGTGTTCTCCGTCTGTCATTTCAATGTAATTTCCATCAGTTCGAATATATTTTGTAATATGGTTTAGATTTACAACAAATGAATTATGAATACGATAGAAATTATATGGTTCTAAAATTTCCTCAACCTCTTTTAGAGTCTTTGAAAGCAGTATTTTCTGTCCATTTAGCAAATAAATTTTAGTATAGTTGCTTAATGATTCTCCTCGTATAATTTCATTGGGATTTACAAATTGCAATCCCTCTGTGGTATGTAACGCTATCTTTTGTGGCAGGTTTGCTTTTTGAATTTGATGCATCAATAGCTGAAACTGTTGTTGTGTGTTATCTGATGGTTGCTTTTGCAATCGGTTTATAGATTCTTTTAAATCGTTAGCATCAATGGGTTTTAATAAATAATCAAACGCTGCATATTTAATAGCCTTAATAGCAAATTGATTATACGCTGTAGTAAAAATTACATTAAAATTTTTTTCAGCAAAAGCATTCAATACATCAAAGCCGTTTTGCACAGGCATTTCAACATCTAAAAAAATTAAGTTTGGCTGACATTTTTTAATAGCATCAATTCCTTGAGCAGCATTGCTACAACAAGCTAAAACTTTTATATTACTACAATGTTTTAAAAGCATTAATTGTAGCACCTCTTGTGCATCTTTTTCATCGTCTATAATTATTGCAGTTATCATATAAAAAAAACTCTTTGCTTTAGTTATAATTTTAAAAAATTTTTACTGATTGCCTTTGCTTATGCCCAATTCCAGCAACACCCTTGTTCCAATTGATTCATTATTTTCTGAATACAAATCTACAATTTTAACTCCTGCATTAATACCCATTTGTATGTTTGCTAAATGAATTCTATCGTCTGAAATTTTTGTACCTAAACTCTTTTTATGCAAAGCCGACTTGCTTTTTAGTTCTGTTGCTTTTAGCCTGCCTATGCCATCATCTTCAATAATTATTTGTAAAACTTTTTTAGAAGATTGATGAATCTGAATACTCAAATGTCCGGCAGTCTCTTTGTGCAGCAATCCATGCCAAATAGCATTCTCAACATATGGCTGAATAAGCATTGGAGGTATTTGTATGCTTTCAATTTTAACATCATTTGTTGTATTAATTGTGTAAGTAAACTTATTCTTAAATCGCAGCATTTCAATTTCAATGTATAATTTTATTAACTGTAATTCGCTTTCAAGTGTTACAGTATTTTGTTCACTGTTTTCTAATATTAAGCGAATTAGTTTTGCAAATTTGGAAAGGTAGTTCGATGCTTTTTCAGAGTCATTTTTAAGAATATATTTATTAATACTATTCAAACTATTAAAAATAAAATGTGGGTTCATTTGAGCCTTTAATGCTTTCATTTCTACTTCTGCCATTCGCTTATTGAACGAAGTTTTTAATGCTTCTTCTTTTTTTATTAATCCTACTCTAAATTTATATAAGCCAATAATCAATGTGGTTATAATTAATAATATTACACTATAAAACCACCAGGTTTGCCAAAAGGGTGGTTTTATAGTTATATCTAAATTGTAAGAGGCCGTTTTGGAGTTTTCGGTTTTAATTAGCAATGTATAATTTCCTGACTTTAAATTTGAATAACTAATGAATCTTCGTACTCCTGCATATTGCCACTCTTTATCTAAACCGTTTAATTTATATAAAAGTTTTTGATTTTTTGAGTCTTCAAAATCGACTACACTTATCTCGCAGCTAAAAAAATTTTCTGAATAATTTAATTGTATAGCCTTTTGGTTATTAATATCGAGCGTGTCGTTTGCCCAAGATTTACCAAGTATTATAAAACTTTTTAAAAGGATAGTTGGATCTTTTCTTTTCATGCCATACAACTTTGTATTTAATTGAAAGAAGTGTTTTAAACCCCCAGCATATAAATCTCCATTGTTTCCAATGCTAATACTATTTATGCTGTAACATTTCTCGGGCAATCCATTGTTATCATTTATTAATTTAAAGTCTGAATCCTTGGGGTTAAAATAAATAATACCATTTCTTGATGTAAGCCAAATTAAGCCATTGGTATCACAAACAATTTTATCTAAAAACATGTCTGGCAAACCATCTTTATCTGTATATTGTTTAAACCTAAACTTATTATCACTTTTTTCTTTCCATAACTTGTATAGCCCATCATTAAATGTTGTAACCCAGTAACAGCCTTGCTTATCTTGAATAATTTGTTTTGCGGCTCCAACAATTTTCCCATTTGAAATATCATAATAATTTGAAAAAACATCATTGGTATATACATTTAATAATGCAAGTTCATTTGTTTTACGACTATACACCCAAGCTAAACTATCGTTATATGATGCTAAAAGAATAGAGCCTTTAGTTAATGGGAAATTTTTATTTGACAATACACCACCAACATGCTGAATATTATTATTACCTAATTTTATTTTGTAATAAGTTTTATCAAAATTTAGTAACCAAATTTCGTTGTTATATAACTGAGATGAATAACCATAAGGTATTGTTATTTTTCCTTTATTTATTAATTTAAAAGCAGTAAAAAATTTTGCACTTATATCATATAAATAATATTTTCCATCAATATTAATCAGCAGTTCATTATCGTTCCAGTAATAAATTGCCGAAACATAATTATTATAACTAAACCTAAAATTTAAGCCCCGGGTCGGCAGCAATTCAATTTTTTTAGTAGCACAATTTTGTTGATATAAGCCTTTCCCACCCTCTATTCCAAAATAAAGTGTATTGTTTTGTTTGTGATAATAAAGTTCTAAGATAGATGTTGCAGCAATTTCTTTGGTTGTTGAATTGGGGTTGTCATAAATATGTATGTTTTTATAAAATGGGTTTAACTGCGAAAATCCATAATCAAAACCAGCCCAAAGAATATTGTCTTTATCTGTAAAAACTGTTCTGCACTCATTGGGTAAAACACTGTGCGTATTAGCAACATCATTACAATAAATTTTAAACTGTTTAGTTGTGTAGTTAAATTCTGTTAAACCTTTGTCGAGTGTTGCTAACCATAATTCCGTATCACTTTTCTTTGCTATTTTTTTAAAAATATTTTTATTACCAAGACCACGAAAATTAGGTTGTTGCAGATAGGTAGCAAACTTTTTCGTACGTATATTATAAGTTTTTAAGCCCCCTGCCCATGTACCAAGTACAATTGTTGTATCATTGAAGTTATAAACACATAAATACAAATTTTGAGATTCTTTTTTTGTTGAATCCGTTATAGTATTAATCTCATTACTGGTATTATGACAGTGTAGCCCATAGCCTGAAGCTATCCAAATGTTTCCTTTATTATCTTCTGCAAAACCTGTAATAGAGTTGCTAGCATTTCGTCCCCAGGCATTAATAAAAGAATGCTTGGCAGCATAATGTTGAAACTTTTTTGTAACTGGATTAAATTTAGACCATCCCTCATTTACATATCCAATCCAAATATTTCCTTTGCTATCTACAAATAAACTTAGTACTTCATTTTCTAAAAGACAATTAACAGAATTATTATATGTATAGTGCATAAATTTTTTATGTACCTCATCATACATATCTACTCCACTAGTTTCTGTTGCAAGCCAAATATGTCCTTGCTTATCTATTGTGATATCTTGAATATTATTACTAGCAATACTGTTAGGATTATTTCTATCAGCTGTGAATTTTTCAAAACTATTCCCATCAAATTTATTCAAACCATAGTTTGTACCTATCCACAAAAAACCATTCTTATCCTGAGCAAAACACTTTATTTTATTATTACTCAACCCGTCTTTCTCTGTATAATTTTTAAAAAAATCCATTTGTGCTAAAATGCCATTAACACATAGAAAAGTAGATATTAATAAAAATAATTTCATTGATAAAAGCACTAAAATAGGTAATGCCTAAAACTAATATACAATTAATGATATTTAGTAAATTTATTGAGAGGATAGTAAATTTTAAAAGTCTTGTTTAAATCAGCAAAGCAATTTAAAAATATATACACTACTTCTTTTATCTAAAACAAATTTTATACGACTATTGCATTTGAATTTAATATAATTTGAATATGTACAATAATAATGAAACAAATACATTCATTAATTTAACGAACGATTGGCTTGGCAACATTTCAATAAATGAAAACAACATTGAAAAATTAAGAGATATTTTACGATTTCACGAATACAGATATTATGTTTTAAATGAGCCGCTAATTACCGATTTTGATTATGATAAATTATATAAACTTTTAGAAAAAGCAGAACAAAATAATCCAGCACTCATCTCAAAAAATTCACCTACGCAGCGTGTAGGAAGCAGCTTAAATGAGGGTTTTGAAACGATACAGCATTTGGTACCCATGCTAAGTTTAGCTAACAGTTATAATGCCGATGATTTAAACGATTTTGACAGAAAAGCCAAAGAAGCAAGTGGATTAAATGAAATTGAATACTGCGTTGAACCAAAATTTGATGGTGCCAGCATTAGCTTAATTTATGAAAATGATATTTTGGTTCGTGCCACTACAAGAGGAGATGGTGTTGCAGGAGACGATATTACAACCAATGTAAAACAAATTCGCTCTATTCCACTATCTGCTCCATTTAGTAAGTATGGCATCCAGCAAATTGAAATTCGTGGCGAAATTATAATGACAAAACAGTCGTTTAATCAGTATAATGAATGGCTCACACAACAAGGTTTACCAACAGTTGCAAATCCAAGAAATACAGCTGCAGGAAGCTTAAGAATAAAAGATCCCAAAGAAGTTGCAAGAAGAAATTTAGATGCTTTTTTGTATCACATAAGTTATAAGTCAGATGTAAAAAGCACAAAGTACGATAGCTTACTTCCAAGCTCTAACTTTGAACTTAAAAATACTCACTCATCTCAGTTAGAACTCCTTTGGAACTGTGGTTTTCGATCTCCCAATAAAGAAAAAAAAGTAGTAAAAGGAATTGAAGGTGTTATTGAATATGTACAGGAGTTTGAAAGTAAAAGAGACGAACTTCCTTATGAAATTGATGGCATGGTAGTTAAGGTAAATAGTATTCCATTACAAGATGAACTGGGAATGACATCTCACCATCCACGCTGGGCTATTGCTTATAAATTTAAAGCTAGGCAAGCCATTACAAAGCTTATTGGTGTTGAATTTCAAGTTGGAAGAACTGGTGCGGTAACGCCTGTAGCAAAATTAGAACCTGTTTATTTAGGTGGTGTAACTGTAAGTAGTATTTCTATCCACAACGAAGATTATATTAAAGAGAAAGATTTAAAAATTGGTGATGAAGTATTAATAGAACGTGCAGGAGATGTAATTCCTCAAATTGTAAAATCATTGCCCGAACAAAGGAAAGGAAATGAACAAACAATTGACTTTCCTAAACAATGTCCGGTTTGTAAAAGTGAGTTGTTTAAAGAAGATGGCGAAGCCGTTTGGCGTTGTATTAACATTGAGTGCGAGGCACAAGTTGTAGAAAAAATAATACACTTTGTAAGTAAAGATGCAATGGATATTAAAAGTTTTGGTGATGCTAATGTGCGATTATTTTATAGCTTGAGCTTGATAAAAGATATACCAGGAATTTATACTTTGAATTTAGATAAAATAGGCACACTTGAAGGATTTGGAAAAAAATCCATCGATAATTTAAAAACAGCTATTGAAGCAAGTAAACAACAACCATTACACAGATTAATTTATGGCTTAGGAATTCGTTTTGTTGGTGAAACTACTGCTAAAACCCTTGCAAATAGTGTAGAACATTTGCTCGATTTTAAAAATAAATCTGAAGAAGATTTGCAACAACTAGATGATGTAGGTGTAAAAGTTGCAAAAAGCATTTATCATTTTTTTAACAATGAACAAAATATTAAAATGATTGAACAACTTGAACAACTTGGCTTGCAACTTAAAAATACAAAAAAAGATATTGTAGAAAGTGGTGGTTTAGCAGGGCAAACTTTTTTATTTACTGGCACACTAGCAAAACTCAAACGCAGCGATGCTGAGGCTTTAGCAGAAGCTCAAGGAGGTATTATTGTTAGCGGCGTAAGTGCTAAACTAAATTACCTTGTAGTTGGAGAAGATGCTGGCAGTAAACTTGAAAAAGCAAAAAAAATTAATACTATAAAAATTATTACTGAAGATGAGTTCCTGGAGTTATTAAGCAAACAATAATGTTGTCTTATTGCTAATTAATTTTTCAATCTCTTTTTTCATCATTTTTGCCTTACAACAAAAAATATTTTATGCAGTTCCGCAATTTTAAAATGGTTGGCTATGTAGTATATGGTCGTGGTAGCTTTAATCAGCTAAATGAAATTTTAGCCCCACATCGTAAAGCAAATGCTCCAATGATTTTTTTAGTCGATCATTTTTTTGAAGGAAAATCATTGCCAAACAGAATTCCATTACAAGGCAACGATAAAATAATTTTTGCAGATGTAACTTACGAACCTAAAACCACACAAGTAGATAAGCTTGCTCAGCAACTTAAAGATGAATTTGGAACAGTAAGTGGTGTCATTGGTATTGGTGGTGGCAGCACGATGGATTTAGCAAAAGCAGTAAGTTTAATGATGAATAACTCTGGCAGTAGTGCAGATTATCAAGGCTGGGATTTAGTAAAACAACCTGGTGTTTATAAAGCAGGTATTCCTACATTAAGTGGCACAGGTGCAGAAGTTAGTAGAACAACAGTTTTAACTGGTCCAACAAGAAAATTAGGAATGAACAGCGATTTTACTCCATTTGATCAAATAGTTTTGGATCCAGAATTGTGCAAAGATGCACCCGTAAATCAACGTTTTTATACTGGGATGGATTGCTATATTCATTGCATTGAAAGTCTTACTGGCACCTACTTAAACGAGTTTAGCAAAAGCTATGGCGAAAAAGCATTACAACTTTGCAGAGAAGTTTTTTTGGGGAATGAAGAATGGAATGATATGTATGATGATAAATTAATGATGGCTAGTTATGCTGGCGGAATGAGCATTGCTTACAGTCAGGTTGGTGTAGCACATGCGATTAGTTACGGTTTAAGCTATTTGTTAGGAACAAAACACGGCATTGGAAATTGTATTGTAATGAATCATTTGGAGGAATATTATCCCGAAGGAGTTGCCGAGTTTAAACAAATGGTTGAAAAAAATAATATTGAAATTCCACAAGGAATTTGTAAGGGATTAAGCGAAGAACAATTTGATACAATGATGAATGTTAGCCTTGGTATGAAACCACTTTGGGAAAATGCTTTAGGAAAAAACTGGGAAAGCGTTATGACAAGAGAAAAACTGAGAACATTATACGATAAATTATAAAATCTATTGTGTTAAAAATTCTTCAATAGCTTGCTCCCATTTAACATTTTCATTTTTACATAAACTCTGGTGCCCACTATTTTTATATGCTACAAATGTTTTTTTAGTAGTACCTAAGTTTTTATAAATAGCATCGGTCTCTTGTTTAGTAACTCTTTGGTCATTAATGCCCCACTGTAACAAAGTTGGGCATTTTACTTTTTTGGCATATTCAGTTGGTTTAAAGTTAAACGCCCAAAAGCCCTGCTCAGTACCACCCCAAAAAGTCAATAAATTAGCAAAAGGCTCTTGTGGTAAATTCATAATTTTAAGCCTTCCCTTTACAGCTTCGTGCAACGTACCAAAAGGCATTTCAATTATAATTTTTTGTGGGTGCACATAATCATCCTCAACCGATTTTAAAATGGTTGCAGCACCCAGCGAAACACCATACAATATTATATTACGCTCCTTTTTTCTTGCAATAAATTCGTAGGCAGCTTTAATATCTTTCGACTCATTAAAACCAACTGTACAAGTATTCCCTTCACTATTTCCATGAGCCCTGAAATCTACAAGCATTACGCTATAGCCTAAATTGTAAAACGACAGTGCTTCCTGTATCACATCATTTTTTTTGCCCCCATGTCCGTGAAAAAGAATTACAGTTCCTTTGGTTTCTTTAATGGTGTCATTCAGTTTTTTGTAATCGGCATACCACGCTTCAAGTTTCAAACTATCATCTGTCCTTAGTGTAACATTTACGTGGTGCAATGAAAATGTGTCAACACTTGCCACTTTCGGAAATTTAACACCAAACAATGCAGCACCAAGCTTACTGGCAAAACTCATTTGTTCGGGCTTTGGCATTACTGCTGTAGATGGATAAAAATGGGTTAGTTTATATGCATGAAAAGCACAAATAGTATTAAGCAATACAAATAGTACCAATACTATTTTCAACAATCTTTTGCTATAAAGTTTCAATTTATCCATAAAACAAAGCTATCAAAAAACCAATTAAACCAATCTTCAAATCTTCAAACTTCAAATCTTCAAATTCCTTACGTTTGCCACTCATTAAAAAAGTTATATGAAAAAAATAATTGTTTCTCTATCGCTGTTGCTTTTAATGTTTAAAAGCTATGCCGATGAAGGTATGTGGTTGCCAATGTTATTGGGCGAGCAAGTTTATAAGGATATGGTAAAACGTGGCTTAAAATTAAAAGCCGACCAACTTTACAGTATCAATCATTCATCTATTAAAGATGCTATCATCATTTTTGGAGGGGGCTGTACCGGCGAAATTGTAAGTAAAGAAGGTTTAATTTTTACAAATCATCATTGTGGATACGATGCTATTGCTAAAGCATCAAGTGTTGATCATAATTATTTGCGTGATGGTTTTTGGGCCGAAGATAAAAATCATGAAATTCAAACTGCTTTAACAGTTCAGTTTTTAGATAAAATTGAAGATGTTACTGATAGAATAATGAAAGAATTAGGTAATTTATCTGGTAAAGATAGAAACGATAAATTTCAACAAATTCAGGCAGATATTGTTAAGGAAGCTACTGGCGGAGATGAGTTTAAACGTGCTGTTGTGGCTAGCATGTTCAAGGGCAATCAATTTTTTGTGTATGTGTATAATGTTTACAAAGACATACGATTTGTAGGTACACCTCCAGAAAGCATTGGAAAATATGGTGGCGATACTGACAATTGGGAATGGCCGCGTCATACAGGCGATTTCTCTGTATTTCGCGTTTATACAGGAAAAGATGGCAAGCCTGCAAAATATGACGCCAACAATATTCCTATGGCTCCTAAATATCATTTGCCTGTTAGTATTAAACCATTGAAAGATGGTGACTACAGTATGATTTATGGTTATCCTGGCGGAACAAACAGATACGAAATTAGCGATGGTGTTAAATTAAGTACAGATATTACAAGCCCTGTTTTGGTTAAACTTCGTGATATGCGTTTGAAGTTTATGCACGCAGAAATGATTAAAGATCCTGCTGTTAAATTACAATTAGCTTCTTCTTATGCAGGTATTGCAAACTATTGGAAGTTTTTTGATGGTGAAAGCAAACAGCTATTAAAGTATGACGTTTTTGGACAAAAGAAAAAATATGAAGATGAATTTACTGCTTGGGCAAAAGGCAAACCAGAATACGAAAATATTACAACAGATTATACAAAAAATTATGACGCCTGGAGACCTTATGCAAAACAACGCCAGTACATCAATGAAGGAATAATGGGCTCTCCTTTAATGGCATTTGCTGCAAGTTGGATTGGTTTAGAAAACACTTTGAATAAAAAAGATATTAAACAAGAAGATTTGGATAAAGCTGTTAAAGCTGCTGATGCTGCCAGAAAAAACTTTTTAGAAGCAGAAAATAAAAAAAGCGACCAGCATATTTTAGCCAATGTGTTAGCAATGTTTATGAGCGATGTAGATGCTGACCAACATCCTAAAGGTTTCTTCACAGACTTGTTTAAAGCAAGTAGCATTGATGAAAATCCATTTAAAAAATATGCTGCCGATGTGTTTGAAAATACAATGGCTTTTGATGATGCAAAATGGAAAGCATTTATTGCAAAACCAACGGTAGAGGCTTTAAATGCTGACCCAGCGTTTAAAACTGCAGCTGCTTTTGTTAAAAACTATAACTCTAATTATGCACCTAAGTTTATGGCGTTTACTTTAAAAAATAACGACCTTGGTCGTGCATATTTAAAAGGTATCATGGAATGGAATCCAGAGAAGGCTAAAAAAATGTATCCTGATGCCAACTTTACAATGCGTGTTAGTTATGGTAATGTAAAAAGCTATGCTCCCAAGGATGCTGTAAAGTATGATATTGTTTGTACAATGAAAGGTGCAATTGATAAATATGTGCCTGGCGACTATGAATTTGATTTGCCTAAAAAATATTTAGACCTTTATAAAGCCAGAGATTTTGGCAGATACGAAGACCCAATTTATAAAGATGTTGTGATAAGCTTTATTACAACTAACGATATTACAGGTGGCAACAGTGGCAGCCCTGTAATGAATGCAAAAGGAGAATTAATTGGTTTAGCTTTCGATGGTAACTACGAAGCCCTAAGCCATAAACTTGCTTTTGACAAAGACCTTAACAGAACGATTTGTGTAGATGTACGTTATGTGTTATGGTGCATTGAAAAATTAGGAGGAGCAAAACATATTGTTGATGAATTGGATATTGTAAGCAAATAATATTAAAATTAGTAACGCATAAGGGCTGTGTTAAACAAAAAATTAACATAGCCCTTATTTTTTTATAGTTTCAACTTATTACTTAATAATTTTTGTTGTAACAACACCATTCACTGTTTCAATAACAGCAACATAAACACCTTGGCTTAATGGCTGCATATTAATGCTATTATCTCCCTTTTTTAAATTGCTAGCCAAAATTTGCCTGCCTGTCATACTATACAATTTTATACTAGCAATACAGTCTGTACTGATGTGCAATTCGTTTTTCACAGGATTAGGATAAACGTTAATTAAAACAGCTGCATCCTCAATTTTTATTTGTTTCACCGCACTATAACTTCTAGCTCCTGTTATGTCAACAATTTCAATTCTGTAATATATTGTTTTTGAGTTTACGGTTTTAATATCATCTATAAACTTGTATGCTTTACTTTCATTAGATAAGATACTTCCAATTGTTTCAAATTCTCTTGCATCGCTGCTGCGTTGAACATTATACTGCAATACATTCACTTCACTTGCTACAGACCAAAGATTGTTAACTTTTTTTCCAGCCTCTAATGTTACTTCATAACTCACCATATCAATAGGCAATAACGTAGCTGTTTTTATAAGTACCTTACTAGTCCAGGGTTGCAGTGTTAAACTATTGATAATATTACCATCTAAATCCTTCCACACAAAGCCTTGTAAATTTTGTGTAGCAACATAATCGGTGGCATTCAAAAATATAGCAGAACTATCTTTACCTGTTGTCCATCTAAAACTGTTAACAATAGCATGCACATCATTTCCAGCAGACTGCCAGCTACTAAAATTGTAAGGTTTGGTTTGAAAATTATTCAATCTATAGATTATACTATCAATACCGTTATAAGGTTGAAAATAGTAATTACTGTCTATATATCCATAGTTATAATTACCAGAGGTGTCAACTTGTCTGAACGCATAATCAGATTTATTTTTCAACCAAAACACATTTTTTTTAATGTTCATATTTTTTATTAGAGTAGGCTGAAGATTAGTACTGTTTAGGTCTATACCAATATTAGACCCATAAATAATATTACCTTCTATAGTATTAGAACTATCTCCTGCATTTTGAAAAATCCCCTTTTGTGTTCTGCCATAAACTGTGTTATTTTTAATGATACTATTGTTAACGTTAAAGTCAAAATAAATAGCAGGAGTTATAAAGTTTGCCTGATAAGTACCATCTTTATTACCATCACTTGTTGTTACAAAATTGTTTTGGAAAATATTGTGATGAGAGGCACCACCAAAGCTTTTTAAAGCACCACCATCATTATTACAAAGCATCACATTGCTGATAATATTTTTCTCTATTGTGTTATAAGTACCATCTACCGAAATACCACAGTAACCAGCACTATCAATAGTATTGTGGTGTATCAAACAACTATCTCCAAAAGCAACCTTAATAGCGGTTCCATTTATCTCTTGTCCAATGCCATTATTTCTTACCAAGCCTGTTTTGTTTAAGTTATTATGATGAATAGTGCTGTTACCACCACCTCCATTTACAAACATTGCAATACCGTCTATTTCGCTAAAACTGCAATAATTTATTTCATTATACTTACCCTTGTCGCTACAACCATAATTATACTGGCGAGCAAAAAAACAGTTGCTAATTTTAATATATCTGTTATTAATGTTGCTGATTAAAACACCAGCATTCATCTGCTTTTCAAATTGAATATTATTGATTACAATATATGAGGCATTTCCATTAATAGCTATGCCATTGTTATATGTTGCTGCTTCGCAGGTTTGATTGTTAGGATTAACCCCGCTTGCTGGAATATAGTAAATGGTGGCGGTAGCACTATCATACTTCCATTCATTGGCAGTATCAAGCAGGTTGATATTATCGTAAATAAAATAACCATAATTATTAATAGCAGCCAAGTGCATAGGCGTTTTGTAAGCAATTTTATTTGTACCAGTAAAAGATGAAATAGCCGATTTTTCCCAGCACCATTGTGCAGTATGTACACATACCCAGGCACCAGTAAAATTGTTTGATGAAACACTGCTTAAAGATGCGTCTTTTAAATAAGTCTTTTGAGCCGAGTCTAAAGTCAAATATTGATTATTGTTGGGATACCGAGCAATAACCTGCTCCTTATCATTAACAAAAAAATTGTTAGGCTTTATTGCTAATGTAGTTTCATATTTATTGCCATTGAGCACCCAGTTACTAATGGTAGTTGCCCCACTAATGATAGGTTTATTACCACTACCATAACTTGCAAATACTATATAGTTACTACTATTACCACTTGCAGTAACATTAATTTGACCTCTAAAAACATCTCCACAATTAAAGAAAATACTATCACCTGCAACAAGTACTAGCGTATTCAATTTGTCAATTGTTTTATATGGGAAAGATGGGTTTGTGCCAGCATTATTGTCGTTGCCGGCGTTGCTGAAATAATAGTTGGTTGCAAAAGTTTTTGTAGAAAATAAAGCAGCGATAATGATGATTAACTTTTTCATAACTAGTTGTTTTATGTGCAGAAGACCCTGCAACAAAACTCTAGTTTAAAACTATTTTAAAAATCACCCAAAAGTATGAGGGGAAAAAATGTACCTGATATAATAATACTTATTCAAACAGCTCCTTTCTGATTGACAACTTTTTAAATCAAAGTCTATCAATTAAACTTATTAGTGAAGATCACCAACAAGGTCAAAAAAGAATAGCTTTTTCACAAACAGTATTGTGGGTTAACAGAAAAAACTCTTTCAAAGGATTACCTTATCAATAAATCTCACAATTAATCAAAACCCTGCAAAGGGTTTATTTTCATT